>KB291753.1 GCA_000318405.1 Brevundimonas diminuta 470-4 | reverse complement strand
CTTGGTGCGTTCGAACTTTTCCTTGGCCATTCTCTAGCTCCTGGAATCCCCAAAACGGGGGTCCAAATGGGTTTGGGGATAGGTGGGGCGATTTGTGATCAAACCGCCCCGTTTTCAAGTGGGTCCGTCGGAAAGACGGACTTAGGCGTACTTCTTGATCACTTCGTCGGCGACGTGTTGCGGCACCGCTTCATAGTGATCGTACTGCATGGTGAACTGGGCGCGGCCCTGCGACATGCCCCGCAGCGTGTTCACATAGCCGAACATGTTGGCCAGCGGCACGAAGGCGTTCACGACGACGGCGTTGCCGCGCATGTCCTGACCCTGGATCATGCCGCGACGGCCGTTCAGGTCGCCGATGATCGAACCCAGGTACTCTTCCGGGGTCACGACCTCGACGGCCATGATCGGCTCGAGCAGCTTCGGTCCGCCCTTTTCCTTCAGTTCACGGAACGCAGCCCGCGAGGCGATTTCAAACGCCAGCACCGAGGAGTCGACGTCGTGGAAGGCGCCGTCGATCAGGGTCGCCTTGACGTCGATCACCGGGAAGCCGGCCAGCAGGCCGTTGTCCTTGGCCGACTTCAGGCCCTTTTCCACGCCCGGGATGTATTCCTTGGGCACGGCGCCGCCGACGATGGCCGACTCGAAGACGAAGTCCGAACCCGGCTCGCCCGGCTCGAACACCAGCTTGACGCGGGCGAACTGGCCCGTACCGCCGGTCTGCTTCTTGTGGGTGTAGTCGATCTCGGCCTTGCGGCTGATGGACTCGCGATAGGCCACCTGCGGCGCGCCGATGGTCGCTTCGACCTTATAGGTGCGCTTCAGGATGTCGATCTTGATGTCCAGGTGCAGCTCGCCCATGCCCTTCAGGATCGTCTGACCCGACTCGTGGTCGGTCGAAACGGTGAAGGACGGATCTTCCGAAGCCAGCTTGGCCAGGGCGACGCCCAGCTTCTCCTGGTCGGCCTTGGTCTTGGGCTCGACGGCGATCTCGATAACCGGCGCCGGGAATTCCATCTTCTCGAGGATGACCGGCGACTTCAGCGGATCACACAGGGTGTCGCCGGTGCGGGTTTCCTTCAGGCCGGCCAGGGCGACGATGTCGCCGGCGTAGGCTTCCTTGATGTCTTCACGGTTGTTCGAGTGCATCAGCAGCATGCGGCCGACGCGCTCGCGCTTGTCGCGCGACGAGTTCAGCAGCGATTGGCCGGTCTCCATCTTGCCCGAGTACAGGCGGCAGAAGGTGATCGAACCGACGAAGGGGTCGTCCATGATCTTGAACGCCAAAACCGACAGGGGCTCTTCGTCCGAAGCCATGCGGGTGATCGGCTCTTCGGTCTTGAAGTCGATGCCCGGCGTCGGCGGGATGTCCACCGGCGACGGCAGGTAGTCGACGACGGCGTCGAGCAGGGGCTGAACGCCCTTGTTCTTGAAGGCCGAGCCGGCCAGGATCGGATAGAAGGCGCCGGTGATGACGGCCTTACGGATGCAGCGCTTCAGCACTTCAACCGAGGGCTCGTTGCCTTCCAGATAGGCTTCCATCGCCTCGTCGTCGATCTCGACGGCGTTGTCGACCAGGTACTGGCGGGCGGCGGCCACGGCGTCAGCCATGTCGGCCGGGATGTCACGCACGTCGGCCGAAGCGCCGACCTGGTCGGTTTCCCAGACCAGGGCCTTCATCTCGACCAGGTCGACCACGCCCTTCAGATTCGATTCCGAACCGATCGGCAGTTGGATCGGCACGGCCTTGGCGCCCAGACGGTCGCGGATCGACTCGACCGACTTTTCGAAGTCGGCGCCGATCTTGTCCATCTTGTTGACGAAGACGATGCGCGGAACGTTGTACTTGTCGGCCTGGCGCCAGACGGTTTCCGTCTGCGGCTCGACGCCGGCGTTGCCGTCCAGCACCGTGACGGCGCCGTCGAGCACGCGCAGCGAACGCTCGACTTCAATGGTGAAGTCCACGTGGCCGGGGGTGTCGATGATGTTCAGGCGCTTTTCGCGCCAGAAAGCGGTCGTCGCGGCCGACGTGATGGTGATGCCGCGTTCCTGCTCCTGATCCATCCAGTCCATAGTGGACGCGCCGTCGTGCGTCTCGCCCATTTTGTGGTTCTTGCCGGTGTAGAACAGGATCCGCTCGGTCGTCGTCGTCTTGCCCGCGTCGATGTGGGCCATGATGCCGAAGTTGCGGTAGTCTTCGATTTTATGTGTGCGGGGCATTGAAGTTGCCTTCCGGGAGCTTCGCGGACGCGGCGAGCGCCCTGGGGTGTCGGATATGACGGCGCGGGCGGTTCAACCTGAACGCCCGCGCCGGATCGTCTTAAATAGTCGCCGCCGTTGGCGGTTTTAAGACGTTTACCAGCGGTAGTGGCTGAAGGCGCGGTTGGCTTCGGCCATCTTGTGGGTGTCTTCACGCTTCTTGACGGCGGTGCCGCGGTTGTTCGAGGCGTCCAGCAGCTCGGCGGCCAGCTTTTCGGTCATGGTGTTTTCGCCGCGGTTGCGCGCAGCGTTGACCAGCCAGCGGATGGCCAGGGCGCGACGACGGTCCGGACGGACCTCGACCGGCACCTGATAGGTGGCGCCGCCGACGCGGCGCGAACGGACTTCGACGGCCGGGGCGACGTTTTCCAGCGCAGCGTGGAAGGTCTCGACTGCAGTCTGTTCCTTCTTCTTCTCCGCCAGGATGTCGAAGGCGCCGTAAACGATGTTTTCGGCGACGGCCTTCTTACCTTCGTACATGACGTAGTTCATGAACTTGGTGACCACCAGGTCGCCAAACTTCGGATCCGGCAGAACTTCACGCTTCTGAGCGCGGTGACGACGGGACATGGATGTATCCTCTTAAATCTGTAGGGCGCTAAGGAACGGATTACTTCGGACGCTTGGCGCCGTAGTGCGAACGACGCTGCTTGCGGTCCTTGACGCCCTGGGTGTCGAGCACGCCGCGCAGGATGTGGTAGCGAACGCCGGGCAAGTCCTTCACGCGGCCGCCGCGGATCAGCACGACCGAGTGCTCCTGCAGGTTGTGGCCTTCGCCGGGGATGTAGCACACGGCTTCGACGCCGTTCTTGGCCAGACGGACCTTGGCGACCTTACGCAGAGCCGAGTTCGGCTTCTTCGGGGTCGTGGTGTAAACGCGGGTGCAGACGCCGCGACGCTGGGGCGAACCTTCCAGAGCCGGGACCTTGTTACGGACGGGCTTGGGCTTGCGCGGCTTGCGGATCAGCTGGTTGATCGTGGGCATTCGAATTCGTCTCTTTTCGATGTGGAGGCGTGTGTCTTTCGACCGGAGCGCCTCATGAGCCTTCTTTTGAACGGGACCGTAGCCCCGCCCGGGTGTTATCGAGCCGAACGAGACGCCCAAACAGAAAAACCGGAACGCGCGCTTCGGGCGTTCCGGCGGGCGCAGCCCGTCCGTTCGATTGTCACGATCTGAGCGAACGGCGAACCGCCCACCTCTCGAAAGTGCGCGGCTTCTACGCGCGATCCGTTAACAGGTCAAGGGATTCGCAGATCGGGCCGACCCTGGCTTCGGTTCCCTGTCGACCGCTGTTGCGCCTTCGCCTCGATATCGCCACGCTTGCCCCCGCATCCTGACTTTGGGGATGGGAGGTCGACATGACCGTCGCGGTTCTGACGCCGACGAAGACGCGCTCGGGGCGCCATGCCAGAAACCGCAGGCTGATGCTGGTCGGCGGCTCGGTCCTGATCCACGGTCTGCTGTTGCTGCCCCTGATGTTCCTGACCGCCCGCCCTCCCCTGCGGATCGTCGATGCAGGCCCTGCGCCCATCTATCTGGAGATCGAGCCTCGCCCGCTCCTGCCCGAAGAGCGGCCGCGCCAGCCGATGTCGACCCCCGCGACCGCCGCGACCGCCCGGACGACCGGACAGAGCCGCCCCGGCGCCGCGCCGATCCTGGCGCCTGCGCTGCCGACGCCGCCCGCCCCGCGTATCGCCCGACCGGCGCCGGACGACGCGCCCGCTGCGGCCTCGGCCCAGACCATCGACCCGTGGCGCGTCACGCCTGAAAGCCAGGCCGCCGCCACGGCGCGCGCCCTGCGCACCTCTCCTGCCGGATGTCGCTCCTATGACAGTCTGAGCCGCGCCGAGCGGGCCCTGTGCGACGAACAGTTCAACGAACGCGCCGCAGCCGCCGCCGAACGTCGCCCCATCACGGGTACAGGCAACGCCGAACGCGACGCGCGCTTCGCGCGTGAAGGCGCGCGTGAACTGCAACGCTATGAGGCTCAGCGGCGCCCGCTCAGCGGCGGCGTAGGCGTTCTGGCGCCGCAGGACTGCCCCGGCTCCAACTTCGGCGCCGGCTGCGCGGGCGCCCATCTGGATTCCTCGATGCAGATGGATTCCAACCGCAATATCCAGACCCGCCGCGAAGGCCCCTCCGCCTCAGGCCGCCCAATGACGCCCGGCTCCGCCGGCCCCCGCGAGCCGATGCGGCCGCAGTAACCCCCTCTCCCGCCGGGAAGGGAACAGCCAACGGCCTCAAGCAGCGCGAAGCGCGGTAGGCCGACAAACTGCCTCAAGTAGCGCGAAGCGCGGTAGGCCAACAAACTGACTCAAGTAGCGCAAAGCGCGATAGGCCAACAAAAAAAAGAGCGGCGCCTTTCGACGCCGCCCTCTTCAGTCATTCAGGTCTGAACCCGGATCAGTCGGCCGACTGCTCCAGTTCCAGGGCCAGGTCGGCCGGCAGCGGCTCGACCGCGTCTTCGCGGGCCTGGGTCAGCTCAGCGTCACGCTCGTTGGCGATCTTCTGCAGGCTGCGCAGATAGGCGCCCGTGCCCGCCGGGATCAGGCGGCCGACGATGACGTTTTCCTTCAGGCCTTCCAGCGTGTCCTTCTTGCCGTGGACCGAAGCCTCGGTGAGGACGCGGGTGGTCTCCTGGAACGACGCCGCCGAGATGAAGCTGCGGGTCTGCAGCGACGCCTTGGTGATGCCCAGCAGGACCGGCTGCACGGTGGCGATGCGGCCGCCGCGCTTTTCGACCTTGGCGTTCTCGATGTCGACTTCGACGCGATCGACGTGGTCGCCCTTGATGAGCGTCGTCTCGGCCGAGTCGATGACTTCGACCTTCTGCAGCATCTGACGGACGATGACTTCGATGTGCTTGTCGTTGATCGGCACGCCCTGCAGTCGATAGACCTCCTGCACTTCGTTCACCAGATACTCGGCCAGCGCCTCGACGCCCTGGATGCGCAGCAGATCGTGCGGATCCGGGTTGCCGTCGATGATGTAGTCGCCCTTCTGGATCAGATCGCCGTCGTGGACGGAGATGTGCTTGCCCTTCGGGATCAGGAACTCGACCGCTTCGCCCTGGTTGCCGTCGGCATCCGGCTCCGGGGTGATCTTGATGCGGCGCTTGTTCTTGTAGTCGCGACCGAATTCGACGCGACCGTCCATTTCGGCGATGACCGCGCAGTCCTTCGGACGACGGGCTTCGAACAGCTCGGCCACCCGCGGCAGACCGCCGGTGATGTCGCGGGTCTTGGCGCCTTCGGTCGGAATACGGGCGATGATGTCGCCCGGCTTCGTCTCGTCGCCGTTGGCCACCGACAGGATGGCGCCGACGGGCAGCAGGTAACGCGCGTCAGAACCGCTCGACAGCTTGGCGTAGCTGTCGCCCTGGGTGACGCCCATGGCCGGACGCAGGTCCGCGCCGCGCGGGCTGGCGCGCCAGTCGGAGACGACGCGCTGGGCGATGCCCGTGGCCTCGTCAGTCTCTTCCTTGACGGACAGGCCGTCGACCAGGTCCTCGAAACGCACCACGCCGCCGACTTCCGTCAGGATCGGGGTGGTATAGGGGTCCCACTCGGCCAGACGCTGGTTCTTGGTCACCTCGGCGCCGTCCTTGACGCGCAGGCGCGCGCCGTACGGCACCTTGTAGGATTCGCGGTCCTTGCCGTCGACGGTCACCGTGACCACGACGTTGCGGCTCATGGCCACCGGATCGCCGTGAGCGGCGATAACGGTCGGTCCGACGACCTTGATGACGCCGGCGTTGGTCGCCTCGAAGAAGGAGGTCTCCGCCACCTGGGCCGTACCGCCGATGTGGAAGGTCCGCATCGTGAGCTGGGTGCCCGGTTCGCCGATCGACTGGGCGGCGATGACGCCGACCGCTTCGCCGATGTTGACGTTGGTGCCGCGCGCCAGGTCACGGCCGTAGCAGGTCGCGCAGATGCCGGTTTCGGCTTCACAGGTCAGGGCCGAACGGACCTTGATGGACTGGACGCCCACCTTGTCGATCAGCTCGACTTCCTCTTCCTGCAGATAGGTGTCGGCAGGGAACAGGACTTCGCCGCCCGGCTCCTTGATGTCCTCGGCCGCATAACGGCCCAGCACGCGCTGGCCCAGCGAGACGAGCACGTCGCCGCCTTCGACCACGGCGCGCAGGGTGATGCCGCGCGTCGAGCCGCAGTCTTCCTCGGTGACGATGGAGTCCTGCGCCACGTCCACCAGACGACGGGTCAGGTAACCCGAGTTGGCGGTCTTCAGGGCGGTGTCGGCCAGGCCCTTACGGGCGCCGTGGGTGGAGTTGAAGTATTCAAGGACGGTCAGGCCTTCCTTGAAGTTCGAAATGATCGGCGTCTCGATGATCTCGCCCGAGGGCTTGGCCATCAGGCCGCGCATCCCGCCCAGCTGCTTCATCTGGGCCTGCGAGCCACGAGCGCCCGAGTTGGCCATCATGAAGACCGAGTTGATGTCCGGCTCCTGACCCTTGATCAGGACGCGCGGCTGGGCGATTTCGCCCATCATCTCATCGGCGATCTTGTCCGTGGCCTTGGCCCAGGCGTCGACGACCTTGTTGTACTTCTCGCCCTTGGTGATCAGGCCGTCAGCATATTGCTGCTCGTACTCTTCGACCTGGGTGCGGGTTTCGTTGACCAGAGCTTCCTTCTTGGCCGGGATGACGATGTCGTCCTTGCCCACCGAGATGCCGGCCTTGGCGGCTTCGCGGAAGCCCATCTGCATCATCTGGTCGGCGAAGATGACCGTCGCCTTCTGACCGCAGTGGCGATAGACCTGATCGATCAGGTTGCCGATTTCCTTCTTGGTCAGGTTCTTGTCCAGAAGGTTGTAGCCGATGTTCGGGTTCAGCGGCAGCAGGGCGCCCAGCTTCATCCGGCCCGGCGTGGTGTCGATCACCTTGGTCACGACTTCGCCTTCCGAGTTCATCTCGGTCCAGCGCGCCTTGATCCTGGTGTGCAGGGTCACGACACGGGCGTCCAGCGCCGCGTCGATCTCGCCCATGTTGGCGAACAGCTTGCCTTCGCCCGGCTGACCTTCCTTGACCAGCGACAGGTAGTAGAGGCCGAGCACGATGTCCTGCGACGGCACGATGATCGGCTTGCCGTTGGCGGGCGACAGGATGTTGTTCGTCGACATCATCAGCACGCGCGCTTCCAGCTGGGCCTCAAGGCTCAGCGGGACGTGCACGGCCATCTGGTCGCCGTCGAAGTCAGCGTTGAACGCCGTACAGACCAGCGGGTGCAGGCGGATGGCCTTGCCCTCGATCAGCTTGGGCTCGAACGCCTGGATGCCCAGACGGTGCAGGGTCGGGGCGCGGTTCAGCAGAACCGGGTGCTCGCGGATGACCTCGTCCAGGATGTCCCAAACGGCGGGCTGTTCGCGCTCGACCATGCGCTTGGACTGCTTGACGGTGCCCGACAGGCCCTTGGCGTCCAGACGCGCGTAGATGAACGGCTTGAACAGCTCCAGCGCCATCTTCTTGGGCAGGCCGCACTCGTGCAGCTTCAGCTCGGGTCCCACGGTGATGACCGAACGGCCCGAGTAGTCGACGCGCTTGCCCAGCAGGTTCTGACGGAAGCGGCCCTGCTTGCCCTTCAGCATGTCGGCCAGCGACTTCAGCGGACGCTTGTTCGCGCCGGTGATGACGCGACCGCGACGGCCGTTGTCGAACAGAGCGTCGACGGATTCCTGCAGCATCCGCTTCTCGTTGCGGATGATGATGTCCGGCGCGCGCAGTTCGATCAGGCGCTTCAGGCGGTTGTTCCGGTTGATGACCCGGCGATACAGGTCGTTCAGGTCCGACGTCGCGAAGCGGCCGCCATCCAGCGGCACCAGCGGACGCAGTTCCGGCGGGATGACCGGGACGATCGTCAGGATCATCCACTCGGGCTTGTTGCCCGACTCGATGAAGGCCTCCAGCAGCTTCAGGCGCTTGGACGCCTTCTTGGCCTTCAGCTCCGACGGGTTGTCGGCCAGCTCGGCGCGGTGCTTCTCGGCCTCGGCGTTCAGGTCGATCGCCATCAGCAGGTTGCGGACCGCCTCGGCGCCGATCTCGGCGGTGAAGCCGTCGTCGCCGAACTCTTCCTGGTAGTGATAGAACTCGTCTTCCGTCAGCAGCTGGTTCTGCTTCAGCGGGGTCAGGCCCGGCTCGGTGACGATGTAGTTCTCGAAGTACAGGACGCGTTCGACGTCCTTCAGCGCCATGTCCAGCATCAGCGAGATGCGGCTCGGCAGCGACTTCAGGAACCAGATGTGGGCGACCGGGGCGGCCAGGTCGATGTGGCCCATGCGCTCGCGGCGGACGCGGGCCAGGGTGACCTCAACGCCGCACTTCTCGCAGATGATGCCCTTGTACTTCATGCGCTTGTACTTGCCGCACAGGCATTCGTAGTCCTTGGTCGGTCCAAAGATACGGGCGCAGAACAGGCCGTCACGCTCGGGCTTGAACGTGCGGTAGTTGATGGTTTCCGGCTTCTTGATCTCGCCGAACGACCACGAGCGGATCTTCTCCGGCGAGGCCAGGGCGATCTTGATCTGGTCGAAGGTCGGGGTGACCGGGACCGGGTTGAAGATGTTCAGGACTTCCTGGTTCATCTTTTTTCCTTCTGCGGGAATGCCCCGCGAAAATCATTCAGAGAGGAGAACAGGCGGACCGCCCTCCCCCGCCGAGGCGAGGAAGGGCGCTTGATCCGGTCAGCTGTTTTCCAGCTCCACGTTCAGGCCCAGCGAGCGCATTTCCTTCACGAGCACGTTGAACGACTCGGGGATGCCGGCCTCGAAGCTGTCGTCGCCGCGGACGATGGCCTCGTAGACCTTGGTCCGGCCGGCCACGTCGTCCGACTTCACCGTCAGCATTTCCTGCAGGGTGTAGGCGGCGCCGTAAGCTTCCAGAGCCCAGACCTCCATTTCCCCGAAGCGCTGACCGCCGAACTGCGCCTTACCGCCCAGCGGCTGCTGGGTGACGAGCGAGTACGGGCCGATCGAACGGGCGTGGATCTTGTCGTCGACCAGGTGGTGCAGCTTCAGCATGTAGATGTAGCCGACCGTGACCGGACGCTTGAACTGCTCGCCGGTCTGACCGTCGTACAGGATCGACTGGCCCGAGGGATCCAGGCCGGCCGACTCCAGCAGGTTCTCGATGTCCGAGATGCGCGCGCCGTCGAAGACCGGGGTCGCGAAGGGCACGCCCTTGGACAGGTTCTTCGCCAGTTCGATCAGGTCTTCCTCGTCGTCCGGCAGCGGGGTGTCGGCGCCATAGACCTCGGTCAGACGCTCGATCAGAGCCTGCTTCTGGCCACCGTGCTGCCAGGCTTCCAGCAGACCGGAGATCTGCTTGCCCAGACCGGCCGCGGCCCAACCCAGGTGGGTCTCGAAGATCTGGCCGATGTTCATGCGCGACGGCACGCCCAGCGGGTTCAGCACCACGTCGACGTGGGTGCCGTCTTCCAGGTACGGCATGTCCTCGATCGGCAGAATCTTGGAGATGACGCCCTTGTTCCCGTGACGGCCGGCCATCTTGTCGCCCGGTTGCAGCTTGCGCTTCACGGCCACGAAGACCTTGACCATCTTCATGACGCCAGGCGGCATCTCGTCGCCGCGCTGCAGCTTCTCGACCTTGTCTTCGAAGCGGCGGTCGAGGGCCTTACGGGCGTCCTCGAACTGCTTCTTCATGGCCTCCAGCTCGCCCATCGCCTTCTCGTCGTCGAGGGCGACCTGCCACCACAGACCCTTGGACACTTCGGCCAGCTTCTCTTCGGTGACCTCGCCGCGGCCCATGCCCTTCGGGCCGGACACGGCGGTCTTGCCGAGCAGCAGCGGCTTCACGCGGCCGTAGACGTTGCGCTCAAGGATCTTGAGCTCGTCGTCGCGGTCCTTGCCCAGACGCTCGATCTCGGCGCGCTCGATCGCCATGGCGCGCTCGTCCTTGTCGATGCCGTGGCGGTTGAACACGCGCACGTCGACGATGGTGCCGGCGACGCCGGGCGGCAGGCGCAGCGAGGTGTCGCGCACGTCCGAAGCCTTCTCGCCGAAGATGGCGCGCAGCAGCTTCTCTTCCGGGGTCATCGGGCTTTCGCCCTTCGGCGTCACCTTGCCGACCAGGATGTCGCCCGGCTGGACTTCGGCGCCGATGGCCACGATGCCCGCCTCGTCGAGGTTACGCAGGGCTTCCTCGCCGACGTTCGGGATGTCGCGGGTGATTTCTTCCGGGCCCAGCTTGGTGTCGCGGGCCATGACCTCGAACTCTTCCAGGTGGATCGAGGTGAAGATGTCGTCGCGCACGATCCGTTCGGAGATCAGGATCGAGTCTTCGAAGTTGTAGCCGTTCCAGGGCATGAAGGCGACCAGGGCGTTACGGCCCAGCGCCAGTTCGCCCAGGTCCGTCGACGGGCCGTCGGCGATGACGTCGCCGGCCTTCACCGCATCGCCCACGCGCACGATCGGGCGTTGATTGATGCAGGTCGACTGGTTCGAACGCTGGAACTTCGACAGGCGATAGATGTCGACGCCCGAGCGGCCGGCTTCCACGTCGCCCGTGGCGCGCACGACAATACGGGTGCCGTCGATCTGCTCGACCACGCCTTCACGACGGGCGACCACGACAGCGCCGGAGTCCACGGCCACGACGGCTTCCATGCCGGTGCCGACCAGCGGCGCGTCCGACTTCACCAGCGGCACGGCCTGACGCTGCATGTTGGCGCCCATCAGCGCGCGGTTGGCGTCGTCGTTTTCCAGGAAGGGGATCAGGGCGGCGGCGACCGAAACGACCTGTTTCGGCGACACGTCCATCATGTCGACCGTTTCCTTGGTCAGCAGCTGGGAGTCGCCGTTGATACGGCCCGGCACCAGCTCCTCGACGATCTCGCCGTCCTTCAGGTCGATGTTGGCCTGAGCGATGACGTGCTTCGCCTCTTCCATCGCCGAGATGTAGACCACCTCGTCCGTCGCCTTGCCGTCGACCACGCGACGGTACGGGCTTTCGATGAAGCCGTACTTGTTGACGCGGGCGTGGGTGGCCAGCGAGTTGATCAGAC
This sequence comes from Brevundimonas diminuta 470-4, assembly GCA_000318405.1. Taxonomy (GTDB): domain Bacteria; phylum Pseudomonadota; class Alphaproteobacteria; order Caulobacterales; family Caulobacteraceae; genus Brevundimonas; species Brevundimonas diminuta_B. Next base: position 27,677 of record KB291753.1, on the reverse strand, counting down.
CGATGTTCGGGCCTTCCGGCGTTTCGATCGGGCAGATACGGCCATAGTGCGTCGGGTGCACGTCGCGGACTTCAAAGCCCGCGCGCTCGCGCGTCAGACCGCCCGGGCCAAGCGCCGAGAGGCGGCGCTTGTGGGTGATTTCCGACAGCGGGTTCGTCTGGTCCATGAACTGCGACAGCTGCGACGAGCCGAAGAATTCACGCACAGCGGCGGCGGCCGGCTTGGCGTTGATCAGGTCGTGCGGCATGACCGTGTCGATATCGACCGAGGACATGCGCTCCTTGATGGCGCGCTCCATGCGCAGCAGGCCGACGCGGTACTGGTTTTCCAGCAGCTCGCCCACCGAACGGACCCGGCGGTTGCCCAGGTTGTCGATGTCGTCGATCTCGCCGCGGCCGTCCTTCAGGCCGACCAGGATCTGCAGGACCTTCAGCACGTCGTCCTTCTGCAGGACGCGGATTTCGTCCGAAACCTCGGGGGTTTCCAGACGCATGTTCATCTTCACGCGGCCCACGGCCGACAGGTCGTAGCGCTCGGCGTCGAAGAACAGCGAGTTGAACATGGCCTCGGCCGCTTCCGGCGTCGGCGGCTCGCCCGGGCGCATGACGCGATAGACGTCGAACAGGGCGTCCTCGCGGCCCGTGTTCTTGTCCACGCGCAGGGTGTTGCGCATGTAGGCGCCGACCGTGACGTGGTCGATGTCCAGCACGTCGATGGTGGTGAAGCCGTTGGCTTCCAGCAGCTCGATCGCGGCGGCGTCCAGCTCGTCGCCCGCCTCGGCGTAGATTTCGCCGGTCTGGTAGTTGACGGCGTCGGAGGCCAGATACTTGGTCAGCAGGGCGTCAGCCGCCAGCGACAGCGACTTCAGGCCGCCGTCGGCCAGCTTCTTGGCGGCGCGGGCGCTGATCTTCTGACCGGCCGGGGCGACCACTTCGCCGGTGTCGGCGTCGACCAGATCGAACTCCGGCTTCACGCCGCGCCAGCGTTCCGGCTTGTAGGGCGTGACCCAGCCTTCGCCGCGCTTCTCGTACGGAACGGTCTCGTAGAAGGTCTTGAGGATCTCTTCCCCGTCCATGCCCAGGGCATAGAGGAAGGTCGAGGCCGGCAGCTTACGGCGACGGTCGATACGGACGTAGACGATGTCCTTGGCGTCGAACTCGAAGTCCAGCCACGAGCCGCGATACGGGATCACGCGGGCGGCGAACAGCAGCTTGCCCGACGAGTGGGTCTTGCCCTTGTCGTGGTCGAAGAAGACGCCCGGCGAACGGTGCATCTGCGAGACGATCACGCGCTCGGTGCCGTTGACGATGAAGGTGCCCTTGTCCGTCATGAGCGGGATGTCGCCCATGTAGACGTCCTGCTCCTTGATGTCCTTGACCGAACGGGCGCCCGTTTCTTCCTCGGTCTCGAACACGATCAGGCGCAGCTTGACCTTCAGCGGCGCGGCATAGGTCATGTCGCGCTGGATGCATTCCTCGACGTCGTACTTCGGGTCCTCGAACTCGTAGGAGACGTATTCCAGGACGGCGCGTTCGTTGAAGTCCTTGATCGGGAACACCGACTTGAAGACCGCCTCGATGCCCTCGTCGTTGCGCAGGCCCGGGCGCGACTCGCGCTGCAGGAACTGCTCATACGAAGCGCGCTGAACCTCGATCAGGTTCGGCATCTGCACGGCTTCGGGGATGCGCCCGAAGCTGTAGCGAATGCGCTTCTTGCCGGTAAACGACGTGGCGGCAGCGATCTTACCCAAGGCGAGACCGTCGGTGGACTTGGCCATTCTGTTTTCCCAATCGCGGCCCCTTGCGAGGCCCGCTCTCAATGCAGCAGCCACGGCGCGCCGACCGGCGATCCGTGACCGTTAAATGTCTCTCGGCGTCCACCCTCGACCCGCACGCGGATCAGGACGCCTGGATGTATCCGCCCCCTTGGGGAGGGGCGACGCCTTCGCACCGGTCGGAGGGCGACAAACCGGGCCTCGGCGCTTTCGCGCGGGATTCATGGAATCTGCGGAGCGCGCATATATACGCCCTTCTTCGGCGAAATAAAGGCCCCAGCACGCGAGCAGGTGACAGTTTCGATCAGCGTGATAAGCCTTGCGTTATGAAGCACATCGCCCTGCCCCTCCTCGCCGCCGTGTCGCTCTCCATGACCCTGGGCGCCTGCGCCTCGACGCCCGACGTCGGCTATCCCGGCCTGCGCGAGGCGGTCGGCCCCGCGACGCAGGAGAATTGGGAGGTCGGTCAGGCCGCCTATCTGATGTGGAACAGTCAGCGTCGCGGCTGGACCTCGGCCCCGTCGGGCCTGCAATATCGCCTTGTCAGCAAGGCCAATCCGAACGGCGCTCAGCCGTCCGCGACCGACACGGTCAAGGTCCACTATCGCGGCACCTTCATCGACGGGCGCGAGTTCGACAGCTCCTATTCGCGCAACGAGCCCGCGACCTTCCCCCTGAACCGGGTCATCAAGGGCTGGACCGAGGGCGTCGCCCTGATGCGCGAGGGCGAGACCTATGAGTTCGTCATCCCCGCCGATCTGGCCTACGGCTCGCGCTGGATGGGGACGGAAATCCCCGCCAACTCGGCGCTGCGCTTCACGGTCGAACTGCTGGAAGTGAATCCGCAGGGCTGACACGCCGCTCGCATAAAATTCGGGCGCTAACTCTGATCCGCTCATCCCGGCGGACGCCGGGACCCAGTGAGAGCGCCACACTGGAACTTATCCCCTAAGGCGTAGCGCCTGAAGCCAAAGAACTGGATCCCGGCGTCCGCCGGGATGAGCGGGATGGAAACGTGTCGCCTCTCCGCAGCATCGACACGGAATCGTCATCCGTCTTGACGACGCCTGCGACACGCTGTCGTCTGCGCCTCCTTGTCGTGGTCGCGTGGGGGCGGCCGTCCTGAGATAGCCGTCATGCAACGTTTCCTTCTGGCCGCCAGCGCCTCGGTCCTCCTGCTGGCGACGGGCGCGCCCGCTCTGGCCCAGGTCGGGACGCCCGCCCTGCCCGTCGCCCTGGCGCCGATCCCGGCGGCCAAGGACGAAGCCTACCCCGGCGTCATCAAACTGCATGTCGACGCGACCGACATCGACCGCCGCCTGATCCAGGTGCGCCAGACCATTCCCGTCAGCGGCCCCGGCCCGCTGATCCTCTTCTATCCGCAATGGATTCCCGGCAACCACGGCCCGGTCGGCCCTGTCGCCAACGTCGGCGGCCTGACCTTCACCGCCAACGGTCAACGGCTGGAATGGGTGCGCAACACCGTGCAGCCGTGGGCCTATCAGATCGAGGTCCCGGCCGGGGTGAGCGAGGTCGATGTGGCCTTCCAGTGGCTGACGCCGATCGAGGGCGCCCAGGGCCGCGTCGTCGTCACGCCCGAGATGCTGAACATCCAGTGGGAGAAGGCCCTGCTCTATCCGGCAGGCTATTACTCGCGCCAGATCACCTTCGAGCCGACGCTGAAGCTGCCGCAGGGCTGGAACTACGGCGCCGGGCTCGACACCGTCAGCTTCGAGAACGACCTGGCGACCTTCGCCCCGATCACGCTGGAGCATCTGGCCGACAGCCCGGTCTTCGCCGGCGCCCACTATCGCCAGATCGACCTGGATCCGGGCGGCCGCTCGCCGGTGCGCCTCAATGTCGTGGCCGATGACCCCAAGATGCTGGAGGCCAGCGACGAGCACATCCAGTTGCACCGCAATCTGGTCCAGCAGGCCGACCGCCTGTTCGGCGCGCGCCACTATGACCACTACGACTTCCTGCTGGCCGTGACCGACAAGCTGGGCGGCATCGGCCTTGAGCATCACCGCTCGTCCGAGAACAGCGTCGACGTGAAGTATTTCACCGACCGCGAGGCGACGCTGGCCGACCGCGACCTGCTGGGCCACGAATACACCCACAGCTGGAACGGCAAATGGCGCCGCCCCGCCGACCAGCTGACGCCCAATCTGAACGAGCCGCTGCAGAACTCCCTGATGTGGGTCTATGAGGGCCAGACGCAGTATTGGGGTCTGGTCCTGACCGCCCGGGCCGGACTGATGAGCAAGCAGCAGGCGCTGGACGTGCTGGCCATGAGCGCGGCCAGCTTCCAGAACATCCCCGGCCGCCAGTGGCGCGCCATGCAGGACACCACCAACGACCCCATCATCAGCCAGCGTCGGCCGCAGCCGTGGGGCTCCTATCAGCGCAGCGAGGACTATTACCGCGAGGGCTCGCTGATCTGGCTGGACGCCGACACCCTGATCCGCGAGCGGACCGGCGGCAAGAAGTCGCTGGACGACTTCGCCAAGGCCTTCTTCGGCGTCGAGGACGGGAACTGGGATCCGGCCCCCTACACCTTCGCCGACGTGACCTCGACGCTGAACGGCGTGCAGGCCAACGACTGGGCCGCCTTCCTGCGCGAACGGCTCGACGCGGTCGGCCCCGGCTCGCGCGGTCCGCTGGACGGCATCGAGCGCGGCGGTTACCGCCTGGTCTTCAAGGAAGAGCCGTCCGGCTACATGGGCGCCCTCTACAAGGAGCTTGGCCGCAACGACTTCACCTATTCGCTCGGCTTCATGATGAACAAGTCGAACAGGATCACCTCCGTCCTGTGGGGCGGCCCCGCGTTCGAGCAAGGTCTGACCTCCGGCTGGGAAGTCGTCGCCGTCGGCGGCCGCGCGGCCACGGCCGACGCGCTGAAAGAGGCCGTCACCGCCGCCAAGGGATCGTCCGAACCGATCGAGCTGATCCTGAAGAACGGCGATGTCTTCAAGACGGTGCGCTTCGACTACCACGACGGCCTGCGCTATCCGCATCTGGAGCGGATCGAGGGCACGCCCGACCGTCTGGGCGACATCCTGTCGCCTCGCCGGCGGTAGGAAAACACGGCCAATCTTCCTTCTCCCCTCGGGGGAGAGGGTGGCTCGCGCAGCGAGACGGATGAGGGGGCGGTCAGCTTCGCCCCCCCCCTGTCGTCTGCGAACTGAAACCGCCCCCTCATCCGAGCGGCTCCACCGCCCGCCTTCTCCCCCGAGGGGAGAAAGGTTACGAGAACAGCATGACCCTGACACACCGCCTGCCCGCCGCCGCCCTCGCCCTGCTGCTGTCCTCCGCGGCGCCCGCCGCCCTCGCCCAGGACTGGACTGGCCCTCAAGCCCCCGCCGCGCCGACGCCGCAGAACACGCCCCTGGCCCTGCCCCGCGCCCTGCCCCCGATCCCGGCCCCGACGGCCGAGACCTATCCCGGCGTCATCCGCTATGAGGTCGACGCCACCGACGTCGAGAAGAAGATCGTCCGCGTGCGCCAGACCATCCCGGTCACGCCCGGCCATCTGGTTCTGCTGTATCCGAAGTTCCTGCCGGGCAACCACGCCGCCACCGGCCCGATCCAGCTGGTTTCCGGCGTCACTGTCCAGGGCGGCGGGGCGCGCATCGAGTGGCTGCGCGACACCATCGACCCCTACGCCTTCCACATCGACGTGCCTCAGGGCGTCAGCGAGATCACCGTCGACTTCCAGTGGCTGACCCAGCCGGACAACTCGACCTGGCGCGTGGTCATGACCCCCGAGATGGTCAATCTGCAGTGGGAGAAGGCCCTGCTCTATCCGGCGGGCTATCGCTCGACCGGCATCACCTTCGCCCCGTCAATCCGCCTGCCGCAGGGCTGGAAGTACGGCGTGGCGCTCGATACCGAGAGCTTCGTCGACGGCCTGGCGACGTTCGCGCCGACCGACCTGTACACCCTGATCGACAGCCCCCTGTTCGGCGGCGCCCACTTCCAGCGCATCGCCATCGACCCGCGCCGGGGCGACGGCGAAGGCGCGGTGCACCTGAACATCATGGCCGATACGGCCAAGGATCTCGCCCCCACGGCCGAGCAACTCAGCTGGTTCGAGAACCTGGTGACGCAAACCGACCGCCTGTTCGGCGCCCGCCCCTATGACCGCTACGACTTCCTGCTGGCGGCGACGTCAAAGCTGGGCGGTATCGGGCTGGAACATCACCGCTCGTCCGAGAACTCGGTCCCGGCCGACTTCTTCACCAACTGGGGCAAGAGCATGGGCGCGGTCGGCCTGCTGCCGCACGAGTTCACCCACGCCTGGAACGGCAAGCGCCAGCGACCGGCCGACGAACTGACCGCCAACCACAACATCCCGACCCAGAACACCCTGCTGTGGGTCTATGAGGGACAGACGGAATATTGGGGCGACGTGCTGACGGCGCGCTCAGGCCTGGCCTCCAAGGCCGACATCCTGACCAGCTTCGCCGAGGTCGCCGCCTTCTACGACAACCAGCCCGGCCGCGAGTGGCGTCCGTTGCAGGATACAAACAACCACAACCTGCTCGGCTATCGCACCGGCAATCCCTATTCGTCGTGGATGCGCGGCACTGGCGACTACTACCGCGAGGCCCTGCTGATCTGGCTGGACGCCGACACGCTCATTCGTGAAGCGACGGGCGGGAAGAAGTCGCTGGATGACTTCGCCAAGGGCTTCTTCGGCGGCGACGATGGCTCGTGGGCGCCGCGCGGCTATGTGTTCGACGACGTGGTCGCCGCCCTGAACGCGGTCCACCCTCACGATTGGGCAAACTTCCTGCGCACGCGCCTCGACGCCAGCGGGCCGGACGCCAAGGCTCCGCTCGATGGTCTGACGCGCGGCGGCTATCGCCTCACCTACACCGACAGCCTGACCGCCGATGAAAAGCGCGTCCAATCAGGCTGGGCCAACGACTTCCAGTATTCCCTGGGCTTCACCCTGTCGTCCTCGAACAAGCTGACCGGCATCCGCTGGGGCGGCCGCGCGTTCCAGGCCGACATCGGGCCGGGCTGGGAGCTGGTCGCCGTCAACGATCTCGCCGCCTCGGCCGAGAAATTGCGCGACGCCGTCACCGCCGCCAAGGGGACCGACGCCCCGATCAGTCTGCTGCTCAAGAACGGCGACCGCTACCGCACGGTCGATTTCGACTACCACGACGGCCTGCGCTACCCGCGCCTGGAGCGCATTCCCGGCACGCCGGATCGGCTGGGAGAAATCCTCAGCCCGCGCCGGCGGTAGGAGGTCGCCCTTCTCCCCTTGGGGGAGAAGGTGGCTCGCGAAGCGAGACGGATGAGGGGGCCGTCGGCTTCGCACGCGACCCTAGCCCCTTCGCCTATGGACACCGCCCCCTCATCCGAGCGGCTCCGCCGCCCACCTTCTCCCCCAAGGGGAGAAGGATGACTGGGGACCAAAAAGAAAACGGGCCGGAGGTTTTCCTCCGGCCCGTTCTGCTTTGAAAGCTGTCTCTGGCGAACCAGAGGCCAGTTCCGAAATCTTACTTGATTTCGACCTTGGCGCCGGCTTCTTCCAGCTTCTTCTTCAGCTCTTCAGCGGCTTGCTTCGAGACGTTCTCGACGACCGGCTGCGGAGCGCCTTCGACCAGGTCCTTGGCTTCCTTCAGACCCAGGTCGGTGCGGACGCCACGGACTTCCTTGATGACGTTGATCTTCTTGTCGCCGCCGTCAACCAGGACAACGGTGAACTCGGTTTGCTCTTCAGCGGCTTCAGCCGGAGCAGCGCCACCGGCGACGGCAGCGACGGCGACCGGAGCAGCAGCCGAAACGCCCCACTTGTCTTCCAGCAGCTTCGACAGTTCAGCGGCTTCCAGGACGGTCAGAGCCGACAGTTCTTCAACGATTTTGGCGAGATCAGCCATGTTAGTCTTCCTTCGGTAGGATGAGGTTCAGAGAGATATGCAGAGATGACGGGGCTTAGGCGGCGTCTTTGGTCGCGTACGCGTTGAAGACGCGCGCCAGTTGGCCGGCCGGCGCCTGCAGGACGCCAGCGACCTTGGTCGCCGGGGCTTGCAGCAGGCCGATGAGCTTGCCGCGCAGTTGGTCCAGCGACGGCAGCTTGGACAGGGCCTCGACGCCCTTGGCGTCCAGAACCTTGTCGCCCATGAAACCGCCCTGGATGACGAACTTGTCGTTGCCCTTGGCGAATTCGGCCGTGACCTTGGCGGCGGTGACGGGATCGGCGGCGTATGCGATGCCCACGGGGCCCTTGAACAGGCTGTGGTACTCGCTGCCTTCCTCGACGCCCAGCGCCTTGAGCGCCAGACGGTTCTTCACCACCTTGAACGCGGCGCCTTCTTTACGAAGACGACCACGCAGGTCTTCCATCTCCACAACGGTCAGACCCAGGTTGTGGGTCACGACCACGGCGCCCGCGTCGGCGAACACGCTCTTCAGCGATTCGATCGACTCGGCTTTTTGTGCGCGGTCCATTGTGGTCTCCAGTTTTGGTATTCGCCGCCGAGCTTATTCCCAGCGACGGATTGGCCATTGCGCCATGCATTGCTGCACAACGTTCAGGCCGGTCGTATTGTCCGAAGGAAGCGCGGCCCGCCCGCCGGATGCCGGCAGGACGAAAGCTCTTTGCATCCCCATCTCCCCACGGCGCCAGAGGGCTCTCTGGACGATTATGACGCGGGCGACCCCCGCATCCCGAAGTTCTCGGACAGGCATCGTCAGAACCGAGGCCCTGACGAGATGCGGGCTCTATACACGGCCCGGCGGGAAAATCAACGGCTGTGCGGCGCCTTCCAGCGCCCGACGCGAAAGCGACCTATTCGGCCACGCCGCCGCCTGGCTGGAAGTGAAGGATCAGCTCCGACAGTTCCGCCTCGTCCACGGCGGCGGCGGCGTCGGAAGCCGACATCCAGCGGCGTTCGCGCTGGGCGTCCTCGGGCCAGGCGCCCAGCTGGATGAAGACCTCCAGCGGATAGACGCTGGCGATGGTGGCCTGGACCCGCCCCGACTTCAGCCGCTTTCCATAGCGGAACCAGCCGATGGGCGCGCCCATGACGTCGCCCTGAACGCCCGCCTCCTCATAGGCCTCGATCACGGCGGCTTCGGCGTCGGTCTTGCCCGCCATGCGGTTGCCCTTGGGGATGACCCAGCGCCGCGTCTCGCGCGAGGTGATCATCATGATCTCCACGCCGTCGGCGCCATGCCGCCACGGCAGGGCTGCGACCTGGCGGGTCTCCGATGACAGAGTGCGAGGCTTGTTCGACATCAGGTCAGAAACAGGCCGCCCACGGCGTAAAACAGGGCGCCGATGGCCGCGGCGGCGGGCATGGTGATGAACCAGGCGGTGACGATGCTGCGCGCCACGCTCCAGCGCACGGCCGAGACGCGCTTGGCCGCGCCCACGCCCACGATGGCGCCGGTGATGGTGTGGGTGGTCGACACGGGAATGCCCATGCTGGTCGCCGCGAACAGGGTGATCGCCCCGCCCGTTTCAGCGCAGAAGCCCTGTTGCGGGCTGAGCCGCGTGATCCGCGACCCCATGGTGTGAACGATCTTCCACCCGCCGAACAGGGTGCCCAGGGCGATGGCCGCCTGACAGGTGATGACGACCCAGAAAGGCACATGGAACTCGCCGCCCAGCATGCCGCGCGAATAGAGCAGGATGGCGATGATCCCCATCGTCTTCTGGGCGTCGTTGCCTCCGTGCCCCAGCGAATAGGCCGAGGCCGACACGAACTGCAAACCGCGGAAGACTCGGTCGGCGAAGTTGGGATTGGCCTTGGCGAACAGCCAGGACACGATCAGCACCAGCAGCAGCGCCAGCATGAAGCCGATGGCCGGAGACATGAAGATGGCCCCGACCGTCTTCAGCACGCCGCTGATGACCACGGCCCCGCCGCCCGCCTTGGCGATGCCCGCTCCCAGCAAGCCGCCGATCAGGGCGTGAGAACTGGACGATGGGATTCCGAACATCCAGGTGATGACGTTCCAGCTGATGGCCCCCATCAGGGCGCCGAAGATCACCTGATCCGAAATGATGTCCGGCGAGATGATGCCTCGGCCGATCGTGTCTGCAACGTGCAGCCCGAAGAACAGAAAGGCGATGAAGTTGAAGAAGGCCGCCCACCCCACCGCATAGATCGGCGGCAGCACGCGCGTGGCGACGATGGTGGCGATGGAGTTGGCCGCATCGTGCAGGCCGTTCAGAAAGTCGAACAGCAGGGCGACGCCGATCAGGAAGATCAGGATCAGGAGGGCGTGGTCCATGATGGTCCTACAGGTGCTCGACCAGCACGCCGTTGATGCGGTTGGCCACATCCTCGAACCGGTCGATCACCTTCTCCAGGTGATCCAGCAGTTGGCTGCCGATGATGAAGCCCAGGGTGTTGCCGCCGGTGCCGTCGTGGCGGTGCGCCTCATACAGCGCCTTCATCCCGGCGTCGTACAGGTCGTCGCTGCGCGCCTCCAGATCTGTGATCTGCTCTGTCAGGACGTTCAGCCGGTCATGATTCTTGCGCATGGCGGGAAGCAGGGTGAAGGCTTCCTGCGTCAGGGCCGCGCACTGCACGGCGATGTCGGCCAGTTCCTGCATCTTGGGCGAGAAGGCGCGCATCTCGTACAGGGTGACGACCTTGGCCGCCTTCTGCATCTGGTCGATGGTGTCGTCCAGCGAGTTGGTCAGGCCCCGGATGTCGGCGCGGTCGAACGGGGTGATGAAGCTGCGGCGCACGGCGAACAGAACCTCGCGCGCGACTTCATCGGCTTCCTCTTCATGCGCGACCACCTTGGCGCACCATTCGCCGGTCTCCGGCCCGCCGTCCATCATCTTGCGCAGCGCGCCCGCGCCGTGAACCAGGCTCAGAGCATGGGCGTCAAAAAGCCGAAAGAAGTTGTCTTCCTTAGGCAGCAGCGCCTGAAACCAGTTGAGCATGGTCGTCTCCCGCAAAGCCGCCTCCTGCCTATGGAGGATCAAGCCGGGCTCCAACTCCCGGCTTACAGCCGCTTCGTCAAGTCATCCGTACGCGGATTTCAGGTTTTCTTCCCCGACTATCGACGACCCCCAAGCGGCGCCTCATGAGGAAAAGCGTCATTTACGTGATGCAATAACGGCCAAGGTCGCCAGGCCCTACGCGCCATCCTTATCTTTGATGTCTGGAACCCCTGCCTCGACGAGGGCGAAAAGCGTCTGATCACCGAGATGATGAAGGCGCAGCGGGACTATATGTCCGATCCGGCTTCGCCACGCCCCTTGTCATAGGCTGACCGGGCGGCCGCCACCTGGTCCATTCGCGTCTCGGCCCAATCGATCATCGGTCGCAGGGACTTCACCAGTTCCCGCCCCAGAGGCGTGATCGCGTAAGTGACCGAGACAGGCACGCTGGCCTCCACCGTGCGGGTGACAAGGCCGTCGCGTTCTATCTGACGCAGGGTCTGGCTGAGCATCTTCTGGGAGACGCCTTCTATCCGGCGCTTCAGGGCGTTGAAGCGCATCGGGCCGTCATCCAGCGTCGTCAGCAACAGAACCGTCCATTTATCCGCGATCCGATCCAGCAGCAGGCGCGTCGGACAGTCGGCGGCATAGACGTCGCCGCGCCCGTCATCGCTTGGGCCGGTCACCGCCGGGAAACCTGGTGAGGAAAAAGTGCCTTCTTGCATGACTGCTTCCTTTATCACACCTGGTACCTATTGGTAACTTAAAGAGAGCAAGCCGATGAAAGTGACTGTTCTGGGCGCCAGCGGCCGCGCCGGTTCGGAGATCGTCAAGGAACTGGCCCGGCGCGGCCATGCCGTGACCGCCGTCGCCCGACGGCCTGAACGCGTTCCCGAAGCGCCTGGCGTCACCGCCGTCGCAGGAGACGTCAACCAGCCGGAGACCCTGGTCCCTGCCCTGAGCGGCGCCGACGCCGTCGTCAGCGCCATCATGTTCGTAGACAGCGATCCGCAGGTCCTGATCAAGGCGGTCAAGGACGCGGGCGTCCCGCGTTATCTGGTCGTAGGCGGCGCAGGCAGTCTGGAGGTCGCCCCCGGACAGGCCCTGATCAACACGCCCGGCTTTCCCGACGCCTATCGCGCCGAGGCCGAGGCGGGCGGACGCTTCCTCGAAACGCTGCGCGCCGAACCGGAACTGAACTGGACCTTCCTGTCGCCGTCGGCCCTGTTTGACGGGTCAGAGCGCACAGGGACCTTCCGACTGGGCGACGACGCCCTACTGACGGACGATCAGGGTAACAGCCGCATTTCCTTGCCCGACTACGCCATCGCGATGGTCGACGAGATTGAGACGCCCCGTCACCCCCGCGCCCGCTTCACCGTCGGCTACTGAGCAAGGCGCGGCCAGCGTAATCGACAAAGAAAACGGCCCCGGAAGATCGCTCTTCCGGGGCCGTCGTCATTCTTAGCCGTGAAGCCTTATCAGGCGCCCAGCGAAGCCGGGTCGACCTTGAAGCCCGGGCCCATCGTCGAGGACAGGGCGATGCGCTTCACATAGGTGCCCTTGGCGCCCGACGGCTTGGCGCGGACCAGAGCGTCCACGATGGCCTTGACGTTGGCTTCCAGGGCGTCCTGCGTGAAGGAGGCCTTGCCGATGCCGGCGTGGACGATGCCCGCCTTCTCGACGCGGAACTCAACGGCGCCGCCCTTGGCGTCCTTGACGGCCTGGGCGACGTTCGGGGTCACGGTGCCGACCTTCGGGTTCGGCATCAGGCCGCGCGGGCCCAGCACCTTACCCAGACGGCCGACCAGGGCCATCATGTCCGGCGACGCGATCACGCGGTCGAACTCCATGAAGCCGCCGGCGATCTTCTCGTACAGGTCTTCAGCGCCGACGTGCTCGGCGCCGGCCGCCTTGGCTTCTTCGGCCTTGGCGTCCTTGGCGAAGACAGCGACGCGGACGTCACGGCCGGTGCCCGAGGGCAGGTTCACCACGCCGCGGACCTGTTGGTCGGCGTGACGCGGGTCGACGCCCAGGTTGACCGAGATTTCGATCGACTCGTCGAACTTGGCCTTGGCGTTGTCCTTCACCAGCTTGATGGCGTCCGAGAAGACCAGCAGGTCTTCGGTGACGCCCGTGCGGGCCTTATGGGCTTTGGTCAGCTTAGCCATGTCTTAGCCCTCCACCACTTGAATGCCGATGGCGCGGGCCGAGCCCTCGATGATGCGCGACGCGGCGTCCAGGTCGTTCGCGTTCAGGTCCTTCATCTTCTTCTCGGCGATTTCGCGCAGTTGCGTCTGCGTGATCTTGCCGGCGATCTCGCGGCCGACGAGCTTGGAGCCCGACTTGATGCCAGCGGCCTGCTTCAGATACCAGGTCGCCGGCGGCGTCTTGGTGATGAAGGTGAACGACTTGTCCTGATAGACGGTGATGACGGTCGGAAGCGGGGTGCCCTTGGCTTCCTTCTCGGTCCGCGCGTTGAACTCCTTGCAGAAGCCCATGATGTTCACGCCGCGCTGACCCAGAGCCGGGCCGATCGGGGGCGAAGGCGTGGCCGAGGCGGCCGGCACTTGCAGCTTGATATAGCCGAGAATCTTCTTGGCCATTGGTCTCTCCTATGAATGACCCGACGACAGTGCGTCAGGCCGGTGAGCCGTGGTCCGGCATGGCTGCCTCCCACGGATTTGACGCCGGGCGACTCGAGGGCCGTCCAGCGAAGGCGCGCGTTTAGCAGGCAGACCCTGAAAACGCAAACGGGACCGCCCGGAGACGGTCCCGATCTCTGCGTGGCGTCAGCGGCCGATCAGGCGCTGACCTTCTCCACCTGATTGTATTCCAGGTCGACCGGGGTCGGGCGGCCGAAGATGGAGACGGCCACGCGCAGGCGGGCGTTCTCTTCGTCGACGCTCTCGACCTGACCGTCGAAGCTGGCGAACGGACCGTCGGTGACCTTGACGTTCTCGCCGATGTCGAAGCGGATCGTGGGCTTCGGACGCTCGACGCCTTCTTCCACCTGGCCGATGATGTTCTGGACTTCACGTTCCGAGACCGGCAGCGGCTTGGTGCCGCCCGCGGCGCCCAGGAAGCCCGTGACCTTCGGCGTGTTCTTGACCAGGTGATAGGCCTCGTCGGTCATCTCCATCTTCACCAGCACATAGCCGGGGAAGAATTTGCGCTCGGCGTTGACCTTCTTGCCGCGGCGGATCTCGACGACATCCTCGGTCGGGACCAGGATTTCGGAGAAGGCGTCTTCCAGGCCCTGCTGCTTGGCCTGGTCGCGCAGCTGTTCCGCGACCTTCTTTTCAAAGTTGGAGTAGGCGTGGACGATGTACCACTTGTGGCGGGGATTGGCCGCCGGCTTGGGCGCTGCATCGGTCATATGCGCGTCTCCTTTATTGGCCAAGGCTGAGGATGAGGCGGGACGCGAAGCCAAGGCCCGTATCCACGATCCAGAAGAAGGCGGCTGCGATCAGCACCATGATGAAGACCATCACCGAAGTGATCCAGGTCTCCTTGCGGCTGGGCCAGGTGATCTTCCGGGCCTCAGCGCGGACTTCGCTGATGAACTGGGGGATGGACGTCTTTTTCTTCGGCGCGGGCGCGTCGACGGCCACGGTCGCTGCGCCTTGCGCGGCTGCTGCGGTCTTGGTCCCCGTGGTGCGGCGCCCGCCGGGGGTCTTCGCCTTGGCCATTTGACGTCTCTTCAACCTCTGGATCCTGCTGCTCCACATGGGAAGTCCCAGGCGATAACAACAGGGGGAATGGCAGGAGTGGAGGGACTCGAACCCCCGGCCCTCGGTTTTGGAGACCGATGCTCTACCAGCTGAGCTACACTCCTAGTGTCCCGGACAAAGATCAGCGCGCCGTGGAAATCGTTCCAGCGGCGCGACCCTCGCCAGAGGGGGGCGTATGCCCGAGCCCCACGGCCATTTCAAGGGCCATCTGCGCCGCAGACGCATGAAGTCGCGGATTTTCCTCAGAACAACCGCGCTACGGCGCTCGGCTCATAGCTCAGGCCTTTCACCAGGTCGTCGGCGTTCCCGATCGAGAAGGCCTCGGCCCGGCTGCGCCCGCCGATGACCGCCACCGCCTTGATGGTTTCCGGAACCACCTTGACCACGGCGATCGCATCCCCGCCCGGCGCCCACGGGCTGAAATCCGGCGAGCGGGCGATGATCAGATCGTTCAACCGCTTCACCTCATCGCCGTCCGTCACCTCTTCGGCGCGACCGTCGATGGAGACGCCGACCGCCTCGCCTTCTTCGCCCACGCCGCGCACCGCCACGCCGACGCGCGGATCGGCGGTCAGATTCTTCAGCTTCTCGCTGTCGCGGCTGGTGACGAAATACAGGTTCAGCCCGTCGTTCAGATAGCCCAGCGTCGCCGCCTGAGGGCGTCCATCCGCCCGGTTCACCGCCAGGGTCATCAGCTTCTGGCTGTCCAGCAGCTTCAGGATGGCGGCCACCGCCCCGCCGTGGATCGGGGTCGTGCGCGAGGTCGAGCTCATGGCGATTCTCCAACAGAAGGCGACAGCAGACTGGCGCGGCAGCTTCGTCCCGGCCTTGACGCAGATCAAGGCGGCTGGACGCCGCTTCGGTTCCAATCGTCCCATGACAGAGTCCCGCCTCGCGCCTGACGCGCCTCGTCTCGAGGTGTCCCCCCTCAGCAAAGCCGAGGCGCCGGCCGCCTTCGCCCTGGCGCGGCTGTGGCGCCCCAGTCTGGAGCCCGCCCAGTGGGACGCCTTCCTGTCGGCCTGGCGCGCGGCGCCGGAAAGCCGGGGCATCCTCAGCGCCCGCAACCAGCGCGGGGGCGTTCTGGGCTTCGTCAGTTGGTGGCGCCAGCCTGATCTGGAGTATGGCGAGACCCTGTGGGCCGGTCCCTTCGTGGTGCGCGAGATGGGCGTGCGGCCGCTGGTGCGTCAGAGCCTGGCGGTGGAGCTGACCGCCCTGGCCGCCCAACTGGGCGCCCGGCTGCGTTATGCCGAAGAGGCCCATACGCCGGACTGCGCCGTCGAAAGGACGGCTAGGACAGGCTGACCTATTCGGAATCGGCGACGCTTGGCCTAGACTGCCCCGTCATCCGGGAGACGACCTTCGTGAACACCGCTGCGGCCCAGACCCAAATCGACGAGGTGCGTCTGGAGGACGTGCATCCGTGCGCCAACTGCGGCGCCCGTCCGCTGGGCGTCTGTGCGGACCTGAAGGGTCATGAACTGCAGAGCATGGCCTGCGCCAGCGAGACCGTCACCGCCCAGCCGGGGCAGGCCCTGTTCCATGAAGGCGATCCGAACCCCTTCGTCTTCAACGTCGTGGACGGGGCGGTGAAGCTGTATCGCCTGCTGCCTGACGGGCGGCGCCAGATCACCGGATTCCTGTTTCAGGGCGACTTTCTGGGCCTGGGCGGACGCGGGGCCTCCAGCTTCACGGCCGAGGCGCTGACGCCGCTGAACGCCTGCCGCTTCCGGCGCAGCGATTTCGATCAACTGCTGAACGCCCTGCCCGCGCTGGAACACCGTCTGGTGGCTCTGGCCGGGGACGAGCTGATGGCGGCGCAGGAACAGATCGTCCTGCTGGGCCGCAAGACCGCCCGCGAAAGACTGGCCAGCTTCCTGACCCGCCTTGCGGAACGTCAGCTGCAGTTGGGCGGCCCCGAAGGCCACGTCCACCTGCCGATGACCCGGCTGGACATCGCCGACTACCTGGGCCTGACGATCGAGACGGTCAGCCGGGTCTTCACCCAGTTCAAGACCTCGGGCCTGATCAAACTGCTGCCGGGCAATGACGTCGCCCTGCCCGATCCGGCCGCGCTGAAGGCGCTGGGCGAAGGCGCCGTCTGATCGCTTGCGGCAAATAGGGATAAGGGGACGCGGCCTGACGTTCCGCGCCCCTCCCCGCATCGGCTCTCAGAACTTGCGGCCGACGCCCACCGACACGACCCAGGGATCCAGACTGACGCTGCTCTTCAGCGCGCCGCCGTTGATCTTGGCGTCCGTGTCGAACCACACCTTCTTGGCGTCCACGTTCAGCGTCCACGGGCCGGAAATGTTCCAGTCGGCGCCCGCCTGAAGGGCGACGCCGAAGCCGTTGTCCAGATCGACCTCAAAGCCGTTTTTGTCCTTGCCGCTGAAGAAGGCCATGTAGCTGACGCCCGCCCCGACATAGGGGCTGACCGTCGCGTTCGGCGTCGGCCGGTATTGCAGCGTCACCACCGGCGGCAGCACCCAGGTCTCATGCACCGCCACGTCGGTCGCCCCGCCCTTGGCGCGGACCTCATGCTGGGTCGCGCCCAGAATGGCTTCGACGGCCCAGTGGTCGGCGACGAAATAGGTGAAGCCCAGCGTCGGCATCCAGTCGTCGCCCACATCGACCTTAAGGCCGCTGTCGGCGCCGGCGGCGGTGACGATGGCGTCGTCGGCCTGGGGCAGGACGCCGGTCATGCGGGCGGTGACGATCAACGAGCCCTTGCCCACCGGCTCGGGCGCGGCGTTCTGGGCCGAGGCGGCGCCCGCGACAGCCAGCAGGCTGACGGAAGCGATAAGGGCGGCGGCGGTTTTCATCGGTTCAATCCCCGACATTCGCCGGGTCGGGAAGAGGGCCCGGCTTCGATGTCCCGATCACCCTGCGCCCGCCCCGCCCCCGTCGCCTTGATCCATCGCAAGCGACGGATATTTCATTCGTTTCGTCCAAGAAAAATCCCCTCCGGCCTGTGCCGAAGGGGATCTTTCAGTCTGTTCGTCAGACGACGCGGATCAGGGTTCCGACTGACCTTCGTCGCCTTCATCGAACAGGCGGAACTCGTGCCACAGGCCGTTCAGCACGCCGAACGCCACCGCCAGGCCGAGGCCCAGGATCCAGGCGAAATACCACATGAGATGATCTCCTTTCGCGGGATCAGTAGAGGTCGGGATTGGTCTTGAGCGCGTCCATCGTCGAGCGGCCCCACAGCACCTTGTAGACCCAGGAGGTGTAGAGCAGCACGAAGGGCAGGAAGACCACCGTCGTCACCAGCATGATGAACAGGGTCGTATGGCTGGACGAGGCGTTCCACACCGTCAGGCTGGACTGGGCGTCGATCGAGCTGGGCAGGATGAAGGGGAACATCGACAGGCCGACCGTCGAGATGATCCCGACCGCCGAGGCCGACGATCCGCCGAAGGCCAGGGCCGCCGACTTGCGCCACATCCCCAGCAGGCCGACCGCAGCGCCCGCAAAGCCCAGCACCGGCGCGATGAGCATCCACGGATAGCGGCCGTAGTTGTCCATCCAGGCGCCCGGCGCCGCCTCGACCGCCGTACGCAGCGGGTTGGACGCGCCCGCCGTATCGACCACGCCGGTGATGCGGAAGCCCATGTCGCCGAAGGCCACCATGGCCCCGCCGACAGCGAACAGCACCAGGCTGGCTACGCCCGCGACCGTGCCGATGGCTCGGGCGCGTTTCAGCACATCGCCTTCTTCGCCCTTGATCGACAGCCAGGCGGCGCCGTGCAGCACTAGCATCGACACCGACAGTAGGCCGCACAGCAGGGTGAAGGGCGTGAACAGGCCCAGCAGGCCGCCTTCATAGAAGCTGCGCAGGTCGCTGGTCAGGCGGAAGGGCGCGCCGATGAGGACGTTGCCGACCGCCACGCCGAACACCAGGGCCGGGAAGAAGCTGCCGATGAACAGGCCCCAGTCCCACATCGCGCGCCAGCGCGCCTCGGGCCGCTTGGAGCGGTATTTGAACGACACCGGCCGCAATATCAGCGCGGCCAGCACCAGGAACATCGCCAGATAGAAGCCCGAGAAACTGACGGCGTAGACCTGGGGCCAGGCGGCGAAGATCGCCGCCCCGCCCACGATCAGCCAGACCTGGTTGCCTTCCCAGGTCGCGCCGATGGTGTTGATCACCATGCGACGCTCTTCATCCTTCTTGGCGACGAAGGGCAGCAGGGCGCCGACGCCCATGTCGAACCCGTCGGTCAGGGCGAAGCCGATCAGCAGCACGCCCAGCAGTCCCCACCAGATCAGGCGGAGGGTGGTGTAGTCGAGGGGGAGTTCCATCTCTCTTTTTCCTTCAACGACCGGGTCAGGCGACCGCGGGCTCGCCTTCCGTACGGGCGTCTTCTTCGCGGGCTTCCTGTTCAGCAAACGGCCCCTTCTTGACCGCGCGCAGGATCAGGCCGACCTCGACGATGGCTAGGGCGCCGTACAGCAGGGTGAAGCAGACGATCGTGGTCCACAGGTGGGCCACCGTCAGGCTGGACGCGCCCAGGAAGGTCGGCAGGACGCCTTCCACGGCCCAGGGTTGACGCCCCACTTCGGCCAGCAGCCAACCGGCCTCGATGGCGATCCACGGCAACGGAATGGCCAGGACGGCCAGGCGCAGGAACCACTTCGTCTCATGCTTGCGCAGGGTGCACAGGATGAAGGCCGTTCCGAACAGGCCGATCATCAGGAAGCCGATGCCCGCCATGAAGCGGAAGACCCAGAACATCAGCGGCACGTTCGGCACCGTCGACCAGGCGGCCAGCTTGATCTGATCCGGCGTCGCAGCGCGCGGATCCTCGACATACCGCTTCAGCAGCAGGCCGTAGCCGAGGTCGTTGCGGACCGTCTCGAACTGACCGCGCGCGGCCATGTCGGTCGGATCGGCCTTGACCTTCTCCAGCGCGTCATAGGCGACGACGCCGCGTTCGATGCGGTCTTCGGCCACGGCGACCAGCTCCAGGATGCCCTCGACCGGCTTGTCGATGCTGCGCGTCGAGATCAGGCCCAGGACGTAAGGCACCTTGACCTCGAAGTGGGTCTCTCGATCCTGCAGGCTGGGCAGTCCGAACAGCGTCAGGCCGGCCGGCGCCTCTTCGGTGCGCCACATGGCTTCCAGAGCGGCCAGCTTCATCTTCTGGTTGTCGGTCAGGGCGTAGCCCGACTCATCGCCCAGAACGACGACCGACAGCGACGACAGCAGGCCGAACGCCGCGGCGACCGTCATCGACCGCTTGGCGAAACCGACATGCTTGCCCTTCAGCAGATAGAAGGCCGAAATGCCCAGCACGACCACGGCGGCGCAGACGTAACCGGCCGACACGGTGTGCACGAACTTGGCCTGGGCCACCGGGTTGAAGATCACCGCCATGAAGTCTGTGATTTCCATACGCATGGTGTCAGGGTTGAAGGCCGCGCCGACCGGGTTCTGCATCCAGCCGTTGGCGACCAGGATCCACAGGGCCGACAGGTTGGTGCCCAGGGCGACCATGAAGGTGACGAACAGGTGGGCGTGCGGCTTCAGCTTGTCCCAGCCGAAGAACATCAGGCCGACGAAGGTCGCCTCAAGGAAGAAGGCCATCAGACCCTCGATCGCCAGCGGCGCCCCGAAGATGTCCCCGACATAGTGGGAATAGTAGCTCCAGTTCATGCCGAACTGGAATTCCATCGTCAGGCCGGTCGCGACGCCCAGCACGAAGTTGATGCCGAAAATCGTGCCCCAGAAACGGGTGATCGTCCGCCAGATCGGCCGGCGGGTCATCACATAGATGCTCTCCATTATGACCAGCATGAAGGAGAGGCCCAATGTGAGGGGCACAAACAGAAAGTGGTATAGCGCCGTCAGTGCGAACTGAAGGCGCGAAAGGTCTACGACCGCCAGGTCGATCATCGTTCCAGGCTCCTGACCGCCAGCCCCCATCGACCGACGTTCTACTATAACCTAAGACAGCGCCGTTTAGCGCGCCTTGATCCTGATCAAAGCCGTGGACGCCGACTCGGACTAGACGGCGTTTCGCCCAAGGTCCTTTCGTCTCATGGGCTTTTTGCCCAATCCCGCGTCGTCGGCGATCATGGCTCGTCCGTTGATCGCTCCTGGAGACAAGATGACGGCCCAGCCGATCGCCCCCAACGCCCCTGCCTTGGACGACACGCCGCCCGCCGCCTGGTTGAAGGCCGCTCTGGCGCCGTGGCGGCGGCTGATGACCCTGGGCGGCGCGCTGGTGATCGCCGACACCGTGCCTGCGGTCGGGTTCGCAGCGGGTCTGGCCCTGGCGGTCGGCGCCCTGCCTCAGGGCATCGACGGCGCCCTGCCGGGCCTTGGTCTGGCCGCTGTCTCCCTGCTGGCGCGCGGCGCGCTCAGCCATACGGCGGTCAATGTGAACACCCGCGCCGCCCGCGCCGCCAAGAACGGCATTCGCCGATCCATCCTGACCGAGGCCCTGTCCGGCCGCCTGTCCGACGCCGCCGCCATGACCGCCGTCGTCGAAGGGGTCGAGGCGCTGGACGGCCATGTCGCGCGCTTTTCCCCCGCCCGCACGGCGGCCGCCGCCTCGCCGCTGATTCTGATCGCCGTGACCGCCGTGGTCAGCCCCTTCACCGCCGGCATACTGATCTTCACCCTCCTGCCCTTCATCATCGGCATGGCCCTGACCGGCATGGCGGCGGGCGCCGAGAGCCGCCGTCAGTTTCAGGCGCTGGAACGGTTGTCGGGCCTGTTCCTGGACCGGGTGCGCGCCCTGCCCGCCATCCTCGCCTTTCAGGCCGAGACGCAGCAGAGCCGCGTCATCGCCCGCGCCTCGGACGACCTGGCCCGGCGCACCGGCAAGGTGCTGAAGGTCGCCTTCCTGTCCTCGGCGGTGCTGGAGTTCTTCTCCGCCCTCGCGGTGGCCCTGGTCGCCGTCTATTGCGGCTTCAACCTGCTGAAGCTGCTGCCCTTCCCGGCGCCGGAACAGCTCAGCCTGACGCGGGCCTTCTTCGTTCTGGCGCTGGCGCCAGAAGTCTATCAGCCGATGCGCCGCCTCGCCGCCGCCTACCACGACCGTCAGGCCGCCGAGTCCGCCGTCCCCAGCCTGCGTCGCCTGAGCGCCGAAGCCGAGCGGAACGCCCGCCCGCCCCGCCCCGGCCAGGCGCCCGCCCTCGCCTTCCACGACGTCGCCATCGCCTATGACGGCGCGCCTGTGATCGAGGGCTTCACCCTGGATGTCGCCCCCGGCTCAATCGTCGCTCTGACCGGCCTCAGCGGCTCGGGCAAGAGCAGCCTGCTTCATCTCTTCCTGGGCCTGTCGCCCCTCAGCGCGGGAGAGGTCATGCTCGACGAGACGCGCCTGTCGCAGGCGGGCGATCTGACTGACTGGATCGCCTGGGCCGGGCAAGCCCCCGTCGTCATTCGCGGCACTCTGGGCGAAAACATCGCCCTGGCCCATCGCGGCGCAACGTCCGAGGCGGTGGAGCGGGCCGCGCGCAAGGCGGGGCTGATCGGCGCGCTGGATCGTCTGATCGACGAACGCGGCGGCGGCCTGTCGGGCGGCGAGCGGCGGCGTCTGGGTCTGGCCCGCGCCTTCCTGAAGCCCGCGCCCCTGCTGCTGCTGGACGAGCCCACCGCCAATCTGGACGCCGAGGCCGAAGCCGCCCTGCTGCCCGTCATCCGCGAGGCCGCGCGGGGCCGCACGGTCCTGATCGCCACCCATTCCGACGCCGTGGCCGCCCTGGCCGACAAGGTGGTGCGCCTGTGAGCCGTTCCGATTCGTCCGGCGTCGTCCGCCTGAAAGCCCTGATCCGCGCCCAGGAGAAGACGCAACGCCCGCGCCTGCTGGCCGCCTCCGTCACCGCCGCCCTGGTGTCGGCAGGAGCCGTCCTGCTGCTCGGCCTGTCGGGCTGGTTCATCACCGCCGCCGCCCTGGCCGGGGCCGCCGGGCCCGCCGTGGCCCACGTCTTCAACTACATGGTGCCCAGCGCCATGATCCGCTTCTTCGCCATCGTGCGCACCGCCTCGCGCTATGGCGAGCGCGTCACCGGCCACGACGCGGCGTTGAAGGCGCTGGCGGCCCTGCGTCCGCAGTTGTTCCTCGGCCTGGCCCGCGCGCCCACGACCAAGGCCCTGTCGCTGGCAGGCGGCGAAGCCTCCGCCCGACTGGTGCAGGATGTGGACGCGATTCAGGACCGTTTCGTGCGCCTGTCGACGCCCTGGGGCGCGGGCGCCGGTCTGGTCGCAGGCGTCGGCATGGCGGCCCTGGCCGGATGGCCCCCGGCGCTCGTCGTCGCCGGCGCCGCCGCTCTGGGCGTCCTCCTGGCCGTCGTGATCGGCCGCCGCGTCGCCGAGCCCGCCGGTCAGCGCCTTCAGCAGGCGTCCGGCGCCCTGAAGACAGAGTTCGCCGCCCTGGCCGCCGCCGCGCCCGAGCTTCAGGCCTACGGCATGAAGGCCTGGGCCGCCGACCGTCTGGCCGAGCACGGCGACGCGGTCGAAGACGCCGCCGAACGGTTGGCGCGCGCTGGCGGCCTGATCATGGCCAGCCAGAGCCTCGCGATGGCCATGGGCGTGGCGGGCGCGGCTCTGGCGGCGGGCGCGGGCTCTCCTGCCCTGACCGCCCTGTCCATGCTGGCCGCCGTGGCCACGGTCGAGAGCGCCGGAACCCTGCTGAACGCCCTGCGCCAGAACGGGGCGGTGAAGGCGGCGGTCCAGCGCCTGGGCGAACTTCTGGACGAGGAGGCGCCCGCATCGCCCATCGCTGCTGTATCGCCGAGCCTGCGCCTGCCCGACGCCGATCTGACAGTCGCCCCGCCGCAGCGCCTGGCGATCATCGGCCCGTCCGGCGCGGGCAAGACGACCCTGATCGAACGCATGATGGGCCTGCGCCCCGCCTCGCCCGGTGAAATCCTGCACGGAGACGCCGACGCCGCAGCCCTCGGCGCCGAGACCCTGCGTCCCCTGTTCGCCTATGCCTCGCAGCAGGCGGTGCTTCTGACCGCCAGCGTGCGCGACAACCTGCGCCTGGCCGCCCCGTCAGCCTCGGACGATGATCTGTGGGCCGCCCTGGAAGACGCCGCCCTGGCCGACCGCATCCGCGCCGCGGCGGGCGGTCTGGACGCGCCTGTCGGAGAGAACGGCGCGCGACTGTCGGGCGGCGAGCTACGCCGTGTGGGCCTCGCCCGCGCCTATCTGCGCCCTGCGCCCTGGCTGGTGCTGGACGAACCGACCGAGGGTCTGGACGCCGCCACCGAAGCGCAGGTTCTTGAACGGCTGGCCGCCCGTCTGCATCACAGCGGTCAGGGCCTGATCGTCGTCAGCCACCGCCCGGCGCCCCTCGCCCTATGCGATGCCGCCCTGACCGTTTCAGGCATAGCCGCCGACGGCCGCATCCAGATCAGCGCAAAGCCCCGGCAGGCCGCCGCCTGATGCGCGATAGTCTTTGATCTCCATCAAGGCGACGCGGGCGATTAGCGGCTCTTCTGTCGGCAGAGGAGATCAACCATGCCCGCAGACATCATCGCCCCCGTCGTCGCCATCAGCGCCTTCTTCATGACCTTCGTCGTCGGCATGGCCTACGGCTGCATCGCCAGCAGCCTGGCCAAGCCCGAAGAGGGCTGAGCCTCATGACCCTGCATCACATCCGTCTGGAGCTCGCGCGCGCGCCGGAACATCCGCACGGAGACCCTGCCGACGGCTACGACCTGGTCCTGACGCTGAACCAGAACGCCCGGCTCGACACAGCCGCCATCGCCATCGCGCCAGAGAACACCCGCGTCCGCCGCTTCAAGGGCACGCAGACGCTGGCCGTCGGCCAACTGACCCGCGCAGAAGACGGCCGGTGGATTCTCGACCTTCCAGGCGAAGACGCGGACGCCGAAGGCTTCCGGCTGGAAGACGAACAGTTCGTCGTCGGCGAATACGTCTCCCTGGCCCAGCCGGGCGGGGACATGCGCGCCTATCGCGTCACCCTGGCCCAGCCGCTTCCGACGGCCTGACAGCCACTAAAAGTCGAGCCTCCCGCGACGCCGCCTGAGAGATCAGGCGGCGTCGTCGGCGTGCGTGTGGATCACCGGGCGGAACAGCAGCTTGTCGATGCGGCGGTCGTCCATGTCGATGACCTCGACCTCGAAACGGCCCAGTTGCAGGATGTCGCCCTCGTTCGGCACGCGCGACAGATGGTGCAGCACCAGGCCCGCCACAGTGTGGAAGCCTTCGTGCTCGCCGAAGTCTTCGCCCAGGATTTCACCCAGTTCGTCCAGATCAATCTGACCATCGACCGCCCAGGTGCCGTCATTGCGCTTGCGCACTGCGGTTTCGGTCTCGTCGTGGCTTTCGTTGAAGTCGCCGGCGATCATCTCCAGCAGGTCCGTAGCCGTGACCACGCCTTCAAAGGCGCCGTACTCGTCGACGACGAAGGCCATGTGCACCTTCGATCCCTTCAGGATCTCCAGCGCCTTCAGCACCGAGGTCGACTGGGGAATGAAAGCCGGTTCGGCCACCAGCGTCTCGACGTTGAACTCGCCATTGGTGAGCAGGCTGTCCAGCAGGTCCTTCTTGTGGACCACGCCCAGCGGATTATCGATATCGTTGTCCCGCGCCACCACGATGCGCGAATAGGGACAGGTGCGGATTTCCTCGCGCAGCGTCTCTTCGGAATCGTCCAGCGCGATCCAGTAGACCTCGTGACGCGGCGTCATGGCGACGCGCACGGCCCGGTCGCCCAGACGCAGGATCTCTTCGATCATCTCCTGCTCTTCCGGCTCGATCAGGCCCGCAGACGTGCCTTCGGCCAGAATGCTCTCGACCTCTTCCTGGGTGACGTCCGACCCGTCGCGGTCCTTGACCCCCAGCAGCTTCAGGATGCCCGAAGTCGAGGCCGTCAGCAGCAGCACGAACGGCTTCATCACCAGCGCCAGGGTCGAGATCGGCCCGGCCATCTTGGAGGCGATCGCTTCCGGGAAGATCAGCGCCAGGCGCTTGGGCACCAGTTCGCCGACAATCAGGGAGACATAGGTGATGACCACCACGACCAGCGCCGTCGCGATAATCTGCGAATAGGGAGCCATGGCGGGGAAGTGCGCCATCAGCATTTCGTCCAGCTCGCCCGCAATGGCGGCCTGACCATAGGCGCCCGCCAGAATGCCGATCAGGGTGATGCCCACCTGGACGGCCGACAGGAACTGCGTCGGCTCCTCGGCCAGCTTCAACGCGGCTCGGGCGCCGCGATCGCCTCTTTCGGCGCGGCTCTGCAGCTTGGATTTTCGGGAAGACACGACCGCAAGTTCGGTCATGGCGAAAAGGCCGTTCAGCACCACAAGCAGCAGCACGACGACGATAGCGATGGTCAACATCGAAAAGGGAGGAGCCCTGACGCGGCGCGACTAACGGCGTCCGCACGACCTATAGTAAAGATGAACCGCGGTCTGCGCCAGCTTTCTTGTCGGCCATGCGGCGCAACCCTCGCTCAGCCCTGCATCAGGCCGCCGTCGAGATCGCGACTTCCGACCAGGCGTCGGCTGCTGCGGCGCCCCGTTCCATCCCGTTCAACAGGATCTGCAACGTCACCGGCTTGGCGGTGAGATGGTCCGCCCCGGCCTGCATGGCCTTCACGTGGTGCGCCTCGGTGGTGTTGGCGGTCAGCATGACGATCGGCGTGCGGCGCCGCCCGGATCGCGCCTCGGCCGCCCGAATTAGCCGCATGGCCTCAAGCCCGTCCATCACGGGCATCTGCATATCCATCAGCACCATGTCGAACGGCTCAAGCATGAAGCGCTCGACACCCTCGGCGCCGTTGTCCGCGGTGACGATCTCAAAGCCCAGCGGCTCCAGCAGACAGCGCACCACCATCTGATTGGCCGGATTGTCCTCGACCGCCAGCACCCGCAGGCGTCCCGCCGGTTCCGGCTGTTCCGCCGTCGCCGCCGAAGCCTCGACGCCATTCGACATCTGCCGCTCGATGGGTACGACCACGCGGAATAGGCTGCCGCGCCCCGGCGCCGATTCCGCCGAAATCGTTCCGCCCATCAACTCCGCCAACAGGCGACAGATCGACAGGCCCAGTCCCGTGCCCCCGAACTGGCGCGAGATGGCGTCGTCGGCCTGAACGAACGGCTGGAACAGACGCTGCGCCGCCTGTTCGTCGAAGCCGATCCCCTCGTCCTCGACTTCGATCAGCAGGCGTTCAGCCTGCGCATCGCCGTCCACATCGACCCGAACCGCCACATGGCCCTGAGCCGTGAACTTCACCGCGTTGGAGACCAGATTGGAGACGATCTGCGCGATCCTTACGCCGTCGCCGACCACCACGCCGTTCGCCGCATCGCTGAAGGTCGCCGCCAGCGTCAGTCCCTTGGCCTCCGCCCCCGCGCGGCGCATCTCCACGACCGCGCCGATATCCCCCCTCAGGTCAAACGGCGCGGGCGCCAGGGTGAACTGCCCCGCCTGCATTTTCGACAGGTCGAGCATGTCATCCAGCACCCGACGCAAGGCGTCGCCGGCGCCGGTGATCAGGTTCAGCATATCGTTCTGGCGCGGCGTCAAGGCCGTGTGCGTCAGCGCCGAAGCCAGCCCCAGCACGGCGTTCAACGGGGTGCGGACCTCGTGGCTGATGTTCGCAAAGAAACGATCGCGCGCCTCGGCGGCCAGACGCGCCTCCGCCTGCGCCACCTCCAGCGCCTTCAGCGCGCGCACGTGGTCCGAAACCTCGAAGCGAATGGCCGTATAGGTTTCCGGGCGCTCATCAGATCCGAGATTCGGCACAATGGTGGTGTCTACCCAGTAGGGCTCGCCCGCCTTGGTGCGGTTCTCAATGGTGCCGCGCCATACCTGGCCGCCTGCAATGGTGCGGTACAGATCGCGAAAATAGTCGCGCGTGTGGGCGCCGGAGTTCACTACCCTGTGCGTCTGGCCGACCAGTTCCTCGCGCGAATAGCCGCTGACCGCCTCGAACTTGTCGTTGCAATACAGGATGCGGCCGGCGCGGTCGGTGATCGCCACAATGGCGGCCTCGTCCAGAGCAGCGGAAAGCCCTGCCCGGCGGGGCCAATCGACATCAGACATTAAGTGGTCCTCTCAGACGCACCTCATGCCCGCGTCATCGCTGCCAAATGCTTAATCGTAACGTCCGACCAGGGTTTAAGGTTACGCTTTGATCCAGCGCAATGGTCAGGCTTCGCCCGCCGCCGCTTGCCCGCAAATGCAAAGCGGCCCCCGGATCGCTCCGGGGGCCGCTCTGTTACGCTTTACTCTTGGCCTACCGCCCTTGCGGGCTGC
>KB291752.1:58463-60527 GCA_000318405.1 Brevundimonas diminuta 470-4 | reverse complement strand
TCGCGGTTGAACTGCGGGTTGGTGCGGGACGCGGGCATGGAGCGCACGTCCACGACCATACCGATCCGGCTCTCCATCAGAAGCTCGACGAACTGATCCAGTGTGCGCGTCGCGTGGCCGATGGTGAAAAAAGGCTGGGACATGCCGAGCTAACTCCCCAGACGCGCCTTCGATCAAACGCTGGCTGGGGCCGGTTGAAGAGGACCGTCAGGAGAGCGTGGCCGCTTAAGCCAGAACCGTTTTGGCCATCACGTGATCGGTTGCCGTTCCGAATACGAACCGCACTTCCACGCCGCCGTCGCCTCGCCCGAAAAAAGGAGCCTCAATCGGCTGGATATTGACGGCGACGAGTAGCTCCTTCGCTTCTTCAGCGGCGACCTGCTGGGCGAGCGACGTGAGGTTGAGCCGCCCAACGTTAAATCCGGCAGCTTTCAATGCGTTTTCAAGCCGTCGCTCTACGGCGGTGACTTCGGTCGCCTCGATCACATGCGCCAACCGCCTCATCTCTCAGTCCCCCAATCCCTGATCGACCGCCGACAAACCCGGTCGCATGTCTTCGTTACGGCCTACCACAGCGTTGACCGGAATCGTCCCGATGACGATGGCTGGACGCCCCAGATCAGGAGTGCGGCATGGACAACGAAGTTAGCCACCAGAGGAATCCTGTCGGGTGCGCCAGTCTCAACCATATCGTTGAAAACGCTACGGAATTACCGTCCGCACGACCGTTTTCCGACGATTGCTACACAACTCTGCTACACAATTCGACTGACGATCAGGGGCTAAACCGTTCTGATCATTCAGGAAAACGGTCAGGCGGCTGCTAGGGCGGCATTGTTAAGGTCGGTTTTTGAGGGTCTCGTTGATCGCGATGAGCCTCTGCTCAAGGACGCCCAATATCCACATGAAAATCGAGATAACGCAAAGGGGTCCGATGATGACCAAAAAGAGCAGCCAAACCACATTGTAGGGCTCCCAAGCGAACAAAAACGAGAATATCGCCAAAGAAATGGCTGTCAAAACGGTTCCGTTCGCGCCCAATGAACGCATCCCTGACGAACCTTCGGCGTTACTTCCGGCTTTTCCTCGATTGGTCGCCTCCCAGACACGAGCAAACATCGCGCGTTCTGCCGGGCTGGCTCGAAGATAAACTTGTCTCTGCGCGGGGCTTAGTTGATCATGTTCGCCATCTCTCAGCATGGCCGTTCCTCCAGCTTCCCGCCACCTTATAGCTGATAGAACATTGGTTAGTGAAGGCGATCATTGCCTCATCGCATGTGCGATAGGTCAAGGCCGGGATAGCGCACTCGGTCGATGGCCTTTTTCAGCGTCGCGATCTGATAGCCGTTGCCATAGGTATCAGCCACGGAAGCGGAACCGTTCCCGGCCGTCCATCCGCCTAATGCCAGTGCGATGTCACGGTCGATGCGCGACTCGCGAAGGGCGTCTCGGAAGCCGTGCCGAAAGCTGTGAAAGCAGGTCTTTGGCGATTCTGCTCCGGCCTTGGCGACGAAACGTCGGAACCACGCAGAGAAGGTTGTGGAGCGATAGCCGGTGGCGCCCATGCCCACCTCGGCGAACAGCTTGGTTTCACCCGCGCGCTTCCGCTGGCGGACGAAATCCATGAAGCCGAGGTCGATCAAGGTTCTGTGGATCGGGACGACCCGTTCGCTGGATGCGGTCTTCAGGCGTTTGTCATTGTGGTCGCCCTCTGATCGTTCAGTGATGACGAAACAGTCCACGCCGTCAATGCGTCGAATGTCGGCCACGTCGAGTTGGCAGGCCTCGTTCAAGCGCAGGCCGCCGAACATCGACAACAGGGGAATCCAGAACCGAGCGTTGCGGGGCCGCTCTGGGCCGGGCGTGGCGTAGCCGTGCCCGTCGTCGCGGCAGCCGGTATAAAGCGGCGCCGAGAAGATCGTCTGTAGCTGACCGGCCGAGAACGGGAGCCGTTTGTCGCGACGAGCAACCGGGTCGGGCACGCGCAGGCCCTGTGCCGGATTGCGGTCCAGTATCTCCTCCTTCACCGCCCAATTTAGCACCCCGCCGAGCTTGTTCAGGTAG
>KB291752.1:48051-58443 GCA_000318405.1 Brevundimonas diminuta 470-4 | reverse complement strand
CACCCCGCCGAGCTTGTTCAGGTAGGTGTTAATGTTGGCGGCGTTGATCAGGTCGGTGCGGCCCTCGACCTTCGCCCGTTCTGCGATCTCGACAGGAGAAAGCTTCGGGAAAAGCTTGGAAGCGTTGCGGGGCTGCCAGCGCAGCACCTCGATCATGTCGCGGCACTGACTACGACTAATGGAACGCACTGGCGTATCTGCGCCGAGGATCGCCACCACCAATCGCTTGGTCGTCTGGTAAGCCATACGGGTGGTCGGCGACCAGTCCCGGGTCGGATCATCCATGTAAGCGTCGTAGAGATCGCCGAGCGTGATGCCGTTCGGCTCCTCAGGCTCGGCGACAGATGCCGCCGCCGCAAAGGGCGCCGGTTCGGCAAACGCTTCGAGCATGATCGGATCGACGGTCAGGCCAAGCTTTGACCGGGCGATTTCAAACTCGTGCTCGATCTGAGCGGCGACTCGCAAGGCGCGACGCTTGGCTACCGTTGGACTGTCCGTCCCCAACGATCTCCAGACTTCTCTCCTGCCAATAATGGCTCGAAGAGCCTCAGGAACTCGCCGCCGGTAGTAGATGCGACCGCCACCGCGTTCGACCAAATGCGTTCGATCATTGTGTAGCAGCTTTGTGTAGCAGCCGCCTGACCGTTTTCCTGAATGATCAGAACGGTTTAGCCCCTGATCGTCAGTCGAATTGTGTAGCAGAGTTGTGTAGCAATCGTCGGAAAACGGTCGTGCGGACGGTAATTCCGTAGCGTTTTCAACGATATGGTTGAGACTGGCGCACCCGACAGGATTCGAACCTGTGACCTCTGCCTTCGGAGGGCAGCACTCTATCCAGCTGAGCTACGGGTGCGTTTGCGGCGACGAGGCCGGACGGCGGTGCTTACAGCATGGGGGGGGCGGTCTCAATCCCTGAACTGCCTTCTGCCGGTCGCTTCTTGGCGAGAGAGGTCTGAGCGCCTAGCGTCAGGGCGAAAGAGGGAGATTTTCATGCGTGTCGCCACCATCGCCGCCCTGACGGGCGCCGTCGTCGTTCTGGCCGCCTGCGTCGGGGCGCAGAAGCCGGGCGCCGACAGTCTGGACGCCGTGGCGCGTGACTATGTCGCCCTGACGCTGGAGATCGGCGAGCGCGAGCCCGGCTATGTCGACGCCTATTACGGCCCGGCCGAGTGGGCCGAGGCGGCCAAGGCGAACCCGCGCGTCCTGCCCCAGCTGGCCGAGGGCGCGGCGGCGTTGAGCCGCCGCCTGGACGTCCTGCCCGAGCGGGGCCTGGACGCCCAGAGCCGCCAGCGTCGCGCCTATCTGAAGGCTCATGTCGCGGCGGCCTCGGCCCGATTGCGGATGCTGCAGGGCGAGAAGATGGGCTTCGCCGATGAGGCCGAGGCCCTGTTCGGCGTGCGGCCGGAACTGCGGCCCCTGTCGTCCTATGATCCGGTGCTGACGCGCATCGACGCCCTGGTCCCCGGCGAGGGGCCGCTGGCGGAACGGGTCGCCGCCTTCCGCGCCCGTTACGTCATCCCCAAGGACCGGCTGGACACGGTGATGCGCGCCGCCATCCATGAGTGCAAGGCGCGCACCGAACGCCATATGACCCTGCCCGCCGGGGAAACCTTCACCCTGGAGTTCGTCAACGACAAGCCGTGGTCCGGCTATAACTGGTTCAAGGGCGGCGCCTTCAGCCTGATCCAGGTGAACACCGACCTGCCCATCTATATCGACCGCGCGGTCGATCTAGGCTGCCACGAGGGGTATCCCGGCCACCACGTCTACAACGCCCTGCTGGAACAGACCTTCGTCAAGGACAAGGGCTGGGTCGAGATGAGCGTCTATCCGCTGTTCAGCCCCATGTCCTTCATCGCCGAAGGCAGCGCCAACTACGGCATCGACCTGGCCTTCCCCGGCCATGAGCGCACCGAGTTCGAGGCGCACGTGCTGTATCCGCTGGCGGGGCTGGACCCGGCGACAGCCGAGGCGCAGACGCAGCTTCTGGCCCTGACGCGCGAGCTGGCGCGGGCGGAGTATACCGTAGCCGACGACTACCTGGCCGGGCGCATCGACCGCGAAACGGCGCTGGACCAGTTGCAGAAGTACAGCCTCGTGGCTCGCGACCGTGCGGCGCAGCGGTTGAGCTTCATCGACACATATCGCTCCTACATCATCAACTATGGCCTCGGCCGCGACATGGTGCAGGCCTGGGTCGAGCGGCAGGGACCGGATCACTGGAAGACGACGGAGCGGCTGCTGGCCAGCCAGACCCTGCCGGCGGACCTTGACTGAGCCGCGTCGCAACCCGCGGGGGGTCGGTTGCGTTAAGGCCAAGGTTTACATCTCAGAGGGGCTATCACCCATGCGCATCCGCACCCTGACCATCGCCGCCGCCTCGGTTCTGGCGCTCGGCGCCGCCGCCTGCACCCAGGCCGAGCAGAACAAGGCCGAGGCCAATGCCGAAGCCGCAGGCGACAAGGCCGCCGACGTCGCCGCCCAGACCGGCGAAGTGGTCGAATCCGGCGCCATGAAGGCCGCTCAGGCAGTCGAGGAAGGCGCCGGCAAGGTCGCCGACAAGCTGGAGTCCAATCAGGCCGAGGCCGCCGCCGAGGGCCGCCCCGGCGCCGTCGACCCGGCCACCGACACGCGCGTTCCCGCCAAGCACTGACGACTAACGCCAGATACGCGAGGAGGCCGCGCGACTTCGATCACGCGGCCCCTTTTTCTTGAAATTCGGAATATGCTGCGAACCTGCTTTTCCTTCTCCCCTTGTGGGAGAAGGTGGACGGCGAAGCCGGACGGATGAGGAGTGCGAGGACGCCTACGCGCGTTTTCCGGCAGAACTCGCGTCGACACCCCTCATCCGGCCCTGACGGGCCACCTTCTCCCACAAGGGGAGAAGGCGCAGTCATTAGATGTGGATAGCGTGGCCCAGAGCGCGCAGGGACGCCTCATGGAAGGCTTCGCCCAGGGTCGGGTGGACGTGGATGGTCCCGGCCACGTCTTCCAGCACCGCGCCCATCTCCAGCATCTGGGCGAAGCTGTTGGACAGTTCCGACACATGCTGGCCGACGGCCTGAACGCCCAGCAGGCGGTGATCCGACTTGGAGGCGATGACGCGCACGAAGCCGCCGTCCTCGCCCGCCTCGATGGCCAGGGCGCGGCCGATGGCGGCGAAGGGGAAGACAGCCTGGATCACGTCGTCGCGGCCCTTGACGTCGTCGGGGCCGAGGCCCGCCGAGACGATCTCCGGCTCGGTGAAGCAGACGGCGGCGATGGTGGTCGGGTCAAAGACGCGATCATGCCCGGCGATGATCTCGGCCACGACTTCACCTTGCGCCGAGCCCTTGTGCGCCAGCATGGGTTCGCCGGTCAGGTCGCCGATGGCCCAGACGTTCTTCATGCTGGTGGCGCAGCGGTTGTCGATCTTCACGAACGGGCCGTTCATGGCCACGCCCATGTTCTCCAGGCCCCAACCCTTCGTCCGCGCGCGGCGGCCGACGGTGACCAGCACCTTGTCGGCTTCCAGCTGAATCGGGTTGCCGTCCCTGTCGGTGACGTTCAGCTTGCCGTCTCCGAAGCCCCCGGCGCGAGCGCCGAGCAGCAGCTGGACCCCATGCTTCTCCAGCCATTTGGCCACCGGGTCGGTCAGGGCCTTGTCGTAGAGCGGCAGGATGCGCTCGGCCATCTCGACGATGGCCACTTCGGCGCCCAGCTTGCGGAAGGCGATGCCGAGTTCCAGGCCGATGTAGCCGCCGCCGACGACGACCAGCTTCTTCGGCACTTCCGGCAGGCTCAGGGCCTCAGTGGACGAGATCACGTCGCCGCCGAAGGGCAGGAAGGGCAGTTCGACCGACTCCGATCCCGTGGCCAGAATGACGTGTTCGGCGGTGATGCGGAGGTCGCCGTCGTCCGTCTTCACCGTGCAGGTCTTGGCGTCCGAAAAGTCGGCCCAGCCCTTGATGACCTTGACCTTGGCCTTCTTCAGCAGCGCGGCGACGCCCGCGTTCAGCTTCTTGACCACGCCGTCCTTCCACTCGACCGTCTTGGACAGGTCGATGGCCGGGGTCGAGGCGGTGATGCCCAGCGTGCCGTCGCCGGCGGCCTTGGCCACCGTCTCATACTTGCCCGCCGCGTGGATGATGGCCTTGGACGGGATGCAGCCGACGTTCAGGCAGGTGCCGCCGAGGCCCGGCGAGGCGTCCACCAGCACGGTCTCCAGCCCCAGCTGGCCGCAACGGATGCCCGCCACATAGCCGCCGGTTCCGGCGCCGATGATCAGGACTTTGGTCTTGAGGGTCTGGGTCATTGGGCTCGTTTCAACTCTTGAAAGCGGCGCAGAACGCGTTGGGTGTCAGGGGCGTTGTCTACCAGGATGATGAAGTCCCAAGGCGCGGAAGCGTCTTCGGGGCGGCCAAGCAAGGTCACGCCAAGGCCGTTTCTTACGGCCGGCAAGCCCGGATGCTCTCCGTATTGATCCACGGCGGCGTGCAGATTTCCGCGCGCGCAGTTCACGAAATACTCCCACGGAACTGCAAGTCGGTCTGGCTCGCCCCGCCCCCAGAAAGTCTGGGTTCGACGGATTTCCATGGTGGCGTTTCCATATCGGCCATCGGGCTGCTGAAAGTTCTCGATGATCCCGCGGAACAGCACCGTGGCGCGCCGGAGGCCCTGGTCTTCATATTCCTGCCTACGTTCCACGTAGTCGGGTGAAGGCGTGCAGGCGAGAACAGGCGCGGCGCTGACTGTAGCGAGCATGGCAGCGATGATCAGGGCGCCAGTTTTCATCTGCGACATCCTCTCCTCCGCTCACCACGCCTTGGCAACGATGAGCGGAGGGGGTTGAGTTCGATCAATTCATCCACAAGGTCGCCGGGTTCTCCAGCAGGGTCTTGATCTTCTGCACGAAGACCGCCGCGTCATGGCCGTCGACGATGCGGTGATCGAAGCTGGAGGACAGGTTCATCATCTTGCGCACGACCATCTGGCCGTTTCGCACCACGACGCGCTCCTCGATCTTGTTCGGACCGACGATGGCGACTTCGGGGTGGTTGATGATGGGCGTGTGCACCACGCCGCCGAGCGTGCCCAGCGAGGTGATGGTGATGGTCG
The DNA here is from genome assembly GCA_000318405.1 of Brevundimonas diminuta 470-4. Classification (GTDB taxonomy): domain Bacteria; phylum Pseudomonadota; class Alphaproteobacteria; order Caulobacterales; family Caulobacteraceae; genus Brevundimonas; species Brevundimonas diminuta_B. Next base: position 53,346 of record KB291752.1, on the reverse strand, counting down.
AGCCGCTAAGCTCCTCTCGCTTGGCGCTGCCGTCCTTGGCGGCGCCCGAGACGCGAGCGATCTCCTCGGCCGTATCGTAGGCGTCGCGCGCCTCGGCGTGGCGGACGACCGGGACCATCAGGCCGTTCGGCGTCTGGGCGGCGATGCCCAGATGGACGGCGTTGTGCTGGGTCAGCACGCCCGCTTCGTCGTCATAGGTGGCGTTGATGTTCGGCTGGTCCTTCAGGGCCACGACGATGGCGCGGGCGATGAAGGGCAGGACGTTCAGCTTGGCCTTCCCCGTGCCCTTGTTCTGGGCGTTCAGGTGGGCGCGCAGCTCTTCCACCGCCGTCATGTCGATGTCTTCGACATAGGTGATGTGCGGAATGCGACGGACGCTCTCGGCCATCTTTTCCGCGATCTTGCGGCGCAGGCCGATGATGCGGACTTCGTTGGTTCCCTCGGCCTTGGCGTAGAGCGAGCCGCCCGAGGGTGTGGCTGGGGCGAACGTGCCGCCGCGCGCGACGAAGGCGTCCAGGTCGGCGTGCTCGATGCGGCCTGCGGGGCCGCTGCCCGGCACGAAGACCAGATCGATGCCCAGATCACGCGCGCGGTTGCGCACGGCGGGCGAGGCCAGCGGGCGCTCGCCCGGCTGGCGGCCGGTCAGGGTCGGAACGGGCTTGGCGTCAGCCTTGGGCGCAGCAGCAGGCTTGGCGGCCGGTGCGGCGACAGGCGCAGGCGCGGCCTTCGCGGGAGGCGCCGGAGCGGCGGCCGGAGCTTCGGCGACATTGCCCTTGCCCTCGACCTTGAAGCTGACCAGCGGGCCGCCGACGGCGATCTGCTGACCGGCTTCGCCGTGCAGGGCGACGACGACGCCGGAGACCGGGCTGGTCAGTTCGACCGTCGCCTTGTCGGTCATGACCTCGGCCAGTATCTGGTCTTCCTGCACCGCGTCGCCGACCTTGACGTGCCAGCCGACCAGTTCGGCCTCGGCCGTGCCTTCGCCGACGTCGGGCAGTTTGAAGACGTGGTTGGCCATCCCCGAGCCCTCCCCCTCGAGGGGGGAGGGTTGGGTGGGGGGGGAGGCAGACGGCGTCTGCATGGGCGCCGGAGTCTCCGACGCCTTTTCGGAAGCGGCGGCGGGTTCACCCTCACCCCCGGCCCCTCTCCCCTCGAGGGAGAGGGGGGACGCATCAGCATTGCCTTCGCCCTCGACCTCGAACTCGGCCAGCGGGCCGCGCACGGCCATCATCTGACCGGGCTCGCCGTGCAGGACGGTGACCACGCCCGCGACCGGGCTGGTCAGCTCGACCGTGGCCTTGTCGGTCATGACGTCGGCGACGATCTGATCCTCGGCGACGGTGTCGCCGACCTTGACGTGCCAGCCGACGAGCTCGGCTTCGGCGGTGCCTTCGCCCACGTCGGGCAGCTTGAAGACGAAACGACCCATCTTAACGGCCTCCCATCATGACGGCTTTCAGCGCGTCGGCGACCCGCTGAGGTCCGGGGAAATATTCCCATTCAAAGGCGTGCGGATAGGGCGTGTCCCAGCCGGTCACGCGCGCCACCGGCGCCTCCAGGTGATAGAAGCAGCGCTCCTGAACCAGGGCGCTCAGTTCGCCGCCGAAGCCCGAGGTTTTCGGCGCCTCGTGCACGATGACGCAGCGGCCGGTCTTCTTGACCGAGGCCTCGATGGTCTCGATGTCCAGCGGAACCAGGGTGCGCAGGTCGATGACCTCGGCGTCGATGCCCGCATGCTCGGCGCCCGCCAGCGCCACCCAGACCATGGTGCCGTAGGCCAGGATGGTGACGTCGGAGCCTTCCTTCATCACGCGGGCCTTGCCGATCGGCTCGATGTATTTGCCGGTCGGAACCTGGGCCAGCTCCTGCGCCTTCCACGGGCTGACCGGCTTTTCGTGCCAGCCGTCGAAGGGGCCGTTGTACAGGCGCTTGGGCTCGAAGAAGATGACCGGATCGTCGTCCTCGATCGCCGCGGTCAGCAGACCCTTGGCGTCATAGGGGTTGGACGGGATCACCACCTTCAGACCGGCGATGTGGGTGAACAGGCTTTCCGGCGACTGGCTGTGCGTCTGGCCGCCGAAGATGCCGCCGCCGTAGGGGCTGCGCACCACCATCGGCGTGGTGAACTGACCGCCCGAGCGATAGCGCATCTTGGCCGCTTCCGAGACGATCTGGTCGTAGGCCGGATAGATGTAGTCGGCGAACTGGATCTCGACGACCGGGCGCAGGCCATAGGCGGCCATGCCGATGGCGGTGCCGACGATGCCGGATTCCGAGATCGGGGCGTCGAAGCTGCGGTTCAGACCGTGCTTCTTCTGCAGGTGGTCGGTGACACGGAAGACGCCGCCGAAATAGCCCGCGTCCTCGCCGTAGGAGACGACCGTCGGGTCTTCGGCCATCTTGACGTCCAGGGCCGAGTTCAGGGCCTGGATCATGTTCATCGGCGCAACGGCGGGGCCATCCGGTGCGACTGACGCCGGGGCGTCCTTCTGGTCGACCATGTCGGCTTCAATCTTGTCGTTGATCTCGGCCATCACTCAGACTCCTACTTCGCGGCGCTGTTCGACCAGACGCCAGTCCTCGGTCGCATAGACCTCCTCGAACATGGTCTTCACGCTGGGGCGCGATTGGCCGAGCGTGCCGACAGCCTCGGATTCCTTGGCCGCGGCGCGGACCTTTTCGACTGCTTCCTTCTCGGCTTCTTCCTGTTGCGCGTCGGACCATTCGCCCAGACCGATCAGGTGCTGTTTCAGGCGGGCGATGGGGTCGCCCAGCGGCCACTTCTCATGCTCGTCGCCGGGGCGGTAGCGGCTGGGATCGTCGGAGGTCGAGTGCGGGGCGCCGCGGTAAGTGAACAGTTCGATGATCGTCGCGCCCTGATTGGTGCGGGCGCGCTCCTCGGCCCACTGGGTCGCTGCCCAGACGGCCAGGAAGTCGTTGCCGTCGACGCGCAGGGCGGGCAGGCCATAGCCGATGCCCTTGGACGCAAAGGTGGTCTCAAGTCCGCCGGCGATGCCCTGGAAGGACGAGATGGCCCACTGGTTGTTGACGATGTTCAGGATGACCGGCGCGCGATAGACGGCGGCGAAGGTCAGGGCCGAGTGGAAGTCGCTTTCGGCCGTCGAGCCGTCGCCGATCCAGGTGATGGCGATCTTGTCGTCGCCGCGGATGGCCGAGGCCATGCCCCAGCCCACGGCCTGAACATACTGCGTGCCCAGATTGCCCGAGATGGTGAAGAAGCCGTAGTCCTTGGCCGAGTACATGATCGGCAGCTGGCGGCCCTTGATGGGGTCTTCGGCGTTCGAATAGATCTGGTTCATCATGGTCGCGAGCGGATAGTCGCGCGCGATCAGAAGACCCTGCTGGCGATAGGTGGGGAAGCCCATGTCCTCGCGGCTCAGGATCATGCCCTGGGCGACCGCGATGGCTTCTTCGCCCGTGCACTTCATATAGAAGCTGGTCTTGCCCTGACGGTGGGCGCGGTGCATCCGGTCGTCGAAGGCGCGAGTCAGGATCATGGCCTTCAGGCCGCGACGCATCGTCTCGGGGTCCAGCTTGGGGTCCCACGGACCGACGGCCCTGCCCTGATCATCCAGCACGCGGATCAGGCGGAAGGCGTGATCACGCATTTCGGCGGGGGCCGTGCTGACGTCGGGGCGGGCGACCGCGCCGGGCTCGTCGAGCTTCAGATGGCTGAAATCAGGCGTGTCGCCCGGCCGGCCCGAAGGTTCCGGCACGCGCAGCGACAGCGTCGGGGTGTTCTTCATCAATGCCTCCCGTCCGGTTGAACCGGCCGCGTTTCCTTATGAAGCAGGGCATAGCATGTCGGCTCAATGTTAGCTCTCCCAAAAATGCTCTTGCCAAATACCGATTTGGGGTATTTTATTGCGCAGAAAGCAAATTCGGAGAAAGCCTTTGGCCGACGAACTCGACCCCATCGACGCGCGCATCCTTGACATCCTTCAACAGGACGCAGGCCTGTCCGTCGCCGAGGTGGCCGATCGGGTGGGCCTGTCGGCCTCGCCCTGCTGGCGTCGGATCAAGAGACTGGAGGATAGCGGCCTGATACGCAAGCGTGTCACGCTGTTGGACGCCGGACTTCTGGGTCTGGACTTCGAAGTGTACGCCATCGTCAAGCTGAGCCTGCCGACCCGCGAGAACCTGCAGATCTTCGAGGAAGCCGTCGAGGGCTGGCCCGAGGTGGTGCAGTGCGCGACCATCACCGGCCGCGAAGACTATGTCCTGCGCATCATCACCACCGACATGCACGCTTTCGATCAGTTCCTGCGCGACAAGCTGCTGACGCTGGGCATCGTCTCCAACTGCGAGAGCCATATCGTCACGCGCGGCGTCAAGAGCGTCACCACCCTGCCCCTGGGCATCGTCACGCCGCACGTCGGCTGACCGGCCGAACCGTCCATGCGCCGTCGCCGCCTCAGCTGAAGCGGTCGAAGGCGACGGCGTGAACCTTGTCTCGCCCCAGCAGAGCCGCCAGCGGCGCGGTCGCAAACAGGGACGCCACCGCCGCATCGCGCACGTCCAGTCCCCCGGTGAAGGCGCCGAAGGCGGGCATGATCAGCCGCCGCCCATCGGTGACGAAACAGGGGCGGCGCACCCCCCGGCCATAGGCGGCGACGCGCGCGGCGGGGTGCAGATGGCCTGCGACCTCGCCCGGCGCCGGCTCGATCTGGGGTTCGTGGATCAGGAACAGGCCGCCCAGCGCCATCGTCTCGACCACCCGGCCCGGCAACTGGTCCAAGGCGCCGGCCAAGGCGTCCAGATCATGGTTCCCCTCCAGCCAGACCCAGTCGCGCCCGGCCGCCAGCCTCTCCAGCCGCGCCAGCTGGGCGCCGTCCATGCGCGACACCGCCCTTGAATCGTGGAAGCTGTCGCCCAGCAGCACGACCATGCGCGGGTCCAGCGCCTCGATCTCGGCCTCGAGCTTGGCCAGGGTCGCGGGGCTGTCATAGGGCGGCAGCATCTGGCCGCGCGCCGCAAAGGCCGACCCCTTCTCCAGGTGCAGGTCCGAGGCGATCAGGGTCTGACGCCCCGGCAACCACAGGGCGCCGGAGCAGCGCAGCACGCAGGCTTCGCCGTTGACCGTCAGCTTCAGCCCGCCGCACGGATGGCGGTAGGGCGACAGAGTCTCGCGCAGGGCGTCGTTCATCGCCCTTCTCCCCTCGGGGGAGAAGGTGGCTCGCGCAGCGAGACGGATGAGGGGGCCACAGGCCTCGCCCTCATCGTCTGACGTTTAGCGCGTTGAAGCAGCCCCCTCATCCGAGCGGCTCCGCCGCC
>KB291752.1:33063-48031 GCA_000318405.1 Brevundimonas diminuta 470-4 | reverse complement strand
CCCACCTTCTCCCCCGAGGGGAGAAGGACGCACGACTTCCTCACGCCGCCCCCTTCAGCGCGTCAGGCGCGTCTTCCATCACCTCGGCGATCAGAGCCTCGGCGGATTCGTCCAGGATCATCTCAGCCGCGTCGCCCCCGACCCGCTCGCGACCGATCTGCACCAGCACCGGCACGCTGAAGGGCGAGGGTCGGTCCAGCCCCTTATGCACGATGCGGCCGTGGATGCGGCTCAGCAGTTGGCCCAGACGCGCCACGTCCAGCAGTCCCGTCGCCGCATCCGCCCGCGCCGTCCTCAGCAGCAAATGGTCTGGCTGATGCCGCCGCAGCACGTCGTAGATCAGGTCGGTCGAGAAGGTTACCTGCCGCCCGGTCTTCTCGGCCCCCGGCTGACGCTGCTCGATCAGGCCGGAGATCAGGGCGCAGTTGCGGAAGGACCGTTTCATCATGAAGCTCTCCTCCAGCCAGGCCTCCAGATCGTCGCCCAGCATGTCCGGCTCGAACAGGGCGTCCAGATCAAGGCCGTCCATCGGCCGGATCGACCAGATGGCCAGCGAATAGTCCGTGACCACAAAGCCCAGCGGCCCGACGCCCATCCTGTCCAGCCGCCGCGTCAGCAGCATGGCCAGGGTCGTGTGCGCCAGGCGCCCCTCGAAAGGATGGGCGACCATGAAATGCCGCGTCCCGCGCGGAAAGGTCTCGATCAGCAGGGTCTCGGCTTCCGGGATGGCGCTGCGCAGCTCCTGCAGCTCCAGCCACTCCTGCACGTCGGGCGGCAGGACACGCCAGTGATCGCGGTCCTGCACCATGCGCCGCACCCGCTCGGCCAGCGAGGTGCCCAGCGGGAATTTCGAGCCGCCGTAGGAGGGAATCTTCGGATCCTTGTCCACGGCGGGCGAGACCAGGGCGTCCGTCTTCACGATGCCCTGAAAGGCCCAGACCTGACCGGCGAAGACGAAGGTGTCGCCCGGCGTCATCTGTTCGAAATACCACTCCTCGGCCTCGCCGATCTTGCGGCCTGCGACAAGGTGTTTGCCGCCCCCGCGCCGCCCCGCAACGCGCACGTTCAGATTGGCGGCCGAGACGATGGCGCCGACGTTCATCCGGTGACGCTGGGCCATCTGGGCGTTGCGGACCTTCCACCTGCCGTCGCGGGTGCGCACGATGCGGGCGAAGCGGTCATAGGTGCGCAGCGCATAGCCGCCGGTGGCGACCAGATCGACGACCTCCTCGAAGGCTTCATAGGTCAGACTGCGATAGGGACCGGCCGTCGTCACCTCGGCGTATAGGTCGGCCAGATCGAAGGGTTCGGAGCAGGCGCAGCCCATGACATGCTGGGCCAGCGTGTCCAGCGTGCCGGTGTGTTCCGGCTCCCAGTCGAAGGCGTTCTCGGCCACGGCCTCGCGCGCGGCCTGACACTCCAGCATCTCGAACCGGCTGGCGGGGACCATCAGGGCGCGCGAGGGCTCGTCCAGCCGGTGATTGGCGCGGCCGATGCGCTGGACCAGGCGGCTGGCCCCCTTGGGCGCGGCCAGCTGGATCACCAGGTCAACGTCGCCCCAGTCGATGCCCAAATCCAGCGTCGAGGTGCAGACCACGGCCTTCAGGTCGCCGCGCGCCATCGCCGCCTCGACCTTGCGTCTCTGCTCGGCGGCCAGCGAGCCGTGGTGCAGGGCGATCGGCAGGTCGTCCTCATTGATCGCCCACAGAGACTGGAACACGAACTCGGCCTGCCAGCGGGTATTGACGAAGATCAGGCTGAGCTCGGCGCGGCGGATGGCGTCATAGACCTCGGGGATAGCGTGAATGCCGGTGTGCCCGGCCCACGGCACGCGGCCTTCGCTGACCAGCACGTCGACCACCGGCGGCGCGCCGGGATCGCCGAGCACGATCCGAATTCCTTCTCCCCTTGTGGGAGAAGGTGGCTCGCGCAGCGAGACGGATGAGGGGGCGGGCTGATCCAGACTGGCGGCGTCGAATTTGCTTCCGGCCTCCCCCTCATCCGAGCGGCTCCGCCGCCCACCTTCTCCCACAAGGGGAGAAGGAGAAAGCCAGTCGGCGATCTTTGCCGGATCGTCCACCGTGGCGCTCAAGGCCACCCGCCGCATCCCCGGCGCGAACGTCTGCAACCGCGCCAGCCCCAGCGACAGCAGGTCGCCGCGCTTGCCGCTCCAGATGGCGTGGACCTCGTCCAGCACCACGCATTTCAGGTCGGCGAAATAGTCCCTCGCCCCCTCCCAGGCGCAGAACAGGGCCAACTGCTCCGGCGTGGTCAGCAGGATGTCGGGCGGGAAATCACGCTGGCGCTGCTTTTTCGATTGTTTGGTGTCGCCGGTGCGGCTCTCGACGTGGATGTTCAGCCCGATCTCGCGGATGGGCGTTATCAGGTTGCGCTCGACGTCGGTGGTCAGGGCCTTCAGCGGCGACAGATAAAGGGTATGGACGCCCGACCCCGGCCCCGTCTCGGGGCGCGGCCCCCGCTCGGCCAGGTCGATCAGGCTGGGCAGGAAGCCCGCCAGCGTCTTGCCCCCGCCCGTCGGCGCCACCAGCAGGGCGTGCTGGCCCCCTTGCGCCGCCGCCACCATTTCCAGCTGATGCCGACGCGGCGACCAGCCCCGACCGGCGAACCAGTCGGCAAACAGGGGCGGAAGCGTTGCAGTGATCAGCGTCGTCACGACAGGCCTATAGCATGTTCCCGTTCCGTTTCATCACCTCTGGCGCTATTGAGCGAGGGTGACCGTTGAATCCGCCGACATCGGGACCGTTCCGTCCCTGACGTTCGACCTGCCGCCCGCGCTCGCTACGCCGCCGGGGGCCGGGGCCGTGTGCGACGACCAGGGCGCGAGGAAGATCGGGCGGGGCGCCGCCGAGGGCCTGTTCACCGGCGGCGACGTCATCGTCGCCCACGCCGGGCTGACGGCGCGGCGGCTGGGTCTGGCGCCGCCGCCGCGTTCGGCCGAGATGCTGGATGCGCTGGAGCTGTTCGCCTTCGTGCGTCCGGCGCGGTTCTGCGCCCCCTCGGCCACCGGACTGGCGCTGGCGCTGGAGCGCGAGGAGCCGAGGGGCGCCGAGGACCAGGCCGCCGCCCTGCGCGCCGCCGCCGCCGACCTGCTGGCCGAACTGGCCGCGCCCGCCTATCCGGGGCGGGAAGAGGCCTACACGCTGGCCCTGACGCTGGAGCGGGCGGGCTGGGGTTGGGCGTCGCGGGTGCTTCAGGCCCTGCGCGCCGGGCCGTTGCGCGAGCGCCAGCAGCGCGGCTCGGGCCTCGATGTCTGGGCGCGGCTTCAGGAGTGGGAGGACGAGGCGCCGCGCGGCGAGGCCGGGTCGGCGCCGGTCGACTCTGAGAGCGCCCGCATCCGTCTGGACAAGCTGCTTCAGGCCTCGGGTCTGGACGAGACGCGGCCCGCCCAGTCCGACTATGCCGCCGAGGCCGCCTACGCCTTCTCGCCCCGCAACGAAGAGGGCCGCCCCCGCGTCCTGCTGGCCGAGGCGGGGACCGGCACGGGCAAGACCCTGGGCTATCTGGCGCCCGCCAGCCTGTGGGCCGAACGCAACGCGGGAGCGGCGTGGATCTCGACCTACACCCGCGCCCTGCAACGCCAGATCGACCGCGAGAGCCGCGCCCTATGGCCCGACGAGGCCGAACGACGCCGCAAGACGGTGGTGCGCAAGGGGCGCGAGAACTACCTCTGCCTGCTGAACCTTCAGGACATGGTGCAGGCGGCGCAGCTGGGGAACGGCGACCTGATCGGCATGGCCCTGGCCGCGCGCTGGGCCGCCCATACCCGCGACGGCGACATGACCGGGGGCGACTATCCCGGCTGGCTGCCCGGCCTCTATGCGACCGCGCCCATGCATCAGGCGGGACCGGCCAATCTGGTCGACCGGCGCGGCGAGTGCGTCCACGCCGCCTGCCCCCACTATCGTCTGTGCTTTGTCGAAAAGACTATCCGCGCCAGCCGCCGGGCCGATCTGGTGGTGGCCAATCATGCGCTGGTGATGACGCAGGCCGCCTTCGACGGCGCGCGCACCGCGCGGGGGCTGAAGCAGGACGGCGAGACGGCGGCGCTGAAACGCATCGTGTTCGACGAGGGCCACCATTTGTTCGACGCCGCCGACAGCGCCTTCTCCGCCTGCCTGTCGGGGCAGGAGGCGGCCGAACTGCGCCGCTGGATCAGAGGGCCCGAGGGGCGCGGTCGTCGCGGACGCGGGCTGGAACAGCGGCTGGGCGACCTGACCGCCGACAACGAAGCCGCCGCCAAGGCGCTGAAGGACGCGCTGCAGGCCGCCGCCCAACTGCCCGGCGAGGGCGTGTCGGGCCGCATCGCCCCGGCGTCCGGCGAGGTGAACCCCATCGGGCCGATCGAGCGGTTTCTGGTCGCGGCGCTGGAGCAGCTGCGCGCCCGCGCGGCCGAGACCGGCGGCGCCGAGTTCGGGCTGGAATGCGCCCTGCGCCCCGTTACCGAGCCGGTGCTGGAAGCCGCGCGCGAGGCCGCGCGCGCCATCGCCGCCGTCGAGGCGCCGCTGCTGGCCCTGTCGCGTCACCTCGAAGACATTCTGGACGAGGAGGCGGCCGAACTGGACGGCGCCGCCCGCGCCCGCATCGAGGGGTCTCTGCGCGGGCTGGACCGGCGCGCGCGCATGACCCTGCCCGGTTGGCGCTCCATGCTGGCGGCGCTGGAGGAAGGCGGCGACGAACCCGATCCGGATTACGTGGACTGGCTGTCGGCCGAGGCCGCTTTCGGCCGCATCCATGACGTGGCCCTGCGTCGTCACTGGATCGACCCGACCGTGCCGCTGGAAGCCGCCGTAGTCATGCCCTCGCATGGCGTGCTGGTGACCAGCGCCACCCTGTCGGACCCGGCGGCCGATGACCCGTTCGACCTCGCTCGCCTGCGCACCGGCGCCGCGCGCCTGATCGAACCGGCGCGGACGCTGAAGGTCGACAGCCCCTTCGATTATGCGACCAACAGCCGGGTCATCGTCGTCAATGATCTGGTCAAGGACGACCCGCGCCAGATCGCGGCGGCCATGCGCGAGCTGTTCCTGGCGGCGGGCGGCGGAGGCCTGGGCCTGTTCACCGCCATCCGGCGTCTGAAGGCGGTCTACGAACGGCTGGGGCCGGAGCTGGCGCGCGCGGGCCTGCCGCTCTACGCCCAGCACGTCGATCCGTTGGAGGTCGGGGCCCTGGTTGACGTCTTCCGGGCCGAGCAGGACAGCTGCCTGCTGGGCACCGATGCGGTCAGGGACGGCGTGGACGTGCCGGGGCGCAGTTTGCGGGTGCTGGCCTTCGACCGCGTGCCGTGGCCGCGACCGGACCTGCTGCACAAGGCGCGGCGCGAGCGGTTCGGCACGGGCTCGGGCGGGCGCTCGTGGGACGACGCCCTGGCGCGCGGGCGGATCGCTCAGGCGTTCGGCCGCCTGATCCGCCGGGCCGACGACCGGGGCGTCTTCGTCATGCTGGACGCCGCCTGCCCCACCCGCCTGTTCGCCGCCCTGCCGCCGGGGACGGAGGTCCTGCGTCTGGGCCTGGCCGAGACGGTAGAGTTGACCAAGAGCTTCCTCTCCTCCTCTTCGTCATCCTCCGGCGAAGCGTAGCGGAGACCGGGGGACCCAGCGGCGCCCGGAGGGCGAAAGCCCACGCGCCGCGCTTGCAGCAAAGATCGCCTTCGGCGCCGCTGGATCCCCCGGTCAGCGCCGCTGCGCGGCTTGCCGGAGGATGACGAAAGGTGGGATGGAAACACATGTCCAAGACCACCCCAGCCACTGTCGCCCTGACCAAGGCCGGCGTCGCTTTCGAGTTGCACCCCTACGACTACGATCCCGATGCGCCGCGCGTGGGCCTGCAGGCGGCCGAGGCGCTGGGCTGGGCGCCCGAGCAGGTGTTCAAGACGCTGATGACGCTGGTGGACGCCAGGCCCGTCTGCGTCGTCGTGCCGTCCGACTGCGAGGTCAGCATGAAGAAGCTGGCCGCCGCCGCCGGGGGCAAGTCGGCCCAGATGATGAAGCCCGCCGACGCCGAGCGCCTGACCGGCTTCAAGGTCGGCGGCGTCAGTCCTTTCGGCCAGCGCAAGGCCGTCCCGACCTTTATCGACGAGACGGCGATCCTGTTCTACCGGGTGCTGATCAACGGCGGCCAGCGCGGCCTGCTGCTGGAACTAGCGCCGGACGAGGCGGCCCGCGCCTGCGCGGCGGCGTGGGCGGATCTGACGGCCTGACCAGCCTAGCTCTCGAACGTCACGACCACGCTGGCGGCGGAACGCTCGGCCTCGCCGTGGAACACCGCTTCGATGTTGTTACCGTCCGGGTCGAGCAGGAAGGCGGCGTAGTAGCCGGGGTGATAGGGCCGCTCGCCCGGCGCGCCGTTGTCGGTTCCGCCCGCCGCCAGTCCGGCCTTGTGGAAGGCCTCGACCATGGCGCGGTCCTTGGCCTGGAAGGCCAGATGGCAGCGGCCCGTCGGCCGGCCCTGCGCGGCGATGCTGTCCACCGCCGAGACGAACAATTCGTCGGCCCAGAAGAAGCTTTCGGCCTCGCCGCCGATCGGCACGCCCAGGGCTTCCAGCACGGCCCCGTAGAAGCGGCGACTGGCCTCAAGGTTCGGCGTCACCAGTTGCAGATGGTCGATCAGCCGGCCGCGATGAAGCTGCTGCGTCTCCATGGTCCTCATCTCCTATCAGCTTGTCATTCGAACGGACGGCAGCCTAGCCTGTTCCTGCGTGTCAGCCGCCGCTCATCCTGCTAAAGCGCGCTCATGACCGACGCCGTCCCGCATCACAGCCGCAAGGGCTTGATCATCCCCTTCGCCATCGTCGCCGTGGGCCTGGTCCTGTGGACCGGCTGGTGGTTCTTCCTGACCCAGCAGATCGAACAGCGTCTGGAGGGCAAGATCGCCGGGCTGCAGCATAGCGGCTGGACCATCAAGCATGGCGGCGTCTCGACCACGGGCTGGCCCATGCACGCCCGGGTGACGATCAAGCATCTGGATGTGATCGCGCCGTCGGGCCACGCCGTCGAGGCGCCCGAGATGGTGGCGCAGTCCAACGCCTATAATCCGACCCGCTGGGTGCTGGCGGCGCCGGACGGCCTGACCGTCACGCGCGGCGAAAAGGGCAAGACCGCCATCCGCGCCGAGGGCATCCGCATGAGCCTGCACGGCCTGACGCAGCGCTGGCCCAATGTCGTGCTGGAGCTGGAGAAGCCGGTCTTCACCGCCCTGCCCGACGCCGAGCCCTTCCCGCTGAAGCAGGCGGCTCTGGTGCAGTTCTACATGCGGCCGCATCTGGTCGGCTCGGACACGCCGACCGACGACGTGGACGTGCTGTTCCGTCTGGTCGACGGCGAGGGCCGCCCCAACGGCCCGGTCGAGGGCTTCGCCCAGTCGGGCATGCTGAACGCCCAGATCGAGGCGGTGATCGAAAAGGCCTCGGCCCTGCGCAGGGGGGCGGACGCCAAGGGCCTGCTCACCGCATGGACGGCGGCGGGCGGCCGCTTCATCGACGTGAAGGGCCAGCTTCAGGCGGGCGAGAGCAAGGCCTTCGTGTCCAGCGACGCCCTGTCGGCGGACGCCAAGGGGCAGTTGGAAGGCGAGGTCTTCGTGCGCGCCGAGAAGCCGCTGGCGGCCATCGTCGGCTTGGCGGGCGCCCAGCAGGGCGGGGCGCTGGACCGCGCCGCCGCCGCCCGAGCCGCCGCCGCCACGCCGCAGGGCGGGACCGGCGATGACGGCCAGGGCGTGGAGCTGGCCATCCTGTTCCGCGGCGGCCGGACCTATCTGGGGCCGTTCGCCCTGGCGCCTGCGCCCCAGCTGTTCTGATGCTAACGGAGCCGCCCGCCGACGAAGCGCGCCTGTCGCTTGAGCGCGCCGTGGCCGAGGCCGCCCGCGCACGGCTGGCGGCGGGACCGCGCGGTTCGGTCGACGGCGACGCCATCGCCCTGCGCGCGGTTCTTTCAGGAATGAGCCTGTCCGAAAAAGCGGCGGTGCGCGCCGTTCTGGGGCGGCTGGAGGCGGCTGACGGACGCCCCATGATCGCCTGCGGGGCGCTGTCGCAGGTGCTGGCGGCGGATCGCTGGGGGCTGGCGGCTCGGCCGATGGCCGAGCCGGATCAGGCCCTGATCGCCGTGCGCGACGGGGCGGCGCGCAAGACGCGCGCCCTGATCGATCTGTCGCCGCGGCCGTGGTGGGGGCGGCTGCTGGCCCTGCCCATGCTGAAGATCATCGCCGCCCTGCCCGATGACGCCGCCGGGGCGCCGCGCGCCCTGATGGTGTCGACCGAGGCGCCGGGACCGACCGGCGAGGACCGCACCTTCTGGGTCACGGACAGCGCATGGCCGGACGCCCGTATCGTCGAGGCCCTGTCGCAGGCCGGTCTGGCGGCCGAATTTCTGTCGGGCGGAGGCGGGTTGAAGCTGTTTGTTCTGACAGGCTATGTGCAGGCGGAAGACATCAGGCTGGACGGCGCGCCCGGCGGCCTGACCGGCGTCATCGGCGCCGCTCCCGTCTTCTGACATATTGCGACGGCAGGGGATGACGCGCGCATGACCGAAGCGAACCAGGCGCCGTCCGACGGCGCGCCTAAACCCAAGAGCGGCGTGCTGGACATCGCCCCCTATGTCGGCGGCAAGAGCGCCATCGCGGGCGTGGCCAAGCCGGTCAAGCTGTCCTCCAACGAAAACGCTCTGGGCGCGGGCGAAAAGGCGCGCGACGCCTTCGCCGCCGCCGTCTCTTCGATCCATCTCTACCCCGATGGCCGGGCCGAGCGCCTGCGCGCCGTGGTGGCCGAGGCGCACGGGCTGGAGCCGGAACGTCTGATCTTCGGCAACGGCTCGGATGAGGTCTTCGCCCTGCTGAACCAGACCTATCTGGAGGCCGGGGACAATATCGTCACCAGCCAGTACGCCTTCGTCGCCTATCAGATTTCCGCCCGCGCGTGTCAGGCAGAGGTCCGGCTGGCCGCAGAACCGGACTACCGCGCCGACGTCGACGCCATGCTGGCGCTGGTCGATGAGCGGACGAAGCTCGTCTATCTGTCGAACCCGGCCAATCCGACCGGCAGCTTCGCCACGGGCGAGGAAATCCGCCGCCTGCACGCGGGCCTGCCGCCGCATGTCATCCTGGTGATCGACGAAGCCTACGCCGAGTTCGTGACCGAGCCGGACTGGGAAAGCGCCTTCGATCTGGCCCGCACGGCGCCCAACATCGTCGTCACCCGCACCTTCTCCAAGCTGCACGGTCTGGGCGGTCTGCGGGTCGGCTACGGCTATGCGCCGCTGGCGGTGGAGCAGGCCATCGACCGCATCCGCCTGCCGTTCAACGTCTCCCTGCCGGGGATCGAAGCGGCCATCGCCGCCCAGGGCGATGAAGCGCACCAGAAAGCCTCGCGCGACCTGGTGGCCGAGTGGCGGCCGCGCCTGACGCAGGCCGTCCGGGGCTTTGGTTTCGAGGTGTTTCCAGCCTCGGGCAACTTCATCCTGATCCGCTTCCCCGATGCGAAGCGCTCGGCGTCGGCGGCGCAGGACTATCTGCAGGCCAAGGGGATCATCGTCCGCGGCGTGGGCAGTTATGGCCTGCCGGACTGCCTGCGGGTGACGATCGGCACGGAAGACCAGAACCGCGCCGTCCTCGACGCCCTCAGCGAGTTCGCGGCGAGCTGAAGCCTCAGCCGCCGCTGTTGAAGCGCACCACGCCGATGACCCCTGCGCGCCAGACGTAATCGTCCTTGATCAGGGGGCTGTCCTTGATATCGCCCAGACGCTGCTCATAGTTGACGAAGGCGCCGGCGCCGAAACGGTCGCCAATGGGCACGGCCAGCATGGCCGCCAAGCCAGCCGCCGACAGACCGCCGGACGGCGTGAAGGCGGCGTAGTCCGTATTGGCCGCTTCCTGTGCGGTGACGCCGTAGTAGCGCCGGGCGCGCTCGTCGCTGCCGCCGCGCATATAGGCCATCGCCTGCAACATGCCGACGGGCGTCACGCGCTGGTGGCTGACCGAGCCGTAGTACTCAAGACCGGCGTCGTCGCCGGTGGCGTCGTGCTGTATGCGGCCGCCGACCACGATGTTCCCCGGCAAACGCTTAAAGGCGTAAAGGGCCGCATCGGCGCCGAGACCCGGCCGATCCATGCCGTCGATGTCCCCCGCCTTGAAGCGCGGGCGCAGTTGAACGCCCGCATGGAAGTCGTCGCGCTTGATGGCGTTCCAGCCCAGTCCGTCCAGACCGTTGGCGTAGACGATGTCGCGATAGGAGGCCGAGCCCCAGGCGGTGAAGTTGAAATCCTCGGACTTGTCGCCCGATACGCTGAAGCCCCGGACAAAGCCGCCGCCGATGTCGACCTTCCAGGTCTGGGGCTTCTCGATCGGCACGAAGGGCTGGGACTGAGCCAGGGCCGCTACGGGCGCTACCGTCAGGGCGACGGTCAGCAGCGTCAGGCGCAGGGCGGAGGAAGAAATCATGAGCGGGTCCCAGGTCAACAGCTGATGATATAGGGCAGCCGCTCTCCAAAGACTAGGTTTTTGGCGGCAACAAGGCGGTCGAGGCGCCTTCGATCCGGCTTTCCAGCTGTTTCATGAACTCGGCCCGCTTCAGGCCCGCCGGGATCGGCGGCAGGAACTCGAACACCACCGTGCCCGGATAGCGTTTGAACCCATGCGCCGGCCAGTGGACGCCCGAGTTGGTGGCGACCGGCCAGCAGGGCGCGTCCACGTCGCGATAGATGGCGGCGACGCCGGGCTTGTAGTCGGCCGGCTCGCCCGGAGCCGTGCGGGTGCCTTCGGGGAAGATCAGGATCTGACGCCCCTCCGCCAGACGGGCGCGGGTCTGGCGCACCATGTCCTTCAGCGCCTTGGCGTGGGCGGCGCGGTCGACGGCGATCATCTTCGTCTTCCAGGCGAACCAGCCGAAGAAGGGCAGCGGCATCAGCTCCTTCTTCATCACGAAACAGGCGTCGTCGAGGAAGGTGAAGGGGGCGATGACGTCCAGCATCCCCTGATGCTTGGCCGCAATCAGGGCCGGGCCGGTGGGACGATGCTCCAGCCCGCGCACCTCGACCTTCACCCCCGTGATCCAGCGCAGGCCGAACAGGACGAAGCGCGCCAACAGCTTGATCACCCCCATCGCCGCCCCGTGCGGCATCAAAAGCGCCGGCGACAGCAGGACGGCGAACAGCGGCATCGACAGATACAGCCACAGGGTGAAGATCAGGGATCGAACGGTCGTCATGCAGCGGCCTTGCGGGGTTCTGAGGCGTCGGGTGCGGCGGGGCCGGGGCGCTCGGGATGGCGGCCGGTCAGGCGATGCATCCCCTCGCGGCCCAGGACGGCCAGGTATTTCATGTACTCCAGCGTCATGCGCCGGGCGGTCTCGGTCGCGCGCCACCAGGAGGGGGTGTCCAGCGACGGCGTGGAGATGGCGTAGGGGGTCAGCCGCACTCCGGGCGCCGCTCCGCGAATCTCCAGCAGGCTGCGCGGCATATGATAATCCGAGGTGACGACGATCAGATCGTCATAACCCTTGGCCCGGGCCCAGGCGGCGATCTCCTGGGCGTTGCCGACGGTGTTCTCGGCCTCGAAGCCCAGGTCGACACAGCAGTTGAACAGCTTCTTGGACCCCGGCGTCAGGGCGCTCAGCTCTTGCCGGCGCACCTCCCGATTGACGCCCGAGATCAGCAGCCGGTCGCCCTTGCCCTGCTCCAGCAGGCGGATGGCGGCGTTGACGCGCTCGGCCGAGGGGCCGGTCAGGGAGACGATGGCGTCCGCCCGCGCCGGCTCGGGCGCAGGCGTCAGACCGCGAACCCGCTCGGCGAAGACGAACAGGCCCGTCAGCCACATCAGCGCCACCACGGCGATCAGCGTCAGGAACTTCATGCTTAACTAACTAGCGACGCCCGCCCAGCTTCGCCAGCGCCGTCAGGCGCGCAGCCAGCACCGCGACAGCCCCCGCCAGCAAGGGGCAGGCGATCAGCGCCAGCAGATCGCCAAAGGCCAGCGGCAAGGCCGGGGTCAGCCCGCCCTCGCCCCCGATCAGCCGCAACGCCCCTAGCATCAGCGCCGCCAGACCGGCCCCCGCCGCCCCCGCCGTCGCCGCCAGAACGCCGAACCGCTGCTGGAACAGGGAGGCGATCGCTCCGTCCGACGCGCCGTTCAGGCTCAGCGTCTCGATCACCGCCGCCTGGGCCGCCATGCCCGCGCGGGTGGCGTAGGCGATCGCCGCCGCCGTCGCCGCCGCGATCAGCAGGAAGGCCGCGCCCGCCAGGGCCGTGATCAGGCCCGCCGAGCGTTCGACCTCGCCGCGCCACAGGCTGTGGTCGTCGACGCTGGCGTCCAGCCCGGCCTCGGCCAGGGCGCGGCTCAGGCTCGGCGCGCTCGCGGGCGCTTTCGGGTCCAGGCGGACGACGACCAGATAGGGCAGAGGCAGGTCGGGCAGCACCGCCTCCCCCACCCACGGCCGCAACAGGGCCTCGGCCGCCTTGCGGTCCATCGCCTGCGCCTCGGCCACGCCCTTGACCCCGGCCAGGGTCTCGGCGGCGCGGGCGGCGGCGGCGGGGCCGGTCTCGTCGACGCGGGGTCGCACCTGCACCGTCGCCTCCGCGCGCAGGTGACCCGCCCAGCCGTGCGCGGCCCGGTCCGCCGCCAGAGCCCCGACGGCGGCGATGGAGGCCAGGAAGCACAGCACGGCGATGACCACCACCAGCCAGCGTTCGCCCCCGGCCTCGCGCGGCAGCAGTTCAGGCTGGCCGTTGCGCATGAGGCCAATCATGGCTGCGCCTCCGGTCCTGCTGACGAAGCCGGCGCGATCTGAGCCAGCCGCCCGCCCTCCAGCCGCAGGACGGCGGCGCCGCTGCGCTCGGCCAAGGCCTCGTCGTGGCTGGCGATCAGGACCGTGGCGCCCAGCTTGTTCAGCGACTGGAACAGCCGCATCAGCTTCTCGCCCATCGGCCGGTCGACGCTGCCGGTCGGTTCGTCGGCCAGGATCAGGCGCGGACGCGCCACCACGGCGCGGGCGATGGCCAGCCGCTGCTTCTCACCACCGGACAGGGTGGGCGGCAGGGCGTCCAGCCGTCCCCCCAGCCCGACCCAGCGCAGCATCTCCTGCACGTCGGCGGCGTAGTCCGCCGGGCGTTCGCCCGCCAGCCGCAGCGGCAGGGCCGCATTGTCGAAGGCCGACAGATGGTCCAGCAGGCGGAAATCCTGAAAGATCACCCCCATGCGACGGCGAAGCGCCGGGACCTCGCGCCGGGGCAACTGGGTCACGTCCTGGCCGAACAGGCTGATTCGCCCCGCCTGCGGCCGCGCCGCCAAAGTCAGCAGCCGCAGCAGCGAGGACTTGCCCGCCCCCGAAGGTCCGGTAAGGAAGTGGAAAGAGCCGTTTGGCAGACTAAGGTTAACGTCCCGCAGCACGGCGGGCCTGCCCCCATAGCCGAAGCCCACGCCTCTGAGGCGGACGGCGTCAGGCGCGGAATCAGGGTCGGCGGCGCGGCGGATCGGATCGGGCATAGGGTTTCGTATTGGACCGGGGCGTTGCGCCGCGACAGGAGGGGGCGATAAGCCTCACAGTCAGCTGACATGATACTGACCTGTCCCGCCTGCGCCACCAGCTATTTTGTTCCCGATGAAGCGATCGGCCCCAACGGCCGTCGCGTTCGCTGCAAGACATGCGGCCACGACTGGCGCGCCAGTCTGGAAGACGCGCCGCTGGAGTTGGAACCGGCGACAGAAGGCCTGAGCCCAGCGGCAGACCCTGCGTCGGAAACCCTGCCTGAAAGTCTGGCCGAAACGCCCGCGCCCGAACTGCCGCGCGCCTTCCGGGCCCGGGCCGAGCGCAAGCGCCGCACGCGGCAGGCGGCGGCGGCGGGCGCAGCCTGGGCCGCGGCGGCGGCGGTCGTGCTGGGACTGATCACCGGCGGCGTCCTGTTCCGTGAGGAGATCGTCCGCAAATTTCCGGCGACGGCGGGCGCCTATGGCGCCCTGGGTCTGAACGTGAACATCGTTGGGCTGGAGTTCGAAGCCCAG
This sequence comes from Brevundimonas diminuta 470-4, assembly GCA_000318405.1. Lineage (GTDB taxonomy): Bacteria > Pseudomonadota > Alphaproteobacteria > Caulobacterales > Caulobacteraceae > Brevundimonas > Brevundimonas diminuta_B. Next base: position 34,033 of record KB291752.1, on the reverse strand, counting down.
AGGGCCCGCGTGGCGCCGCGTGACCCCGGCCGGATCGTCGTGTCCGGCGCCGTGCGGAATATTCGCGAGACCGAAGTGTCGTCGCCCCCCATCCGCGTGATCCTGCAGGATGAGCGCGGCGTCGAGATCGCCAGCCGCGTGGTGCGCCCGGACTGGCCGCCCATCCTGCCCGGCAAGGTCGAGGGCTTCGCCACGGTCATCGCTGACCCGCAGGGCAAGGCGGCGGGGATGACGACGAAGTTCATCCTCGAGCCTGCGCGCAAGGCGCCCCCGCGCCCGGCCGACAAGAAGGCCCGCCCTGAACCCGCAGCGCGCGAAGACGGCGGCCTGCGTCGTCTGGGCGCCCTCGACCTTGGTCCGACGCCCGCGCCTCTCGACACCGACGTCGCAGACGGGGTATCGGCGAGGCATGGCTGACACCCCATCGACGCCCGCCCCCACGGTTCTTCTGTCCCAGGCCGAGATCGAGGCCGTCGTGGCCGATCTGGCGCGCCGCATCGCCCCTCATGTCGATGATCAGACGGTGGCTGCCGTCCTGCTGACCGGCGGGCTGTGGTTCGCCGCCGACCTGACCCGCGCCCTGTCGCGCGAAGGCCGCAATGTGCGCTTCGACGCCCTGTGGCTGGCCTCCTACGGCGACGAGCAGACCAGTCGGGGCCGGATCGAGGTCCGCGCCCCCTATCAGCGCCCGCTGACCGGCAGGAAGGTGCTGATCCTGGACGATGTGTTCGACACCGGCCTGTCGCTGGCCGAGGCGGTGCGGATCACAAAGGAGGCAGGCGCCGCCGAGGTTCTGACCTGCGTCTTCGCCCGCAAGCCCTGGCCCAAGCCCCGCGCGCCCGAGCCCGACTTCGTCGGCTGGGAGGCGCCGAACCGCTTCCTGGTCGGCTATGGCCTGGACCATGCGGGCGGAATGCGCGGCCTGCCGGACATCTGCGCTCTGGATTAAAGACGAGCGGCGGGTTTTCGC
>KB291752.1:0-33043 GCA_000318405.1 Brevundimonas diminuta 470-4 | reverse complement strand
CCCCCCCCCCTGAAACCCTCTCCTGTTGGGAGAGGGCTTGAGCGCACGAGAGCGGTAGCGATCGTTTCTTGCGCGAAAGGGTGAGGGTCCGCGGATGAAGTCGGCCGAAGGCCGTGGCGCGACGGCTTACGCCGACGGTCAGGACAGAACCCTCACCCTTTCGCCTTAGCCAATCGCCTTCGGCTCTTGGAGGCTCAAGCCCTCTCCCAACAGGAGAGGGATGGACGTTAGGCCAGCCAGTCCGCCATCGGTTCGCGAGCGAACATCTCGTCATAGGTCGGGCGCGGGCGGATGACCGCGCTGCGCTCGCCGTCGACCAGGACTTCGGCGGCAAGGGGACGGGTGTTGTATTCGCCGCTCATGACCGCGCCATAGGCTCCGGCGCTCATGAAGACGACCAGATCGCCCGCCTTCAGCGGCGGCAGGTCGCGATCGCGCGCGAAGGTGTCGCCGGTCTCGCACACCGGCCCGACCACGTCGTGGGGCAGAGGCTCGCCCGTCACCGGACGCACCGGCTTCAGGTCGTGGAAGGCGTCATAAAGGGCCGGGCGCATCAGGTCGTTCATCGCCGCATCCAGCACCAGGAAGCGACGGCCGTCCGTCCGCTCATTGACCTGAATGACGCGGCTCAGCAGCACGCCCGCATTGGCGGCCATCAGGCGGCCGGGCTCGAAGGCGGCCTCGACGTTCAGCCCTTCAAGCACGCGCGCGGCCATCGCCACATAGTCGGCCGGGGACGGCGTCGCCGCCTCGCCGTAATAGGGCACGCCCAACCCGCCGCCGAGGTCGAGGCGCGTGACGCTGTGTCCCTGCGCGCGCAGGTCTTCCGTCATCTGGCGCAGCACGCGGAAGGCGGCTTCCAGCGGGGCCAGGTCGGTGATCTGGCTGCCGATGTGGCAGGCCAGCCCCACCGGCGTGACGTGGGGCGAGGCGGAGGCGCGGGCGTAGAGCGCCATCGCCTCCTCGACCGGCACGCCGAACTTGTCGCCCGCGCCGCCGGTGGTGATCTTGGCGTGGCCGCCCGCGCCGATCTTGGGATTGACGCGGATGGCGATGGCGGGGGCTGCGTTCTTGGTCGCAGCGACCGCGATCAGCCGGTCCAGCTCGGTCGAGGACTCGACGTTGATCTGACGCACGCCCTGTTCGATGGCGAAGGCCAGCTCGGCGTCGGTCTTGCCCACGCCCGAGAAGATGATGCGTTCGCCTGGAATGCCGACGGCCAGCGCCCTGCGAATCTCGCCCTCGGACACGGTGTCGGCGCCGCAGCCGAGTTTCGCCAGCGTCGCCAGCACCGACAGGTTGGAGTTGGCCTTGACCGCGAAGGCGATCAGGGCGTCGCCCAGCGCGCTCCTATGCGCGTCGCACGCTTCGCGCAGCAGGCCGTAGTGACGGCGCAGGGTGGCCGAGGAATAGACGTAGGTCGGCGTGCCGACGCTGTCCGCCAGCGCCTCCAGCGAGACGCCCTCGGCGTGCAGGACGCCGTCCTTCAGATCAAAATAGTGCACCGGCGGGGAGTCCAGTCAGAGGAGGAGCGCTAACGCTCAGTTCATCGGCGGCGGCTTGCCGAACGGGTTGCTCGTGCCGTTGTCGATGGGCATCTGGCGCGGCGGCAGGTTCTGCATCGCCTCCTCAGGCAGATGGTCGGCCGAGCGGTCGCGGATGGCGCGCTCAGTCTGCTTCTTCGGCGTCGCGCCCTGCGGCGGCTCGAGGTCCGCCATGCGGCCGCAGGCGGACAGCATCAGGGCGGCGGCGCCCGCGAGGATCAAGGTCTTCTTCACAGACGTCTTCGTCACAGGCGGCTTCTCCAGTCGGCGATGCGCGCGCGGACCTGTTCCGGCGCCGTGCCGCCGAAGCTCTGGCGGCTGGCGCAGGAGGCTTCGGGCGTCAGCACTTCATACACCCCTTCGGTGATCCGGCCATCCAGCGCCTGCAATTCGCTCAGCGGCAATTCGCCCAGCCCCAGACCCAGCGCCTCGGCCCGCTTCACGGCGGCGCCGGTGACGTGGTGCGCCTGGCGGAAGGGCAGGTTCAGTTCGCGCACCAGCCAGTCGGCCAGGTCGGTGGCGGTCGAGAAGCCCGCGCCCGCAGCGGCGGCCATCTTCTCGGTGTTGGGGCGGATCACGGCGACCATGGCGGTCATGGCCGTCAGCGCCAGATCCAGCGCATCGAAGGCCTCGAAAACCGGCGGCTTGTCCTCCTGCATGTCCTTGGAATAGGCCAGCGGCAGGCCCTTCATCACCGTGGTCAGGGCGATCAGGGCGCCGTTGATGCGGCCCGTCTTGGCCCGCACCAGTTCGGCGGCGTCGGGGTTGCGCTTCTGCGGCATGATGGACGAGCCGGTGGTCAGGTCGTCGGGCAGGGTCGCAAAGCCGAACATCGGCGTCATCCACACCACGATCTCCTCGGCCAGACGCGACAGGTGGCCCGCCGCGATGGAGGCGGCGGCCAGGCTCTCCAGCGCGAAGTCGCGATCCGAAACGGCGTCCAGAGAGTTCGCCATCGGCCGGTCGAAGCCCAGCGCCTGCGCCGTCATGTGGCGGTCGATGGGGAAAGGCGAACCGGCCAGCGCGGCGGCGCCCAACGGGTTCTCGTTCATTCGGGCGCGGGCGTCGGCGAAGCGACCGGCGTCGCGGCCGAACATCTCGACATAGGCCATCAGGTGATGGCCAAACGTCACCGGCTGGGCCGTCTGCAGGTGAGTGAAGCCCGGCATCAGGTCGCCCGCGTGCTGTTCCGCCCGGTCCAGCAGGGTCCGCTGCAGGTCCTGAAGCTGCGCCACGGTGCGGTCGCAGGCGTCGCGCACCCACAGGCGGAAGTCCGTCGCCACCTGATCATTGCGGCTGCGCGCCGTGTGCAGACGCCCTGACGGCTCGCCGATCAGCTCCGACAGGCGGGCCTCGACGTTCATGTGGATGTCTTCATAGGCGTCGCGGAAAGGGAAGGACCCATCCCGGATCTCGCCCTCGATCACGTCCAGCCCGCCCAGGATGGCCTGGGCGTCGGCGGCGGCGATGATCCCCTGCTTCTCCAGCATGCGACAATGGGCCCGCGAACCGGCCAGGTCCTGCGCCCACAGGCGTTTATCGACGCCGATGGAGACGTTGATGGCCTGCATGATGTCCGCGGGCTTGGCGCTGAAGCGTCCGCCCCATAGAGACTGGCCCTGAGCGGGGGAATCTGGCTGTGGCTTGGAAGGCGTATCGGACATGAGCGGCTCTGGACGGACTTGGGCGGGCGTGGCGACGTTCGCGGTGATCGGCGTGATCGGCATGGGCGCGGCGCTGCTATACGTCAATCAGAAGGGCGGAGGCAAAGAGTCCGCGCCGCCTGCGGCCCAGGCGCCGATCCACGCCCTTGAGCCGCAACTGGCCGCCTTCGCCAGGGGATCGCTGGCGGCGCTGCAGGTGCCCGCCTCCCCGACCGCGCCCGACTATGTGTTCAAGGCCGCCGACGGCGCCGACGTCCGTCTGGCCGACTTCGCAGGCAAGGTGACGGTGGTGAACCTGTGGGCCACCTGGTGCGCCCCGTGCAAGATCGAGATGCCGACGCTGGCGGCCCTGGCCGACCACTATAAGGCGCGCAACGACTTCGCCGTGGTCGCCGTCAGCATGGACCTGGACAAGACGGCGGACGAGGCGCGGGCCTTCATCGCCGAGAACGCGCCGCTGGACTTCTATATCGACCCGAAGTTCCAGCTGGCGTTTGAGTTCCCCGGCAAGGGCGCCATGCCCCAGACCATCGTCATGGACCGCCAGGGCCGCGTCCGCGCCGTCCTGACCGGCGAGGCCGACTGGGCCGGGCCCGAGGCGCGCGCCCTGATCGACCACCTGCTGGCCGAGGGCTGAACCCGGCCTCCGGCCCCGCTTGTCGAAGACGGCCCGATAGGTTGATGCTCGCGCCGCACAGGAGGCTACGATGAGCGTCGAGACCCACTATCTGGCCGTCTTCACCAGCGACAAGACCGGCCCCAAATGGCGGGCCTGGCGCGCCATGAGCGAGGCCCAGCAGGCCGAGACGGCCCGCCGCGGCGTCGCCGCCGTCGCCGAATGGGAGGCGGCGCACCGCGACTCCATCGTCTTTCAGGGCGGCCCGCTGGGCCCGACCAAACGCATCGACGACGACGGCGCCGTGACCGACGTGGTCAACCTTATGACCGTCTTCATGGTCGTGCGCGCCGACAGCCACGAGGCGGCGGCCCGCCTGTTCGAGAACCACCCGCACGTGAGCATCTTCGTCTGCGACGGGGTGGAGGTGATGCCGGTGTTGGGGTGAGGTTCAGTCGGCGCCCGGCGGCGGGATCCAGTCAAGCGCGAGCTAGTGCAGACGCCATATCACTAAAACGGCATAAACTCATAGAAACCATCGCGAACATAGAGCCTAGTTCCGACACCCGCCTTCGCAGCCGCGCCGCGAACCATGCCGTCAGCTACAACCATTGGAACAGGCAGAACATAATCATATTTATACTTAGACATATCTATGCGCGTAGCCCCATTCGGCATGACCTCGTCTAAATGCTCAATAAAATTAGAGCGCTCACCCTCCGATAAGGATTCGATATCAATACTAATATTTGAAACAAATTCACCACGCTTCGACGCCCTTTGACGCGAAACTCTCTCAGCGGCCACCTCGTCCCGAAGAGCTTTTAGCTCCTTACTTATAAACTCATACCCAGAAACTTCTTTTGTAGCAATTTCCGCAGCCTTAAACTCGCCAAAATGCTTCAAGAATGTAGAATAATTTTCATCTTCATTAAATTTTTACAGTAGCATTAATTTTTGAGTGAAGTTTATTTTTAAAGGTAACTATATCGTAGTAATGAAGAGATTTTGGATACTCTAAGTATTCTATTATTCCAGTATCAAATGGAGCTTTTGTAACATCATCTTGAATTATTATGGTTGGCTTGTCAAAAGCCAGCCGAAGACCAAGCTCAAACATTACATTTGGATTTTTGCCACTTACGTCAACTATAACAATACTATCGTTGTAAAGATTCTGGACTATTCGACGCTGGATCACTCCAACTTCTGGAGATTCACTAACAATACGAGTTTCAAACCCCGCGCCATCAGCGACCTCCTGTATTAATGAAAAAACGTGCCTCCAATGAGATTCAGAATAACCATCCATCTCACTAATTGGCATCACCACACCACAGGTCGACCTCGGCTTTTTCACCTCAGTCGCTTTTGACTCTACTGGCTTTTGACCGCCATCAGACATTATTCCCCTCCCGAATGGTCCGTATCTCCGAATGGATATGATCCATATTCAGAAAAATGCCTAATCTAATGCACCCGCGCCTTCCCGATCTCCAGCCCGTCGGCGCCCGCTGATACGGCCACCACGCTGCCGTCCTCGATCTCTCCGGCCAGCAGCTTCTTCGCCATCGGGTCGACCAGCTCCTTCTGGATGACACGCTTCAGCGGCCTTGCGCCGTAGACCGAGTCGTAGCCCTTGTCGGCGAGCCAGGTCAGGGCGCTGTCGTCCAGGGCCAGCGTCAGGCGGCGGTCGGCCATCAGCTTCTCCAGACGCGCCAGCTGGATGCGGACGATGCCGCCCATCTGTTCGCGGCCGAGGCGGTGGAACAGGATGATCTCGTCGATGCGGTTCAGGAACTCGGGCCGGAAGTGGGCGCGGACCTGCTCCATGACCAGGGGTCGAACCGCCTCGACATCCTCGCCCTCGGGCTGGTCGGCCAGATACTGGCTGCCGAGGTTGGAGGTCATGATGATCAGGGTGTTCTTGAAGTCGATGGTGCGGCCCTGGCCGTCGGTCAGGCGGCCGTCGTCCAGCACCTGAAGCAGCACGTTGAAGACGTCGGGGTGGGCCTTCTCGACCTCGTCGAACAGGACGACCTGATAGGGACGGCGACGGACCGCCTCGGTCAGGGCGCCGCCCTCGTCATAGCCGACATAGCCCGGAGGGGCGCCGATGAGGCGGCTGACCGAGTGCTTCTCCATGTATTCGGACATGTCGATGCGGGTGATGGCGTTGTCGTCGTCGAACAGATAGCCCGCCAGCGCCTTGGTCAGCTCGGTCTTGCCGACGCCCGTGGGGCCCAGGAAGAGGAAGCTGCCCAGCGGCTTGTTGGGGTCGTTCAGGCCGGCGCGGGCGCGGCGCACGGCGTCGGAGACGGCGGCCAGGGCCTCGTCCTGACCAACCACGCGGCGGCCCAGTTCGTCCTCCATCTTCAGCAGCTTCTCGCGCTCGCCCTCCAGCATCTTGTCGACGGGCACGCCGGTCCAGCGGCTGACCACGGCGGCGATCTGTTCGGCGTCCACGACTTCGGGGGTCAGGGGGGCGGCGACCGCCGCCGGGGCTTCGTCTTCGGCGAGTTGCTTCTCCAGCTGCGGAATCTGGCCGTAGGCGATCTCTGACGCGCGGCCCAGGTCCCCGGCGCGCTGGGCCGCGGCTAGTTCCGCGCGCAGACGGTCGAGGGTCTCGCGCAGCTGGGCGCCCTGCCCCACCTTGTCCTTCTCGGACTTCCAGCGGGCGGTCATGTCATCGGACTGGCCCTCGAGGTCGGCGATCTCGTCCTCAAGCTTCTCCAGACGCTGCTTCGAGGCGCTGTCGCTCTCTTTCTTCAGGGCTTCGCGCTCGATCTTCAGCTGGACCAGACGACGGTCGATTTCGTCGAGCGCCTCGGGCTTGGAATCGACGGCCATGCGCACGCGGCTGGCGGCCTCGTCGATCAGGTCGATGGCCTTGTCCGGCAGGAAGCGGTCGGTGATGTAGCGGTTCGACAGGGTGGCCGCCGCGACGATGGCGCTGTCGGAAATGCGCACCCCGTGGTGGACCTCATACTTCTCCTTGAGGCCGCGAAGGATCGAGACGGTGTCCTCAACGGTGGGCTCGGAGACGAAGACCGGCTGGAAGCGACGGGCCAGGGCCGCGTCCTTCTCGACGTGCTTGCGGTATTCGTCCAGCGTGGTGGCGCCGACGCAGTGCAGCTCGCCGCGCGCCAGGGCGGGCTTGAGCAGGTTGGAGGCGTCCATCGCCCCGTCGCCCTTACCCGCGCCGACCAGGGTGTGCATCTCGTCGATGAAGAGGACGATCTGGCCCTCGGCGGCGGCGACCTCGTTCAGCACGGCCTTGAGGCGTTCCTCGAATTCGCCGCGATATTTGGCGCCCGCGATCAGCGCGCCCATGTCCAGCGACAGGACCTTCTTGTCCTTCAGGCTTTCGGGCACGTCGCCGTTGACGATGCGCAGGGCCAGCCCCTCGACGATGGCGGTCTTGCCGACGCCCGGCTCGCCGATCAGGACAGGGTTGTTCTTGGTGCGGCGGGCCAGCACCTGGATGGTGCGGCGGATTTCCTCGTCGCGGCCGATGACCGGGTCGACCTTGCCGTCGCGCGCGGCCTCGGTCAGGTCGCGGGCATAGCGTTTCAGGGCGTCGAAGCTGTCCTCGGCGCCCGCGCTGTCGGCGGTCTTGCCCTTGCGGATTTCGGCCACGGCGTCGTCCAGCTTCTTCGCCGTGACCCCGGCGGACTTCAGCGCCTCGGCCGCGCCGCCGCCCTCCTTGGCGATGGCGGCCAGCAGGCGTTCGGTGGTGACGAAGGCGTCGCCCGCCTTCTTGGCGGCCTCTTCGGCGGCGCTGAAGACGCGCGCGGTGTCGCCGTCCAGATAGAGCTGGCCCGAGCCCCCCTCGACCTGAGGCCGCTTCTTCAGCAGGCCCTCGGTGACCAGTTCAACGGCGGACGGATCGCCGCCCGCCTGATCGATCAGCTTGCGGGCCAGACCGTCGCGCTCCTCCAGCAGCACCTTGAGCAGGTGCTCGGGCGCGAACTGCTGGTGACGGCGGGCCAGGGCCAGCGACTGGGCGGACTGGACGGCCTGTTTGGCGCGGTCGGAATAGAGGTCGAGATTCATGGCGTTCGGTTTCCCCTCAGGAGGCGGATTTGAACTCAATGCGCCCTTATCTGAAGCGACGCCTTGAGCTGTCGCAAAACAGGTGGGTCTGGCCGATCAGACACGCAAGGGCCCAACCGACAACGCCCGCCGCCACAGGGGCGACGGGCGTCGGGACGCGATCTGACGACAGGGCTCAGCCGCCGCTGGGGCCGGTCGAGAAGTCGAACTGCTCGGGCTGGCGGCGCGGCCCGCCGAAGGACCAGCTGAGCCCCAGATAGAAGGCCCGCAGGTTCAGGTCCTGACTGACGCGCTCGCGGAACAGGGGCGTGTCATAGGTGGTGTCGCCGCCGAAGGAGTTGAGGATGTCGCGGGCCGTGAACTGCAGCGACAGGGTGTCGTTCAGCTTGCGCCGATAGCCCAGGTTCACCATGCCGCCGCCCTCGCGCTTGCCCTGGGCCAGCAGTTGATCGCCCTGCCAGAAGCCCATCAGCTGGACGAAGTCCTTGGGCGTCGCCTGCCAGTTCAGGCTGAGGCGGCCGCTTAGCATCTGGCCCTCGCGGTCGCGCCCGCCGGGGAGGCCCGCCGCGTCGATCTCCTGACGGAAGGCGTTGACGCTGGCGTTGTAGCGCAGGGTGGGATGCAGGCGGCCGCTGGCGGTCAGCTCGATGCCCAGATCGCGGCGGGCGCCCAGATTCTCGGGCCGGGTCAGCAGGACGCCGCCGCCCACGTCGGTCGCCACCTCGGTGAAGGCCTTGGTCGTGTCGCGGAAATAGGCGGTGGCCTGATAGAAGCTCTGGCCGCGCCGCATCTGCCACATGGCCTCGAAGCTGTCGGTCTCCTGCGGCTCCAGGTCCGGGTTCCCCGAGCGCAGGTTCAGCGGATCGCCATAGACGACAAAGGGGTTCAGCTGCGACGGCTGGGGCCGCTGGATGCGCCGCGAATAGCTGCCGCGCAGGGTCTGGGTCTCGGTCAGCTGATACTGCAGGTGGAAGGTCGGATAGGCGCGGAAATAGTCCTGAGACGCGCGCACGGCGTTGGTGACGTCCTCAACCTTGATGTCCGCCTGCTCCAGGCGCAGCCCGAACTGGCCGGACAGCTTCTCGCCGAAAGGCCGCTCATAGGTGGCGTAAAGGGCGTGAACCGTCTGCTCCGCCTCGAAGCGGTTGCTCTGTGAGGGAACAAGGGCGAGGGCGTTCTCGGACGGACCGCGCCGGACCTCATTGTCCTGATCCGGTCGGGTGAGGTTCAGCTCATAACCCGCGCGCAGCTTGGCGCCCTCGCCCATCGGCCGGGTGTAGGCGCTGGTGAAGCCGATGGTCTCCTGAGCGTTCAGGCCGCGCTGAGACTCATACACGGTCGGCTCCGTCGGGATGCGGAAGACGTTGGCGGCCAGGGAGTCGCTCTCATGGTCGTTGCGGTCATAGCGCAGCTCGTTCGACCATTCGTGCCCCGACGTATCGAACTGATGCAGAACCCGGCCGGTGACGCCCCAGCCCTTCATGGCGAAGCCGCCCGAGCCGTCGCGGCTATAGGCGCGCGTCAGGGCGCCCGAGGCGTCGCGCGTTTCGAACAAACCGCGCACGTCGCTGTCGACGTCGAAGCGATTGGCGCGCGCCTCGCCGGTCAGCATGGTTTTTTCGGTCAGCCGATATTCGGCGGCGACGCGGCCGAAGAAACCCTCCTGGGTCGATTCAATGTCCTGAACCGTCGTCGTGGCGCTGGTGGTCGCGCCGGCGGCGTTCAACTGTTCGCGCAGACGCCCGAAGCTCAGGCTCTGCTCGTCGTGGCGATAGCTGAGATCGCCGGTCAGGGTCAGCTTGCCCTGCTGGCGCGAGCCGCTGGCGCCGACATTCCAGCGTCCATGATCGCCCACATTGGCGCGCAGAGAGCCGGTCGTGACAGCCGCGCCCGGCGTCCCGGCGGCCGCAGCAGCGGCGACCGCCGCCGGAACCGGCTTGGTGATCAGATTGATGACCCCGCCCGAGCCCTCCGGGCTGTAGGCGGCGGACGGATTGGTCATCACCTCGATGCGGGCGTAGCGATCGGCCGGCAGCTGCAGCACCGCATCGGCGCGGTTCGGCCCCGACAGAATGGCCGAGGGGCGGCCGTCGACCAGAATGGTCACATTGCTATCGCCGCGCAGGGAGACATTGCCCTGAGGATCGACATCGACCGAGGGCACATTGCGCAGGGCCTCGGCCAGGGTCCCGGTCGCCGCCTGAAGATCGTCGGCCAGACTATAGCTGATGGAGTCGATCGAAGTCCGCACATCATTGGCGCGGGCGCTGACGACGACATCGCCCACGGCGGCGGGCTGATCGTCCTTATCCGTCTTCTGCGGCGGAGTCTGAACGGGACGGTCCTGGGACGGCGGCGTTCCAGGCGACGGCGTCTGCGCCAGAACCCCGGCTGCGGGCAGAGCCAGAACCACCCCCAGAAGGGGCGCGAACTTGTATTTTGTCATGATGGGCGTCCTCGCACGGACGTCCCTCAACGTCCTGTTTCGCCGATATCAGCGTCGGGACGCATAACCGAGTTACATCTTTTTCATGCCCAAGGCGGGTCTGTGGCCAAGCCTGATTTCATTACAGCTCCGTAAGGTGCGCGGCGGCGCTTCGTCCTGTTAGGTTTTCAGCGCCCGTTTCTTCGACTGCGGGCGTTGGAAAGCCGCCCTCATGAAGAATCGTCTGATCCTGACCGCCTGCGCCTCGGCGCTGCTGCTCGGCCTGCCCGCCGCCGCCGCCGCCTGGGCCAAGGCGCCGCCCGCGAGCGCAACCGCCGTCCAGGGCGGCGTCCAGGTGCCGCCGCTGGGCTTCCACAAGCGGGTGCTGGCCAACGGCATGGAGGTCTATACGGCGCGCGACGCCTCCACCTCCAACGTCACGGTCCAGGTCTGGTATCGCGTGGGATCGAAGGACGATCCGGCGGGCCGCTCGGGCTTCGCCCACCTGTTCGAACACCTGCTGTTCAAGGCGACGAAGAATATGCCGTCCGAGACGTTCGATCGTCTGACCGAGGACGTCGGCGGCATGAACAACGCCTTCACCGCCGACGACGTGACCGCCTATTACGAGGTCGTTCCGGCCAACCACCTGCAGCGCATCCTGTTCGCCGAGGCGGATCGCATGGGCTCTCTGGTCGTCGATCAGAAGACTTTTGAATCCGAGCGCGACGTGGTGAAGGAGGAGTACCGCCAGCGCATTCTGGCCAGCCCCTACGGCCGTCTGTTCGGCCTGTTCGCGCCCGAGACCATCTATCAGGACCACCCCTATCGCCGTCCGGGCATCGGCTCGATCGAGGAGCTGGACGCCTCGACGCTGGACGACGTGCTGCGCTTCCACGCCACCTACTACCGGCCGGACAACGCCATGCTGATCGTGGCGGGCAATTTCGATCAGGCGCAGCTGGACGGCTGGGTCGACCAGTATTTCGCCCCGCTGAAGCGGCCGTCGACGCCCATGCCCGCCAATGACGTGAAGGAGCCCGAGCCGACCGGCCCGCGCACCGCCACCTTCTATGCGCCGAACGTGCCCCTGCCCGCCGTGACCCTGGCCTGGAACACCGTGGCCTATAAGGACGCCGACCGCGCGGCCCTGACGGTGCTGGACGGCATCTTGTCGACCGGCGAGAGCAGCCGCCTGTACCGCTCGCTGGTCTATGATAAGCAGATCGCCGCCTCGGTGGGCTCCAACCCCGATTTCGCCCAGCAGGCGGGCAATCTGGCCGCCTACGCCATCATGGCCGACGGCCAGACGGTCGAGACCGGCAAGGCCGCGCTTGAGGTCGAGATCGCGCGCCTGCGCGACGAGCCCGTCACCGCCGCCGAACTGGCCGAGGCCAAGAACGAACTGGTCGCCGACGCCCTGCGCGGCCGCGAAAGCATCGACGACCGCGCAACGACCCTGGGCATGGCCCTGATCATGACCGGCGACGCGACCGCCGCCGACCGCGAGATCGCCGAGATCCAGGCCGTCACCGCCGCCGACGTGCAGTGCGTGGCCCGCCGCTATCTGACGCCTCAGCGCCAGATCACCATCAACTACCTGCCCGCCGACGACGCCAACGCGCCGAGCGAGCAGAAGAAGAACGTCGACGCCCCGGTCACGGTCGCGTCTCTGGCGCCAGCCGGTCCGGTCGCCGTCCTCTTGCCGGAAGCACAGCGCGCGCGCCTGCCTGAACCCGGCCCTGAAGTGTCGCCCGCGACCCCCTCTATCGCCGACTTCCGTCTGGACAATGGTCTGCGCGTCCTGGTCGCCCCGACGAACGGGCTACCGCTGGTTTCGGCGCGCCTGAACTTCAACGCCGGCTCCGCCCACGATCCGGCGGGCAAGCCGGGCGTCGCCTCCATGACCGCCAACCTGCTGACCCAAGGGACAACCACCAAGTCGGCGCCGGAAATCGCCACCGCCATCGAACAGCTGGGCGCCAACATCGGCGCGGGCGCAGGCGCCGACTTCACCAATGTCTACGCCAATGCGCCCAAGGACGTCTTCAGCCAAACCCTGACCCTGATGGCCGATCTGGTGCGCCATCCGGCCTTCGCCCAGGAAGAGCTGGAGCGTCAGCAGTCCCAGACCCTGGACGGCCTGCGCGTCGCGCTCAGCCAGCCGGGAGCGATCGCGGGCCAGTCGGTCGGCCGCGTGATGTACGGCGCCGCCCCCTATGGCGGGCCCGGCTCTGGCACGGTGAACAGCATTCCCGCCCTGACGCGCCAGGACATGGCCGCCTTCCACGCCGAGCGGTTCCGGCCCTCGCAGGCGACCCTCGTCTTCTCGGGCGACGTGACCCCGGCCGAGGCGCGCGCCCTGGCGGATCAGGCGTTCGGCGACTGGCGCGACGCCGGTCCCGCCCCGGCCGCCATCGACAAGGCCGGTCAGGCGCTGGCGCCGCGCGTCGTCGTCATCGATCAGCCGGGCGCAGGTCAGGCCGCCGTGGTCGCCGCCATTCGCGGAATCAGCCGCACCGACGCCGACTACTTCCCGCTGACGCTGGGCAACACCCTTCTGGGCGGCGGCTTCTCCTCGCGCCTGAACCAGGAGATCCGCATTAAGCGCGGCCTGTCGTACGGCGCCCGCTCGTCGGTCGGCGCCCAACAGCAGACCGGCGTCTTCTCAGCCTCGACCCAGACCAAGAACGAAACGGCGACCGAGGTGGCCGACCTGATCCTTGAAGAGATCGGCAAGCTGGGAACCACGGCGGCGACCGAGACCGAACTGGCGCCCCGCCGCGCAACCCTGATCGGCGGCTTCGGTCGCTCGCTGGAAACGGTGGACGGCCTGGGCGGCCTGGTCGCCAACCTGGCCCTCTACGACCTGCCGATGAGCGATCTGGCCGACTACGCCGGGCGGGTTCGCGCCGTCACCGCCGAACAGGTTGAAAACGCCTTCGCCCGGCATCTGCCGACCGACCGGGCCAGCCTCGTCATCGTCGGCGACGCGTCCAAATTCATCGACGGCCTGCGAGCGAAATACCCCAACGTCGAGGTCATCCCCCTGACCGAACTGAACCTGGACAGCGCGACGCTGAAGTAAGGCCGCCCTGCTCCTCCCTGCTGAGCGGGGAGGAGATCCTACAGCGTCAGACACACCACCTGGGCGACGCGCAGATCGCGGCGCAGACGGTCCGAGACGGCGCCGTAGTTCTGGGTCGTCACCGCCTGACCCAGGGCCGCTTCGTCGGCGCGCTGCTGGGCGCCGACCGCAGGCACGAAGGTGTCCGGCGCCGTGGTGTAGATGCGGCCGCGTCGGGGCGACTCGGCGATGGTCACGCCCAGCACCCGGCCGCGCCGGTCCAGCACCGGCGCGCCCGACAGACCCGACAGCGTGCCTTTCAGGCCGTGCGTGCGCCCGGCCTCGGCCCAGGCCAGGACCGGCTCGTCATAGGAGCGGTGGCCGCGGATTTTCAGCGTTTCGCGACCGATCAGGCGCGAAGCGACCTCGCCCGGCCGGCCCTGCGGGAAGCCGGGATGGAAGGCGCGCTGCCCCTTGTACAACGGCGCCTCGGCCGCGATCGGCAAGGCGGGCGGTCCGCCGTCGGTCAACAGCAGGGCCACATCCGCCCGCGCCGCCAACCGCACGTCGGCCGCTAGAGCTCGCGTCTTGTCGATCACGAGAGCGGGCTTGCGGCAGCCCTCGACCACGTGGCGGGCGGTGATCCAGCGGCCGTCCCCGGCGATGGAGAAGGCCGTGCCGGACACGGGCTCATGCTCGTCGGACGTGTCGACGGTGACGGAAGGATCAAAAGGCGTGATCGGTCCCAGCAGGGGTCCGGACGCATCGTCCGCGTGCTGATCATGAGGCGCGTCGGCGCGCTCGCCCCGGTTCAGGGAGGCGATCAGGATCACCCCGATGACGGCTGCGTAGATCGTCCAGTCAGGAAGGTGGGGAAAGCGCAAGGCCGCCCCCTCAGCCCGTCAGGGCCGCCGCCAGGATCAGGGCGGTCGACAGCTTGGCCCCGGCCAGGACCACGGCGGCGGAGACTTCGCCCTTCTCTATCCGTTGCGGCAGGCCGTGCAGCAGGAAATCGACGACGCGGAAGGCCAGCAGTTGCAGCACCACCGTCGCCACGCCCCAGATGGCGATGTCGCGGATCGAGTTCGACACGGACAGGGACACCGCCAGCGGAATGGCCAGCCCGACCAGAACCCCGGCAAAGGCCACGGCGGCGGCGGCGTTGCCCTGGCGGATCAGGGCGATCTCGCGCCACGGCGTCAGCAGGGCGTAGACCGCCGCCCCGGCCGCCAGCAGGCCGAAGGTCACGACCAGATGCAGCATCAGGATCGGAAAACCGGTCGCGAACGCCTGGAGTTCAGGGGTCGACAGAACGCCCGGCAACGACGAGGTCTCCATCACGACGAACCCTAGCCTCCCAGCCTGAAGGGGAACGAAACCAAAACACCCTTGCCCGAAAGCTCGGCGCTTCCGCTAGGGCGCCCGCGCCACAGTCGGCGGACAAAGCGTCCGACCGGCGATGACCTCAAGCAGCGTCGACGGCGTCGCGTTCGGCCTTCAGGCGCGCCGAGGCCCGCAGCTTCTCGCTTTCGGACTTCAGCTGGCCGCAGGCGGCCAGGATGTCGCGGCCGCGCGGCGTGCGGATGGGCGAGGCGTAGCCGGCCTTGTTCAGGATGGCGGCGAAGGTCTCGATCGTCTTCCAGTCCGAGCACTGATAGTCCGTGCCGGGCCAGGGATTGAACGGGATCAGATTGACCTTGGACGGAATGCCCTCGATCAGCTTGATCAGGGCGCGCGCCTCGGCCGGGCTGTCATTGACGCCCTTCAGCATGACGTATTCGAACGTCACCCGGCGCGCATTGGACAGGCCGGGATAGGCGCGGATGGCCGCCATCAGCTGGTCCAGCGGATACTTCTTGTTCAGCGGCACCAGCTGGTCGCGCAAGGGGTCGTTGGTGGCGTGCAGACTGATGGCCAGCATGGCCGCCGTGCGCTCGCCCAGGGCGTTCAGCTGCGGCACGACGCCCGAGGTCGACACGGTGATCCGGCGCCGCGACAGGGCGATGCCTTCGTTGTCGGAGATGATGTCGATGGCGTTGGCGACGTGATCCAGATTGTAGAGGGGCTCGCCCATGCCCATGAAGACGATGTTGGACAGACGACGGTCTTCCTTGGGCGAGGGCCACTCGTCCAGGTCGTCGCGGGCCACCTGGACCTGGGCCACGATCTCGGCCGTCGTCAGGTTGCGGACCAGCTTCTGCGTGCCGGTGTGGCAGAAGGTGCAGTTCAGGGTGCATCCGACCTGGGACGACACGCACAGGGCGCCCGCCCGGCCCACGTCGGGGATGTAGACGGTCTCGATCTCAATGCCCGGCGCCGTGCGGATCAGCCATTTGCGGGTGCCGTCCTTGGACACCTGACGCTCGACGATCTCGGGACGGGCCAGGGTGAAGGCCTCAGCCAGGGCCGCGCGGGTCTCCTTGCCGATATCGCTCATCAGGGCGAAGTCGGTGACGCCGTAGTGGTGGATCCAGCGCCACACCTGTGAGGCGCGCATCCGGGCCTTCTCCGGCGGACAGATCCCCGCGTCGATCAGGGCCTGGCGCAGTTCGTCACGCGTCAGACCGCTGAGGTTGACGGGCGTCTTGGCTGAAGCGCTGGCGCGCGAAAGATCGAGCGTGATGCTCAAGGGCGGATGTCCTGCGGCGAAAGTTGAAGCGGCGGCGTCTAACACAGATGGGGCGTCTTGTCGCCTTTGGCCATTCGGGGGCCATGTGCGGGTTGATAGACGGCGAACGAGGCGCTAGAGGGGCGGCCGTTGGGGAGTAGCTTCCGACATATCCCAGTCGGGATCGCGTCAACATACTTGCCTCAGGGCATGGCGCGATCAGCGGATCTTCCGCCTAGCGAGACCAGCATGCTGCACCCGTGGGGCCGGCCCGCGCGTGGAGCGTGCTGTCATACGCCCGGCCGAGTCCCCGTCTCCACTATGATGTCTCCGTTCGCTATCGCCGTGCTGTCGCTCAGCATGTCCGCCGACGCCTTCGCCGCCGCCATCGGCCGCGGCGCCCAGCATCGCCCCACCGTTCCTCAGGCCCTGCGATCCGGCCTGGTGTTCGGCGTGGTCGAGGCGATCACGCCCCTGATCGGCTTCGCCCTGGGCGTGGCGGCCGCGGGCTTCGTCGAGGCGGTCGACCACTGGATCGCCTTTGGCCTGCTGGGCGCGGTCGGCGCCAGGATGATCTGGGAGGCGCTGAAGCGCGACGAGGATGCGGCCGAGGCGACCGCTCCCGTCGGCAAGGCGGCGTCGCGCGGCATGCTGGCCCTGATCGCGACCGCTGTGGGAACCTCGATCGACGCGGGCGCCGTAGGCGTGGGCCTGGCCCTGCTGGAGGCCAATATCTGGCTGATCGCCTTCTGCATCGGCTTCACCACCTTCGTCATGGCGACTGTCGGCCTGTTGATCGGCAAGGTCGCGGGAACGCGGCTGGGCAAGCTTGCGGAACTGATCGGCGGCCTGGCGCTGATCGCCTTGGGCAGCAAGATCCTGCTGGAACATCTCGGCGTGCTGGCTGGTTGAATCAGCCTGGACCCGACTTTACGCTTGCCGCCAGCCGGCGTTAGGGGAACCATCGGCCCTGACGCCCCAAGGCCGCACCAAGGAGACGCCCATGCGCCCGCCCCTTTTGCTCATCGCCGCCATCGCGGCCCCCCTGGCCCTGGCCGGATGCGCCACCAGCGGGGGCCAGCCGACCTATCAGGAAGAAATGACCAAGCTCGACGCTGAATGCGTGGCGCGCGGCGGCATCCTGACCCCCAGCGGCATGCAGACGGGTCGCCCTCAGACCGACTATCTGTGCAAGATCACCGGCGGCGCTTCGAGGCTTCCACATAACTGAGGCCCGGCCTTGAAAGCCCGCGCGCTGGCGCGGCCAGATCGGCCGTAATCCAATATTATGAGATGAAGAATCCGTGGTGGTTGGAGGCGGGATCGAACCGCCGACCTGTGGGTTATGAATCCACCGCTCTAACCATCTGAGCTACCCAACCCCACACGGGAGTTTCGCGCGGAACCGGAACGGCTCTGGGCGCGAGAGGGGTGCGTATATCGCCGCCTTCTCTCCGGTTCAAGCCGCTTCGATGCGGATTTCGTGTGGGACGATCGGCCGCGACGCCTTTCGGCTCGCATAAAGGGCCGTGAGGCGGCATTCTCGACGGCTCACCCGCTGTTCAGGAGCCGCCATGCGCCTCGCCCTCTTCGCCGTTTCCACCGCCGCCCTGCTCCTCACCGCGTGCGGAGCCAACGGGCAGGATGAAGCGCAATCGGCCGCCACCGGCGCGCCCGTCGAGACGCGCCCGCCCAACAACCCGGATCAGAAGCCTGCGCACGAAGGCCAGACCCGCGCCCCGTCGGTCAGCACCGCCGTCGCCATGCAGCATAGCGTCGTCGCCGAGGGGCTGGAGCATCCCTGGGGCCTGGCCCTGCTGCCGGACGGCCAGTGGCTGGTGACAGAACGGCCCGGCCGCATGCGCGTGGTCAGCGCCGACGGCAAGCTCGGCGCGCCGATCAGCGGCCTGCCCGCCGTGGCGGCGCGCGGTCAGGGCGGCCTGCTGGACGTGATCCTGAGCCCGACCTTCGCCCAGGACCGCATGATCTACTGGTCCTACGCCCAGCCCCGGACCGGCGGCAACGGCACGGCCGTGGCGCGCGGGCGCCTGTCGGACGATCTGAGCCGCGTCGAAAACGTGCAGGTCGTCTTCCAGGTCAAGGACACCTATGACGGGGACAAGCATTTCGGCTCCTCCCTGGTCTTCGGCCCCGACGGCAAGCTGTACATCACGATCGGCGAGCGCTCGGACAAGCCGATGCGGCCGACGTCGCAGAGCCTGGCCTCGCACCACGGCAAGGTCATCCGCATCAACGCCGATGGCTCGGTTCCGTCCGACAACCCCTTCGTCGGCCGCGACGGCGCCCTGCCCGAGATCTGGTCCTACGGCCACCGCAACCCGCAGGGCATCGCCGTCCAGCCGGGCACAGGCGCGGTCTGGAGCATCGAGCACGGCGCGCGCGGCGGCGATGAACTGAACCTCGAGAAGGCGGGCGCCAACTACGGCTGGCCGGGCGCTGCCTATGGCATCGAATACAGCGGCGAAGCCATCGAAGGCGCCTCCACGACGAAGGAAGGCACGGTCCAGCCGGTCTATTACTGGGATCCGGTGATCGCGCCGGGCGGCATGGTCTTCTATGACGGCGCCATGTTCCCCGACTGGAAGGGCAACGCCCTGATCGGCGGGCTGGGCAGCAAACATCTGGTCCGGTTGGTGCTGCGCGACGGGCGCGTGGTCGGCGAAGAGCGCCTGCTGACAGGCCTGGGCGAGCGCATCCGCGACGTAGCCGTGGCGCCCGACGGCGCCGTCTGGGTCGTGACGGACGAGGAGAACGGCAAGCTGGTGCGACTGGCGCGCCGCTGAGGCTGAGATGACAGGGCGGGCCGCACGAAGCGGCCCGCCCTTCTCACATCTGGCGACCTCACGCGCCTTGTTACTTGACGTTGACGTAAACGTCGGCTTTTTAGCGACCTGAGTTTCAATTCCAGACGCGATGATCGGACCCGTCCGCCCACCGCCTCCCAACCAAGACCCAACCGTCCCTCAAGCAGTTCGCTGCCGCGCAGCGAACAGTAGGGACATCAAAGAAGAGAGACGCTCCATGGCCGACGCCTATATCTACGACGCCGTGCGCACCCCGCGCGGCAAGGGCAAGAAGGACGGCAGCCTGCACGAGATCACGGCCCTGAGCCTGGCGGCCCAGGTCCTTGAGGCGCTGCGCGACCGCAACGGCCTGGACACCTCCAAGGTGGACGACGTCATGCTGGGCGTGGTGTCGCCGGTCGGCGAACAGGGCGCGGACATCGCCCGCACCGCCGTCCTGACGGCGGGCTGGAGCCAGGAGACGGCGGGCTATCAGTTGAACCGCTTCTGCGCCTCGGGTCTGGAAGCCGTGAACGTGGCCGCCGCCAAGGTGAAGTCGGGCGAGGCCAATATGGCCGTCGGCGGCGGCGTCGAGGCCATGAGCCGGGTGCCGATGGGTTCCGATGGCGGCGCCTGGCCGACCGACCCCTCCTCGGCCTTCCCGACCTATTTCGTGCCGCAGGGCGTCTCGGCCGACATGATCGCCACCAAATACGGCTTCAGCCGCGACGACGTGGACGCCTATTCGGTCGAAAGCCACAAGCGCGCCGCCAAATCCTGGGCCGAGGGCCGCTTCGGCAAGTCGGTGATCGCGGTTAAAAACCAGCTCGGCCTCGTCCAGCTGGATCGTGACGAAACCGTTCGTCCGAACACGGACATGCAGACGCTGGCGGGTCTGAACCCCTCGTTCGCCATGATGGGCGGCATGGGCTTCGACGCCGTGATCGGCCAGCGCTACCCCGAGGTCGCCAGCGTCAACCACGTCCACACCCCCGGCAACTCGTCCGGCATCGTCGACGGCGCCGCAGGCGTGTTGATCGGCACCAAGGAAATGGGTGAAGCGCTGGGCCTGAAGCCGCGCGCGAAAATCCTGGGCGGCGCCTCGATCGGCTCTGAGCCGTCGATCATGCTGACCGGCCCCGAGCCCGTCACCCGCAAGCTGCTAGGCAAGCTGGGCATGCAGCCAGGCGACATCGACCTGTATGAACTGAACGAGGCCTTCGCGGCCGTGGTGCTGCGCTACATGCAGGCGCTCGACATCCCCCACGACAAGATCAACGTCTGCGGCGGCGCCATCGCCATGGGCCACCCGCTGGGCGCCACCGGCGCCATGATCCTGGGCACGGTGCTGGACGAGTTGGAGCGCTCGAACAAGTCCACCGCCCTGGCCACCCTCTGCATCGGCGCCGGCATGGGCACCGCCACCGTCATCGAACGCGTCTGATCCGGGAGCATATGACCATGGAAAACTTCAAGATCGACATCGACGCCGACGGCATCGCCACGGTCGCCTTCGACGTGCCGGGCCGTTCGATGAACACCCTGACCAGCGCCGTCATCGCCGAGATCCCGGCTCTGGTCGAAAAGATCAAAACCGACGACGCCATCAAGGGCGTGGTCATCACCTCGGGCAAGCCGACGGGCTTCTGCGCTGGGGCGGACCTGGGCGACATGGCCTCGGGCATGCTGGCCGGCGGCGGCGACCTGCAGAAGGCGTTCGACACCGGCTGGGCGCTGAACGGCGCCTTCCGCGCGCTGGAGACCTCGGGCAAGCCTGTGGCGGCGGCCATCAACGGCCTGGCCCTGGGCGGCGGGCTGGAGTTCACCCTGGCCTGCCACTATCGCGTCGTCGAGAACGACCCGAAGATCCAACTGGGCCTGCCCGAGATCAAGGTCGGCCTCTTCCCCGGCGGCGGCGGCACCCAGCGCCTGACGCGCCTGATCGGCGTTCAGAACGCCCTGATGCAGATGGCCGAGGGCAAGTCCTGGCGCCCCAACGACGCCAAGGGCGCCGGCGTCGTCCATGAGGTTGTCGAAAAGGGTCAGTCGGTCGAAGCCGCCAAGGCCTGGATCAAGAACGGCGGCAAGGCCGTCCAGCCGTGGGACGACCCCAAGTTCAAGATCCCCGGCGGCGGCCCGCACCATCCGGCGGGCATGCAGGTCTTCGTCATGGGCAACGCCATCCTGCGCAAGCAGTCCTACGGCAACTATCCGGCCGTGCTGAACATGATGAAGGCCGTCTATGAAGGCGTGCAGGTGCCGATCGAGGCGGGCCTGCGCATCGAGACCCGCTACTTCATCAAGACCCTGATGACTCCCCAGGCCCAGGCCATGATCCGCAGCCTGTTCCTGTCCAAGCAGGAGCTGGACAAGGGCGCCGTGCGCCCGGCGGGCGTGCCCAAGTCCGACCCCAAGAAGGTCAGCGTCCTGGGCGCGGGCATGATGGGCGCGGGCGTGGCCTATGTTCAGGTCATGGCCGGCATCGAGACCGTGCTGATCGACCAGACGCAGGAAGCCGCCGACAAGGGCAAGGCCCACGTCGAGGAGCTGCTGAAGAAGCGCCTGTCGCGCGGTCAGATGACGCAGGAGAAGTTCGACGCCACCCTGGCCCTGGTCACGGCGACGACGGACTATGATCTGATCAAGGGTTCGGATCTGGTCATCGAGGCCGTGTTCGAGAACCGCGAGATCAAGGCCGACGTCACCAAGCGCGCCGAGGCCCAGCTGGCCGAGGGCGCCGTGTTCGGCTCCAACACCTCGACCCTGCCCATCTCGGGTCTGGCCGAGGCCAGCGTGCGGCCCGAGGACTTCATCGGCATCCATTTCTTCTCGCCCGTCGACAAGATGATGCTGGTCGAGATCATCATGGGCGAAAAGACCGGCGACGCGGCCCTGGCCAAGGCGCTGGACTATGTCCTGAAGATCAAGAAGACGCCGATCGTCGTCAACGACTCCAGAGGCTTCTACACCTCGCGCTGCTTCTCGACCTTCCTGATGGAAGGCATGGCCATGCTGGAAGAGGGCTATTCGCCCGTGCTGATCGACAACGTCGGCCGCATGACCGGCATGCCGCGCGGCCCGCTGGAGATGCACGACGACGTGGCTCTGGACCTGTCGTACAAGATCGCCAAGCAGACCCGCGAGGATCTGGGCGACAAATATGTCCCGACCGAGGGCGAGCAGATCGTCGCCACCATGGTCGAACAGGGCCGCTACGGCCGCAAGAACGGCAAGGGCTTCTACGACTACGACCAGAAGCCCAAGGTCATCTGGCCGGGTCTGGCCGAACTCGCTCCAACCACCAAGGGCGACGCCTTCGGCGAAAACCCCGAGGCCCTGGCCGCCGTCGACGAGCTGAAGACCCGCCTGCTGTATCGCCAGGCGGTGGAAGTGGCGCGTTGCTGGGAAGAGGGCGTCATCGACGACCCGCGCGAAGGCGATCTGGGCGCCATCCTGGGCTGGGGCTTCGCGCCCTGGACCGGCGGCCCTATCACCTTCATCGACCAGACGGGTTTGAAGGCCTTCGTGGCCAAGGCTGATGAACTGGCCGCCAAATACGGCGACCGGTTCAAGGTCCCGCAGCTCCTGCGCGACATGGCCGCCAAGGACGAAACCTTCTACGGCCGCTTCGCGCCGCAGTCGAAGGCGGCCTGAGGCAAGGCTTCAGACTGAATGGAAGGGCGGCCTTCGCGGGCCGCCCTTTTTGTTGCGCTACGCTCGCGACGCGGTCGCTCGCTGCTTGGGCGCCTATCCTATTTCCGCTCATCCCGGCGGACGCCGGGACCCAGTTCTTTGGCTGCATCCTCGCACGTGGAAACCTGCCCTTCTTCAGAGGCGGCGCGCGTTGCTCTAACTGGATCCCGGCGTCCGCCGGGATGAGCGGTGGGTATTATCTACTCCGGAACACCCGCGACGCCGCATAGCCCGTCATCGCCGCCAGCAGCACGCACAGCACGCCGTAGCTCCACGGGCGGCGATGGGCGAACTCATAGATGTCGCGCTCCAGCCCCACCTTCTCGACGGTCAGGGTCAGGTTGGACACCGACACCGGCGCGCCCTCCTGAAACAGCCAGACCTCGGCGTAATATTTACCGGTCGGCGCCACGGCGGGCAGTTCGACCTCGGCGCGGAACAGGCCCCGGTCGACGAACTCCACCCCCTTGGGATCGGTGTCGTAAAGGGCCGCCGCTTCCTTCAGCCGGATCACGGCGCGGCGCCAGTCCAAATAGTCCTCGCCCAGACGGCTGATGACCACGTCGCGCACGCCATAGCGGGTGACGGTGCGCGCCTCTTCCGGAGCGTCGATGCGCAGATGGTCGACGCCCACGCCCAGGCGACGCAGCTGGCCGAAATCGGCGATGTCGCTGAGCGGCCGCGTCGAGGCCGTCATGTAGAAACCGGGCGCCCCCTCGAACAGCACCGGGCGGCTGTTCAGCCAGACCCCCATGCTGCGCGTCTTCTTGACCAGACGCACTGGGGCGTCGGGCCCGCGCACCACCACCACTACGTCGGCGGGCGTGTCGCTGGGATTGAACACCGCGCCGTACAGGACGATCGACGCCCCCCGGAACCCGGAGTCGACGTCCACCCGCGCATCGGTCAGGGCGGCGGCGACCCGCACCTCCTGCGTCGTGGAGGCCGAGCGTTCGATGATGATCTCGGGCGCCGCAATCTGGGGCGGCGGTTCTGGCGGCACGACCTGAAACATCAGTCCGCCACCCCCGGCGCCAGCAGGAACAGATCGCCGGGCCGCACGAACAGTTCGAGCCCCATCTGGATGCCGACCAGCAGAACGATCAGACCCAGGGCCGCCCGCATCTCCTCGGCGCGGAAGCGGCCCGACAGGCGCGCGCCGTACTGAGCCCCGACGACGCCCCCCAGCAGCAGTATGGTCGACAGGACTATGTCCACCGTCTGGTTGCGTCCGGCCTGCAGCACGGTGGTGATGGCGGTCGTGATGATGATCTGGAATAGGCTGGTGCCGACCACCACGCTGGCCTTCATCCGCAGGACATAGAGCATGGCCGGCACCAGGATGAAACCGCCGCCCACCCCCATGATGGCCGACAGAATCCCGGCGAACACGCCCAGACCGAACGGCGGAATGGCGCTGATGTAGAGGCCCGAGCGCGGGAAACGCATCCGGAATGGCAGGCCATACAGCCACATGGGGCGGCGGCGTTCCTTGCGCGGCGGGGTCTCGCCCCGAACCCGGTGCAGGATCTGCGTCAGGCTTTCATACAGCATCATGCTGCCGATGGAGCCGAGGAACAGCAGATAGGACAGGGCGACCACCAGATCGGCCTGGCCCAGCAGACGCAGATAACGAAACAGCTCTACGCCTGCGAACGCGCCCAGCGCCCCGCCGACGGCCATGATGCCGCCGATGCGGTAGTCGACCGCCTTCATGCCGGAATAGCGGATGACGCCCGAGGTCGAGGAGGCGACGACGTGGCTGGCCTGGCTGGCCACCGCCACCGTCGGCGGAATCCCCAGGAACACCAGCACCGGCGCCATCAGGAAACCGCCGCCGATGCCGAACAGGCCGGACACGAATCCGACCAGCGCCCCCAGCATGACCAGGAGCGGCCAGTTCACCGAGACTTCGGCGATCGGCAGGTAAATATCCACGGCACGCGCCTTCGGCTGGAAGGACAGGCAATCGGCGCCGGAAAGGCGACTAGGCCTCTGGTCTTAGCGGCCCCTGCGGCGAACCGCCACCCCCGGCCTGCGCCTGCTTGCGGCGGCCTCTAGGCCAGCGGCGGCGCGGTGAAGGCGTCGGCGGCTTCGCGCGCCTTGCGGCGTTCGACGGCCGACAGGGCGGGCGTGAGGCGCTGCACCGAGGCCAGGGCCTGCTGATCGCCGCGACGGGCCGCGATCATGTACCATTTGAAGGCTTCGGTGCGGTTGGCGGCGACGCCCTGATCGCCCTGCTCCAGCATCTTGGCGACGTTGTACTGGCTGTCGACGCGTCCGGCCTCGGCGGCCTTCTTCAGCCAGGTCAGGGCGTCCGGCCCGCTCTTGGCGCCGCCGACCCCGTCGTAAAGCTGCATGGCGTAGTGATGCATGGCCTTGGCGTCCCCGCCCTCCGCCGCGCGACGAGCCCAGGCGCGCGCCTCCGCATCATCGACCGCCAGCCCGGCCTGACCTTCCTGATAAAGCATGGCCAGACGCAGTTGCGCCGGCGCATAGCCCAGATTGGCCGCGCGGGTCAGCGGTTCGACGCCCGCCTCGTCGCCATTGGCGAGCATCAGGCTGGCGCGCGCGAATAGAGACGCGCCCTCCGTCGCCGCCGCGTCGGGCGACGGCACGGCCTCGGTCGGCGTCGCGTCCAGCGCCACGGCGGCGATGGGCGCATCCAGCCCGGCCTCTGCATCCGCCGGACCCGCCGCAACGCCGGGCGCGCTCACGCCGGGGAATCGCAGGCCCGCGCCCTCGGCCACCTGCAGGCTGGCGTAGCCGCCGCCGACCACCAGGGCCGCCACGGCCGACGCGCCCATGGCCTTGCGCATGGTCGAGCCCTGACGGCCCGCCTGCTTGTCCAGACGTTCCTGCAGCTTGGACTTGCCGCCGCGCTTCTTGAGGCCGAAGCCGGAGCGGGCGCCGTCATCGGCGGCCTCGGGCGCCATCGCGGCGCGCGCCGCGTCCAGCACGTCGCGGGTCGTCGTCGGCTCCTCGGCGACGGTCGCGCGCGACACGGGATCGACGAACTCCAGTTCCGCTGCAAAGCCGTCGTCATCGTCCAGCGTCAACGCACGGTCATCCGCCGTCGCGGCGCCCGTCTCGGGACGAGCGAAGACATCGGCCGCCGGGTCTTCGAACGCCGCCAGAATGTCGCTGATGTCGGCGCCGCCGAAGGCGTCGGGCGCATGGAGCGAAGACGCGTCCGACGCGGTCTCGGCCGGCGCCCGGCCGAACGGCGCCGCGCTCCGCCCCGGCTCCAGGAAGTCGCCTTCGAGCGGGTCGGCGAAGACGCCGTCATCCGGATGGCGCTCCGTCTGGGTCGGGAAGGGTTCGGCTTGAACGGCTCCCGCCAGCGGGTCCTGCGACCAGGGCTCGACCGGGTCGGCGAAGGCGGCCGCGCGCCAGTCGCCGCTGGGGCTCTCCGCAGGCGTCCAAGGCGCCGTTTCAGCGCTTTCCAACGGAACGTCGCGGCGCTCGGTGCGACCGGCGCGCTGCTCGATGCTGTCGCGCGCCTCGGCCAGCAGGCGCGCCGTGCGCTCCTCGCTCTGACGCATCCGTTCGGCCAGGTCGCCCGAGGCGCGCTCGTGGCGCTGATGCATCTTGTCGGTGCTTTCCGCCAGACGGCGGCCGATGTCGTCCAGAGCCTGGGCCGAGCGGCGCTCCGACTGGGCGATGCGTTCGCCGAGCCTGTCGGAAATACGGGCGATCTCGCCGCCCAGTCGCTCCAGCGCCAGGGCGTGCTGATCGTCGGCCTGGGTCAGGCGCTGATCCACCGCCTGGGCGTGGCGGGCCAGATCGCGCTCCAGCTTCTGCTCCAGCGCGGCGACGCGCGTGTCGGACGCCCCGGCGCCGCCCGCCTCCACCTTCTCGACCCGACCGTTCAGATTGCGGGCGATGCGCATGATCTCGCGGCCCATGCCTTCGACGGCGACGACCGAGCGCTGCTCGGCCGCACGGGCCTGATCGCCGATGGCGGCCAGTGCGCGCTCGATCCGTTCGACGCGCCCTTCGGTCTCGGCCGCATCCAGACGGCGCATCATCTCGGCGCGGCTGGATTCGACCTGTCGGCTCAGGCTCTCGGCCAGCTTTTCAAAGCGCGAGCCTTCACGCGCATGATCCGGCTCGATGCGGCGCTCGGCGTCGCGCATCCGCTGGTCCAGCGCGGCGAAGGAGCGCTCCAGCCCCTTCAGGGCTTCGGAGGTCTGCGACTGGGCGTCGTCCAGACGCGCGCCGACCTGCGACAGCAGCGAGGTTCCAGCGCCCGGCCCGGCCGCCTTCTCGACGGCCTCGATACGATCGCGCAGTTCGCTGACGCCCGCCCTCTGGCGCTCGTCCATTTCATACAGGCGGGTGGAGACGGCGGTCAGGGCCGCGTCCAGCCTGTCCAGCCCCTCGCGCGCCTCGGTTCCGGCGTCCTGCTCCAGACGGCGCAGACGACGGTGGCCCTCGCGCAGTTCCTCGGCGATGTCGTCGATGCGGCGCGCCTTGACCGCCTCGGCCTCGTCCTGCGTCTCCAGTCGACGCACCAGACCGGCCACGGCCTGATCAATGCCCTGGATGGCCAGCGTCGAGCGGCGCTCGGCCGCCTCCAGACGCTCGGCGATCACTTCCAGCGACGCGCCCATTCTGCCCATGCTGTCATAGCGGCCCTCGTCGCCATAGACGTCGTCCAGACGGCGCGAGCGGCTGCGGCGGTCGTAAGGGTCAGGAATGGGCGACCGGCGCGGCAGGGTGGCGACGCCGTCGTCCTCGTCCGGCTCGTCCATGATCATGGAATTCAGCCACTCGCCCAGGGTCATGCCTGAGCGCCGCGCCAGATCCTTGGCGATCTCACGCGCCTTGGGATCGATGCCCTTCACGCTCCACGGCGCCGCTGCGGTCACTGATTCGCCTCCCGACCCATGGCGCGAACGGTATCCTTCCAGATAAAGCGTGTAAACGTGTCGTTAACCGCAAGATGTGGCGCCTCCTCACGAAACGCCGACGGCAGCCGACACGGCGCAGATGCGCCCGACGTGGTTAATGCCGCGTTTAGATTAACCGCGCATCAAGAAATACGGCCAAGCCTGCAGATCGTGGACGGCGGGACGCTTGCATCCCGGCCTCGGGCGCCCCAACTGGCGCCGTCATGGACGCTACGCTGACCCTGATCCTGCTGATCGCCTCGATCGCCGTCGTCGTCTTTTCCGGATGGCGCGGAGCGCGGCCGACGGACATTACGCGCGGCCCGCGCATGATGCCGTGGCGGTTCATCATGCTGCTGGCGGCTGCGCTGGTCTTTTTCCTGCTGATTCATCTGATGGCGGAACTCAGCGGGCGCCCTCTGCCCGGGGCGCCGCCTTTCTAGCGGAACGCTCCGACGCCTGGCTGGTTGTCTTGTCTCCCCCGCCGACAGACAGGAGACGAGCGTGACCGACAGGGAACTGACGCCCCGCGAGGCCGAAGAGGCCTTCTGGAAAAGCCTGAAGTCCAGCAACACCGGCATGCTGGGGCTGGACCGGCCCGGCTATCACAGCCAGCCGATGACCGCCTTTCGCGAAGCCGAAACCGGGACCATCTGGTTCTTCACCCGCGACGACACGGACCTGGCGCGCGACGCGGCCGCGCCGGGACAGACGGCCATGTTCAGCTACGGCGCGAAGGACCAGAAGGTCTGGGCCTGCATTCACGGCGCCCTCTCGGTGCATGGTCACGACCGCGAGATCATCGAACGCCATTGGAACCCGGTGCTGGCCGCCTGGTATCCCGAGGGCAAGGATGACCCACACCTGACGCTTCTGCGCTTCGACGCCGACGACGGCCGCATCTGGGTCAGCGACGGCGGCCTGATCAAGTTCGCCTTCGAGATCGCCAAGGCCAACCTGACCAAGACCCTGCCCGACGCCGGCGACGTAGCGGACGTCAATCTCCGCTAGGCGCCTCGCCCGCCCTCAAGCGGCGCGAAACGCGTTGGGGCTTCTTAAAAAGCCCCGAAGCACCAGGCCAGGACCGCCTTCTGAGCGTGAAGGCGGTTCTCGGCCTCGTCCCAGATCAGCGACTGCGGGCCGTCGATGACGGCGTCCGTAACCTCTTCGCCGCGGTGGGCGGGCAGGCAGTGCAGGAAGACGGCGTCGTCGGCCGCCTCGGCCATCAGGGCCTCGTCGACGCTGTAGGGCTCGAAGGCCGCAAGGCGGGCCTCATAGTCCTGATCGCCCATCGACACCCAGGTGTCGGTGACGACGACGTCGGCGCCCTTGACCGCCTCGCGCGGGTCGCTGGTCAGGTGAACGTTAGAGCCGCCCTTTTCCAGATCGCGCAGGTCGGGGTGATATTCCGCCGGACAGGCGACGTGCAGGTGGAAACCGAGCTTGGGCGCGGCGTGCATGAAGCTGTGGCAGACGTTGTTGCCGTCGCCGATCCAGGCGATCGTCTTGCCCTCGATCGGGCCGCGATGCTCCTCAATGGTCATCAGGTCGGCCAGGATCTGGCACGGGTGGCTGCGATCGGTCAGGCCGTTGACGACCGGCACTGTCGAGACGCGGGCGAAACGCTCGACATCCTCATGATCGTTGGCGCGGATCATCACGGCGTCGACCATGCGCGACAGGACGCGGGCGGTGTCCTCGACCGGCTCGCCCCGGCCCAGCTGCATGTCCGAGGCGGTGGCGATGATGGACGCGCCGCCCAGTTGGCGGATGGCGGCGTCAAAGCTGAAGCGGGTGCGCGTCGAGTTCTTCTCGAAGATCATGGCCAGGACGCGATCCTTGCCCGGCGCATCGGCGTCGGCGCGGCCCTGAGGCCAGCCCTTGCGCGCGCGCTTGCGGGCGTGGGCGTCGTCCAGAATGGCGCGCAGATCAGCAGCGTCCAGGCGGTGGATGTCGAGGAAGTGACGAACCATGACCAAGCCTTCTCCCTCCCCTCATGGGGAGGGTGGTCCCGCAGGAACCGGGTGGGGGCGGGCCTGCGGAAATCTGGAGGTAGAAGAAAAGCGGCCCCACCGCCCTCCCCATAAGGGGGAGGGAGAACCAACGTCAGCCCGCGACCTTGGTGCGAGCGAACTCGCAGGCCTTCTCGAACTTCTCGACCGCCTCGCGCGCTTCTTCGAGGGTGATGTTCAGCGGGGGCAGGACGCGGACCAGATTGTCCCCGCCGCCCGCGACCAGCAGCTTGGCTTCATCACGCGCCCAGCCCATGAACTCGCGGTTGTTCGGGACCAGTTTGACGCCCAGCAGCAGACCCTTGCCGCGCACCTCGACGATCACGTCGGGAAAGCGTTCGGCCAGACCATGAAGCTGCTGCTTCAGATAGCCGGCGACCTCATTGACGTTGTTCAGGATGGCGTCCGACGACACCTCGTCAAAGGCCGCCTTGCCGACCGCCATGGCCAGCGGGTTGCCGCCGAAGGTCGAGCCGTGAACGCCAACCGTCATGCCCTTGGCCGCCTCGGCCGTCGCCAGGCAGGCGCCGATGGGGAAGCCGCCGCCCAGGGCCTTGGCGATGGCCATGATGTCCGGGGTCATGCCGGCCCATTCGTGGGCCCACAGCTTGCCGGTCCGGCCCATGCCGCACTGGACTTCGTCGAAGATGATCAGGACGCCGTGCTTGTCGGCCATCTCGCGCATCCAGCGCAGATCTTCCTCAGGCGTGGCGCGGCACCCGCCCTCGCCCTGAACCGGCTCAAGAACGATGGCGGCGGCGTTCGGGTTTTCGAAGGCGGCGGTCAGCGCGTCCTTGTCGCCCCACTTCAGCTGATGGAAGCCTTCCATCTTCGGGCCGAAACCCTCGGTATAGCTGGGGTTGGCCGCGGCGTTGATCGCGCCATAGGTGCGGCCGTGGAAGGAGCCGTCGAAACCGTAGATGTCGATACGCTCAGGCTGGCCGTTGGCGACGTGATATTTGCGCGCCGTCTTCAAGGCGCACTCGATCGCCTCGGTGCCCGAGTTGGTGAAGAAGACGACGTCGGCGAAGGACTTGGCGCACAGATCGTCGGCCAGGGCGTCCTGCCCCGGAATCTTGAAGATGTTGGAGACGTGCCAAAGCTTCTCGGCCTGATCCTTGACCGCCTGCACCAGCTTGGGGTGGGCGTGGCCCAGGGCGTTGGTCGAAATGCCCGAGACGCAGTCCAGATATTCGGTCCCGTCAGTGGACCACAGGCGGACGCCCTGGCCGCGCTCCACTTCCAGCGGCGCGCGATTGTAGACACCCATCAGATGACCGGACACTTGGCAGACTCCATAAAGCGAGACGGCCCCGACGCGACAGCGACGGGACCGCTTTGGAAAAGGGCGACGAACTTGTCGGGCGCTATTTCGGCTTAGTCAACACCACGCCGGGCGCGAATTCAGCGCAGTTGCGCATCCAACTTCTGGATCAGCGCCGCATAGGTCCGGCCCGCCAGGTCGATGGTGTGGCCCTCGACCGCCTCTATGGCGTCGTCCTTGGAGTGGATCAGGCGGAAAACCTGCGGGACGAAGCCCTCGGCCAGGCCGTTCGCCTCTCCGCCGTTGAAGGCCAGCCACATCTGATGGGCGCCGACCTCGTCCTGAAAGCCCAATGAGACCACCGGCGCGCCCGCAGCCGAGAAGGCCCGGTCGTCCGACGGCGGATAGACAGGGAAGCCCACGCACTGCATGGCCCGCTCGGCGCACAGCTCCTGCACCGCGCGGGTGACGAAGGCCGACTGCGGCCCGTTGTTCTGACCGTACATCATGGTGTCGCCATAGGCGGCGATGTCGGAGTTCACCACGGCGGCGACATCGGCGACGCCGTGCGCTTCGATCCACTTCTTCGCGCCGATAAGGCCCAGCTCCTCCTGATCGAAGAAGATGATGCGGACGCGGTGAGACAGCGGCGCCTCGCGCAGGATCTTGGCCGCCTCGATCAGGGCGACCACCGAACCGGCGTTGTCGATCACGCCCTGCGACATCGTTCCGTCCCGCAGCTTCACCGCGTCATAGTGGGCGGTCAGCAGGATTTCCTTCGGCCCGTCGCCCAGGGTGACGACGACGTTGGAGCCCTGCATCGGCTCGCCCCGCCCGCCGCCGTCAAAGGTCTCGACGGTGGGCGCGAAGCCCTCGTCGCGCAGTTGGCGCAGCAGCACCTCCAGCCGCGCGGCGTTCGAGGGCTGGACATAGGCGCCGACCTGCTCGCGCAGATCAGCGGCCCGGTTCTGCGCCAGCGACGGCGCGGCCGTCAGCAGGACAGCGGCCAGACAGGCGCCGCTGACAGCGGCTTTCAGACGAAGATGAAACGACATGGCGGGGCCCCTTTCGCGAAGCCCCTCGCCCCGCGCTCGCCCCTGATTAAGCCGTCAGCTCTTCAGCCGCCAGCCCGAACGGAACACCAGCCAGCAGGCCGCGCCCATGACCACGGTCAGCACGGCGCTCATGACCACGCCGACCATCAGGCTGCCTTCCGCGTGGCCGATGAACCCCGCCCTAAAGCCGTCGATCAGGTAGAAGAAGGGGTTGAACTTGCTGATGCTGGCGAAGGGCTCGGGCAGGCTGTCGATCAGGTAGAAGGTGCCCGACAGGAAGGTCATCGGCATGACCACGAAGTTCTGCACCGCCGACAGATGGTCGAACTTCTCGGACCACAGGCCCGCCAGAACCCCCACCATGCCCATCAGCAGGGAGGCGATCAGGCCGAACCAGACGATCAGGGCGATGTTGGCCAGACCCAGCTTGGCAAACGGCATGACGCACAGGGCCGTCACCAGGCCGACCGCCACCCCGCGCGTCGCCGCCCCCAGGGTGAAGCCGACGGTCAGCTCCAGCGGGCTGAGCGGCGGGGTCAGGAAGTCGGTCGCCGTGCCCATGATCTTGGCCTGGATCAGGCTGGACGAGGCGTTGGCGAAGGCGTTCTGAAGGATGGCCATCATGATCAGGCCCGGCGCCACGAACTCGGCGAAGGGCGTGCCGTGCAGCGGCGGTCGGGCGCCCTTCAGCGCCACCACGAAGACCATCATGTAGAGCAGGGTCGTCACCACCGGCGCCGCCACCGTCTGGGCGCCCACCTTCCAGAAACGGCGGACCTCCTTCAGGTAGAGGGTGCGCAGGCCCACCCAGTTGATCCCATCGTAGCGGCGAGGCTGAGGCAGGCCGCCAGGAGCAGAGGAAGGGGCGTCGGAACCGGCGGTCAGGTGCGTCATGCGGCCTCAGATGCGACAGGCGAGGCCGTTTCGCAAGGCGCCCGCCCTGTGGATGAAGGCCAAGAAACTGATTCAAATCGGGACATTAACCATACTACATGTAGTTTCTGTGGACAGGTGAATTCCCACATATTGCGTGTTTTAAGGGGTGATTTACGATTAGAGGCGTGATGAGGGGCCGAAATTCGGACTCCGACACAAGATATTGAATCTGACGTCTCCGCAGGAGGACGACATGAACCCAGGTTGGACCGAAGACCGCGTCGGCGCGCTGAAGAAGCTGTGGCTGGAAGGTCAGTCAGCGAGCCAGATCGCCAAGGCCCTGGGCGGCGGCGTGACCCGCAACGCCGTGATCGGCAAGGTGCACCGCCTGGGCCTGTCGGGCCGGGCCGCCCCGTCGCAGCCCGCCCGCACCACCTTCCGCCCCGCCCGTCCGCGCGCCGCCG
>KB291751.1:1761-2653 GCA_000318405.1 Brevundimonas diminuta 470-4 | reverse complement strand
TGGTCGATATTTCGTGCCCGCTTCCATCTGATTTCAGCGACGTGCGGAGGGGGCGCAACGCCCTGAAGGAACATCCGTCTCTCAGGGGACTTGTCCTCAACGAGAGGAACGGAGTGATGCGCTGGAAGCGAGTGATCTACTGTAGCCGGTCAACCGTCTCGATGGAGCACCCGCTAAACCTCGCGGAGATTCTCGGCGCGTCTGCCCGCAACAATCGAAAGGACGAGATCACGGGCGTGCTGGCCTACGCCGAGGGCACTTTCATACAGGTCATTGAAGGCTCTCCCCCAAGCGTTGATGCGCTGATGGCCCGTCTGCGCTTGGATAGCCGACATACCGATCTACAGGTGCTCGGCGAGGACTGGGGAGTAGAGCGGGCCTTTCCAGTGTGGGTGATGGAAACACCGAAGATGCGCCCCGACCGAACAAAGCTGCTCAGCAGGCTAGTCGAGGGGTGCGAAGGATCATATGGATCGGCCCTACGAATGATGCTCGAACTCGCCGCCGAGCAGGAAGATCACCGCGACAGGGCATGAAGCGCGGCCGCGACTTGCGCCACGCCACTGGGTAAAAACACTTAAGTAGTTCTACCCAAGCGACGGCGCCTTGGCCGTGTTTGCCCACGGCGTAGCTTGAAGTGTTCGTCGAGCGATGTTCATATTCCCCTATGGGGCGATTTCTCGACAGTCTGTTGGAAGCGTCAGCCGCCTACCAAATTCGGCAGGACGACGAAGGCTTCCTTCTGATCGGGAATCCTAAGCGCGCCGCCGAGTTCAACGACATAGTGCGCCACGCCACTGACGACGCTGGCGAAGATTACGTGGCCTTTCCTATCAGCGATGGCTACCACGGCTACAGCCAGATGTTCATCCTCCCGCTGGATGAGATGCCG
>KB291751.1:0-1741 GCA_000318405.1 Brevundimonas diminuta 470-4 | reverse complement strand
TGTTCATCCTCCCGCTGGATGAGATGCCGCTTTCCTGACGACCGGCTGGTTGTCAAATTCTGCGAGGAGAACGACGCAAAGCATCTGTCTCTTGGCGAAGGCGAAGCTGAAGCAGATCGATTCTCTGCGCCGCAGCTTTGAGGGTGTCATAAGTCAGGCGACGGTGTTCGCCATCCGGGTGTCGGCAGATCACTGCCGGATGGCCATCTATCGGTTCGCAGACGCCGCCGACAAACCCGTGCGCCAGCAAGTTTCTGACGTGGGCCGCCCATTCGATCTCCTCATCCCAGACCGCAAGGTCTGATCCGGACTGCTCGCTCACGACGCGCCATAGCTGGATCGTCGGAGCGCGAGGGGAAAGATTGTGCTCTGCGCTTTCCAACCTTCGCATCATTTCGGTTTCGAGGCGCCCCCACCTCAGCATCACCTCTCCCACAGCAGCTATCAGTTCCGCAGCCATTGGATGACGTTCCGATTCAACCATTCCGCTCCATATCCTTCCGGAAGCTACTGCTCGTCCGACCCATGAGCTACGAGCGGTCCGCTGACAACAAGAAGAAGAACGATGAAGGCCGTCCCTACTGCCCGACCCCGAGCACATACGCCGATCCATCCGCGAAGTTCGGGCGCATCAGAGCAACGGCAGCGCAACCGGCCCGCCAGCTTAGCCGTATATGCCCCCATGTGTGTTGTGCGTATCGGTTCCCCCCAGCCCGAGGATCGAGCGAGGGCGTCTCGCAGCTACTATCGCGCCAGAGCGAACAAAGCTTTGGCGGCGGCCCGCCAAGCCGCGACAGAGGAGCAACGCGTTCGCATGCTCCGAGCGGCGAGCCTGTATGAACTCAATGCCGAGCTTGAACGCCGCATGAGGTCGCGGAAGCTCGCCCTTCCAGAAGGCCGCGCCCGAACAGGCTCCAGCACAGGCCGTCGATCTGATTGACGTCGGGTCGATCCATGAGAGCCTGTTCTCCCAACTTTGAATAGGAGAACGGCCCTGACCAAGCGCGTGGCGATCTATGCTCGTGTTTCGACGGCGGATAAGAACCAGACCGTCGAGAACCAGCTTCGTGACCTGCTGGCCGTGGCCGAACGACAGGGATGGACGGTCACCGCCACCTTCACCGATGAAGGCATCTCGGGCGTGAAAGGACGCGACCGGCGCCCCGGCTACGACGCTCTGCTCAAAGGCGTGGCGCGCAAGGACTTCGAGCAGATCATGGCGTGGAGCGTGGACCGCCTTTGGCCGGAGTCTGCCTGACCTCGTGGCTCTTCTGAACGACATCCACTCCAAGTCCGTGGACCTCTATCTCCACCAACAGGGCCTCGACACGTCCACGCCCTCGGGCCGGATGATGTTCCAAATGTTGGGGGTCTTCGCCGAGTTCGAGCGGGCCATGATCCGGGAGCGCATCCTCGCCGGGCTTCGCCGCACGACTAAGAAAAGCGGTCGCAAACCGATGCCGCAGGACCGAGTGGAAGCGATCAGGAAATCGTTGCTGGACGGGCTGGGCATCCGCGCCACCGCTCGCCTCCATCGTGCGTCCACGACGACGGTGACAACTATCGCCCGCACGCTGAAGACGGTGGAAGAGGACCGTTTGGACAGCGTGGCTGCGTAAATCAGGCTGGCTGGTCGGCCCGATATTCGATCCGATCTCCGCCCAACAGGACGTGGGCTCCCGGCGTTAATGTGGCTGGCTGAACGTCGCGCGAGCTATGCGGGATTTTGGGTGATACGGCC
>KB291750.1 GCA_000318405.1 Brevundimonas diminuta 470-4 | reverse complement strand
TAGCTGAGCCAAAGGCCGACGCCCAGCCCCGCCACGATCAGCGCCCCGATGCCGAGGGGCAGCAGTTTTCGGCGCCGTCGAGACGGTCCGGCGTCGCCCCGTTCCCCGCCCGGCTCCGTGTTCGGCGTCGGCGTGTCCTGGGTGTCGGTCATGGCGCGATCCTTTCGCCCTGGTCGATATAGTCGGGCATGTCCTCGATCCGGCCGCTGACATGAAGAAGGCGGGCGAGCGCGACCACGAAGTCATGGGCGGCCTGGGCGCGCTGGATCCGCGCGCGTCCGACGCCGAGTTGGGCGTCGATGACGTCGAGCGAGGTGGTTTGCTGCACCTGGTAGCCGACCATCTGGACGCGCAGGTTCTCCTCGGCGGCGACGATGGCGCTGTCGGTTCTCTGGAACCGCCGCCGGGCCGCTTCCGCGTCGTTCCAGGATCGGGTCACGCCGATCTCGATCTGGCTTTGCGCCTCGCGCAGCCCCGCCTGGGCCTGAGCGACCTTCTCGCGCGCGGCGCGGACGTTCTGCGAGCGATCGACGCCGGAGAAGAGGG
>KB291749.1 GCA_000318405.1 Brevundimonas diminuta 470-4 | reverse complement strand
AGCGGCAGCGGCGGGCGAAGCCACGGCGGCGGCGCGGGCGGCGTACTGCTCGGCCTGGAAACGTTTGGCCAGCTTCTCGGTCAGTTCACGTGCGGCGGCGGGCGGCATCTGGGCCATGATGGCGGCCAGGCTCCGGGGGCGCATGGCCGAGGCGACCGGCAGGCGAACCCCGTCGTCCAGGGTGGCGAAAACCGCCGCCGCCTCCTTGGGACGCATGGCCGAGTAGACGGCGACCAGACGGTCCTCTTCCGCCTTCTCCTTTTCGTCGACCTGGCCGACCAGGGCGCCGATCTCAGTCTTTAGGGCTTCCAGGGCCTGCAGCTTGGCGTCCAGCTTCTGCTCGGCGGCGACCATCAGCGGCAGGGTGGTGGCGAAGTCGGCGTCGCGCGCGTCGAGCGCGTCGCGGCGTTTGGACAGGGACTGGATGATGCGCAGCTCGGCCGGAGAAATCCCCGCCTGCTGGGCCAGTTGTTCGGGCGTCAGGGCGCAGACGGCGGCGGGCTTGGGCTCGGGCTTGGCCCCCTCGCCTTCCTTGACGACGGCTTCCTGAGCCCATGCGGTCGCGCCCTGAAACAGATCCGGCGCCACGCCCGCAGCGCGCACGGCCACGACGCCGCCGATGGCGACGGCGATCAGGGGCAGAAGGCGGGGCAGCTTGCTCATCGGTCAAACTCAGCGAACGGTTCGGCGCCAAACACGCCGGGGTAGGACAAACACTTCGCCCCTCAAGTCGCCTGACGCCGCGCGTCAGGCATAGGGGCGCTTAAAAGCATCAAGCAGCGAACAGGTCGTCGTCCAGACTACGGCGGGCGCGGTTTAGGCTCTGTTGCGCAGCATGGTTAGCGGCCAGGGCCTGCATCACCGGCGAGGCGCGCTCAGGCGCGGGCGCAGGCTTCGGCGACGGCGCTTTCATGACGGCGCGGGCGCCTTCGATGCGCTCCATCAGGGCGGCCATGCGGCGGGCGCGGGTCTCGTCGTCCAGCAGGGGCGAGACCGCAGAGGCGCGGGCAGGTTCAGCCTCGGCCGTCGCCTCGATCTCGGCCAGAGCCCTGGCGGCGCGGCGCTCGTCCTCGCGCGTTTCGATGCGGCTGTCGGCCGGGCGGGCCGGGGCGCGGGCGATCAGCACCTCCAGCTCCTGCTTCACGGCGCGGGCCTTGATGATGCGGTCGTGCAGCAGGTCCGTCTCCTGCCCCGAGGCGCGCAGGGTGGCCAGAGCCTGTTCGGCGCGTCCGGCGGCGCTGTTCAGCTCGGTCACGGCGGAGGCGAAGGCCAGTTGGCCCTCGCGCAGGGTCTTCAGCTTGCGCTCCAGCTTGATGCCGTAGCCGATGGCCGCGACCAGCAACAGCATGAGGATGGAGTCGAGAATGATGCCGGTCATGTCAGCTGTTCTCCCTGGCGAGGCGGGCGGCGGCGTCGGTGCTGATGGGACCTTCGACGCGGACGGCGATGTGCTGGCCCTTGCGGCCCATCTTGCCTGTCGTCAGCGGGATGGAACCCGCGCGCACCGAGATTTCGGATTCAGGCGTCACGTTCAGCATCAGGGTGTCGCCGACCTTCAGGTCCAGCACCTTGGACAGGGGCATCTGCTGCTCGTCCAGCACGCAGCGCACTTCGGTCTCAGTGGTCCAGAGCTCGGTGGCCAGGTGGCCTTCCCAGATGTTGTCGCGGCCGAACTTCTCGCCCATGAACTGCTGCAGTAGCATCTTGCGGATCGGCTCCAGCGTCGAATAGGGCAGCAGCAGCTCGACCCGGCCGCCGCGATCTTCCATGTCGATCCGCAGCTTGACCAGAATGGCGGCGTTGGCCGGGCGCGCGATGGCGGCGAAGCGGGGGTTGGTCTCCAGCCGGTCCAGGTTGAAGTGGACGGGGGTCAGGGGCTCGAACGCCTGGCGCGCGTCGTTGAGGATGACCTCGACCATGCGCTGCACCAGCACCCGTTCGATGGTGGTGTAGGGCCGCCCCTCGATCCGCAGGGCCGCCGTGCCGCGACGGCCGCCCAGCAGGACGTCGACGATCGAATAGATAAGGTTGGAATCGACCGTCAGCAGGCCGTAGTTGTCCAGTTCCTCGGCCCGGAACACCGCCAGAATCGCCGGGAGCGGGATGGAGTTCAGATAGTCGCCGAAGCGGATGGAGCTGATGGTGTCGAGGCTGACCTCGACGTTATCGGAGGTGAAGTTGCGAAGGCTGGTCGTCATCAGCCGCACCAGGCGGTCGAAGACGATTTCGAGCATCGGCAGGCGCTCGTAGGAGACCAGGGCCGAGTTGATGATGGCGCGGATGCCGCTGCGCTCGTCATCGTCGCCGCCGCCCATGTCGAAGCCCAGCAGGCTGTCGATCTCATCCTGGTTCAGCACGCGCTCTGACAGACCCGCGCCCAGATCGGCGCCCAGGTCGGCTTCGCCGCCGAAGGGATCCAGTTCGTTCTCGGGGGCCAGGGCGTCGCTCATTACTGCACGAGCATTTCTTCGATCAGGACGGCGTCGACCTTGCCGGGCGCCGCGATCAGGTTGACCCGGCGCAGGATCTCGGCGCGCAGCTGATACGACCCGGCCGACCCGGCCAGATCTTCGGGGCGCAGTTCGCGCAGGAAGCCCTGGAACATATCCTGCATCCGCGGCGCCTCGGCCTGAAGGTGGGAGGCGACCGAGGCGTCCTTCATCTCCAGCGTCAGCCGCAGCTTCAGATAGGTCGGGCGCCCGTCCACGGACTGAATGTTCACGATCATGTCCGGCAGGGTGTAGAAGGTCACGCCGTCAGGACCGGCCGCCACCTTGCCCGCGCCGGCGGGCGCCTCGCCCTCCTTGCCGCCGCCGTGACCGCCGCCCTTCTTCGCTTCCTTGGCCGGAGGCGCGTGACCGCCCGCCGCCTCGGCGGACTTGGGCTTCATCAGCATGAAGGCGGTCGCGCCGCCCCCGCCCAGCACCACCAGCGCCGCCGGAATGATGATGAACAGCAGGGGGATCTTCTTCTTGCCCGGAGCCTCGGCGGCGCCGTCTTCGCCCTCGGCGCCGGGCGCGGCCTCGCTTACGACGGGCAGGTTGGCGTCGTCGCCGACCGGCGCCTCGCTCTTCTTCTTGCCCAGCTTCAGTTTCAGCATGCCCAAGCCGCCCCGATCCTCACATGCCGGGTGTGGCCCTGTTTTGGTTAACGAGGCGTTTACGATCGGCAAATCCTGCCGGGCGCCGCAGGGCCTGAAACCCCTCAAACCCCTATTCCACGGGCGTTAACCCTGTTGGCACGGTCGTTGCGACGGGAAAGGGCGAAAGGAGCCCGCTCGTGGAAAACGCCGCCTATATCGGATTGTCACGCCAGATGACGCTTCGCCGCGAGCTGGACATCGTGGCCAACAACGTCGCCAACGCCGACACCACCGGCTTCAAGGTCGAGCAGTTGATGGTCGGGACCGAGATCGGCGAGCGCGCCCGCAACGACGCCATCCGCCCCTCGGCCAGCTTCGTCCTGGACAAGGGCGTCGGCCGCGACTTCGGCCAGGGCTCGCTGAAACAGACCGGCCGCGACCTGGACTTCGCCATCGAAGGCGAAGGCGCCTTCTTCACCGTGCAGACCCCGACCGGCCCGGCCTATACCCGCGACGGCGCCTTCGTCACCGATCCCGAGGGGCGGCTGACGACCAAACAGGGCCTGCTGGTCATGGCCGACGGCGCCGAGCTGGTGCTGGACCCGCAGCGCGGCCCCGCCAGCGTCGCCCACGACGGCACGGTCAGCCAGGAAGGCCAGCCCGTCGGGCGCCTGACCGTGGTGCGCTTCGACGCCCTGTCGGTGCTGCAGAAGTCCGGCGACGGCCTTTACCGCAATACCTCCAACGCCCAGCCGATGGAGGCGACCGACGCCCAGGTGCGTCAGGGGATGCTGGAGGGGTCGAACGTCAACACCCTCGTGGAAATCACCAACCTCATCGAGATCAACCGCGCCTATGAGCGCGTGACCAAGATGATCGAAAACGCCAACGACCTGTCGCGCCGCTCCGTCGAGCGGCTGGGCCGGGTTTCGTAAGGGAGAGCTGAGACATGCGCGCGCTTCGCACCGCCGCCACCGGCATGGCCGCCCAGCAGCTGAACGTGGAGGTCATCTCCAACAACATCGCCAACATGAACACGGTCGGCTTCAAGCGTCAGCGGGCCGAGTTCCAGGACCTGCTGTACCAGAACGTCGAGCGCATGGGGGCCCAGTCCTCGTCGCAGGGCACCGTGGTGCCGACCGGCATCCAGATCGGTTCGGGCGTGAAGGCGGGCAGCGTCTACCGCATCACCGAGCAGGGCAGCCCCAACCGGACCGGCAACACCTACGACATCGCCATTCAGGGCAAGGGCTATTTCCCGATCACCCTGCCCTCGGGCGAACTGGCCTACACCCGCGCGGGCAACTTCACCATCAACGGCGAAGGCCAGCTGGTGACGGACGACGGCTATGCGGTCGAGCCCGCCATCGCCATTCCGCAGGATGCGCTGGACGTCACCATCTCCAAGTCGGGCCAGGTCCAGGTGACCACCCAGGGCGAGCCTGAGCCGCAGGTCGTGGGCCAGCTGGAGCTGGCCACCTTCTTCAACGAAGCGGGTCTGGAAGCCATCGGCGACAACCTGCTGCTCGAGACGGCGGCTTCGGGGCCGGCCACGGTCGGCGTGCCCGGCGAAGTCGGCTACGGCAATCTGCTCCAGCACTATACCGAGGCGTCCAACGTCGACGCGGTCAGCGAGATCACCGCCCTGATCGTGGCCCAGCGGGCCTATGAGATGAACTCCAAGGTCATCACCACCGCCGACGACATGCTGGCCGTCACAGCCCAGGTGAAGAGCTAAGCCATGAAGCGCGCCCTGATCCTCGCCCCCGTCCTGGCCGTCGCCTTCGCCGCCCTCGCCGCGCCTGCGCTGGCCGGGCCGGTCAATCTGCTGCCCGATCCGGTCGACGACGACGGCCGCATCACCCTGGGCGAGCTGTTCGACAACGCGGGCGGCGCGGCCGATGTCGTGGTCGGCCGCCGCGTCGGCCCCACCGCCGTGCTGGAAGCCTCTCAGGTGCAGATCGCGGCCCGCCGCGCCGGGCTGGAATGGAGCAACCCCAACGGCCTGCGTCGCATCGTGGTGCGCGAAGGCGGCGCCGCAGCGGCCGAAGCCTCTGCCCGTCCCGCCGCCGCCAGCGTGGGCGCGCACGCCCGCGCAGGCGCCAGCGTCGAGGTTCTGACCTACGCCCGCAGCCTGGCCGCCGGCGAGGTGGTTCAGCCCGAAGACGTGATCTGGGCCTCGGTCCAGTCGCATCTCGCCCCGGCGGGCGCCCCTCAGGACGCCGAAGTGGTGATCGGGCTGCAGGCCAAGCGTGCCCTGCGCGCCGGTTCGCCCGTGGCCCAGCGCGACCTGGCCTCGCCCCAGGTCATCGCCCGCAACGACATGGTCGAAGTGGCCTATCTGAGCGACGGCGTCGAACTGACCGTCACCGGCAAGGCGACGCGCAACGCCTCGGCGGGCGAGGCCGTGCCGATTCTAAACGTCCAGTCCAACCGCACCATCGACGCCGTGGCGGTGGCGCCCGGCCGGGCCGTGGCCGGCCCCGCCGCACAGATGGCCCGCCGCAACCCGCAACAGTTCGCCGCCCGTTGAGCGAGAGAGACATCATGCGCACCCTGCCCCTGATCGCCCTGTCCGTGTCGGCCCTGTCGCTGGCCGCCTGCTCCACCGCCATCGAGGCCGTGAAGGGCCCCGAACTGGCGCCCATCGGCTATCCGGCCGCCCTGGTCCCGGTCGAGCAGGCCTATCTGCCCGAGCCGACCTCGGCCAGCGCCAACAGCCTGTGGCGCACCGGCGCGCGCAGCTTCTTCGGCGACCAGCGGGCCCGCCGCGTCGGCGACATCCTGACCGTCGCCATCGACATCAACGACCGCGCCCAGACCCAGAACTCGACCCAGCGCAACCGCACCAACAGCGCCTCGGGCGGGGTGACCAACTTCTTCGGGCTGGAGAACAGCCTGGGCCGCGCCTTCCCCGGCGGCTTCGACGCCGCCAACATGATCGGCACGCAAGGCGCCGCGAACGCCAACGGCTCGGGCAGCGTCAATCGCTCGGAGCGGGTCAATCTGACGGTGGCCGCCGTGGTCACCGCCGTCATGCCCAACGGCAATCTGGTCATTCAGGGTCGGCAAGAAGTGCGCACCAACCGTGAAGTGCGCGAACTGACCGTCGCCGGCATCGTCCGGCCTGAGGACATCTCCAGCGCCAACACCATCCGCCACAGCCAGATCGCCGAGGCGCGCATCAGCTACGGCGGGCGCGGCGACATCAGCCGGATGCAGGCGACGCCCGCCGCCCAATCCCTGGTCGAGCGTTTCAGCCCCTTCTGATCCGCGTTCACCGAAACGTGTGATTCCGGCCGCACCCGATCACTGAATCGCGCGCGGCCCAGCGGAGCCGTGAACTCTTAACAAGCGACCCGCGTTTGCTTTGTCGAACGCGGGTGAACTTGTCATGCGTAAGAGCCTTATTCCGATCCTGAGCGTCGTGGGCCTGGCCGCCGTTGCGGCCCATGCGGCGACCCATGCGCCGTCGACGCCGCGCGGCGACGCCGAACCCGTCGCCGGCTGGCATGTGCTGCGCGAGGGCGCGATGGCGAAACTGGCCTATGGCCTGCCGGATTCGGACCAGTTGGCCCTGATGCTGACCTGTGCGCCGGGCGAGGCGTCCGCCGTAGTGTACGGCGACGTTCAGCCGCGAAGCGCCGGATTGGTCCTGGCCTCGCACGGGCCGGAGCTGATCGATCCCCTGTCGAACGGCGAGGCCTTCGAGGCGCGCCTGCCGCTGGGCGATGCGGCCCTGACCGGGCTGGCGCGCGGCGGGCGTATGACCGTGCAGACCGAGGCCGGCGACCGTCAACTGACCGCCACCCGCGCCGAGCGGCGTCTGGTTCAGGGATTTCTTAGCTATTGCGCTTCGGGACACGCGTGATCACAGTCCCCCGGTTTTCCTCAGCGGGGGCTGAAACATGACCTCACTGCTCGGCCTGTCCCAGGCCATGCTCTTCGCCCTGGCGGTACAGGCGGCGCCTCAGAGCGGGGCGCAACCGCCCGTCGAACGGCC
This sequence comes from Brevundimonas diminuta 470-4, assembly GCA_000318405.1. GTDB lineage: Bacteria > Pseudomonadota > Alphaproteobacteria > Caulobacterales > Caulobacteraceae > Brevundimonas > Brevundimonas diminuta_B. The sequence continues at coordinate 18,257 of KB291749.1, read as the reverse complement.
TCAGGCCGCGGCGCCTGCGCGAACGCCGCGCCCATCCGAAGGCTGGACCTGGACGCTCTACAGCGGCGACGGCCCCTTGGTCCTGGCCAATGAAATCCCGGATACGCCGCGCCTGCGCACGACGCTGGAATGCGCGCCAGGCTCAAGCATCGTGCGGCTGGCCTTCCATGACGCGCCCGGCGCCGACGGTTTCGCAGTCGTCCGTTCCGGCGCCGCTTCGGCCGAGGTCGAGGCCCGCGCGCGACGCGGCCGACTGGAGGCGGTGCTGCGCGCCGATCATCCGGTCTTCGCCGCCTTCCTGGCCTCCGGGCGGCTGACGCTCACCCTGGGCGAACAGGCCGAAGCCATAGAGATCGACCGGGCGAATCTGCCCAAACTGCGCCGCTTCGCCGAACTGTGCACCGGATAGGGTTCAGGATGCGCCTCTCTTTCCGGCTGACCGCCGCCGCAGCCGTCGCCGCCGTGTCCGCTCTGGGCGCCTGCGCGCCGACCATCGCGCCTATGGCGACCAGCGCCGCGCCCCTGCCTGTCGCCGGTTACGACTGGTTCCTGAACGAGGATCTCGACGAGCCGCGCCTGTCCTATGGACTGGCCCAGTCCGACGACGTGCCGCTCAGCCTCATGTGCGCGCCCGGATCGGGCAAGATCGGTCTGTCGCTGGCCGTCGACCGGACGCCGCAGCGCCGCGCCGTGACGCTGGAATCGGGCGGCGACACCGACACCTTCCCCGCCCGTGTCGAAGAAGCGGTCATCCACGACGGCGTTCATCTGGTCGCTACGGCGCCCGCGTCGCATCCGGTTTTCCAGCGCTTCCAGCGCCTCGGGTGGCTGGCGGTATGGGACGGCGACCAACGGTCGATGATGGCGGCCCAGCCGGGATCGGAAGGCCGAGCCGCCCGCTTCCTGGCGTTGTGCCGCTAAAGGCTTGACCGCAGCGGCGGCGTCCGCTCCCTTCCCCGCTTGCTCGTGGGAGGGCTTCAAATCATGCGCCATCTTCTTTTCGCCGCCGGTATCGGCCTGTCCGGCCTTGCCGCCGCCACCGCCCTGCCTGCGCAGGCGGCCGTTGTTCAAAGCCAGTCCAGCGCCGCCGCGCTCGACGCCCTGCTGGTCGATTACGAGGCCTATCTGCGCCAGAACGACCCGATCGGCTCGGGGATGGACGGCGACCGCGCGGCCCTGTCGCGCCTGCCCGACGCCAGCCGCGCGGGCGAACTGGCCCGCCGCGCGCCGCTGAACGCCCTGAAGGCGCGGCTGGATGCCATCGACCCGGCCTCGCTGGACGAAGCCCACCGCCTGGACCACGCCTTCGTCGGCTATCTGATCGGTCGCGAGCTGGATCGGATCGAGCTGGATCTGTATCGCCTGGCCTTCGATTCCGAAGGCGGCCCCGGCCAGCTCATGGCCTATCTGGCCCCCGCGACGCGCATCGCAACGGCCGCCGACGCCGAGGCCTGGCTTGCCCGGCTGGAGGCGGCGTCCGCCTTCTATGACGCCGGCATCGCCAACACCCGGCGCGGGCTGGAGACCGGTCTGATCCAGGCCCGCTCGGTCGTCGACAGCGCCCTGGCCCAGGCCGAACGCGACCTGACGCCGGGCCAGGCGGGCGATGTCCTGCTGCGCCCGTTCGACGCCCTTCCCGCCTCCATTCCCGCCGCGCAACAGGAACAGTTCCGAGCCCGCGCGCGCGCCCTGGTCGAGGGGCCGATCACCGCCCGCCGCACCGCCTGGCGCGACCTGCTGCGCGACGAGTATGCGCCGAAAGCCCCGCAGGAGCCGGGTCTGGTCCACCGCCCCGGCGGCAAAGACATCTACGCCTTCCTGGTCCGCAACCACACCACCACCGACCTGACGCCCGATCAGGTGCACCAGATCGGCGTTGAAGAAGTCGCCCGCATCCGCGCCCGCATGGAGACGGAAATGCGCGCCGCCGGCTGGACCGGCGACTTCGCCGGCTTCCTGAACTTCCTGCGCACCGACCCGCAATTCTACGCCCAGTCGCGCGAGGAGCTGCTGGAGAAGGCGTCGGAGATCGCCAAACGCTCTGACGACCGCCTACCGTCCCTGTTCGCCACCCTGCCGCGCCTGCCCTACGGAGTGCGTCCGGTGCCGATCGAGATGGAGGAGACCTACACCACCGGACGCTACAACGCCGGTTCGATGGCGATGGGCGTCGCGGGCGGCTACATCGTCAACACCGGCAAGCTGGACCAGCGGCCCCTGTATGAACTGCCCGCCCTGACGGTGCACGAGGCCGTGCCGGGCCACCACCTGCAGATCGCCCTGCAGCAGGAAGCCGCCGACCAGCCGTATTACCGCCGCGACGCCTCGGTCACGGCCTTCAACGAAGGCTGGGGCCTGTATTCCGAGTTCCTTGGCGAGGAAATGGGCATCTATCGCACGCCCTATGAGCGGTTCGGCCGCCTCAGCTATGAGATGTGGCGCGCCTGCCGCCTGGTGGCCGACACGGGCCTGCACTGGCTGGGCTGGAGCGAGGAACAGGCCCGCGCCTGCTTCCGCGACAACTCCGCCCTGTCGCCGCACAACATCGAGACCGAACTGCAGCGCTACATCGGCGACCCCGGTCAGGCCACGGCCTATAAGATCGGCGAGATCCGCCTGCGCGAGATCCGCAGCCGCGCCGAGCGCGAACTGGGCGACCGCTTCGACGTGCGGACCTTCCACGACGCCCTGCTGGTCGACGGCGCCCTGCCGCTGGCCCTGCTGGACGCCCGCATGGATCGCTGGATCGCCGAGCAGAAGGCGAAGTAACGCCCGTCTCTCCTCCCCATCACATGGGGAGGAGAAGCCCCAGTTCGGCCCGCGCCTTCTTCGTCAGCTTTGCGGCGATCAGGGCGTGGGCCGATCTCAGATGGTCAGCAAGCTCATCGTCCGGCCAGTCGCCCGGATCGGCCAGATGCACCCATTTCGCCCGCGCCAGATAGGGCGCCGGCGCCGCCCGCCCCTCGTCGGTCAGCACCGCATAGGCGATGTCCGAGACCTTGAACGACAGCCCGCCCTCGGCCCCGACCAGGGCGAACATCTTGCCGCCGATCTTATAGGCGTCATGACCCGGCCCGAACGGATGATCCATCGTCGTTCCCGGCAAAGCCAGGCAGACCTTGCCGACGCCCGCACGATCCATCAGGCGCCGACGCCCAGGCCGATCGGGCAGACCACGCCCGTCCCGCCGATGCCGCAGTAGCCCGCCGGGTTCTTGGCCAGATAACCCTGATGGTAATCCTCGGCGAAATAATACGGCCCGGCCGGTTCGATCTCGGTCGTAATCACACCGCGCCCCGCCGCGTTCAGCGCCGCCTGATAGGCGTCGCGCGACGCCAGCGCCTCCGCCTGCTGCTCATCATTCAGCGTATAGATGGCCGAGCGATACTGGGTGCCCAGGTCGTTGCCCTGACGCATGCCCTGCGTCGGGTCGTGGTTCTCCCAGAAGGCCTTCAGCAGATCGCTATATGAAATCCGGGCCGGATCGAACACCACCTGCACCACCTCCGTATGGCCGGTGCGGCCCGAACAGACCTCTTCATAGGTCGGATTGCGCGTGATCCCGCCCGCATAGCCCGCCGACGTGACCCATACGCCCGGCAACTGCCAGAACACCCGCTCCACGCCCCAGAAACAGCCCATGCCGAACACGGCCGTCTGCATCCCCGCGGGGTGCGGCCCCTTCAGCGCATGGCCGAGAACGAAATGAGTCTCATCCGTCGTCAGCGCCTCGGCCCGACCCGGCAAGGCGGTCTCAGGCGTGGGCAGTTCAGCATTCTTCTTCAACAACATGGCGAGAACTCCGCGAAAACATCGTCAACGCCTATATGGAGGCTTCAAGAGCGCTTGCCCATGGGGTCGTCATGCTCTAATCAGCCCCTCCCGTCGGTCCGCTCCCGACGGTTCCGCCCCGGACGCATCCGGGCTTCAGGTGGAATGGACAGGTGGCCGAGTGGTTGAAGGCGCACGCCTGGAACGCGTGTATAGGGGCAACTCTATCGAGGGTTCGAATCCCTCTCTGTCCGCCACGCGCCTTGTTTTTAAACGATTTTTTAGAGAATCGTCACCTTCCCCCCCCATCTAACCCGCCAGAGCGTTCGCGCTTGGTTTTGGCTGTTCAGCCCGTTTCAATCGGTTTCACCAGATTTCATCTTGGAAGTGATGAAGCCGATTTAAGCAACTACAAAGTGGCACTGTAGGGGGGCTCCCTGATGCTGTGCGACCTTGCGATTGGATAAGGGGCGGCCACCAACCCATTGCGGACCTGAATACAGACCGTCGCTACAGTTAGTCGCCTACAGTCTGTCAGTAACAGCGACTGGCCTGTGCGCGCGGGGATGGAGATGACGAGGACAACCGGAAGACGTAAACAGCTCGTTCGCGGCGGCAAGGGCGATTGGGGGAGCGATGCTTGATACCACGAGCGAAAAGGACCCGCGCCCTACGGATGTCATCCGGACCGCGACCTTGGACAAGATCCGGCACTTCCTAGAGTCCCCGGAAGATGTCGACGTCTATGGCGATCTACGCGGGTTGTGCAGCACCGTGTCAGTCTCATACCGGAACCGTGCAGTCCTTGAGCTTCTGCAAAACGCGCATGACGCTCACGATCCCAGCGATCGCAACGGCCGAATCCGCTTCGTTTATGACGCCGGGGAAGGTGATTTCGGCGTGCTGTACGCCGCCAATGACGGGCGCGGCTTCACCCGGGCGAACTTCAAGGCCCTCTGCAGTCCGACGCGCACGACAAAGGCGGTCAACGAGGCGATCGGCAACAAGGGCGTGGGCTTTCTGAGTGTCTTCCAAATCTGCGCGCACCCTGAGGTCTATTCCAAGCCGACGTCCCGGAAGTCCGGCGTCTTCGACGGCTACTGTTTCACCTTCGCCGACAACGCGACGCTACAGGCGTTCCTGGCGCCGTGCGGTCTGGCCGACCGCGCACGGCGAGTCGCCGCGACCATGCCGCAGCTGTACCTCGCCACGCCGTCCATTCAACCGCCGCCAGCGGTTGAGTCTCTCGGCGAGGACGGCTACGCGACCGTTCTTCGCCTGCCGCTAAAGAATGCCGAAGCCCGCCTGGCCGTCGAAACACAGCTGACGGAACTCGCCGAGGGTCAGCCCGACGTCCAGCTCTTCCTCGAACGCATCTCGGAGCTCCGGATCGAATTCGGCGGAACGACCCATGTGCTCGGCCGGGCCCCCGAGACTCTCCACGAGGGATCAGACCTCGTCCTGCAGAACGTAACCTGCGGGGAGCGGCGCTACATCGTCGCCCGCAGGACACTGCCGGAGACAGCGGTCCGCGAGGTGATCAACGCCGATGTGCTGTCTGAGGCGCTGCCCGAGCGCTGGAATGACTGGATAGGCGATGCGGTGATATCCATCGCCGTGACCGCAGACGGACCGCCGATCGACGGACGCCTCTACACCTTCCTACCCATGGGAAAAGGTGCCCCCTCGCCGTTCGCCGGGCACATGGATGCGCCCTTCTTCGCCACGATCGAGCGCAAGGATCTCGAAGAAGGCGGGACCTTCAACCCTTGGCTCCTCGACGAATGCCGGCGGCTAGCGTTCGATGCGGCCCGGATCGCCAAGACGGCTTTGCCCGACGAGGCAGCCCGACGCGTCGTCGCCGACCTCCTCTTCTGGACCGGCGAAGGCGCGACCGAGGTGCGCAAGGCGGTCGCCGAAAGCCAGGAGGCCCTGGTCCCAGCTCAGCGTGTCAACTCCACGCCCGCCTGGGCTCGCCTGGACGACGTCAGGATCTGGGATGGCGACGACTTCTTCACTGCGCGGCGGGTCGCGGGATCGGCTGCCTTTCCCATTCTGGACGTCCAGCTCGGCGCGGCCCGGATCACACGCTTCAGGAAGTTCATGTTCCCGGGGATCGCCCTCGCTCCCAACCTGGACGACAAGGCGAAAATCGCCGCCGCCGTGGCTCAGGATCTGCACCGCGCCAGCGCGCCAATTTCAGAGTGGAACGGCTACTACGCCGCCCTCCCGGCGTTGCTTCCCAACGCAGGCGGTCGGCTGCAGGGTAAGCCGCTTCTCCTCACGGACCGTGGAGACCTAGCTCTGGCCGAGGCTCCGCCAGGCGAGGCGAAGCGGGGCAAGAAACGCCTGTCTTCCACCTTCATGCCGCCGATCCGGACCGGCCCTACGGCGATGACGCTCCCCACCGCGGTGCAGCGTCGAATCACCTATCTGAACAGCGGCCTAGCCTGTGCCCAGGACGGCGCGAACGCGGCCAGGCGGTATCTGACCGGCTCCGGTCTCGCCCGGGAGTATGATCGCCGTGAAATTCTCCGGGTGATGGCCGGGCTCATAGATGAGCCTGGTCAAGCGAAGGATCCGGAGCAAAGCCGCTGGGACACGCTCCACGCCATCATGGCGATCTGCGCCGGCGAGGGCGGCTTCGCCGACGTGGGCGAGATAGGTCTAATGGTGCCGACCCGGGAAGGCTGGGTCCGAGCGAGCGACGCCTTTTTCGGAGACTGGCCAGGCACGCGTTCGGCTGACCTCGACGCGCTATTCGAAAAGGCGGGGCCCGTTTCACCGGAGCTCCAGGCGCTCGGCCAGAAACGTCTGCTCCCCTACAGGGACTGGAACGTGCCGGCGGGTCAGCGCGACGCCTGGATCCTTCTGCTGCGCCGGGCGGGCGTGTCGGATCATTTGCGTCCGATCCCCGTCCTCCAGCGCCCGGCCGTTCGCGCCAACGGCAATATGCTCATCTGGACCCTCTCTCAACGCCCCGTCGAGATGTCATCGAGCCAGAAGGCGTCCTGGATCCAGAGGCTCAAGGAACGGCCCAGCTTGGCCAACCCCCAGACGATCTACACTGCCCGCGACGTCTGGCGCCTCCCCGGGCAGGCCGACTACGCCGAAATCGCCGCCGTCGCCGCGGAGGCCTACGCGATCCAGGTCGTGCGCATGCTCGAGGCTCAACCGGACTTGGACCGAATGATCGTGCTCAAGCCTGACCACGCCAACGCGCCGGACCAACGCACCTGGCCGTCGCCCGCCGCAGCGTTTCTGACCGTGGAGCGGTGGATTCCGACCGCGGGTGACGCTCGAGCCGCCCTCACCCGCGCCTGGCTCCCGGCGGCCCAGGAGACCCCTCCCCCGCAGGCACCGCTAGTGTCTCCCGCGCTTCGGACGGAGATTGACCGGGCGGACCGGGCCCGGGAGACCCTCGGGCGTCTCGGCCTGTCCGTCTTGGGCGCGCAAGCCTCAGCCTGGCACCTGCTTGCCCAGGCGCCAGGCTGGCTCGAGCATGGCCGGCAGCCGGGAGAACGCCTACTCGCCCTGACGCAGGACGCGTGGGCGAAAGCCAACCTGGGCGTGGCTCTACCGGCAGGGATTCAGCTGCTGGCCCGCGTCGACGGCGAGGTGATCGCCTTCGATCCGCGCACCGAGGCGCGTCCGGTCTATATTGCCGACGCGGAGGACCGCGCCATGGTTGGTGCCTTGTCGCGCGCCGCCAAGGGCGTGATCGTCTTCGAGCCGCCTCTCGTCCGGGACGCCGACGTCGCGACCTATCTCTGCGCCCAGGTCCCGAACCGTCTGCAACGTATGTCGCTGATGGACATCGTGTACCACACGCCCGACGGCCCCTTCGCCCCCTCGACCGACGACGGTCTGCTGGAGGACGATCTGCCAGGCGATCTGCGTAGCTTCGTCCTGTTGACGCTGCGCTATCGCTGCAAGTTTTTCACGGCCAGCCCGGACACCGTCATCGCTAGGCTGGCGGCCCTCCGGATCCGTTGGGTGGACGATCTTCATCTTCAGGTTGGCGGGCATAGTCTGCCGCTCGCATCCTTCCCGCATATGGCAGTGCTCGTGAGGTCGCCGGAGGTCACGACCATTCTCGCGCCGCATTCGGCCCGTTCGGACGGTCGGGCCCTGATGGTGATCGCCGAGGCTCTCGGCGAAGCGATTGGATCCCGTCAGATGACCAGCGGCCAGCTCTACGCGGTCGCCGCACGCCTTCATCAGGCCGGCCACGGCGCGACCGCCGAAGGGCTGGCTGCGGCTCTCGAGCTGCTGCCTGGGGATGTGGCCGCGGCCATGAAGGACTCCCGCTCGGTGATCGCTACGCTACTGCATGTCATCCGGCCGTTCGCTGAGTTGTGGGATCAGCAAGCCGTGCTCGACACCGTGCTGCGCCGAGAAGGCGCGGTCACCGAGCGCGATCTCGCCGAGGCCTTCCAGGACGGCGCGTCCCTTGTCGAGGCGTGCCGCAGCGGTTCGGTCGAGACCGCCGCCCTCCAGCTGGGCGTGGAGCTGGGGGCGCTGAACACGGTCCTGAAAGCGCTCGGCGACCCCTATCGCATCATAGACCGGTCGGCCCATCACCAAGAGGCGTTCACCCGCTACTATCTGCGTCAGGAAGCGCGGGTTCGGGAGAGCCTGAGAGCGACGTTCAGGCCAAGCTTCATCTCAGGCGAGTTGTCAGCCTATGTCGCCGCCCGGATTACGCCGGCACCGACCGCCCCGCCCGAAGCAGGGCAGGTTCTATTCAAAAGCTATCCGGCCGATTGGGACGCCTGGCTCATGACCTGGCTCGACAGCCTCGGGGTGACCACACTGTCAGACGTTCCGCCGCATAAAACGAGCCTTGAGGCGGTGCGCGAGGCGAACCAGCGAACCCTCAAGGTGCTCGCGCCACGCGCCCGACTCCTTGTCTTGGTCAAAGCCGGTGCCGAGGCCGAGGTCGCCGTCCCATGGCGGGACCCGGAGGGGCTGGAAGGACGACTGCTCGCCCTTGGCGCCGCCCAAGGTTGGATGGACTTCGACCCGCTCGACGATGCCGCCTGCCTGATATGGCTGCAGCGCGCCGGCCTATGGCCCGCCGACTGGCCCGTGTCACTGATCCCCGCAGAGCAAGGGCTGGCCGAGGGCGACATCAATGCGTTCCGGGACGCGGAGCGCAAGGCGCGGCAGGCGCGCATCAATCCGCCGCGCGTTCTGTCGTATTCTGGCGGAAGCTACATCTCCGGCGAGACGGACCTGGCGTCGCTCGCGGATCATATCGCCGACCTGACTCGGGCGAACGGCGCTCTCCTCGCCTCGAGCTCTAAGCCGCTAAAGCGCGCGGGCGTCGTCCAAACGCGGCGCGGCGGCGGCGGTGGCGGCGGCGGTCACCCGCCTAGCATTAACCGAATGACCGACGAGGAGAAGGGGGTGGTTGGGTTCTTCGGCGAAGCCATCGCCTTCGAATGGTTGAAGCGGAAATACGGACGCACACGTGTCGTCGATCACGGGTGCTGGAAATCCAGCTACCGTCGCCATGTCTGCGGCGAGCCAGGCGATGATGGCCTGGGCTATGACTTCGAGATCTCGAGCGGCAAGGCGACCTGGTTCTTCGAGGTCAAGGCGACATCCGCGGCGGATCCGGGCGACCGGCGGATGATCGAAATGGGCTCTACCGAGATAATGAAGGCCGAGGCTTGTCGCGCGGAGAACCGCCAGCACTACCGGATCCTGCATGTGGTGAACGCCCTCAATCCGGAGCGGGCGAGCCTTAGCGTTCTGCCGAACCCCCGCACAGAGAACGGAAAGGCCTTCTTCACCGAGCAGGAGACGGCCGGCGTACGGCTTCATTTCTTCGGAGTTGGCAGGCCAGCGCGATCGTCCTGAAAAGCAGCTTCGGCTCGCTGACGTGCTGCGCCTCGACAGCGCCTTACGTGCGCAGCCGGGCCGCCGCGATGGCGTTCGGCGTAGACGTCCGGGGCCGTTCGCGACGCGGGCCGTGCCGGGTTGCGGATGGATCGAAGCCCCGAGATATTGAAAAGCGCTTTCCTTTGGCCACGAAGAACTCTAGGACCCACCGCACACGCGCCGCCGTAGCTCAGTGGTAGAGCGCATCCTTGGTAAGGCTGAGGTCGTGGGTTCGATTCCCCCCGGCGGCACCATCACCCCGAAAGTCAGCCAGGTACGACCGATTTCTACGTACCCCGGCTCTAGGGGGTTACGGTGAAGCGCGACGCGCATTAACGTGCGCGTGCCCGCGAGGAATCGCTTAGGGACCTATCATGACATTGGCGACCCGCTATACTACTGGTGAGCTCTTCTGCGGCGCTGGCGGCCTGTCCCGAGGCTTTCACAATGTCGGCTTCAGCTCCCTTTTCGCGAATGATCTCTGGGACCTCGCTCTCAACACTTTCCTGACAAATTTCTCCACCGCGAGCGTCGGCGAGGCCGACTCCATTCTTCCTCTTCCGGGATCCGTCGAAGACATCGACACGGAATACCTCCTGGACCGCTTGCCCGGCGAGACCGGCACGCTCCGGCGCGGGGATCTGGACGTTCTTCTCGGCGGCCCCCCCTGCCAAGGATTTTCCGTCAACTCCCACATCCGGTCCGCGGAAGACCCCAGAAATTTCCTGTTCCGGCACTATGTCAGGATCTTGCGTGGTCTGGCGCCCAAGACCTTCGTGCTGGAAAACGTCCCCGGCATGCTGTCCCTTGAGGGTGGAGCCTTTCTCCAGGAACTGGTGTCCGAGATTTCCTCGAGCGCCGACGGACCCGGCTATGACGTGGAATGCCGGATTCTGAACGCCGCCCATTACGGCGTGCCCCAGGAGCGTTTCCGCATCGTCGTGGTGGGGACGCGCAAGGATGTTTCGGACGCTGTAGGGGCCGCGACGCTTCCGGCCCCGGTCCACTACTCAATGGCCCAAGCCCATTTCAAGGGCGGCAGATCCCACACCTTCCATTACGCCATTGGCCACGGTCGACGCCGGGACAACCAGGATCTTCCGCGTGTCGGTCTCCTGCCGCCGACGACCGTCGAGGCGGCGATCGGCGACCTGCCGGCGCTCACGAACGGGGGCGGGGACGATCTCAGTCACTACACGTCTAAGCCGGGCGCGCTCACGGCATACCAGGAGAATGCGCGGGCGCACGCCTCGATGCTGGCCAACCATTGGTGCCGGGAGCTGGTCGGACCAAACATCGAACGGGTCAAACACATCCCGGTCGGCGGCGATTGGCGCTCGATTCCGAGGGAGCTCCTCCCGCCCGGCATGCAGCGGGCGCTCCGCAAGGATCATACCAAGCGCTACGGTCGCCTTTCGCCGGACGAACAGGCCAGTACCCTGCTTACCAAGCCCGACCCCCACTGGGGCAAGTTCATCCATTACGATGTGTCGCAACAACGGCTGATCTCGGTCCGGGAGGCCGCCCGCCTGCAATCCTTCCCCGATCATCACGTCTTCTGCGGAGCCCAAGTGGACCAGTACAAGCTTTGCGGCAACGCTGTGCCGCCTCTCCTCGCCGAGGCTGTTGCCCGTCAGGTCTCCGCCGTGCTCGATCGATTCTCCGCCACGCGCGCCTCGCGCACGGCGCTCGCCAACCGACGCGGTCACTGATGCCGGCCAACGACGCCGCGCTGCAAGCCGCGCTCAAACACGCTGCAGATGCCTCAGGCGGTCGCGTGAGCTTCGCCGCCAGGACATCGAGCGAGCTTGGCCAGGTCCTCGGCCTGTCGCTCGCCCGCACGCCGAGAGCCACCTATGAGTTCGACTGCGCCCTCGAAGGACAGGCCCCTTTCAAGGTCATAGCTTACACCCTCGCCGTCGACGGCACGTCCCGTGTGGCGACCAGAGCCGAGGCGCTCGGCAAGGCTCTGACCGTAGACGGTGGTGCCCTGTTCGAGTACGCGCCCTTCTTGCTGATCTTCGACTATGTCGAAGAGCGGCTGATGGCGGTGTCCGCTGCTCGACTGTTCGGCGCGTTCGCGGAGAAGGCCGCCGACCTGCCCTATACTAGCTCCGCCTCCTTCTCGCTGACGCCCAGCTTCGCCAAGCGAACCGTCTCGATGTATGCGACTCTTGAAGAGCCCCAGGTCTGGTCGTCCAGTGTCTCGCCCGACGCCCTGACGCCCGATCGCCTGGTCGACCTCCTCACCCATATGCGCGATGAGACCGCCGCTCTGGCCGAGAAGCGGGAGCAGACCGTCGCGGCGATTCAGACCCGTCTCGCCGCTCAACCTGAGACAGGCGGCTCTTCAGGAGCAATCGCCGAGCTCGTGCCGACCGTCCCCCTCGCCGAGGCGGTGGAGACCGAACAAGAGATCCGCATCCCCCCGCGCGTGTGGCGCATGATCCTTAACGCCATACGGTCCGCGCGCGCCGTGATGCTCGTCGGGCCGCCGGGCACCGGCAAGACGGCGCTGATGAACAAGGCGATCCAGGCGGTCGGCCAGACCGAGCCTCTCTGGGCCACCCCTGATGAGAGCTGGACGGCGCGGGAGCTCGTCGGCGGCGACACCGTCGTCGACGGCCAGATCGTTTTTCGTCCCGGTTGGGTTCTGCGGGCGATCCGCGAAGATCGCTGGCTTATCATGGATGAGGCCAACCGCGCGGATATGGATCGCATCTTTGGCGGCCTCTTGACCTGGCTGTCGGGCGGTTCAGTCACGCTCGGCGTGGAATCTTCGGCCTCCGACGCGCGGACGGTGGAACTCGGCTGGACGTCCGGACCCAGTCGTTATGTCGAGGATTCTGCACCGACAGATGCCAGCGGTGCCCCCGGCGCCATCCGTTACTTGGCGGGCGACAACTGGCGGCTCCTCGGCACCTTCAACGCCCTGGACGCACAGCGTGTCTTCCGCTTCGGGGCGGCTCTCGGACGGCGGTTCGTGCGGGTGCCCATTCCGGCCCCCGAGCCCGAGATGTTCGAGATCATCCTGAAGGATCGCGGCCTGTCCCTGCCGTTCGACGCCGTCGCCGCGATCACGGATCTCTATGCGATTCATTTCGCGAGGGACTCGACCCGATTGGGGCCGGCGCTCTTCCTCGCTATGGCGCACTATGTCGAAGTCGCGCTTCGCACCGCGGAACAGGAACCGCTGGACACGCCCGACAGCGACTGGAGGGACTTCTTGGCAGAGGCCTATCTCGTCCACATCGGCAGCTGGGTCGGCAATCTCGAGCCCCGCGACCTCGAACTTCTGCAGGCCGACATTTCGGGTCGCGCCGTCCTGGGGGAGCCGGACTGGCTGTGGATCCTCCAAAGCGCCAAGTCGCTCGTCTGATGAGCGGATGGCCGCCAATCCCTGAAGAGGGATTGTCAGAGGTCCTGAAACGATGGTCTGGCCGAGGCGGCCTTCTTAACGCCCTGGCCATCCCGGACGACACCCTCGCCGCCTCGGCATGGACGGCCCGCGACATAAGCGCTCGCGCCAACCGCGTCCTGATGGCGCGGATCGCGCCTTCAGTAGAGCGTTGGCCCGATCGGGCGTCGCTATGGCTGGACCTGTTGCCCGCGGCGCGGCGCCACGAGACCGTCGCCCTCCCCCACCCCTTTTCCGGGGTCTCCTGGTCGAGAAGCCTGATCCACAGCGGCTGGCCGCCCAAGGTGTTCGTCGGCAGGGAAACCCGGCGCGGCGCCGACATGATGCTGGCGACGACCCTCAAATGGACGGCGGAGCGACTGGTCGGGGCCGCGGCGGACGCGTGCCGGCTGTTTCCGGACGCCGCGTCAGGGATCTATCCTCAGCTCAGCGCGGCGACCACCGCCCTCGGACATGAGGTTCTGGCGACCGCGGGCTCGATCGCGCCGGGGCAGAACGAGCTGCGGGCGATCCGTCGCGAGGGCGCGCCCTGGGGCGCCGTCGCCGAGGTCGCCGAAGAGCTTCTGCTGCAGGAAGCCTCTCTCGCAGCCTACGTCGCTCAGCTCCTGATGCCGGACGAAGAGATCCGCTGGCGGCTTTTCCACCTCAGCGTTCTGGGCCTGACGCTTCGGTCGCTGAGCCAGGCAGGCTGTACGATCACCTCCCTCCGTCCCCTCAGCGCGGCGTCGCCTTCACCTGCCTACAAAGTGACGCATGCGGACGGCGCGGAGTTCGACCTCTGGTTCGAGGCGTCGGGCGTGTGGCGACACCTCGGCCAGTCATCTCCCTACCAAGAGGCTACGACCGGCGTGACCGGCGTCAACCGTTCGCTCGGCGCGGACATCCTTCTCATGAGCCCCGCAGGGCAGGCGATGATCCTCGAGTGCAAATACTCCAGTTCGCCAGAGTTTGTAGCCCGAGCCGGCTACTACCAGGCAGTGACCTACGCCGCCGAGGCCAAGGCCCGGTTCGCGTGCGAGGTCGTGTCCCTCGCCGTCGGACCGGAAGGCGTCGTCTCCATGCCCGGGTTCACAACTCTGCAGAGCGGCGTCGTGGGCGTGATCCCACCGTCCGCCCTGCCGGCGGCGATCACCGAGTTCATCGCCGGGTAGAGACCGGTTGAGGATCGCTCCCGTTGGGTTCTCATCAAAGGCCCCTGCCACAAGCGGACGTTTATCCCTGAGGAGCGACAGATGAACTCATAGTGGGCAGCCTCGTCTGGGTTCTGGTACCGGCCCCATCTGCTGACATCGAGCACGAGGATGGTTCCGGTATTCCGCCCGCCCGACAGGCCTGGCGCAATCTACGGTGGCGCTTAATCTCAGGTTGGGTGTATCGTCGTCCAGAAAAGCAATTGCTTAGGGGGCTGGGCACATGACGGAGTTCAAACGAGTAACGCTATACAAAATCAAAGAAGGCGTCGAGTTCGAGGATTATCTAAAAGGCGAGCTGAAGGATTACGACAGGGTCGAGCTTGAGGGTGAGTTCGACGGTTACATAAAGTTCCAGGATGCCGGCGGCGCGCAGAGGACCGAGGACGCTATTCCCTGGATGAAATTTCTGAACTCCGGGTTCGAAGAGAAGCAGTACAAGTTTTCCGCGCGAAACAAATTTCCGCGCGCGATCATGGCCCTGCGGATAGAGCGCAAAGACCTCGACGATCTTCATTTCGTCGCCGCCTTCGGCCAGCACGGCGATAGTCTCCTAAATAAGGATCAGATCGTCTACGACTTCGGTATCAAGGTCGGGATGAATATCTGCGACGACGATGGTCTGCGCCGTATCCAAACAACCGCGCACGAGTCGATCAGTCGGCAAACAGAACGTCAAGCAAGCACCGGGGCATCGCTCGGCGTCTTCGGTATCAACTCCGAAGCGGAATTCCTCAGAACAATCTCAGGCAGCGTTAAGCCCGATTATCGCGAGGTAATCGAATCCTTCAAAGGGAAGGACTCGATCCACATCAAATTCCCGAAGGACGAGGACGTTGATTGGTCGTACCTGGCGACGCTCTGCCTCAAGCTTGAGGAGCGCTACAACTCGACCGACTATCGCGACACCGCTTTCAAATCCTACGACATGTTACGCCACGAGAACGATCCTCTGGTAATCGAAAGCCTCGACAACCTCCTTTGCGCTGACATCCTCGCCAAACGCTTTGATCGTATCCATCTGGCTCCGCCCGAGTTTGTCGAAGGAGAAGACCCGTCTTACGCCTACGTCGAAATCAAAGACGACGATGACGATGCTCCGGCGACTTACGAAGACCTACGGATTACCGATCTCGTCGGAGTTCCGCGCCGGCGGCTAAAGGACCTTACCTCGGACACCGTCAAACGCTGGCCAATCTACCGCTACGATGTCGAGCAAAACAAGACCTACAAGCTCTGGAACGCCTACCGGTGTCTTGTGGCCGAGGCGGACCTGAATGACCGCACGTTCGTGCTATCTAACGGTCAGTGGCGCGAGATTTCCGATGAGCTCAAGAAGACCGTCGAGAACTATTTCGTCGAAAACGACATGACTGTCGCTGCCGAATTCCTGCCCGAAGGGGTCAACATCTGGAGCAAGGACAGAAAAGAAAATCGGGAAGAGGTATACAATCTCAGGGCAGCCGAGGATTGCGCCGAGCTCTACCTTCTCGACAAAGCTAAGCTGACTGTCGCAGGTCAGAAGAAGTACGAGGTATGCGATCTGCTTCATTCCGGGAAGATGATCGTTCACGTCAAACGCTATTCGTCCGGCGCGGCCTCGATCAGCCACCTTTTCACGCAAGGGAAATTCTACGCTCACGCCTTCGCGACAGACACTCAGTGTCGGGCCGATATCGCCGCTTGGATTGCCGATGATGCCGAACAACCCAATGTCGATAAAGACAAAGCCTCTTTCACAACGATCGTGCCCGTGAAGAATAGCGACGTGGATGAGAAGGGTTACACAATCGTGTTCTGCATCCTTCACGACCGTGATGAATTCGTCATCGACGATTTGCCTTTCATGTCCCGATACGAACTCATGCTGAGCCACCGCTTCCTTACGCAGGACAGGAAGTTTCAGGTCGGCGTCGCTCTCCGAAGCGTCGCATTAGGCGCGCCCGAGGCTGTGGCTGCCTAGTAGGCTTTCGCGCTTAGAATATCGTCCAGGCGCGTCGTGTCGCACGGCGAGAGATTGCCGCGTCTCATCGACCAGCCGCCGCGACCTGTCAGACCGCCCCGCCGTAGCGCCTCGCGTCAGAACCGTCCGTTGATGGCATCGAGTGCGCCCAACAGCGCTTTCAACCTTTCAGGGTCTCGCGTGGCGAATATATCGGCGACCGGAAGCTCTTCGGATTTGTAGAGATCGAGAAGAACGATGCCGGCCTTGGCATAACGGAAGCCCTGCCTCCAAAGCCCGTGGACGACGCGCGTCGCCGACGCGATCAGGTCAAGGGAGTCAGCAGTCGGCTCGACTTCTAACGTCGCCTGCGGCGAAGGCGGTCTCCTGGCAGCGTACCAATGTTCACTACTGGCGCGTCTCCGACTTAAACCAGTCAGGGCGATGTAGCGAAATGGTGCTCAGCTTCGTCCGCGGCGGCGCGGAAGGCCTGCTTAGACCGGCCGATCCGGCGGCGAAGCCGCTTCACCATGGCCTGCGCAAGGCACAGCCCTTAGGCGCTAATGGGCCGCGGCATCGAGGTGAACAGAGCGGCACACGGCATCCGTAGCAACAGCTTTGCAGTTGCGTCCCGCCTGTGACAGCTTGCTAGCGGAAGGGTTGTTCCCGCTACAGGCATCTAGGGAGATGAAAGGTCGCAATGGCGCTCTCACGACAAAACGCCTTGGTCGACAGGATCGAGCGCTATCTTCAGATATCGCTCGATCATCCCGGCTTGCCGATCAATGCGCCGCTCGGTGCCACAATCCATCAGGACGTCGAGGCGTATATGCGCCTAGGCCGACGCTTGCGGCCAATCTCAGGCGACCTAGTCGAGATGGGTTATGTGCTGAGGGCGCAGAGTCATTTCCTATTGGCGATCTTTCGTCGCGGGGAAAGAGAGAGACAGGGCTCCCCACTGCGGGTGCCGGTTTTCACCGACGCGCGGAATGCTGACGCGTCAGCCGTTGTACGGGGACTGGAACGCTCGGGGATCGATCTGATCACCGTGCCTCAGCGCGAGTTCATCCACCAGGCTGCGCTCAGGGCCGCAGAGTTCGCTACGCTCGCGAGCCGGGGCGCGACGGCCCAAACCATCGTCCACACCCCCCAACCGGGCGAAACGGTGATCTACTGTAAAGGCTACTTCCTCTCCACGACGGCGGGCTTCGGCACATCAACGCCCGCCAAGAGCGTCATACCGCCGGGACAGTACTGCTTCGGCATCATGCGCCCCGACGGCCCGAGATTCCAGGATTTGGTCTGGAACTGCCCCACCAATCTGCATCTGGATCTGCTATGATTGAATACGGCGTATTCGCACAGATGGTCGCCGGCGGCTCGGCCGCCCTCGCGGCTACAACCGCGCTCAGCGTGATGTTCCTGAAGCGCTCGCGCTGGCAGCCGCCGAAGCAGTCGGTTCCGGACGGCGTCGCTCGGGTCGCGTCACTTATCTCCGTGGTCTTCGTGGTGTTGATTTGGGCCTATCGAAACGAGATGGGCCGAGAGTGGATCGCTGTAACTGCCGTGAGCTGCGCGATCATTACCGTGATCGCCCTTGCTGTGACGATCAAGACCAACACCCGCCACGCCTACTACTACCCGGCCGAAGAGATTGAGAGGAACAGATTGCTGGGCGGTCATGCACTGACCGAGGAGGCGAACGAGATCGCAGCGCGCAAGAAGTTGGGCCCGCAGACCCTCCTAGAGCACGCCCAAGGTGCGAAGGACAAGGTATGGACCCGCGAATCGCAGGCCGAGGTCCAAGTGCGGAGCACGATGGGCTACATTGCCCTGATCGCGGCTGGCACCAGCGGATTTGCAGCAATCGGCGCGCTCGTGGCGACGTTCGTGTCCAGCGGCTGATGACCGCGCTTACTTGATGACTCGAAGAAGCACGAAGCCTCTTCTCGATAACCTCCTCGCCTTCGAAGCAAGGACAGACACCACCTTGATCCCAAGATTTGGGCGTTCGCCATGACGTGCCCCTGAGAATTTCCTCCACGCG
>KB291748.1 GCA_000318405.1 Brevundimonas diminuta 470-4 | reverse complement strand
CCGCCCTTGCGGGCTGCTTGAGGCCGGTACGCTTACGCTTACTCGTTACTGTCGAACCAGCGAGGGCCGGGGCCCCCGCTCATTCTGACGTCGATTACTCGACGATTTTCGCCACGACGCCGGCGCCGACGGTGCGGCCGCCTTCGCGGATGGCGAAGCGCAGCTTCTCTTCCATCGCGATCGGCGTGATCAGCTCGACGTCCAGCTCGGCGTTGTCGCCCGGCATGATCATCTCGACGCCTTCCTTCAGGCGCACGATGCCGGTCACATCCGTCGTGCGGAAGTAGAACTGCGGGCGGTAGTTCGTGAAGAACGGCGTGTGACGGCCGCCTTCTTCCTTGTTCAGGATGTAGGCTTCAGCCACGAACTTGGTGTGCGGGGTGATCGAACCCGGCTTGCACAGCACCTGGCCGCGCTCGACGTCTTCACGCTTGGTGCCGCGCAGCAGCACGCCCACGTTGTCGCCCGCTTGACCCTGGTCCAGCAGCTTGCGGAACATTTCGACGCCCGTGCAGGTCGTCTTCTGAACCGGACGGATGCCGACGATTTCGACTTCTTCACCGACCTTGACGATGCCGCGCTCGACGCGACCCGTCACCACGGTGCCGCGGCCCGAGATCGAGAACACGTCTTCGACCGGCATCAGGAACGGCATGTCGATCGGGCGTTCCGGTTGCGGGATGTAGCTGTCGACCGCAGCCATCAGCTCCAGGATGCGCTCGGCGCCGATGTGGGCGTCGCGGTCTTCGACGGCGGCCAGGGCCGAGCCCTTGACGACCGGGATGTCGTCGCCCGGGAACTGGTACGAGCTGAGCAGCTCGCGCACTTCCATTTCGACCAGCTCCAGCAGTTCCTCGTCGTCGACCATGTCGACCTTGTTCAGGAACACCACCAGCGCCGGAACGCCGACCTGACGCGACAGCAGGATGTGCTCGCGGGTCTGCGGCATCGGGCCGTCAGCGGCCGAGCAAACCAGGATCGCGCCGTCCATCTGGGCGGCGCCCGTGATCATGTTCTTCACGTAGTCGGCGTGGCCCGGGCAGTCCACGTGCGCGTAGTGACGGTTCGCCGTCTCATATTCCACGTGCGACGTGTTGATCGTGATGCCGCGCGCTTTTTCTTCCGGCGCGTTGTCGATGTCGGCGTAGTTCATCGCCTTGCCGCCGCCGGCCTTCGACAGCGTCATCGAGATCGCCGCCGTCAGCGTCGTCTTGCCGTGGTCAACGTGACCGATCGTGCCGATGTTCACGTGCGGCTTGGTGCGTTCGAACTTTTCCTTGGCCAT
>KB291747.1 GCA_000318405.1 Brevundimonas diminuta 470-4 | reverse complement strand
CGTGGAGGAAATTCTCAGGGGCACGTCACGCTGGACGCGGTTGATGCTCGCTGAGCGGAGTCACCTCGAAAACAACGGTTGGGGAACGCGGCCCTGTGATCGGCGTTCAGATCGCATGCGTCTCCCGACCAGCTATAATCGACTGCGGGCTGCGCTGGCCCGAGAGCAGGCCAGCAAGACCTTCGTCGTCGAGCATCGTCAGCACTATCTACGACTCGCCTTTCAATACGACGCCATTGCCGCACTGGAAGCGGAGCGACCGCGCCTGACGGCGCCCGCACGACGGCCTGCCGGGATCGTCGCCTCACTTCCCAACTGAGCCGTTCTGAACCATCCGACGCCTCACGCCTTCCAAGAACATGGATCGGCTCAACACCCTTCTCGAAGGCTCCCCGGCGTATGGAGTGCTCGACGCCAAGGACGGCGTGGTGCTGTTCCGCCGATCCGGCTTCGAGCAGGAGTTCAACGAACTGGCCGCTGAAGCCGTGGAGGCGGCAGGGGAAGAGTTTGAGGTCATCCCATTGACCAGCGGTGACGACTGCGACCGGCTCTTCATCGCGCCGAGGGAAGAGCGGTCGTTCGCCCGATCTGATTGACGCTCTGCCGATCCATGAGACCCTTACGTTCTCCCAACTGCAATCGGAGAACACCCCTGACCAAGCGCGTCGCGATCTACGCCCGTGTGAGCACGGCCGATAAGAACCAGACCGTCGAGAACCAGCTTCGCGATCTGCTGGCCGTCGCCGAGCGTCAGGGCTGGACCGTCACCGCGACCTTCACCGACGAAGGCATCTCTGGCGTCAAGGGACGTGACCGGCGCCCCGGCTACGACGCTCTGCTCAAAGGCGTGGCGCGCAAGGACTTCGAGCAGATCATGGCGTGGAGCGTGGACCGCCTCGGCCGGAGCCTCCCCGACCTCGTGGCTTTCCTGAACGACATCCAGTCCAAGAATGTGGACCTCTACCTGCACCAGCAGGGCCTCGACACCTCGACGCCTTCAGGCCGGATGATGTTCCAGATGCTGGGCGTCTTCGCGGAGTTCGAGCGGGCCATGATCCGCGAGCGCATCCTCGCAGGGCTTCGTCGAACGGCCAAGAAGTCCGGGCGGAAGCCTATGCCTGACGACCGTGTGGAAGCGATCAGGAGGTCGTTGATCGACGGGCTGGGCATCCGTCGCACCGCCCGCCTACATCGTGCCTCCACGACCACTGTGACG
>KB291746.1:70664-79436 GCA_000318405.1 Brevundimonas diminuta 470-4 | reverse complement strand
GCCCGTCCTGGCGGCCGTCCGGCCCCGAACCAGCCTCCGGCCCAGCCCGAGGTGGCGCGTCCCAGCCGCGCCGGCGGCGGCTTCGCCCGTCCGGCCGGTCGTGAGGACGACCGCGACAAGCGTTTCGCCGACAATGCGCCCGGCAAGGCCGTCAGCCGCACGCGCGGCGAGCCCAAGCGCCGTGAAGGCCGCCTGACCATCCACTCGGTGGCGGGAGGCGACGAGGACGCCGTCGAGCGGATGCGCTCGCTGGCTTCGGTGCGCCGCGCTCGCGAACGCGAGAAGGAAAAGCGCCGCGGCGGCTCGACCGAAACGCCGAACCGTCCGCGTGAAGTGGTCATTCCCGACACCATCACCGTTGGCGAACTGGCCAACCGGATGGCGGTGCGCGGCGTCGACATCATCAAATTCCTGATGCGTCAGGGCCTGATGATGAAGATCAACGATGTGATCGATTCCGACACCGCCGAACTGGTGGCCGAGGAATACGGCATGGCCGTCAAGCGCGTGTCGGAATCCGACATCGAAGAAGGCTTCATCGCCGAG
This sequence comes from Brevundimonas diminuta 470-4, assembly GCA_000318405.1. Taxonomy (GTDB): domain Bacteria; phylum Pseudomonadota; class Alphaproteobacteria; order Caulobacterales; family Caulobacteraceae; genus Brevundimonas; species Brevundimonas diminuta_B. The sequence continues at coordinate 78,890 of KB291746.1, read as the reverse complement.
GCCGACGAGGCCGACACCGGCGACCTGCGCGCGCCGGTCGTGGCCATCATGGGCCACGTCGACCACGGCAAGACCTCGCTGCTGGACGCCCTGCGCACCACGGACGTGGCGGCGGGCGAAGCCGGCGGCATCACCCAGCACATCGGCGCCTATCAGGTGCGTCTGGCCGATGGTCAGCGCATCACCTTCCTGGATACGCCGGGCCACGCGGCCTTCTCGGCGATGCGGGCGCGCGGCGCCAACGTCACCGACATCGTCGTTCTGGTGGTGGCCGCCGACGACGGCGTCATGCCGCAGACGGTCGAGGCCATCCAGCACGCCAAGGCGGCCGGTTCGCCGATCATCGTGGCGGTCAACAAGGTCGATAAGCCCGACGCCAACCCGCAGAAGATCGTCAACGAGCTGCTGCAGTACGAGGTGATCGCGGAATCCCTGGGCGGCGACACTCAGATCATCGAGCTGTCGGCCAAGGAGAAGATCAACCTGAACGGCCTGACCGACGCCATCCTGCTGCAGGCGGAAGTCATGGACCTGCGCGCCAACGCCGAGCGTTCGGCCGAGGGCGTGGTGATCGAGGCCCAGCTGGACAAGGGCCGCGGCCCGGTCGCGACCGTCCTGGTCAAGCGCGGCACGCTGAAGCGCGGCGACATCGTCGTGGCCGGCTCCGCCTGGGGCAAGGCGCGCGCCCTGCTGGACGAACGCAACGCCCAGCTGACCGAAGCCGGTCCCTCGGTTCCGGTCGAGATCCTGGGCCTGTCGGAAGCCCCGACGCCCGGCGACGTCTTCGCCGTGGTGGAGAACGAGGCCCGCGCCCGCGAACTGACCGAATACCGTCAGCGCGTGAAGCGTGAAAAGGGTCAGGTCTCCGGCGGCAGCCTGTCGCTGGCCGACATGATGGCCAAGCTGGGTTCCAAGAAGATCAGCGAGCTGCCGGTCCTCATCAAGTCGGACGTGCAGGGCACGGCCGAAGCCATCACGACCTCGCTGGAGAAGATGGGCAACGACGAAGTGCGGGCCCGCGTGGTCATGCACGGCGCCGGCGGCATCACCGAGAGCGACGTCAACCTGGCCAAGTCGGCCGGGGCGCCGATCCTGGGCTTCAACGTCCGTGCGTCGAAACAGGCGCGCGAACTGGCCGAGCGTGAAGGCGTCGAGATCCGCTACTACTCGATCATCTACGACCTGCTGGACGACATTAAGGGCGTGCTCTCGGGCATGCTGGCGCCGCTCCAGCGCGAAACCTTCCTGGGCAACGCCAAGGTGCTGCAGACCTTCGACATCACCAAGGTCGGCCGGGTCGCGGGCTGCCGCGTCACCGAGGGCGTGGTCCGCAAGGGCGCGCGCGTCCGCATCATCCGCGACGACGTGGTGGTGCTGGAGCTGGGCGTGCTCAACACGCTCAAGCGCTTCAAGGACGAGGTCAACGAAGTGCCTTCGGGTCAGGAGTGCGGCATGCAGTTCGCCGGCTTCCAGGACATCAAGGAAGGCGACTACATCGAGTGCTTCACCGTCGAAGAGATCAAGCGCACCCTGGACTAGGAAGCCTGAGCTTCACGGCCTGAAACATGAAGGGCGCGGTTTCGAAAGAAGCCGCGCCCTTTGTCTTTGGGGCTGCAGCCAATGTCCGCTCATCCCGGCGGATGCCGGGACCCAGTTCTTTGGCCACGGGCGGGGGAAGTCAGTCCTCGACGACAGACTTCAGCGCATCGTCGGCGAAGGTCAGGACGAAGCGCTGGACGGGGGCCGCGTCGTCGGCCTGCAGCTCGATCTCCAGCCGTTCGCCGGTCAGGTCAGCGGCGACGAGGCTGACCTCAACCTCGCCCAGCCAGGCCCGGCCCGTCACCTGCTGATACTTCTGCTCCAGCTCCAGGCGGCAGGCGGTTCCGTCTTCGCGGGTCCAGTCCCAGCGCCCGGCGACCGGGGCGGGAACGGTCCATTTGTAGATGTAGCCGTCGGCGACCCTGATCCGCTCGTCCGCAGGCCAATCGCCCATGTCGAAGGCGTGGGAGACGATGCGGGCGCCGGGCTTCAGCTGGCTGAGCAAACGCGGGCGCAGTTCGACATTGATCGACTGCAGCAGATAGAGGCTGACCACGGTGGCCTCGCGGACATCGACGCTGAACAGGTCCTCCTCGATGAAGTCGACCATGTGCTCCACCCCGGCCCAGCCGGCGTATTCCATGGCGTCGGCGATGCGGGTCGGGTCGATGTCGAAACCGACGGCGTGGGCGTCGCGGTCGCGGGCGGCGGCGATGACGATGCGCCCGTCGCCACAGCCCAGGTCATAGAGGCGGTCCTTAGGCCCTACCCCCGCCAGCGCCAGCATGGCCGCCACGGTGTCCTCCTCGGTCGGGACAAAGGGCACGGCCAGATAGTGGTCCGGGTCCTGGGCGTAGTTGTCGATGTCGAAGGGGTCTTTGAACACGGCGCTCGGGTCCTGAAGGGGAGGAACGGGCGAAAGGGGGCCTCGGCAGGGGGCCATACGCACGGGCGCATATCATGACGGATGGACGCCCGCCTCGCCAGTCGCCGGGCATCGAAGGCTTCATCTGGCGTTCGGTTGGCTTTAGGGTTCGGCCATCGCGTCGGGGGGCGCAAAAGAATAGGCCGCCAATGTCACGCCCTGGACTGTCTCTGCTCTTGATCGCTTTCGCGGCCGCCAGCGTGGCGACGCCCGCCCTGGCCGACACGCGCTTCCTGTCATTTGACGCCAGTGATCGCGCCACCCAGGCCCTGACGCGCGGCGTGACGCTGGAGGTGGAGCGCGGCTGGTTCGGCGCCACCTCGGTGAAGAATCTGTTCTCCTCGACCTCGCGCGGGTCGGCCCGGTTCGAGCGCGGCGGACCCGATCAGGTGCGGCGCGTCCTGCCTCAGGGCGCAGCGGACGGCGGCGTCTACAGCATCACGGCCGACGGCGACGGCCGCGCCCTGTCGCGCGCCCTGTGCCCCGGCGCGGATGAAGCCTTCATCGTCGTGGGCCGGGTGCGCGCCGGCCATCCGCTGACGATCGAGACGGTCGGGCGCTGGGCCGACGGCCAGTTCCGCCACTGCGTCAGCCTGAACTACAGCTATCGGGGCGAGTGGGCGACGATGCAGGGCTCTTCGCCCGCGCGCGACGTTCCGGCGGCCTTCGGCAACAACTAAAGGCGAGGCGGGCGTGCTGATCCGCTGGGCCTTCGCCGTTCTTCTGGGTCTGCTGGCGGGCCTGTGGACGGCGCAGCGGCCGGGCGACCCAAGGCTGTTTCCGCCTGAGAAAGATCAGGCGGCGATCGTCGTCCATCTGCTCGACAACGGCTTTCACACCGATCTGGCCGCGCCGCGCGCGGCGCTGGCGGTGGGCGACGATGCGCTGGCGCGGGCCGTGCGGGCCCTGCCGCCCGGCGACTGGGTGCGGATCGGCTGGGGCGACGCCGTCTTCTATGTCGAACAGGGGCCGATCAGCGGGCGGCTTCCAGACGGCGCGCGGGCCTTCTTCAGGCCGGGCGGCAACCCGTCCGTCGTCATGCTGGACCCCGATCCGGTCGATCCGGTCCTTCTGCCCGAGACGACGCGGGCAAGCCTGAGCCTGTCGCCCGACGGCTTTGCCGCCTTGCGCGCGCGGGTGGCGGCGTCGCTTCGACTGGATACAGAGGGGCGGGCGATCATCGCGGCGCGCAGGCCGGGCGATGACGCCGTCTTCTACGCAAGCGGCGAGACGTTCTGGGTCGGCCATCTGTGCAATCACTGGACGGCCGAGGTGCTGAACGCGGGCGGCCTGCCCATGCCGATGGTCCGCAGCCTGACCTCGGGCGCGGTGATGCGGGCGGCGCGAACCGCCTAACGGCGCGCGGCAGAACTGGACTTGGGCGGCGCAGACGACTAGACCCCGCCCCTTCGCGTTTCAGAGCCGGCGTCCGATCCCCGGCGGCGCGAGCAGGAGGAGCCCGAGATGGCCCGCAAGCAACACACCCGCAACGCCAGCGGTCCCCTGGGACCGTCGCAGCGCCAGCTGCGCGCCGGCGAGCTGATCCGCCACGCGCTTGTCGACGTCATGCGCGAGCATGAGATTCACGACGAGGCTCTGGTCGGCGTCTCCGTCACCGTGACCGAGGTTCGGATGAGCCCGGACCTGCGCCACGCCACCTGTTTCGTCGAGCCGCTGGGCGCGGGCGTCGAGGCGGCCGAGACGGCCGGGCAGGAGAGCGCCATCATCAAGGCGCTGAACGAACACGCCAAATTCCTGCGCGGCCAGCTGGGTCGCCGCATCGACATGAAGTTCACGCCGGATCTGAAATTCCGCCACGACGAGAGCTTCGACGCCGCCAGCCACATGGACCGATTGTTCAACGATCCGCGCGTGCGCGCCGACATCGAACAGTCTGACGATGAGGGCGACGGGCCTCAAGCAGCGCAAAGCGCGGTAGGCCCAGAGAAAGACTGACTCATGGCGCGACGCAAGAAGGGCGATCTCGTCAATGGCTGGGTGTGCCTGGACAAGCCCTATGAGATGGGCTCGACCGAGGCGGTGACGAAGGTCCGTCGCCTGTTCAACGCCCAGAAGGCGGGCCATGCCGGGACGCTGGACCCGCTGGCCTCGGGCATCCTGCCCATCGCGCTCGGCGAGGCGACCAAGACCGTGCCCTTCATGATGGAGGCGCAGAAGATCTATCGCTTCACCATTCACTGGGGCATCTCCACCGACAGCATCGACCGCGAAGGCGAGATCATCGCCCGCTCGGACGTGCGGCCTTCGGTCGAGGCGGTGACGGCGGCCCTGCCGTCGTTTGTCGGCGAGATCGACCAGACGCCGCCCGCTTTTTCCGCCGTGCGGGTCAACGGCGAGCGCGCCTATGATCTGGCGCGGGCGGGGGTCGAGGTCGAGCTGCAATCGCGCCGAGTGACCATTCATGAGGCGGCGGTGACGACCGCGCCCGACGCCGATCACGTCGAGATCACGATGCGGACGGGCAAGGGCGTCTATGTCCGCTCGCTGGCGCGCGACCTGGCGATCATGCTGGGCGCCGAGGGCCATGTCTCGGACCTGCGGCGCGAGCGGGTGGGGCCGTTCTCGGTCGACAACGCCGTAACGCTGGATTTTCTGGAAGAGTTGGCGCATAAGGGCGCCGCCTTTGAGGGCTTGCTGCCCGTTTCGACCGCTCTGGACGACATCCCGGAGTTGGCCGTGACGGATCAGGACGCCCTCTCTCTGAGGCAGGGACGGCCGATCGTTCTGCTCCCCCGACAGATTGAAACGCTCAAGGCCCGGCTCGCCGCCGGCTCTCGGCTGGTTTCGGTCTTCGAGGGCGGAACCCTGGTCGCGCTCGGCAATCTCAGGGCCGGTCGGCTTGAACCCGATCGTGTTTTTAACCTCCCATAACGGAGAACTCTGATGTCGATTACGGCTCAACGTAAGGCTGAAGTCATCGCCGACAACGCTCGCTCGACGGGCGACACCGGTTCGGCCGAAGTGCAGGTCGCGATCCTGACGGAACGCATCGCCAACCTGACCGAGCACTTCAAGACCCACAAGAAGGACAACCACTCGCGTCGTGGCCTGCTGAAGCAGGTTTCGCAGCGTCGTCGCCTTCTGGACCACCTGAACAAGACCGACAGCGCCCGCTATCAGGCGCTGATCGCCAAGCTGGGCCTGCGTCGTTAAGGCGCCCCGGTTGCGGATCGGATAATTCCACGAGGCGCGGGCGGACACGTCCGCGCCTCGTTCCGCTATTAGAAGTAGCCTTCCCGCGCGCCGCGGGTCTTACCGGCGCAACCGACGCGAGGGCCTGAAATCCGGTCCTCAATCACCCGTCCGGCCGCGATGACGCGGCCTGGCTCATGGGGACCGCAGGACTGAACGGCCTGCCGCTCCGCACACCCCCGACGGGAATACGCCCGCGGGAGACGAAAGAAGAATAATGTTCGACATCAAACGCAAGACGATCGAGTGGGCCGGACGCCCGCTGACGCTGGAAACCGGCCGCATCGCCCGTCAGGCTGACGGCGCCGTGCTGGCGACCTACGGCGAGACCGTGGTCCTGGCCACCGTCGTCTATGGCCGCCAGCCCAAGCCGGGCTTGGATTTCTTCCCGCTGACCGTCAACTACCAAGAGAAGACGTTCGCCGCCGGCAAGATCCCGGGCGGCTACTTCAAGCGTGAAGGCCGTCCGACCGAGAAGGAGACCCTGGTCTCCCGCCTGATCGACCGCCCGATCCGCCCCCTGTTCGTCAAGGGCTTCAAGAACGAGACCCAGGTCATCGTCACCGTGCTGCAGCACGACCTGGAGAACGATCCCGACATTCTGGGCATGGTCGCCGCCTCGGCCGCCCTGACCATCTCGGGCGTGCCCTTCATGGGCCCGATCGGCGCTGCGCGCGTCGGCCTGATCGACGGCGAGCTGGTGCTGAACCCGGCCATCGACCAGATGGGCGAAAGCGCCTTGGATCTGGTCGTCGCGGGCACGCAGGACGCCCTGATGATGGTCGAATCCGAAGCCAAGGAGCTGTCGGAAGAGAAGATGCTCGAGGCCCTGATGTTCGCGCACGCGGGCATGCAGCCGGTCATCGACGCCATCATCGACCTGGCCGAACACGCCGCCAAGGAGCCGTTCGACTTCCAGGCCGAAGACCACTCGGACGTGGTCGCCTCGATCAAGTCGCTGGTCGGCGAGGACATCAAGGCCGCCTATGCCCACCCGGGCAAGTATGAGCGCCGCTCGGGCGTCGACGCCGCCAAGAAGAAGGCCGCCGAGGCCCTGGTGAAGACCGACGAGAAGCCGGAAGGCGTCGACTCGTCCAAGTTCTCGGCTGCGTTCAAGGAATGCGAAGCCGACGTCCTGCGCCGTGACATCATCGAGAACAGCCACCGCGTCGACGGCCGCGCCCTGGACAAGGTCCGCGCCATCGTCTCGGAAGTCGGCGTCCTGCCGCGCACCCACGGTTCGTCGCTGTTCACGCGCGGCGAAACCCAGGCCCTGGTCGTCGCCACGCTCGGCACCGGCGAGGACGAGCAGTACATCGACAGCCTGACGGGCACGTACAAAGAGTCCTTCCTGCTGCACTACAACTTCCCGCCCTATTCGGTCGGTGAAGCGGGCCGCATGGGCTCGCCGGGCCGTCGCGAAATCGGTCACGGCAAGCTGGCCTGGCGCGCCATCCGTCCGATGTTGCCGTCGCGCGAAGACTTCCCCTACACCATCCGTCTGGTGTCGGAGATCACCGAGTCCAACGGCTCGTCCTCGATGGCCACGGTCTGCGGTTCGTCGCTGGCCCTGATGGACGCCGGCGTGCCGCTGGCCCGTCCGGTCTCGGGCATCGCCATGGGTCTGATCCTGGAGCCGTCGGGCGAATTCGCCATCCTGTCGGACATCCTGGGCGACGAAGATCACCTGGGCGACATGGACTTCAAGGTCGCGGGCACCTCGGAAGGCATCACCAGCCTTCAGATGGACATCAAGGTCGCCGGCATCACCAAGGAGATCATGCAGCAGGCCCTGACGCAGGCTTCGGCCGGCCGTCTGCACATCCTCGACGAAATGTCGAAGGCGATGGAGGCCCCGCGCGCCGAGCTGGGCGAGTTCGCGCCCAAGATCGAATCCATCAAGATCGCGGTCGACAAGATCCGTGAAGTGATCGGTTCGGGCGGCAAGGTCATCCGCGAGATCGTCGAGAAGACCGGCGCCAAGGTCGACATCGGCGACGACGGCACCATCAAGATCGCCGCCAACGAGCAAGAGAAGATCGAAGCCGCCAAGGCTTGGATCCAATCGATCGCCTCGGAGCCGGAAGTCGGCACGATCTACTCGGGCAAGGTCGTGAAGGTCGTCGACTTCGGCGCCTTCGTGAACTTCTTCGGCGCCAAGGACGGTCTGGTCCACGTGTCCCAGATCGCTCTGGAGCGCGTCGCCAACCCGGCCGACGTCCTGTCGGAAGGCCAGGAGGTCAAGGTCAAGTTCCTGGGCTTCGACGATCGCGGCAAGACCAAGCTGTCGATGAAGGTCGTCGATCAGGAAACCGGCGAGGACATCACCGACAAGATCAACGCCGAGCGCGCTGAACGCGGTGAAGCCCCGCTGTCGGAAGACACCGGCGGCCGTCCCAAGGGCGACCGTAACGGCGGCGACCGCGGCCGTCGCCGTCGCGACTAAGCCTCGGCGTCATCGCTGAACTGAAGAAGGCCCCGGCGGAGCGATCCGCCGGGGTTTTCTTTTTGGACGCTATGAAACCCTCTCCCGGCGGGAGAGGGCTTGA
>KB291746.1:30399-70644 GCA_000318405.1 Brevundimonas diminuta 470-4 | reverse complement strand
TCTTTGCGCGAAAGGGTGAGGGGCTTGTCCTGTCCGTCGGCGTCAGCCGTCGCGCCACGGCCTGCGGCCGACTTCACCCGCGAACCCTCACCCTTTCGCCTTAGCCAATCACCTTCGGCTCTTGGAGGCTCAAGCCCTCTCCCATCGGGAGAGGGTGGCTAGTTGGCGCACTCTTTCGGCGGGGTTTCGCCGTCGCGGGTCCACATCGCGCAACTGCGATCGATCTCGCCCTGAATCAGGTCGCAGGGATTGGCGGCGTTGCAAGGCGGGCGGGTCGCGGGGCTGACGGCGATGCAGCGCTGGACCAGACGGGCGGAAGCGGCTTCGCCCAGAGTCTCGCGGCAGGGGCGTTCGTCCAACTGCACCGGCTGGGGCGCCATGTCCGGGCCCTCGGGCAGGCGGGCTTCGGGTTCGCGCGTAGAGGCGGGCGCTGGCGTCTGGGCGGGCATCTGCGTCGGCGGCTCCGGCTCCGGGCGCGGCTGGCAGGCGGTAAGCAGGCCGCTGAGGATCAGGCAGGCCAGAAGGGACGGTCGGGTCATGCGCGGGCTTTCGGATCGGGGTTCGCCTTCGTAACGACGATGGTCCCGATCCGGCTCCAGCAAAAGCCTTATCGGCGGGCAGCCTCGACGGCGGCGCGCTGCAGGGCGAACAGTTCGGCGCAGCCGATCTCGGCCAGTTCGAACAGGCGGTCGAACTCGCCCCGGCTGAAGCCGCGCTTCTCGCCGGTGGCCTGGATCTCGACGATCTGGCCCGCCCCGGTCAGGACGAAGTTGCTGTCGGCCTCGGCGGTGGAGTCTTCCTCATAGTCGAGGTCCAGCACCGGCAGGTCCTTGAACACGCCGCACGACACGGCCGCCACCTGGTCCAGGATCGGATCGGTCGTCAGCACGCCCTCGTCCTTGAGGTAGTTGAGCGCAGAGGCCATCGCCACCCAGGCGCCGGTGATGGAGGCGGTGCGGGTGCCGCCGTCGGCCTGGATCACGTCGCAGTCGATCAGCACCTGACGCTCGCCCAGCGCCTTCAGGTCGACCACGGCGCGCAGGGAGCGGCCGATCAGGCGCTGGATTTCCTGGGTGCGGCCCGACTGCTTGCCGGCGGCGGCTTCGCGGCGGCCGCGGGTGTGGGTGGCGCGCGGCAGCATCCCGTATTCAGCCGTGACCCAGCCCTGGCCGGTGTTGCGCATCCAGCCCGGCACCTTTTCCTCGATCGAGGCCGTCACCAGCACCTTGGTGTGGCCGAAAGACACCAGGCACGAGCCCTCGGCGTAGCGGTTGACGCCGGTTTCCAGCGTGACGGTGCGGAGTTGTTCGGGGGTGCGTTCGGACGGGCGCATGGGAATTCCTTGGAAGCGGGATGGCGCGTGCTTATCCTGAAACCATGAGCCTGTCCCGCCCTGACCTGTTTGCGGTGTGTGTCCGTTCCGTTCTGACGCGGCGGAGGGCGGCGTCATGAGCCTGCTTTACCCCTCGCCGGGTCTGGCGACGCTGGATGCGCGGGCGCGCGACATCTTCCGCCGGGTGGTCGAGACCTATCTGGAGACGGGCGAGCCGGTGGGGTCGCACACCCTGTCGCGCGCCGGGCTGGACCTGTCGCCCGCCTCGATCCGCAACACCATGCAGGCGCTGACGCAGGCCGGGCTGCTGGCCTCGCCGCACACCTCGGCCGGGCGGGCGCCGACCCATGCGGGGCTGCGGCTGTTCGTGGACGGTCTGTTGGAAGTCGGCGATATCGGTCAGGAGGAGCGGCGCGAGATCGACGCACGGCTGGCGGTGCTGGGCGCCAAGGGCGGCGGCCGCAACGTCGAGGAGGCGCTGGATGCGGCCTCGTCCCTGCTGTCGGGTCTGGCGGGCGGAGCGGGCATCGTCGCCAGCCCGGTGCGCGAGGCGGGGGTGCGCCATGTCGAGTTCGTGGCTCTGGGCGGCGGACAGGCGCTGGCGGTGCTGGTCGCTGACGACGGGGTGGTCGAGAACCGGCTGATGAATCTGGCGCCCGGCGTCACCCCCTCGACCCTGCAGGAGGCGTCGAACTTTCTCAGCGCGCGGCTGAAGGGGCGCCCGCTGGCCGAGGCGCGCCATGAGATGAAGGCCGAGATGGAGGCCGCCCGGCGCGATCTGGACGCCGCCGCCGCCCGCTTGGTCGAGGACGGACTGGCCGCCTGGAGCGGCGGCGCGGGCGGCGGAGGCCACGACCGCAACCTGATCGTGCGCGGTCGCGGCAATCTGTTGCAGGACGCCCGCGCGGCCGAGGATCTGGAGCGGGTGCGCGTGCTGTTCGACGATCTGGAGCAGAAAGAACAGCTGATCGGCCTGCTGGACGACGTCGGCGCCGCCCAGGGCGTGCGCATCTATATCGGCGCGGAAACGCGACTCTTTTCGCTTTCGGGTTCCGCCGTGATCGCGGCGCCCTATATGTCGGGCCGGCAGCGGGTGCTGGGCGCCATCGGCGTCATCGGGCCCGCGCGGTTGAACTACGCCCGTGTCATACCGTTGGTGGACTATACCGCCCGGGTGCTGGGCCGGATTCTGGACGGACAAGAGACGTGAACGACATCAACGACGAGACCCGGGACCAACTCGAGCAGGACATCCACGAGGCTGATCTCGCGCCCGAGGGCGATGACACCGCCGTGGTCGACGCCCTGATCGCCGAGCGGGACCAGTGGAAAGATCGCGCCCTGCGCGCCGTGGCCGAGGCGGAGAACGTCAAGCGCCGCGCCGAGACGCAGCAGAACGACGCGCGCGCCTACGCCATCCAGCGCTTCGCCAAGGATCTGCTGGGCGTGGCTGACACGCTGGAGCGCGGTCTGGCGGCGGCGCCCAAGGATGCGGACGGCCCCGCGGCCGCCATGGTTACGGGGCTGGAGCTGACGCAGAAGTCCCTGCTGTCGGCCTTCGAGGCCAACGGCCTGACCCGCGTCGATCCGGCGCCGGGCGACGCCTTCGACCCGCACCTGCATCAGGCGATGATGGAGCAGCCCTCGGACACCGTGCCGGGCGGCGCCGTCATCCAGACGCTGCAGCCGGGCTACGCCCTGTTCGGCCGCACCGTGCGCGCGGCCATGGTGGTGGTCGCGGCCAAGGGTTCGGGCCCGGCCACGGGCGGCGCCTACGCCGACCCCAGCACGACCGGCGGGAATTTCGACGCCAAGGCCTGAGGCTTTCGCGCGTTGATATGACGACGGCCCGGCGCAGACGCGTCGGGCCGTTTTCCTTTGCCTATAGTGCCGCTCATCCCGACGTCCGCCGGGGTGAGCGGGGTGGAGAGGTCAGTCCTTCAATCTCGAACCGAACAGTTCCAGCAACCGCCGCCAGCCGTCCTTTGCGTCCGCCTCTCGGTAGGAAGCGCGGTAGTCGGCGTGGAAGCCGTGCGGGGCGTCGTCATAGAGGATGATCCGGCTGTCGGTCCGGCCCGCAGCCTTCAGCGCGTCGTTCATCGCCTTGACCGTATCATTGGGAATGCCGCTGTCCTGGCCGCCGTAAAGACCCAGCACCGGCGCCTCGAGTTCGCCCGCCAGGTCGATAGGCCAGGGGCGGCCCGCCGTCTTCTGTTCTTCGGTCGCATTGGCGGCGGGCGACAGGCGGCCGTACCAGGCGACCCCGGCGTCCAGCGTCGGGAAGCGGGCTATGGCCTGCCACACCACCTTGCCGCCCCAGCAGAAGCCGGTGATCCCGACCTTGTCCGCCCTGGCCCAGGACTGGGCGCCGATCCAGTCCAGCGTAGCGGAGATGTCGCCCATCACCTGCTCATGGCCGGCGGCGGCGACGATGCGCTGGATCGCCTGCATGTCGCTGAGCGGAGCCGGGTCCTGGACGCGGACGAAGAAGGCGGGCGCCACAGCCGCATAGCCCGCCTTGGCCAGGCGGCGGCAGACGTCGCGGATGTATTCGTGCACGCCGAAAATCTCGGACACGACGATGACGACCGGGAAGGGGCCGGAGCCTTCGGGTCGGGCGACATAGGCGGGCAGGTCAAAGCCGTCCGGCGCCGGATAGGCTGCGTCGGCCGTGACCAGCCCCGCCGCATCGGTGGCGATCGGCTGGGCGGACTGGCTGAGGGCGGCGGGGGCGTAGGCGGCGAAGAACAGCCCTCCCGCCGTCGCCACGCCCAGGCTGCGGCGGCTGGGGGCGATCTGGTCGGGGCTCAGGCCCTCGGGCCGGGTGATCAGGGTCATCGCGGGTCTCCGGTCGGCGCTGTGGAAGCGGCGACAGTGCCTCGGCTTTCCCCGCGCCGTCGAGTCTTTCCGTCTAACCCGCGACCCGCAGCGTCAGGTTCACCCGCCCGCCGCCGGGCAGCAGCCGCGACGAACCGGCCAGCAGCCGGTCGATCCCGTGTCGCGCCAGCCTTGCAGGCCCGGTCAGGGCGCAGACGTCGCCGGAGGCCAGGCGCACCGTGCTGGTGGCGCCGCCCTTTCCGGTTTCGTCGGGGGCCGGGCCGATGCGAAACACCGCCGTATCGCCCAGCGACACCGACAGCACCGGCGCCGTCAGGTCGCGTTCGTCCCTGTCCTGATGCAGGCCCATCTTCGCCTCGCCCTGATAGAGGTTGATCAGGCAGGCGTCCGGCGGGCTGGGCCAGCCGGTCAGGGCGTCCCACAGGCTCAGCAAGCGGGCCGGAATGGCGGGCCAGGGGGCGCCGGTCACAGGATGGGGGGGCTGATAACGATAGCCCGCGCGGTCCGACACCCAGCCCAGGGCGCCGAAGTTGCTCATCCGCACCGAGAAGGGCCGCCCGCCGGGCGTGGTCGGCCGATAGAGGGGCGCCGCCTCCAGCCCGGCTCGCACCTCGGCCAGCAGGTCCGCCTGCGCCGTCGCGTCCAGCAGGCCGGGCCACAGCCGAAATCCGGGCAGGGCGGTGGGCGTCTCCGGAGGCGCGGGCGGCGGGATTTGCGAGGTCATCGGCCGAATTTAGCGGCGCAATGCATCCTTGTCCGCCATAAGGCGCGGAATCTGGCCGGAAGCGGGCGGAAGGCCTTGCAGCCCCTGCGGTCTTTCCCATATCCGAGCCAATCCGGCGATAACCCCCTTTTCGTTAGGGGCTTGTCCGCCGACCTCATCCACCGCCGTACCGGGCCTCGCGTCCGGCGCGGCATGATTTCAGAAGCCCATCAGGGGGCGGTCACGCGCGGCGCTTGATTTTGCGAGGCCGCCGCATCGCCCGCCGCAAGGAGTGAAAAAGACAAGCCCATGGCCAAGATCATCGGCATCGACCTCGGCACGACCAACTCGTGCGTCGCCGTCATGGACGGCAAGAACCCCAAGGTCATTGAAAACGCCGAAGGCGCCCGCACCACCCCGTCGGTGGTCGCCATTCAGGATGGCGGCGAGATTCTCGTCGGCCAACCCGCGCGCCGTCAGGCGGTGACCAACCCCGCCAACACCTTCTTCGCCATCAAGCGCCTGATCGGCCGCAATTTCGATGACCCGGTGGTGGCCAAGGACAAGGGCATGGTGCCCTTCGAGATCGTCAAGGGCCCGACCGGCGACGCCTGGGTCCAGGCCCACGGCAAGGACTATTCGCCCCAGCAGGTTTCGGCCTTCACCCTGGGCAAGATGAAGGAGGCCGCCGAGGCCTATCTGGGCGAGAAAGTCACCCAGGCCGTCATCACCGTTCCCGCCTATTTCAACGACGCCCAGCGTCAGGCGACCAAGGACGCCGGCAAGATCGCCGGTCTGGAAGTCCTGCGCATCATCAACGAGCCGACGGCCGCTGCGCTGGCCTATGGCCTGGAGAAGAACGACGGTCAGAAGATCGCCGTCTACGACCTGGGCGGCGGCACCTTCGACGTCTCCATTCTGGAAATCGGCGACGGCGTGTTCGAGGTGAAGTCGACCAACGGCGACACCTTCCTGGGCGGTGAAGACTTCGACATGCGTCTGGTCGACTACCTGGCCGACGAGTTCAAGAAAGAGCAGGGCGTCGACCTGCGCTCGGACAAGCTGGCCCTGCAGCGCCTGAAGGAAGAGGCTGAAAAGGCCAAGAAGGAGCTGTCCTCGACGACCCAGTATGAGGTCAACCTGCCGTTCATCACCATGAACGCCTCGGGCCCGCTGCACCTGAATATCAAGCTGTCGCGCGCCAAGCTGGAAGCCCTGGTCGATGACCTGGTCCAGCGCACCATTGAGCCGTGCAAGAAGGCCCTGGCTGACGCCGGCCTGAAGGCCTCGGACATCGACGAAGTGGTTCTGGTCGGCGGCATGACCCGCATGCCCAAGGTGCAGGAAGCCGTGAAGGCCTTCTTCGGCAAGGAGCCGCACAAGGGCGTGAACCCGGACGAGGTCGTGGCTCTGGGCGCCGCCGTTCAGGCGGGCGTGCTGCAGGGCGACGTCAAGGACGTGCTGCTGCTGGACGTGACCCCGCTGACGCTGGGCATCGAGACGCTGGGCGGCGTGTTCACCCCGCTGATCGAGCGCAACACCACCATCCCGACCAAGAAGGCCCAGGTCTTCTCGACCGCCGACGACAACCAGTCGGCCGTGACGATCCGCGTCTTCCAGGGCGAACGCCCGATGGCCGCCGACAACAAGGTGCTGGGTCAGTTCGACCTGATGGGCATTCCGCCCGCGCCGCGCGGCATGCCGCAGATCGAGGTCGCCTTCGACATCGACGCCAACGGCATCGTCCACGTGACGGCCAAGGACAAGGCGACCAACAAGGAACAGTCGATCCGCATTCAGGCCAACGGCGGCCTGTCTGACGCCGACATCGAGACGATGGTCAAGGAAGCCGAGGCCAACGCCGCGGCCGACAAGGCCCGCAAGGAGCTGGTCGAGGCCCAGAACGGCGCCGACAGCCTGGTCCACTCGACCGAGAAGGCTCTGGCCGAGCACGGCGACAAGATCGACGAAGCGACCAAGGCGACCATCCAGTCGGCCCTGGACGATCTGAAGTCGGCCAAGGACGGCACGGACCCCGAGGCCATCCGCGAGAAGACCAACACCCTGGCTCAGGCTTCGATGAAGCTGGGCGAGGCCATGTATGCGGCTCAACAGGGCGGGTCCGACGGCGCCGCTGAAGGCCAGCCCGCCGATGACGGCGTGGTCGACGCGGAGTTCGAGGAAGTCTCGGACACGGACGAGAAGAAGGACGCCTAAAACAGCGTCTCGAGAATGTTCGGCCCCGCTTGCCAGACGGCAGGCGGGGCCGTTTCATGAAACTTGCATCATTCGACCGGGCGCCCATGTCATCAGGCAGGCCGTCGGTCATCCGCGAACGGAGCGCCTCCGGATCAAGAGAGGCCTGAAGCGGCGGGAAAGTAAGAGGACGAACGCCTGATGGCGCAACGTGACTATTACGAGATTCTGGGGGTCGAGCGGACGGTGGACGCCGCCGTGCTCAAGAGCGCCTATCGCAAGCTGGCGATGGAGCACCACCCCGACCGCAACGGCGGCTCTGAAGAGTCCGTGGCGCGCTTCAAGGAGATTTCCGAGGCCTACACCGTCCTGTCGGACGAGCAGAAGCGCGCGGCCTATGACCGGTTCGGCCATGCGGGCGTGAACGGCGGCGGCGCGGGCGGAGGCAACCCCTTCGGTCAGGGCGGCGGCCAGGGCTTCCACGACATCAACGATATTTTTTCGCAGGTCTTCGGCGACGCCTTCGGGGACGCGTTCGGCGGCCGGGGCGGCGGGCGCCAGCAACAGAGCGGCCCGCGTCGCGGCTCGGACCTGCGCTATGATCTCGAGATCACGCTGGAGCAGGCCTACAAGGGCGCCGAGGTCGAGATCGCCATCCCGACCCTGATGTCCTGCGAGGTCTGCGACGGCTCGGGCGCCAAGGCGGGCACCAAGCCGACCATCTGCACCACCTGCGGCGGCGCCGGGCGCGTGCGCCAGGCCAACGGCTTCTTCCAGGTCGAGCGCACCTGCCCCCGCTGCGGCGGCTCTGGCGAGATGATCGCCGATCCCTGCACCACCTGCCGCGGCCACGGCCAGGTCCGCAAGACCCGCAAGCTCAGCCTCAAGGTGCCGGCGGGCGTCGACGACGGTTCGCGCATCCGCCTGTCAGGCGAGGGCGAAGCGGGCCAGCGCGGCGGTCCGCGCGGCGATCTCTATGTCTTCCTGTCGGTGCAGCCGCACGAACTGTTCGAGCGCGACAATCTGGATCTGCTGGTCACGGTGCCCGTGCCGATGACGGTGGCCGCCCTGGGCGGCGTCGTCGACGCTCCCTGCCTGGTCTCCGACGCGTGCGACGGCAAGTGCAAGGCGGCGGTCGATGTGCCCGCGGGCGCCCAGACCGGCAAGACCGTCCGCATCAAGGGCAAGGGGATGCCGCACCTGAACGGGCGCGGCCGCGGCGATCTGGTGGTCGAACTGTTCGTCGAGACGCCCACCGACCTGACCGCGCGTCAGAAGGAGCTGCTGTCCGAACTGGCGGCGTCCCTCGGCGAGAGCCAGACCCCGCGCAACACCAGCTTCGCCGGCAAGGCCAAGCGTTTCTGGGCCGACATCCTGGGCGGCGACGCCGATAATCCGAAAGAGACCGCGTGAGCGACATCTTCCACGCCGGTATTTCCGGCGCCCGGGGCCGCATGGGCCGCGCCGTTTCGCAAGTTCTGGACGCCCGTGAGGATGTCGTCGTGGCCGCCCGTTTCGATCGCGGCGAGACCGTCGACCTGAAGCTGTGCGACGTGATCATCGACTTCTCGACGCCCGAGGCCTCGGTGGCTCTGGCGAGGGCCTGCGCCGAGGCGGACGGTCCCGCCCTGGTGATCGGCTCCACCGGCCTTTCGCTCGAACAGCTGGCCGAGATCGAGGCCGCCGCCGACAAGATCGCCATTGTGATGAGCGGCAACTTCTCGCTGGGCGTGAACATCCTGATCGGCCTGGTCGAGCACGCGGCCCTGCGGCTGGACGCCCGCGACTGGGACATCGAGGTGCTGGAGACCCATCACCGGCGCAAGGTCGACGCGCCTTCCGGCACGGCCCTGATGCTGGGCGAGGCCGCCGCCAACGGCCGGGGCCGCGATCTGTCCGAGCTGCAAAGCGCCCCCTACGACGGCATCACCGGCCCGCGCGAGCCGGGCAAGATCGGCTTCGCCTCGTTGCGCGCGGGCGGGGTGATCGGCGAACACACCGTCATGTTCGCCTCGGAAGACGAGATGCTGACGCTGTCGCACTCGGCCATCGATCGCAGCCTGTTCGCCAAGGGCGCCGTGGCCGCCGCCGCCTGGGTGCGCAACCGCCGCCCCGGTCTCTACGACATGCAGGACGTGCTGGGCTTCCGTCAGGCGTAATGCCTGGAGGCGCTGACGCGCCCGCGCTACCGCTCGCCGCGCGGCGGCTCGCTGCTTGAGCGCGATTTGCGGGGGCGCCTTGTCGTTCAGGCCGCCTGGACGAGGAGCTCGGTCATGGCCCCGCGCCAGGCGAGCAGATCCGGCGAGCGCGCGACGATCAACTGTCCCAACGCCTCGGATTGGCCGAGCGACGGCGTGGTCATTCCCCAGGCGGCGAAGTCGCGGCGCTGGATAGGCTCTCTGGCGACGACTTCGATGTCTTCATGCCGCTCATCGAAATGCAGATGCAGCATGAGGATGTCGAGCGCGCTTGGCGAGCCCTCCAGAAATTGCACGAACACGCCGTCCTGAAGGGTCAGGGCGCCGCTGATGCCGTTTCGAGCGTTCAGATAAGCCGCGACATGGACGATATCGGCAAGCGCCGCCGCCTCGTCGCCCGGCGAAAGTCGTGACCGGCTGCAATAGACCAGCTGTTCCAGCGTGTTCATGGCGGCCACGCTAGACCAGTATCTAAAGATGTGAAAGTAGAGTCTTCATCAACGCCCGGTTGAACCGAATCCGCCGGCGCCCCGCTCCGTTTCGTCCACGGTTTCGACCTCGACCATCTGCGCCTGCTCATAACGGGCGATCACCATCTGGGCGATGCGGTCGCCGCGCTTGATCTCGAACGGCAACTCGCCGTGGTTGATCAGGATGACCCCGACTTCTCCGCGATAGTCGCTGTCGATGGTGCCGGGCGAATTGGGCGCCGAGATGCCGTGCTTCAGCGCCAGACCCGAGCGCGGGCGCACCTGGGCCTCATAGCCGGGTTCGAGGGCGATCTTCAGGCCGGTGGGGATCAGTTTGCGCTGACCCGGCTCCAGCACCAGGGTCTCGCCCTCGGCGAGGGCGGCGCGCAGGTCCATTCCGGCCGAACCGGCGGTCTCATAGGCGGGCAGGGCCAGGCCCTGCGCATGGGGCAGGCGTTCAACGCGGACGGTGGTCATGTCGGGAGGTCTCTTCTAGGCCTTGAAGTGATCGGCGATGCGCTGGGCCAGCTTCCTGGCCACTTCGGTCTTGGACTGGCGGGGCCAGGGCTCGTCGCCGCCCTGGGTGAACAGGGTCACAGCGTTTCCGTCCGAGCCGAACACCTCGTCCGAGACGTCGTTGCCGACGATCCAGTCGCAGCCCTTGCGCGACAGCTTGGCGCGGGCGTTGACCTCAAGGTCGCTGGTCTCGGCGGCGAAGCCGACCACCAGTTTCGGGCGGCGCGGGCCGGGTGCGGAGACGCCGGCCAGAATGTCGGGGTTCTCGATCAGGGCCAGCGACGGCGGCCCGCCCGGCGCCTTCTTGATCTTGCCCGAGGCCACGCCGTCCACGCGCCAGTCGGCGACGGCGGCGCTCATCACCGCGATGTCGGCGGGAAGGGCGGCCTCGACAGCCGCCTTCATCTCGGTCGCGGCCTCGACCCAGACGCGGGTCACGCCGACGGGCGCGTCCAGCGCCACCGGACCGGAGATCAACGTCACCTGCGCCCCCAGTTCGGCCAGGGCCGCGGCGACGGCGTAGCCCTGCTTGCCGCTGGAACGGTTGGTCAGGCCGCGCACCGGGTCGATCGGCTCGAACGTCGGCCCGGCGGTCACTACGGCGGTCCGGCCCGTCAGCGGGCGTCCATCCGGCCCGGCCAGCAGGTGGGCGATGGCGTCCAGGATGACCGGCGGCTCGGCCATGCGGCCCGGTCCGAACTCGCCGCAGGCCATGATCCCATCGTCAGGTCCGACCACGGCCATGCCCTGAAAGCCGTCGAAACCCTTCAGCCGCTCGACATTGGCCTGAACCGCCGGGTGCAGCCACATGCGCACATTCATCGCCGGGGCCAGCAGCACCTTCTTGTCGGTGGCCAGAAGCGTGGTCGAGGCCAGGTCGTCGGCCATGCCGTTGGCGGCCTTGGCGATCAGCCCGGCCGTGGCGGGCGCCACCACCACCAGATCGGCCCAGCGCGACAGCTCGATATGGCCCATGGCGGTTTCGTCTTCCGGCATGAACAGGTCCTGCCGCACCGGATGGCCGGTCAGGGCCGCCAGAGACATGGGGGTGACGAACTCGGCCCCGGCCTTGGTCAGGACGGTCATCGTCTCCGCGCCGGCCTTGCTGAGCAGGCGGATCAGCTCCAGCGCCTTATAGGCGGCGATGCCGCCGCCGATGATCAGCAGAACCTTGCGGCCGGCCAGGGCGCTGGGAAGCGAGGATGCGGTCATGAGCCAAGGTCTAGCGATGCAGCGTGACGGCGTCGAGACAAAGCGACGTCGCTTACGTCTATGTCAGCAGAAGCGTTGAAGGGGCCAAAAATCTATGCCTATCTGCGTTCTTCGAAGTTTCGGGAGGGGCGGCTGATGGCTTTGCGGAGATTAGCGGCGCTGGTGGCGTCGCTGTTGTTTCTGGCCGGATGCGACAACGGCGGCTCGGCGGTACAGACCAGGGACCGCAGCACGGCCGAACCGGTCGGGCTGAGTTCGGCGGCGGAAACCGACATGGCGGGCGCCGCCGCTTCTGTCGAAGCGGCCAAACCTGCCGTCACCGCCAACCGGCGCGAGACCGCCGACGCCAAGGTGCAGCGGCTGTATGAGCGCAACGGCGCCGACTTCGGCGCCCGTTCGCCGGACGAATACCTGCAGAAGGTGCGCAACTTCACCGAGGCGACGCCGAAGGGAACCGAAACGGTGAAGCGCGCGAACGGCGACACCCTCTTCTACCAGGCCGCGACCAACACCTTCGCCGTGGTGGACCGCAACGGCGTGCCGCGCACCATGTTCAAGCCGGACGACGGCCCGGCCTATTGGGCGCAGCAGAAGGAGCGGGCGCCGACCTTCGGCCAGCGTCGTAACGCGACGCGCACGACCGAATAGCGGCGGCCGGCCTCAGGCGGCGTCGAACGTCAGGGGCGCGCCCCAGAACTGGGCGACCAGATCCGACTGCGGGCCGGGCGTTCCGGTGGTCAGGAAGTCGCGGCGGGCCGAGGATCCCAACTCATACTCCGGGTGGCGCTCGAAATAACGCTCCAGCGAGTCGGCGACGGCGGCGGGCTGGCTGATGATCTGGACGCCGGGGGGCAGGGCCTGGGCGAACAGGTCGGCCACGATCTCATAGTGGGTGCAGCCCAGGACGGCCTTGTCGGGGTGGCGGCCGATGCGGCGGCGCAGGGCGTCGACGTGGTCGTCGATGACCACCTTCAGCTCCTCGGGCGGGGCGCCCAGTTCGATCAGTCCGGCCAGGCCGGGGCAGGCCTCGGTGAAGACCGCCAGATCGTCGCGGCGCTTGTCGATCTCGATCTCATAGACGCGGCTCATGGCGGTGGCGGCGGTGCAGAAGACGCCGGTGACGTCGATGGCCTGCTTCTTCTCGCCTTCAAGCCGCCCGTTGCGTTCGGCTTCATAGGACCACGGCAGGCCGGTTGCCGCCTCGATGGTCGGGACGATGATGCCCAGGACGTTGACCGGACGGCCCAGCTTTTCGCGCATCCCCGGAATCCAGGTCTGCTGCAGGCGGCGCAGCGCAATCGCCGAGGCCGTGTTGCAGGCCAGCACGACCACGGAGGCGCCCGCCTCGAACAGGCGCTCGCACCCGGCGCGGGTCAGTTCGACGATGTCCTCGCCGCCACGCCCGCCATAGGGGGCGTGAGCCTGGTCGCCCAGATAGATGAAGTCCCGCGTCGGAAAGCGGGTCGTGAGTTCGCGGTGGACCGTCAGGCCCCCCACGCCGGAGTCGAAAACGCCTATCGCCATGCAGCGGCCTTTAGACCTGCGGGGTTTCGCCGTCCAATACTTAGGACTAAACCGGATTTATGGGACGCTGTCGGCCCCTGCGCCGAAGGATGTCCAAAACAGCTATGGTTGGGAGACCTGGATGCATAGACGCCATCTTCTCATCGGAGGCGCGAGCCTCTTCGCCCTGTCGGGCTGCGCCTCGGCCGGGGCCGTGGAAAACGCGGTGAGCGGCGCCGTCGCCGCCCTGACGACCGCCGATGAGGCCCGGATCGCCCGCGCCGTCCTGCCGGCGACTGCGCCGCGCGCCGAGCTGCTGCAGCCGTGGACGGGCCCCTATGAAGGCGTGCCGCCGTGGGACAAGGTGACGGCGCCCAAGATGCGCGAAGCCATCCTGGAAGGCATCGAACTGCAGCGCGCCGACATCGCCGCGATCGCCAACAACCCTGAGGCGCCGACCTTCGCCAACACCATGGCGGCGATGGAGATGGCGGGCGAACCGCTGGACCGCGCCATGAACGTGTTCAGCGTCATGACCTCGAACATCGGCGGCGAGCAGTGGGACGTGCTGGAGACCGAGCTGTCGCCGATCCTGTCGGCCGCCTCGGACGAGATCACCTTCAACGAGAAGCTGTTCGCCCGCATCAAGGCCGTGGCCGACGGCGCTGACGCGGCAGGCCTGAACGCCCAGCAGAAGCGTCTGGCCGAGCGCAGCCGCGACGCCTTCGTGCGCAACGGCGCCGCCCTGGACGCCGCCGGCAAGGCGGAACTGGGCCGCATCAATACCGAACTGTCGAACGCCTTCACCAGCTTTGGCCAGAAGGTCGTGGCCGACGAGAACACCTGGACCGTTATCTCGAACGAGGCCGGTCTGAAGGGCCTGCCGGACTCCAACAAGGCCGCCGCCGCCGCCGCCGCGCGTTCGCGCAACGTCCAGGGCTGGGCCATCCTCAACACCCGCTCCAGCGTCGATCCCTTCCTGACCTTCGCCGACGACCGCGCCCTGCGTCAGCAGGTCTGGACCAAGTTCGTCAAGCGCGGCGACAACGGCGACGCCAACGACACCAAGTCGACCATCGCCCAGATCGTCGCCCTGCGTCAGCAACGCGCCCGCCTGCTGGGCTTCGGCAACCACGCCGAATGGCGGATGCAGGACACCATGGCCAAGACCCCGGCCGCGGCGATGGACCTGATGCAGCGCGTCTGGGCCCCGGCCAAGGCCCGCGTCGCCGAGGAAGTCGCCGACATGAAGGCGATCGCCGGCCACGACATCGAGCCGTGGGACTACCTCTACTACGCCGAGAAGGTGCGTAAGGCGAAGTACGACCTCGATCAGAACGAGCTGAAGCCCTACTTCGAACTGCACGCGGTGCGCGCGGCCTCCTTCTACATGGCCGAGCGCCTGTACGGCTTCGTCTTCAAGCCGCTGGCCAAGGGAACCGTCTCGACGTTCGAGCCCGACGTCACCACCTATGAGGTCACGGACAAGGCCACCGGCAAGCTGATCGGCCTGTATTACGCAGACGACTTCGCCCGTCCGGGCAAGCGTTCGGGCGCCTGGATGACCACCTATCGGTCCTTCTCCAAGCTGACCGGCTCCAAGCCGATCCTGGCCTCGAACAACAACAACTTCGTCAAGGCGCCGGACGGCCAGCCCCTGCTGATCTCGCTGGACGACGCCGAGACCCTGTTCCACGAGTTCGGCCACGCCCTGCACTATTTCTCGTCGGTGGTGACCTATCCGTCGTTCGGCAACACGCCGCGCGACTTCGTGGAATATCCGTCTCAGGTGCATGAGCACTGGGTGCTGACCCGCCCGATCCTGGACGGCTACATGAAGCACGTCGAGACGGGCCAGCCGATGCCTCAGGCGCTGGTGGACAAGATCGAGGCCTCCTCGACCTTCAATCAGGGCTATGCGACCGTCAGCTACCTGTCCTCGGCCCTGGTCGACATGGACCTGCATACCCAGGCGACGCCGCCCACCGATATCGACGGCTTCGAAAAGGCCTCGCTGGCGCGTCTGGGCATGCCCAAGGAGATCGTGATGCGGCACCGCCTGCCGCAGTTCAATCACCTGTTCACCTCGGACGCCTATTCGGCCGGCTACTATTCCTACCTGTGGTCGGAAGTGATGGACGCCGACACCTGGGCCTACTTCGAAGAGTCCGGCGACGTCTTCAACCCGGAGATCGGCGCACGCTTCAAGTCGATCATCCTGGCCCCGGGCAACACCACGGACCGCGGCGACGCCTATCGCCAGTTCCGCGGCCGCAACCCGGACGTGGCGGCCCTGCTGAAGGTGCGCGGCTTCCCGGTTTCCTAAGGGGCCCATCGGCCTTCGGCCTACTTGAGGCCCGTTGGGTGATAAAGTTGGAGAGGGCCCGGTGGAGCGATCCGCCGGGCCTTTTTCATGCGCTAACCTCTCCGCTCATCCCGGCGGAGGCCGGGATCCAGTGCTTTGGCTTCGAGCGCGATGTGGCGTAAGCCTTGGCGGTGTCACGGGCCGCGTCGGGTCGAGACCCGAAGGGCGGCGCGAAGCAGCCAAGGCGGAGCCTTCTGATCGCGGCCCACCAAGAAGGAGAGCCCATGAGCGTCGTCGCCTCCTACGTCTACAAGGACGGCAAGCGGGTGCGGGAGGCGCCGTTGACGGATCAGGGGCTCGCTCTGGCCGAGGGCGAATACCTGTGGATCGGCCTGCATGAGCCGTCGGACGACGAGTTCGATGTCCTGGTCCGACGCTTCCACCTGCACCCCCTGGCGGTCGAGGACGCCCTGACGGCGCATCAGATCCCCAAGCTGGAGGTCTATGGCTCGGAGCTGTTCATCGTCGCCCGCACGGCCCAGGCCAAGGGCGACCGCATTCTGTACGGCGAGACCCACGTCTTCGTCGGACCCAACTACGTCATCACCATCCGCCACGGTTCGGCGCGCGCCCATACCCAGTTGCGCGCTCAACTGGAGGCCTCGCCGCATCAGCTGAAGCACGGGCCGGACTTCATCCTGCACGGGGTGCTGGACTTCATCGTCGACGGCTACATCCCCATCATCGACGCCATCGAGGACAAGGTGCTGGAGATGGAGCAGGTGGCGCTGGACAGCTTCCTGGCGCGCGCCGACATCACCCGCCTGTTCCATCTGCGCCGCGAACTGCTGAAATTCAGCCGGGTGCTGGGGCCGATGGAGGAGGTCTGCGTCAAGCTGCAGTCGCTGGACCTGCCCTGCATCGACCGCGAGGTGCGGCCCTATTTCCGCGACGTGGCCGACCATGTGCGGCGGGTGTCCAGCCGGGCGGCGGGCCTGCGCGATATCCTGGCCTCGGTGTTCGAGGTGTCCAACCTGCTGGAGCAGCAGCGTCAGGGCGTCATCACCCGCAAGCTGGCCGCCTGGGCCGCCATCCTGGCCACGCCGACCGCGGTGGCGGGCATCTACGGCATGAATTTCGAACACATGCCGGAGCTGCGCTGGACCTATGGCTATCCGGCCGTTCTGGCCTTGATCGTCGCCATCTGCATCGGCCTTTACGTCACCTTCAAGCGGTCGAAGTGGCTGTGAGTCATCCTGCCTCCGCGCGCGCCCGCGCATAGGCCAGCCGGGCGGACTGCGGCAGTTTCTCCAGGGCCTCGTCGCGCACGTCGTTCAAGCAGCGGACGCGGGCGACGCCGATGTATCGATGGCAAAGGCGGCGGGCGGCGCGCGTGACATCGCGGTCGAAGGCTTCTGCCCCCTCCGGCGAAGCCAGGTTGCGGATGTCGATGGCGTGGCGGGTGTCCGCCGAGGCGGCGCCTGCGGACGCCAGAAGAACGGCGGCTGAACAAAGGATCCTGAGCATGGGCTTCCCCCCTTTTTAAGGTCGCGCTGTGGCGACGACGGGTGGGAGATCACGCGGCGTTTCAAGCGGAACGGAGTTCGTTCAAGGGCGGATTTGCGACGCTGGGATAAGAATGGGTCACCTTACCTGCGCGTCATATGAGGGCCGCAAGGCCGCCTTGGTTTCAGCCGCTGTTCCTGAGGCCCGCCGCCACGCCGTTGATGGCCAGAAGGATGCCGTTGCTGACGCGCGGGTCGTCGTCGCCCGCCCGGCGGCGGCGGATCAGCTCGATCTGCACGTGGTTCAGCGGCTCGACATAGGGCATCCGCTGGCGGATCAGCCGATCCAGTTCGGGCTGGCCGCCCAGCAGGGCGTCCTGGCCGGTGATCGACAGGACGGCGGCGACGGTGCGGTTCCATTCGGCGCGGATCGCGTCATAGATGCGTTCGGCCAGCGCCGCGTCCGGGACCAGCCCGGCGTAGCGGCGGGCGATGGCCATATCGGCCTTGGCCATCACCATCTCCATGTTCTGCACCACGGTGCGGAAGAAGGGCCAGGTCTCGGCCATGGCGCGCAGCTCGGCGGGATCTTCGCCCTGAACCGCCGAGCCGAAGCCGAACCAGCCGGGCAGCATGACCCGCGACTGCGACCAGCTGAACACCCAGGGAATGGCGCGCAGGTCCTCGATGGCGGGGGAGGCGGTGCGGCTGGCCGGGCGCGAGCCGATCTTCAGGTCGGCGATCTCGGCGATGGGCGTGGCGGCCCGGAAATAGTCGACGAAGCCGGGCGTCTCATAAACCAGGGCGCGATAGGCCTTCATCGAGGCGGCCGACAGGCGCGCGGCCGTCTCGCCGTGCCGGGCGCTGTAACCCGCGTCGGACTGCGGTCCGAGAGAGGCCAGCAGGGTCCCGCAGGTCAGGGCGTCGAGGTTGCGCTGGGCTACCTCCGGCTCGCCGTATTTATTGGCGATGACCTCGCCCTGTTCGGTGACGCGGATGCGGCCCGCGACGGTCCCGGCGGGCTGGCCCAGCACTGCGGAGAAGGCTGAGCCGCCGCCGCGCCCGACGGCGCCGCCCCGGCCGTGGAACAGTTGCAGCCGCACGCCCGCCGCGCGCGTGACCTCCAGCAGGGCGCGCGAGGTCTCGTGCAGCTCCCACCCCGAGGTCAGGTAGGAGCCGTCCTTGTTGCTGTCGGAATAGCCGATCATCACCTCCTGCACCCCGCGCGTCTCGGCTACGGCGCGGGCCGAGGGCTCGGACAGGACGCGCTCCAGCGTGGCGCGGGCGGCGCGCAGGTCGTCGATGGTCTCGAACAGGGGCGCGGCCTGAATGGGGCAGGCGCCGGGGGCGCTCGGGTCGTAGAGGCCGACCTCCTTGAGCAGCAGATAGACCTCCAGCATGTCCGAAGCCGCGTCGGTCTTGGATACGATATGGGTGCGGATCGCCTGCGGGCCGAAGGTCGAAAGGGCCTCGGCGGCGGCCTGAAGGATGGCGCGCTCCTTCAGCGTCTCGGGGGCATAGTCCGCATACGGAGAGAAGAGGGGGCGGGGCCCGGCCAGTTCGCGCGCCAGCACGGCCAGCCGTTCGGCCTCGTCCAGGGCGGCGTAGTCGGGGCAGACGCCCGCGACCTTCAGCAGGTCGGCGACCACGCGCTCATGCACGTCCGAGTTCTGGCGCAGGTCCAGCGTCGCCATGTGGAAGCCGAACACGTCCGCCGCCGTGATCAGTCGCGCCAGCCGGTCGTCGGCGAAGACGGCGCCGTGGGTCCGCACCAGACTGTCATGCAGGATGTTCAGATCGGCGCGGAAGGCGTCGGGGCCGTCATAGGCCGGGGCTTCGAAGCGGGCGGGGCGCGGCGTCGGCTCGCCGGTCAGGGCCGGATAGGCGGCCGACAGGCGGGCGTAGATCTGGCTGAGCGCCCGGCGATAGGGTTCGTCCGCGCGCTGGATGGAGGCGTCGCCTGATCCTTGCGCCAGGGCGGCCAGTTCGGGCGTGACCCGGGTCAGGTCGATGGACAGGCTGAGCTCGGCGCCCAGGGCGTGCACCTCGTCCAGATAGAAGCCTATCGCGGCGCGGGCCTGGCTGCGGAAGGCGGCGCGCAGGGTCGAGGCGTCGACATTGGGATTGCCGTCGCGGTCGCCGCCGACCCAGGAGCCGATGCGCACGAAGGGCGCCAGGTCGGGCGCCTCCAGCAGCTTGCGCCACTCGGCCAGCTGGGCCGGGGCGACGTGCAGGAAGATGCGCTGCAGCCAGTCGACCACGGTGTCGATCTCGTCCTGCACCACCAGGGCCGAGGCCCGCGTCAGCCGCGTGGCCCACAGGATGACGATCTGGCGGCGCAGAGCCGCCTTCAGGGTCTCGGCGTCGCAGGCGATCCCGTCGCGGTCGCACCCGTCCAGCAGCTCGCCGACCGCCGTGGTGCGGTCGATGACGCTCTTGCGGCGCACCTCGGATGGATGGGCGGTCAGCACCGGCGAGATCAGGGCCTGAGCCAGCAGGTCGCGCACCGCGCTCCTGTCGACGCCCGCCTCGGCCAGTCGTTTCAGCACGCCTTCGGGGGTGTCGGCCCGTTCGCCCGCCTCGGCCTGAGCCTGGGCGCGGCGCTTGCCCGCCCGGTCCTCGGCGACATTGGCCAGCAGGGAGAAGGCGGCGAAACCGTGCGTCAGGCCGATGGCCTGATCCAGAGACAGCTCGCCCAGCAGCCGCTCCAGCTCCGAGGCGTCGTCCGAGGCCGGGTCGCGGTGATAGGCGACCGACGCCTGGCGCACCGCTTCGATGCGGTCGTAGAGAGCCTGGCCGCCCTCGTCGCGGATCACCTCGCCCAGCAAGGCGCCCAGAAGCCGGACCTCCGCGCGGAGGCGGTCGTGAGGAAATTCGGAAGTCTGGGTCATGGATGTCTCTCCGCGGGGAGGCCGGAAGCGGAACCGTATCAGCGGAATCCGAGCGCGCCAGTCCATGCTGCAACGCGCAAACCCTTTGTATGGTGGCGTTTCGGCGGAGAAACGGAGTCGACATCGCCTTGCTTTTCCGCCATAAGCCGCGACTTCCGGCGCAATTGAACCTGCGCCTCCACCGGGACGACCCCATTCTGGGTTGTGCTATCGCGCTTCGCGCTACTTGAGCACGCGCTCAAGCAGGCCGAAGGCCGGTAGCGCGCTTCACAGAGTGGATGAGCCCGGAGAGGGCCTCTGTCGACGTGATCGTTCGCAGAGGTCGCCCGCCTATGGGCGCTGCTCACGGAGGCCAAGGCCCAGGCGCATGAAAGGGTTTGAATGTTCGAGGCTCTGAACGAGCGGCTGACAGGCGTATTCGACCGGATCACCGGCCGCGGCGCCCTGTCCGAAAAGGATGTCGAGGAGGCCCTGCGCGAGGTTCGCGTCGCCCTGCTCGAGGCCGACGTCGCCCTGCCGGTGGTCAAGGACTTCATCGCCCGCGCCAAGACGGCCGCGACCGGCGAGGAAGTCATCCGCGCGGTCAAGCCCGCCGATCAGGTCATCAAGATCGTCTATGACGGCCTGGTCGACATGCTGGGCGGCGAAGAGCCGGTTCCGCTGAACACCAATGCGACCCCGCCCGCCGTCGTGCTGATGGCCGGTCTGCAGGGCTCGGGCAAGACGACGACTTCGGCCAAGCTGGCCCTGCGTCTGTCGAAGTTCGACAAGAAGAAGGTCATGATGGCCTCGCTGGACACGCGTCGTCCGGCGGCCATGGAACAGTTGGCTACCTTGGGCCAGCAGATCGAGGTCGCGACCCTGCCCATCGTGGCGGGCGAGAGCGCGGTCCAGATCACCCGCCGCGCGCTTCAGTCGGCCAAGCTTCAGGGCTTCGACGTCCTGATCCTCGACACCGCCGGCCGCATCACCCTGGACGAAGGGCTGATGAATGAGGTGGCCGAGGTTGCTGAGATCGCCAAGCCGGTCGAGACCCTGCTGGTCGCCGACAGCCTGACGGGTCAGGACGCGGTGCGCACCGCCGCCGCCTTCCACGAGCGCCTGCCGTTGACCGGCCTGATCCTGACCCGCGCCGACGGCGACGGGCGCGGCGGCGCCATGCTGTCGATGCGCGCCGTCACCGGCCTGCCGATCAAATATCTGGGCGCGGGCGAAAAGGTCGATGCGCTGGACGTCTTCGACGCCCGCCGCGTCGCCGGCCGCATCCTGGGTCAGGGCGACATCGTCGCCCTGGTCGAGAAGGCCGCAGGCGAGCTGGACCAGGCCAAGGCCGAGAAGATGGCCCGCAAGCTGGCCAAAGGCCAGTTCGATCTGGACGACCTGGCCGGTCAGCTGAACCAGATGAAGAAGATGGGCGGTCTTCAGGGCATCATGGGCCTGCTGCCCGGCGTGGCCAAGCTGAAGAACCAGATGGCCGAGAACAACGTCTCGGACAAGATGATCGACCGCCAGCTGGCCGTCATCAACTCCATGACCAAGGCCGAGCGCAAAAAGCCCGACCTGCTGAACGCCAGCCGCAAGAAGCGCGTGGCCAAGGGCGCCGGCGTCGAGGTTCAGGACATCAACCGCCTGCTGAAACAGCACCGGCAGATGGCCGACATGGTCAAGTCGCTGTCCAAGGGCGGCGGCAAGAACCTGCAGAAGATGGCCTCCATGATGGGCGGCCTGCCGGGCATGGGCGGCGGCGGTCCGGACATGAACCGCCTGAAGGCGCTGGGCGGCGGCAAGATGCCGGAACCCTCGGCCGATGAAATGAAAGCCATTCAGGACCGCCTCGCCGGTCTTGGAAACCCTCTCGGGGGCGGCGGACAACTTCCGGGGGGCCTTCCGGGTCTGCCGGGCTTCCCCAAAAAGAATTAACGCCTAGAAAGAGACTGAAAATGCTGAAGATTCGTCTGTCCCGCGGCGGCGCCAAGAAGCGCCCCTACTACCACATCGTCATCGCCGACTCGCACGCCCCGCGCGACGGCAAGTTCATCGAGCGCGTCGGCAGCTACAACCCGATGCTGCCGAAGGACAGCGCCACCCCGCGCATCGTCCTGAAGGCCGATCGCATCGCCGAATGGCTCGCCAAGGGCGCCCAGCCGACCGACCGCGTCGCCCGCTTCATCAGCCAGAGCCAGGACGAAGCGCTGGCCGGCAAGGTCCAGTGGGTCCAGGGCAACAACCCGAAGAAGGCCGAGCCGGGCAAGAAGGCCCAGGAACGCGCCGCCGAGCGCGCCCAGCGCGAAGCCGACCGCCTGGAAGCCGAA
Organism: Brevundimonas diminuta 470-4; assembly: GCA_000318405.1. Lineage (GTDB taxonomy): Bacteria > Pseudomonadota > Alphaproteobacteria > Caulobacterales > Caulobacteraceae > Brevundimonas > Brevundimonas diminuta_B. The sequence goes on along the minus strand of KB291746.1, from coordinate 48,662 downwards.
GCCGCCGCCAAGGCCGAGGCCGCTGAGGCCGCCGCCGCCGCCGCTGCTGCGCCGGCCGAAGAGGCTCCGGCTGAAGAAGCCCCGGCCGCTGAAGCCGCTGCTGAAGCGACCGAAGAGCAGGCCTGAGCCTTACCTCTTCATCCGGTCTCGGCCGGTTGAAACGGGAAAGCAGCGTCCTTTCGGGGCGCTGCTTTTCTGCTATCTGGACCCCTCGCATCGGCAAACGGAGCCCGGCCATGAACAGCGAAGACAGACTGATCCTGGTCGGCCAGATCGGCGGCGCCTTCGGCGTGAAGGGCGAGGTGCGGATCAGCGCCTATACCGCCGACGCCATGGCCCTGATGGTCTATTCGCCGCTGCTGGGCGCCGACGGCAAGCCGGTGCTGACGCTGATTTCCGCGCGGCCGGACAAGGCGGGCGTGGTGGCGCGCGTCAAGGAGATCGCGACCAAGGAAGAGGCCGACGCTCGGCGCGGTCAGAAGCTGTTCGTCACCCGCGACGCCCTGCCTGAGCCTGACGAAGACGAGTTCTACCTGACCGATCTGATCGGGCTGGAGGGGCGCGATCCGGCCGATGTCGTGCTGGGCAGGGTCAAGTCGGTCCAGAACTTCGGCGCCGACGACATGCTGGAGATCGCCCCGGCCGAAGGCGGTCCGACCTGGTATCTGCCCTTCACCCGCGAGGCGGCGCCGGAGCTGCACATCAACGACGGTTGGCTGCGTATTGTCCGCCCGACCGAAGTCAGCGACCGCGACGAAGACTGACGCGCGGACATTCGCCGCACAACCGGTTGCGGATGGCGGCGACGCCTCCAACATGAGCGGGACCCCTCTTGTTGGAGCGCTCCATGGCCGATCTGTCCGCCTTTCCCGTCACCCGCCAGTTTCCGCCGCAGCATCCGGACCGGCTTCAGCTCTATTCCCTGCCGACTCCCAACGGGGTCAAGGTCTCGATCATGCTGGAGGAGTTGGGCCTGCCCTATGAGGTCCATCTGGTCGACATCAGCAAGGATGAGACCTGGACGCCTGAGTTCCTGTCGCTGAATCCCAACGGCAAGATCCCCGCCATCATCGACCCCGACGGACCGGGCGGGAAGCCTCTGCCCCTGTTCGAATCCGGGGCCATCCTGGTCTATCTGGCGGAGAAGTCCGGGCGCTTCCTGCCGACCGATCCGGCGGCGCGCTATGAAACCCTGCAGTGGGTCTTCTTCCAGATGGCGGCCATCGGCCCGATGTTCGGTCAGGTCGGCTTCTTCCACAAATACGCGGGCAGCGCCTTCGAGGACAAACGCCCGCGCGATCGCTACGTGGCCGAATCTCGACGCCTGCTGGGCGTGCTGGAAGGGCGGCTGAAGGATCGTCAGTGGATCATGGGCGACGACTACACCATCGCCGACATCGCCATTCTGGGCTGGGTGCGCAATCTGGTCGAACATTATGACGCGGGCGAACTGGTCGGCTACGACGACTTCACGCACGTCGCGGCCTGGCTGGCGCGCGGCCTGGCCCGCCCTGCCGTGCAGCGGGGCTTGAACATTCCGGCGCGGCCGTAAGGCGAGGGTTGCGGGGGCGGGCGATGCGCCTCGCCCCCGCGCAGGCTCAGATTTCTTCGGTCGGGGCGTCCGGCACGAATTTCTTGATCGACTCGATGGCGCGCTTGGCGCCCGACTTGTCGGAATAGCCCTCGGTGGAGAAGATGATCTCGGAGTTGTATTTGAACCGCACGCGGTACTCGCCAGCCTTGTCCTTATAGACTTCGAACTTGTGCGCCATGATCGCCTCGCTCTGACGGCCGACCATCGGCCGGGTGATGAAGCTGTCACGGTCCCGCTTGGGTCGTAAAGAGGCAAAGCGTAAAACGCGGTAAGGCGTCAGGCGCGGGCCGGAATCCAGCGCCGCGCCGCCAGCGCCAGAAAGCCGACGGCCAGCCCCCAGAAGGCCGAGCCGACGCCGAACAGGGCCACGCCCGACGCCGTGGCGGCGAAGGTCAGGATGGCGGCCTCGCGATCCTTGACCTCGCCCATCATGGCGCCCAGCGATCCGGTCAGGGGCGCGATCAGCGCCAGGCCGGTGATGGCGGCCAGCGCCCCGGTCGGCATGGCGATGAACAGCCCGGCCAGCGGCGCCGCGAACAGGGCGACGACCAGATAGAACAGGCCGTAGATCACCCCCACGGTCCAGCGTCTGGCGGCGTCGGGGTGGGCGTCAGGCCCGGTGCAGATGGCCGCGGTGATGGCGGCCAGATTGACGCCGTGCGCGCCGAAGGGGGCCAGAAGCGTGCTGGTCAGCCCGCCCCAGAAGATCAGCTTTCCGGCGGGCGGGGCGTAGCCAGCGGCCCTCAGCACCACCAGACCGGGCAGGTTCTGCGACGCCAGCGTCACCAGATACAGCGGCACGGCCAGACTGACCGCCGCCTTCCAGTCGAAGGCGGGCATGACGGGCGACAGATCGCCGAACAGGCCGGATCCCTCGGGCAGGGCGACCTGACCGCGCACGGCCAGAACGGCGAAGGCGGCGACCAGAACGGCGGGCAGGGACCAGGCGGGCGCCAGCCGACGCATGACCAGAAAGACCAGCAGCAGGCCTGCGGCCAGCATCAGATCGGTCGGGAACACCAGGAACAGCTTGAGGCAGAAGGGCAGCAGCACCCCTGCCAGCATGGCCGAGGCGACGGCGGCGGGTATGCGCTCGGCCAGCCGTCCCAGCGCCGGGACCAGCCCGGTCAGCACCATCATCAGCCCGGCGATGACGAAGGCGCCCACGGCCGTCGACCAGCCGAGGCCCAGCGTCGAGGCCGCCAGCAGGGCCGCCCCCGGCGTCGACCAGGCCAGCACCACCGGCATCTTCAGTCGCCAGCTCAGCACCGCGCCGGGCAGGCCTATGCCCAGACACAGGGCGGTGACCATGGAGATGATCTGGCCGGGCGACGCGCCCATCGCCTGCCCCGCCTGAACGATCAGGGCGACCGTGCCGCCGAAGCCGACGACGGTCGCCACGGCGGCGGCGGAAAAGCTGGCGGGAGGAGGCAGGCGCGCGGAACTCATGCGCCCAAGCTAGGCCGGTAGAGGGACGCCTGAAAGCGGAAACATATCCTCTTCCGCTCATCCCGGCGGACGCCGGGATGAGCGGTATTGGGAAACGAAAAAGGGCCGCCGGTTCGCCCGGAGGCCCTCTGTGTTCGCATGAAGTCGGGGGCTCAGCCCTCCATGTCGTCCGGCAGGCCGACGGCGTGGAAACCGGCGTCGACATGGACGACCTCGCCCGTGGTCGAGCGGCCCAGGTCCGAGCACAGCCACAGGGCGGCGCCGGCGACGCCTTCCATCGAGGTTTCTTCCTTGATCAGGGAGAACTGGGCCGACTTGGAGTGCAGGCCGCGTCCGCCCGCGATGCCCGCCAGCGACAGGGTGCGCATGGCGCCCGCGCTGATGGCGTTGACGCGGATGCCCTTGGGCCCCAGGTCGCGCGCGATGTAGCGGGTGGCGGCTTCCAGCGCGGCCTTGGCTACGCCCATGGTGTTGTAATTCGGGATGACCCGCTCAGACCCGAGGTAGGTCAGGGTGATCATCGAGCCGCCGTTCGGCATCAGTTTCGCCGAACGCTTGGCCACGTCGACGAAGCTGAAGGCCGAGATGTTCATGGCCAGCAGGAAGCTGTCGCGGGTGGTGTTGTCGACGAAGGAGCCCTTCAGCTCGTCCTTGTTGGCGAAGGCGACCGAGTGGACGACGAAGTCGATCGTGCCGAATTCCTTTTCCAGCTCGGCGAAGGCGGCGTCCATCGAGGCGTCGTCGGTGACGTCGGCCTGGATCAGCAGCTTGGCGCCGACGCTTTCGGCCAGCGGGCGTACGCGGCGCTCAAGCCCTTCGCCCAGATAGGTGAAGGCCAGTTCGGCGCCCTGGGCGGCCAGCTGCGAGGCGATGCCCCAGGCGATGGAGTTGGAGTTGGCCACCCCCATGATCAGGCCCTTCTTGCCCTTCATGAGTTCGCCGGTGGGCATGTCCCAGCCTTCGCTCGTCGCCATGGTTCGTCTCCGTATCTAAACTTGATCCGCCTTTTGGACGGGCGCGCGGCGGGTGACAAGTGAGTGCTGACGCTGGCGTTTATCCGCCAGCGGCCTAAGTTGAAGTCATGAGCTTCGACGCCGACAGTTCGAACGCACAGCCGCAGGGGCCTTCCCCGGCCGGGCCTGTCTTCTTCGACCGCCGCGAACTGGACCAGATGCTGCGGGTCTATGGGCGGATGGTGGCGGCGGGCGAATGGCGCGACTACGCCATGGCCGGGGGCAGGGAGCATGCCGAGTTCGCCGTCTTCCGCCGCCACGGCGACGCCCCGGTCTATCGCATCGAGAAACGCCCGGCCCTGCGCCTGAAACAGGGCCAGTGGGCCGTGATCGGCGAGGGCGGCCATGTGCTGAAGCGCGGCCGTGACCTGGCCCAGGTGCTGCGCGTGTTCGACAGCCGCAAGTTCACGGTGGTGGAGTAGGGCGACGAGCTAGGCAACATAAGAAAAAGGCTCCGACGTCGCCGTCGGAGCCTCGTTTTTCTTGGCCTATCGCCCTTCGGGCTGCTTGAGGCCAGCGCTCAAGTCGGCCGTGACCGCGTCGCGGCCATAGCGCACTCAAAAATTCCTATTCGCGGCCGCCCATGAAGGCGAGCAGGAACTGGAACAGGTTGATGAAGTTGATGAACAGGCTCAGGGCGCCGAAGCCCGTGGCCACGCCCATGGCGTTCTTGTCGCCGCCGAGGGCGTAGTAGGTCATCTTCAGACGCTGGGTGTCATAGGCGATCAGGCCCGAGAAGATCAGCACGCCCAGACCCGAGATCACCAGGCCGAACATGCCCGACTTCACCAGGAAGGCGTTGACCAGCATGGCCAGGATCAGGCCGATCAGGGCCATGATCAGGAAGGTGCCCATGCCGCTGAGGTCCTTCTTGGTCGTGTAGCCGACCAGGCTCAGACCCGCGAAGGCGGCGGCGGTGACGAAGAAGGTCGAGGCCAGCGAACCGCCCGTATAGCGCAGGAACAGCACGCCCAGACCGGCGCCGATGGTGGCGACCACGGCCCAGTAGAGCATGTTCACGCCCTTGGCCGTCGGGTTCTTCATGAAGAACATGGAGCCGAACAGCATGACCAGCGGCGAGAACTGGATGATCATGCCCAGCATGGTCAGGCCGATGCGGCCGTCCGGCATGCGGGCGAACAGCAGCTGCTGCACCGCCGGGACGTTGCCGGTGACGTAGGCCAGGACGCCCGCGACGACCAGGCCGATCGCCAGCTTGTTGTAGACGCCCAGCATGAAGGCGCGCAGACCGGCGTCGACGGACATGTCCGCCGACTGCGGAAGCGGGCGCGCATAGCCGTTGTTGAAGTCGCTCATCGCGAAAGAAGTCTCCCATTCGGCCGGGAAGGTCCCGACCTTTGGCGTAAATATCGGGACGCGGGGGCGTCCATGCAAGAAAAACCGGACTTCCGGCCGCCGGTTCCGCCCGCTACCAAGGGTCGCATGTTACGTCTGTTCACCGCCATCGCCATTCCCGACGACGTCGCCGAGACCCTGGCGCGGCGTCAGTCGGGCCTGCCTGGCGCCCGCTGGCGGCCGCTGGACGCCCTGCATGTCACCCTGGCCTTCTACGGCGAGGCGACAGAGCGCACGGCCGACGATCTGGCCTCTGAACTCACCCGCGCAGAGGGCGGAGGGCCGTTCGAGATCACCCTGAACGGCGTCGGCGCCTTCGGCGACGCCCACCGCAGCCACACCCTGTGGGCCGGGCTGGAGCGGTCGGAACCGCTGAACGTCCTGGCCGGACGTTGCCGGTCGGCGGGCGAGCGCGCGGGCGTTCCGCCGGAAAAGCGCGAATACCGGCCGCACGTCACCCTGGCCTATCTGAAGCCCCAGGCGAATCCGGACCGCATCGGCGCCTGGATCGCCGGGCACAATCTGCTGAAGTCGCCGCCGATCCGCGTGGATCGCTTCGGTCTCTATTCCAGCGTCCTGACCGGGGACGGCAGCGTCTACACCCTGGAACGCGAGTATCTGTTGTGATCGATCTCCCGACTTCTCCCCTCGGCCCCACGCTGGAAACCGAGCGCCTGTTCCTGCGCCCGCCGACGCTGGAAGACTTCCCCCGCTGGGCCGACTTCATGAGCGACCCTGAGACGACCCGCTTCATCGGCGGGGTGCAGTCCAGGCATGAGGTCTGGCGCGCCATGGCCTCGGTGGCGGGCATGTGGGCGCTGCAGGGTGAAGGCATGTTCTCGGTCATCGAGAAGGCGACCGGCCTGTGGATGGGCCGGATCGGGCCGCTGCATCCTTATGGCTGGCCGGGCCGGGAGGGCGGCTGGAGCCTGCATCGCGACGCCACGGGCAATGGCTATGCGCTCGAGGCGGCTGCGGCGACCATGGACTACGCCTTCGACGTGCTGGAATGGGCCGACGTCATCCACTGCATCGACCCGGACAACCGCGCCTCGGAGAAGCTGGCCGAGCGGCTGGGCTCGACCAATCGCGGGCCGGGTGCGATCCCGCCGCCGTTCCACGAGCACAAGGTCAATCTGTGGGGCCAGACGCGCGAGCAGTGGCGGGCGAACCGGCAGCGCTTGCGGTAGGAACGCAAGGGGAACATAAAGGCGCATGGCCGCCGCCGCGCTTCACCTCGAACTGGTTTTCAGCCGCCCCGAAACGACCCTGTCCGTCACGCGGGGCGCGGCGCGGTTGCTGGTCGACATGGGCTATGCGCCCCTGCTTGAGGTCTGCCTGCCAAACGGGCGGCGCGCGGACGTCATGGCCCTGGGGCCCAAGGGCGACATCGTCATCTGCGAGGTGAAGTCGGGCGTCGACGACTATCGCGTGGACCGCAAATGGCAGGAGTACGGCCCCTTCTGCGACGCCTTCTATTTCGCCGTGGCGCCGGAGTTTCCAGACGGCGTCCTGCCGGACGAACCGGGCCTGATCGTCGCTGACGGCTTCGGCGGGGCGGTGGTGCGCGACGCGCCCGCCACGCCCCTGGCGCCCGCGCGCCGCAAGGCCCTGACCCTGGCCTTCGCCCGTCTGGGCGCCTTGAGGGCGATGCGCGAGTAGGCGCCTATCCGCCGACCGCATGCAGGGATGCGCCATGCTCGCGCAGCCAGCGGCGGTGCGGCCGGTGGTCGCCGATCAGGCGGGCGACGACCGACCAATAGGCTGGGCTGTGGTCGGCGTGGACCAGGTGGGCCACTTCGTGCGCGGCGAGATAGTCGGCCACCGCGGGCGGGGCCATGACGACGCGCCAGGAATAGCGGATCGAACGGTTATGCGGGCTGCAGGAGCCCCAGCGCGAGCGGGTGTCGACGATCGACACCTTCACCGGCGCCTGTCCGAGGGCCTTCAGGTAGACCTGCGTGCGCTCGGTCAGGAAGTCGCGCGCGGCGCGGCGGAACCAGTTCTCGATGCGGCGGGAAAAGGCCTCGCCCTCGCCGCCGGAACGCAGCACCGGGCCCTCATCCGTTTCGATCAGGCGCGCGGCGCCCGCGCCGCCGCTCGCCTCCAGCCGCAGCGGATGACCCAGCCAGGTGACGACAGCGCCCGGTTCAAACGCCAGGGTCTCGGCCCGTGCGGCCAGCCGTTCGGCGATCCATCCGGCCTTGGTGCGGGCGAAGGCCACGACCTCGCCCAGACGCCGCTCGCTGGGCGCCACGGCCACGGCCTCGCCGGCGCGGGCGTCGATGCGGATCGACAGCCGACGCGCGCGCGGATTGACCGACAGCCTCAGGGCGCCGCCGCCCTCAAGCGGCAGACGCTGACCGTTCCGGTACGACACTGATCGCTTCATTACTGGCGATGAAATCGCGCACGCGGGGATAGATCTCCTCGCGGAAACGGCGGCCGTTGAAGACGCCGTAGTGGCCGACCTTGGGCTGGACGTAGAGCAGGCGCCGGTCGTCGGGGATGTTGGGCGTCAGGCCGTGCGCCGCCTGGGTCTGGCCGACGCCGGAGATGTCGTCCATCTCGCCCTCGATGGTGGCCAGGCCGATGTCCTTGATCGCGCTCAGATCGACCGTCCGGCCGCGATGCTCAAGCAGGCCGCGCGGCAGCAGGTGCTGCTGGAAGACGATGTCGATGGTCTGGAGATAGAACTCCTCGGTCAGGTCCAGCACCGACAGATATTCGTCGTAGAACTGTTCGTGCTTTTCCACGCCGTCGCCATCGCCCGCCACCAGATCGTTGAAGTAGCGCCGGTGGGCGTCGACGTGCTTGTCCTCGTTCATCGACATGAAGCTGTAGAGCTGGACGAAGCCCGGATAGACCCGCCGCCCGACGCCCGGATAGGGCAGGGGCACGGTGTGGATCATGTTCGACTTGAACCAGGTGAAGGGCTTTTCCTCGGCCAGCTGGTTCGTGACCGTCGGCGACAGGCGGGCGTCGATGGGCGAGCCCATGAAGGTCATGGAGGCGGGGCGGTTCGGGTCGTCCTCGGCCGCCATCACGGCGCAGGCGGCCAGCACCGGCGGTCCCGGCTGGCAGACGCCGACGACATGGGCGCGCGGGCCGACGGCCGCCAGCATGTCGCGCACATGATCGATGTAGTCGTTGAAGTCGAAGCGCCCTTCCAGCATCGGCACCTGACGGGCGTTGGCCCAGTCGGTGACATAGACGTCGTGGTCTTGGAGGAAGGTCTCGACCGTGCCGCGCAGCAGGGTGGCGTAGTGGCCCGACAGCGGCGCCACGATCACCACGGCGGGCGCGGCGGCGGGTCGGCCCGCACGTTTCAGATCGCCGATGTTGCGGGCGAACCGCACCAGACGGCACCAGGGCGAGGACCAGACCACCTGCTCGGTCGTGCGGACGGGCTTGCCGTCGATCTCGATCGTCTCAAGGCCCCAGTCGGGCTTGCCGTATCGGCGCGTCAGGCTTTCGAACACCTCGGCGGCGGCATAGGCGGTGCGGCCGATCGCCGTGTCCGACGCCGGATTGAGCGGAGAGGTCCAGAACTGGCGGGCCATCTGGGCCCCGATCCGGAACGGAGTCGCCGAATGATAGGCGAGCTCATGAAAAGCGTAGAGCATGAAACCCCGACTGCGGCCCCCGCCGATGCGGAACGGCGATCATACAGGATGATGCGGTGCAAAAAAGACCGCCGCGCCGCGTTCAGGCAAAGGTGATCAGCCCTTCTCCATCGCGTTTTCGATCAGGGTCACGGTGCGGCTGGGTCCCAGATCGTGGGCGACGGCGCTGCGGAACTTGCCGTCCGGCCCCATCAGATAGACGGTTAGGCCGTGGTTCATGGTGTAGCCTTCGCCCTCGCCGACTTTTTGATAGAAGGCGCGGTATTCCCTAGCGACCTGGGCCACCTGTTCCGGCGTGCCGGTCAGACCGATGACGTCGTCGGGGAACCCGTCCGAGGACAGATAGTCCTTCAGCATCTGCGGGGTGTCGCGCTCGGGGTCGATGCTGATGAAGACGATCTGCAGGTCCTTGGCCTTGTCGCCCATCCGTTCCTGCACGGCGTTCAGCACGCCCAGCGTGGTCGGGCAGTAGTCGGGGCAGTAGGTGAAGCCGAAGAAGACCAGGCTCCATTTGCCTTCAAGAATCTTTTCCGTGACCGCCTGCCCGTCCTGATTGGTCAGGGTGAAGGGGCCGCCGACCAGAGGCTGGCCGGTGGCCGCATCCGTCGTCGGGGCCGCCTGTTGACGACCGCCGACCACCACCATGGTGATCAGGCCCAGCGCCAGGGCGATGACCGCGCAGGCGGCGGCGAACAGGATGACGGGACGGCGGGGCATGGCCTCTCCTTGGAGGGGAACGAAGCGGATCATCGGGCGGCCGCGACACACGGCGCGACACAGGGCGTAGTGCAGCCGACCTTCGCCCGGTCTATAGAAGAGGGGTGAGCCAGACAGAAGCCCCCATACCGCCGCACGCCCCCCCGCACCTCCTGGCCCAGGCGGGCGGCGAGTTGGCCGGTCTGCCCGAACTGCCCCGGCGCGGGCGCGGTCTGTCGCTGCGCACCCTGATCGTGCTGCGCTGGCTGGCGGTGATCGGCCAGACCTGCGCCATCCTGACCGCCTATTTCGCCCTGCACTTTCCCCTGCCGTTATGGGAGTGCCTGACGGTGATCGGCGCGGGCGTGGCGATGAACCTGGCCACCATGGCGCGGGCGCGGCGGATCGACGGCAGCCTGCCGGATGGGCCGCGAACCGCCGCCCAGCTGGGCTTCGACATCCTGCAGCTGGCGACTTTGTTGGCCCTGACGGGGGGATTGGCCAACCCCTTCTGCCTGCTGCTGGTCGCGCCGGTGACGATCGCGGCGGCGGCCCTGCCCGCGCGGCAGGCGGTCATTCTGGGCGTGATGGCGCTGATCGCCGTGGGCTTCCTGTTCTCCTGGTCCCTGCCCCTGCCGTGGCGCCTGCATGAGCATCTGGAGCTGCCGGGCCTCTATCGTCTGGGGCTGGGGCTGGCGCTGGTGACCGGGGTGCTGTTCACCGCCGGCTACGCCTGGAAGGTGGCCGCCGACGCAGACAAACTGGAACTGGCCCTGGCGACGACGCAGGACGTTCTGCAGCGCGAGCAGAGGCTGGCGGCCCTGGGCGGTCTGGCCGCCGCCGCCGCTCATGAGCTGGGCACGCCGCTGGCCACCATACAGGTCGTCGCCAAGGAGATGTTGCGCGACGCCCCCGCCGACAGCCCCGCCGCCGAGGACGCCGGCCTGATCCTGCAACAGGCCGAGCGCTGCCGCGCCATCCTGAAGCAGCTGTCGGCCCAGCCCGAGGACGGCGACGCCCTGTTCGCCGACATCGATCTGAAGGCTCTGCTGGAAGAGGTGGCCCAGCCGCATCGCGGCTTCGATCTGGATTTCGACATCAGCCTGAAGGTCCCGCCGGGACAGGCCGCGCCGCGCGTGCGCCGCCTGCCTGAGATCGTCCACGGCCTGTCCACGCTGGTCGAGAACGCCGCCGACTTCGCCACCGCGCGGGTCCAGCTGACCGCCGTGGTCGACGCCGGATGGATCGAGATCGACATCGTCGACGACGGCCCCGGCTTCGCCTCTGAAATCCTGCCGCGTCTGGGCGAGCCCTATGTGACCAGCCGTCCGCAGGCCAAGGCCCGCCGCGCCCTGGCGGCCCAGATCGCCTCGGCGTCCAGCCCCGCGCGGCGGGGACGACGCGCGCCGCCGCCGCCGGTCACCGCCCCCATCGCCCCCAGCCAGGGCGGGATGGGACTGGGCTTCTTCATCGCCCGCACCCTGCTGGAACGGACGGGGGCCAAGGTCTCGGTCGGCGCGGGCACCCCCGCCAAGGGCCAGCCGGGCGGCGCCCTCGTTTCCGTCCGCTGGGCGCGTCAGGCGCTGGAAGTCACCGCCTCGGCGATGGATGGCGGCGGAACCTGATGTCGCAGTTGCGAGCTTGGCTCTTGACCCTGCGTCGCTGACGCACGACCTGAAACCGCAGGAGAAATTTATGTCCGAACTCGAGACCCAGATCGCCGCCCTCAACGACAAGTCCCTGCTGCTGCTGGACGACGATCAGGCGTTGCGCACCCGGCTGGGCCGGGCGCTGGAATCGCGCGGGTTCGCCGTCACCGTCGCCGGTTCCGTGGCCGAGGCCCACGACGCCCTGCGCCAGTCGGTCCCGGCCTTCGCGGTCCTGGACATGCGGCTGGAGGACGGCAACGGCCTGAAGGTGGTCGAGATGATCCGCGAGCGGCGCGAGGACGCCCGCATCGTCATGCTGACCGGCTACGGCGCCATCGCCACGGCGGTGGCGGCGGTCAAGGCGGGCGCGGTCGACTATCTGCAGAAGCCCGCCGACGCCGACGACGTGGTCAAGGCCCTGCTGTCGGCCGGCGAAGCGCCCGAGCCGCCTGAAAACCCCATGTCGGCCGACCGGGTGCGCTGGGAGCACATCCAGCGCGTCTATGAGCTGTGCGACCACAACGTGTCCGAGACGGCGCGCCGTCTGGGCATGCACCGCCGCACCCTGCAACGCATCCTGGCCAAGCGCGCGCCGCGATAGGCTGCTTTTTTTGCGCGCTATGCTCGCGACGCGGTCGCTCGCGGCTTGAGCGCGCCGCCTTCCCTTCTCCCCCTTGTGGGAGAGGGTGGTCGACGCCCAATCAGAAGAACAGAGAGTCCGGGCGGCGTTCCTGCTGCGGCGCAGGGGACGTCTGCGGCGGAGCGGGGCGCGCCGCCGGGGGCTGTTGCGGCTGGGCCGGTTGAGGGGCCTGGCCGTCGATGATCACAGGCGGCGCGGCGTCATAGGGCGTGGCCGTGGCGTAGGGGTCCTCGACCTGGCCCATCAGGTCGCCGACGGGATCGGGCGGTATCCAGCCCTCGGGCAGAGGCGGGCCGTTGGGGATGGACTGGACGGCCAGACGCGGCAGGGCCGCCTCCATGAAGCCGCGCCAGATGGCGGCGGGGGACGAACCCCCGGTGATGCGGGCCATCGGCTTGTTGTCGTCCTTGCCGACCCACACGGCGGCGACGAAGCCGCCCGTATAGCCGACGAACCAGGCGTCTTTGTAATCGGAGGTGGTGCCGGTCTTGCCGGCGATGTCGCGACCGCCGATCGCCGCCGAACGGCCGCTGCCCGAGGTGACGACGCCGCGCAGCATCTGGTTCATGTAGTAGAGCGGCGGATTGTTGATGGCCTGGCCGCCTTCCGACGGCCCGTGAGTATAGATGACCCGGCCGGACGGGGTGCGGATGCGGCTGATGCCATAGGCGTCCACCCGGCGGCCGCCGTTGGCGAAGGCGTCGTAGGCCTGGGCCATTTCCAGCGGGCTGACCTCGACGGCGCCCAGGGCCATGGAGGGCTGAAGGCCGATCTCGCTGGTGATCCCCAGCCGCTTGGCGGCGCGGGCCACGCTGTCGCGTCCGACCTGATCGGCCACATAGGCGGCCACCGTATTGGTCGACTGGGCCACGGCCTGAGCCAGGGTCATCTGGCCGGAGAAGCGGCCGGAATAGTTGCGCGGCGACCAGCCGCCGATGGTCACGGGCTGGTCGATCACCGGCGTCTCGGGCGTATAGCCCGCCTCGACCGCCGCCAGATAGACGAAGGGCTTCCAGGCCGAGCCGGACTGGCGCCGCGCATCCACCGCGCGGTTGAACTGGCTGTCGCCGTATGAGGCGCCGCCGATCATGGCGCGCACCCGGCCGTCGCCGTCCAGGGCGACCAGGGCCGCCTGCTCGACGCCCTTGCCCTTGTCGCGGTCCAAGATGCGGCGGACGGCGCGCTCAGCGTCGGTCTGAAGGGTCAGGTCCAGCGTCGTCTCGACCACAAGGTCTTCGGTCGGCTCGCCGACCAGGCCGCGGATCTGCTTGTCCAGCCAGTCGATGAAGTATTGGGCGTGCTGGCTGGCCAGGGTCTTGGACACCCGCACCGGCTCGGCCACGGCGGCTTCACGCTGCGCCGGGGTGATGGCGCCGACCTCGACCATTTCGTTCAGAACGACGTTGGCGCGCCCGGCCGCGCGCTCGCTCTCGGACACCGGAGAATAGCGGGAGGGCGCCTTCAGCAGGCCCGCCAGCAGGGCGGCCTCGCCGACCGTCAGCTTGTCGGCGCTCTTGTCGAAATAGCGTTGCGAGGCGGATTCGATGCCATAGGCCCCCGCGCCGAAATAGACGCGGTTCAGATAGAGGGCGAGGATTTCCTTCTTGGAGAACTTCATCTCCAGCCACACGGCCAGGATCAGTTCCTGCACCTTGCGCTTCATGTTCTGATCGGGCGTCAGGAACAGGTTCTTGGCCAGCTGCTGGGTGATGGTCGAGCCGCCCTGGACCACGCGCCCGGCCCTCAGGTTGGAGGCCATGGCCCGGCTCATGCCGATCGGGTCGAAACCGGGGTGGTGATAGAAGCGGCGATCCTCGATGGCCACGAAGGCGGCGGGGACGTAATCGGGCAGGGCGTCCAGGTTGACAGGCGGCGCCATCTGGGTGCCGCGCACCGCGATCAGGGCGCCCGACCGGTCCAGATAGGTGATCGAGGGCTGGCGATCGACCTCATACAGGCTGGAGGTGTCCGGCAGGTCGCGCGCAAAGACGGCCAGAAAGACCACGGCGAAGATCAGGCCCCAGACGGCCAGCACCGCGCCCCAGTAGAACAGGCGGCCCATGACGGTTCGGCGCGGCTTTGCGCCGCCCTGCTCGTTCCGGTCGGGTCCGCGGTCGTTGCGCGCCATGAACATCCCTTTATGCCAGCGACGCGAACCCTAGCCGTTCCCGTCGCCCGCGAAAACGCCCCCGTTTTCGATCACGGCAGCGTGTGCGACCTTTTCGCCGAAAGAATGGCTTAGCGCGCCAGGAAGGCGTCCAGTTCGCCGTAGAAGGTTTCCGGCTGGTCGAACATGATGAAGTGGGCGCTGTCGTCGATGCGTTTCAGCCTGACGCCGGGCAGGGTCGCGAACGACGACTGATAGATGGCGTCGGTGATCGCGTCGGTCATGCGGGCGTCGTTGAACTTGACGTAGAGCACCTCGGTCGGGGCGGTGATCCGGGCCAGTTCGGGCCGCAGGTCGGTGGTGACCAGTTCGTGGAAGGCGGCGGCCGAGACCTTCTGGTCGCTGCCCCGCATGTCCTTCAGCGCTTCTTCGCGGCGGCTTTCGGTGTTGATCATGCCGTTGATGGCGGGGGTGGCCTGGGCGACGTAGGCCTCGCGCGGGCTGGTCGACTGGGCGGTCCAGATCTGATCGGCGACGGGGGTCACGCTCTCGGCCGTCGCGCCGGGCGCGCCGAACATGGCGCCCATGAAGGGGATCATGTCCACGACCATCAGCCGGCCGACCAGATCGGGGTGACGGGCGGCCAGCATCATGCCCATGGTCCCGCCCATGGAGTGGCCGACGACGGAGGGCCTGTTCAGATGCTGCTCGCGGATATAGCGGGCGATTTCCTCGGCCACAGGGGCGCCGACCGGCTGGGGCGTGTCGCCCTGGGCGTTGGCCTGAGCTGCGGCGCCCGCGAAACCGGCCACGTGAATGCGGTGGACGCGATAGCGCCCGTTCAGGTGATCGACCGTTCCCTGCCAGACGGCGGGCGAGGATGACAGGCCGGGGATCAGGATCAGGTCGGGCGCGCCCTCGGGCCCGTCGACCACCACGCTGAGACGGTCGGACGTGAAGGCGGCGTGCTGCGCGCCGCGGGCTGCGTGGTTGACATGGCCGTCCTGAGCCACGGCGGGAGCGGCGGCCAGCAACAGGACGGCGCCGAAAAGGGCGGTGGAGGCGGTGCGGATCAAGGCGTCTCTCCCAAAGAGAATTTGCGCCAGATTAATTCATCGGCTGAGGAAGGGAATGGGCTTTGGACGGTTGATGGTCCCTGCTGCTACAAGGCGACCATGACCGCAGACGCCGCGCCCGCACCCTCTACCGCCCCCGAAGCGAAAGCCCCGCCGACCGCTTTCGGCAAGGGCTTCATCACCGACGCCTGGTATTTCGTCGCCCTGGCGCGCGACGTGCCGGTCGCCAGCCTGAAGCGCTATGAGATCATGGGCGAGCCGGTCCTGATCGGGCGAACGCGCGCGGGCGAGGTCTATGGGATGCGCGACATCTGCCCCCACCGCGCGGCGCCGCTGTCGGCCGGACGGCTGGTCGAGAAACCGGGCGAGGGCGAGACGATCGAGTGTCCCTATCACGGCTGGCGCTTCCGTCCCGACGGGGTGTGCGCGGCCATTCCGTCGCTGGTCGAGGATCAGGCGTTCGAGGCGAACCGCATCAAGGTCCGCTCCTATCCGGTGCGCGAGAGCCAGGGCATGGTCTTCGTCTGGATGGCGGCCGACGCCCGCAATCCGTCCGAGCCGGATCAGGAGCCGCCGCAGTTCCCCGGCGCCGTCGGCCAGCCGCGTCTGGTCGAATGGATGGATTTCGACAGCCACATCGACCACGCCGTCGTCGGCCTGATGGACCCCGCGCACGGGCCTTATGTGCACCAGCAGTGGTGGTGGCGGTCCGAACATTCGATGCACGAGAAGGCCAAGACCTTCGCGCCGGTCGAATTCGGCTGGGCCATGGTGCGCCATGCGCCGTCCTCGAACAGCCGCCTCTACAAGGTGCTGGGCGGGGCGCCCGCGACCGAGATCACCTTCCGCCTGCCGGGCTATCGCTGGGAGCATATCCAGGTGGGCGAAAAGCAGGTGCTGGCCCTGACCTGCCTGACGCCGGTGAGCGAGACCAAGACCCGCATCACCCAGATCTTCTGGTCCGACCACTGGGTGTTCGGCATCGCCAAGCCCTTCCTGCGGATGGGCGTCGTGGCCTTCCTGAAGCAGGACGGCGGCATGGTGAACCTGCAGAACGAGGGGCTAAAATACGACCCGGCCCTGATCTGGATCGACGACGCCGACAAACAGGCCAAATGGTATCAGCAGCTGAAACGCGAATGGCTGAAAAGCCGCGCCGAGGGCCGCGCTTTCGCCAATCCGATCAAGGAGACGGTGCTGCGCTGGAAGAGCTGAGCGAGGCCGGGTATCGCAGAAACAGCGCCCTTGCCTTGACTTGGCCGCTATTGAAGGCCATTTGTGCTGCATCGCACAATGCGGTGACCGGCGCGTTCCAGCGCGTGTTTGGGCTTCCCTGACCGGAAGGCCTGTCTGTCGAGCGGCCGGATCATTCGATTTCATACGTCGTCCATACACGCGGGGCGGCGCCCGTTCCCCGCCCGATTTCGGGCAGGCGACGTGCGCCCTTTTGTGAAGGTCTGGTTCGTCCAGACGCGCGCGCCGCCGTTCGTGAAAGACAGACGTGAGCGACACTCTTACTTTTGAATCCATGGGTCTGAACAAGGCCCTTCTGACGGCCCTGGCGTCGACCGGCTATGAGAAGCCGACGCCGATTCAGGCCAAGTCCATCCCCGATGTGATGAAGGGCAAGGACCTGCTGGGCATCGCCCAGACCGGCACCGGCAAGACGGCGGCCTTCGCCCTGCCGATCCTGCATCGCCTGGCCGAGAACCGCGTGGCGCCCAAGCCGCGCACGACGCGCGCCCTGATCCTGAGCCCCACGCGCGAACTGGCGACCCAGATCGCCGACAGCTTCAAGCAATACGGCGCCCACCTGGGCTTCCGCGTGGCGGTCGTCTTCGGCGGCGTGAAATACGGCCCGCAGGAACGCGCCCTGCAACAGGGTCTGGACGTTCTGGTGGCCGCGCCGGGCCGCCTGCTGGACCACATCCAGCAGAAGACGCTGGACCTGTCCTCGACGGAAATCTTCGTCCTGGACGAGGCCGACCAGATGCTGGACCTGGGCTTCATCAAGCCGATCCGCCAGATCGTCAGCCGCATTCCGGCCAAGCGCCAGAACCTGTTCTTCTCGGCCACCATGCCGTCCGAGATCGGCAAGCTGGCGGGCGAACTGCTGAAGGACCCGGTCAAGGTCCAGGTCACGCCGCAGGCCACCACGGTCGAGCGTATCAAGCAGTCTGTGATCTGGGTCGAACAGGGCAAGAAGCGCGCCCTGCTGACCGAGCTGTTCTCGGCCCCCGCCTATACGCGCTGCCTGGTCTTCACCAAGACCAAGCACGGCGCCGACAAGGTCGCGGCCTATCTGGAAGCCGGCGGCGTCGAGGCCGGCGCCATCCACGGCAACAAGAGCCAGCCGCAACGCGAGCGCGCGCTTGAGGCCTTCAAGAACGGCAAGCTGCGCGTCCTGGTCGCCACCGACATCGCCGCACGCGGCATCGACGTGGACAAGGTCACCCACGTGGTGAACTTCGAGCTGCCCTATGTGCCCGAAGCCTATGTCCACCGCATCGGCCGCACGGCCCGCGCGGGCAAGGACGGCACCGCCATCAGCTTCGTCGCCGGCGACGAGATGAAGCTGCTGAAGGACATCGAGAAGGTCACGCGCCAGAAGATCCCCGCGATCGACCGCCGCAACGACAAGTCTCTGGCCCAGCTGGACGCCTCCATCATGGCGGCGGGCGTGGCCAAGAAGGCGACCCTGCCCGAGCGTGAAGGCCGGTCGGACGGCGAAGGTCGCGGCGGCCGTCGCGGCGGGCGCAACCCGCACCGCGAAGGCGTCAAGCAGGAGGGCGGCGGTCAGCCGCACCGCCAGCGTCGCGGCCGCAACGGCGCGCCTGCGGCCGAGCGCCCGGCAGTCGCTTATGATCCGATGGCGGGCGACCGCGCCCGTTCGTCGGTGCGCGCGGCGCCGTCGGCCGAGCCCAAGCCGGTCGGCGAGTTGCAGCGCCGTCCGCGCCGTCGTCGCCCGTCGAACGGCGGCAAGGGCCACGGCGCTCAGGGCTGAGGCGGCGTTTTCCTCCCCACTTTGTGGGGAGGGGGACCACGAAGTGGTGGAGG
>KB291746.1:0-30379 GCA_000318405.1 Brevundimonas diminuta 470-4 | reverse complement strand
AGGGGGACCACGAAGTGGTGGAGGGGCCTGACCGTCAGCGGAACCAAGCGGCCCTTCCGTCTCGTTCGCGGTCGCGACCGATCCACCTCCCCATTGCATGGGGAGGATATAAAAACGGCGGCTCCTTTGCGGGAGCCGCCGTTTGCTTATCCGCCGTCAGCCGGGGATCAGAAGGCCCAGCGGGCGCCGATCGAGGCCACCAGGGCCGAGCCTTCGGCCTCGCCGCGCAGGTGCGAGGTTACCGCCGCCGGGGTGCCGGCGTAGAAGGCGCGGTCGTCGTGGATCGTCGAGTCGCTGAAGGCGATGTAGGTCAGGCCGGCGTCGAAGGTGACGCCCGGCGTCACCTCGGTCGAGCCGCCGACAGAGAACAGCCAGCGGTCGGCGTCCGGGATGCGGGCCGTGCGCAGGCTGTCGCGGGTCGGGGTCGGGTCATAGCCGACGCCGGCGCGCAGGGTGGTCTTGTCGCTGATGGCGTAGTCAAGGCCGATGGCGCCGGTGGTGACGTCCTTGTAGTTCTGATGGATGACGTCGCCGCCGTTCGGATATTCGACGGTGATGGCCTGGAACTCGGACCAGCCGATGCGGTTGACTTGGGCGTTCAGGGTCAGCTTGTCGTTGACGGCGTAACGGACCGAGGCCGAGGCGAACCACGGCGTGTTGAAGCTGGCCGTGCCGCCCGTCGAGACGCTGTTCGGAGCCAGCGGACCGGTCAGGACTATGTTCACATCGCCGTCCAGCTCGTGCTCGATCTTGGAGCGGTAGGACAGGCCGAAGTCCCACGGGCCTTTGTGGATCTGGGCGCCGACGTTCCAGCCGAAGTCCCAGCCGTCGCCTTCCAGCGAGGAGGAGCCGTCGGGCAGCAGGGGCGAGACCGATGGCATGGCCGAGGTCAGCTTGGCCTTGACGTACTGGGCGTTCACGCCCGCGCCGACGTCCAGCCAGTCGTTGACCTGATAGGCCAGGGTCACGCTGGCGTCGCCCGAGCGCAGCTCCGACGTCAGGGCGTCATAGCGGGCGAAGGAGCCCTGCTCGTATTTGGTGGTGAAGTTGTAGGGGGCCGCCACCGAGACGCCCAGGGCGAAGCGGTCGCCGATCGGCGTGGCGAAGGCGAAGTTCGGCACCAGGCCGCTTTCGATCGGGTCGACCTCGGTATTGCGCGGGTTGACCACCGGCACGTCCACGCCGCCCGGATAGGTGACGTAGGAGCCGGTGTTGCGCACTTCGGAATCGATCTTGATGGCGTGCAGGCCGACGGAGAGTTCGCGGCCGCTGCGGGCGATGGAGGCGGGGTTCCACCACAGCGAGCCGACGCCGCGATCGGCGGCCTCGCCGGAGAAGGCGCGTCCGGCGCCGCGCACGGACTGTTCCTGCAGATAGAAGGAGCCTGCGAAGGCCGGGGCCGCCACGCCCGTCATCAGGACGGTGGTCAGAGCCAGGCCGCCGAGGCGGGCCATGTTCCTGGGGGTCATTTACGCTTCACCTATGTCGTGGGCCGACCATTGAAAAAGGCGGACGGCCTTGGTTCGGGGAGAGCCGCCACGCTGTTCATCACAGCGTCCGTGTCATGAAAGCGTTGCGTCCAAGGCTGGTGTCGGACGGCTTCCCGGCAAAAGCGTGGCGCAAAAGGCGCGCAATTTCACACCTTGGTGAGGTTACGTAGCGGCAATTATGATGCCCGCAGAACGCAGTTCTGCAGATAAATCATGTTCCGCTGCGTCAACTTCAGCCTGATCTCGACCTCGGATCACCAGCTGGGTCCCGACCTCGTCGGCGGTCTGTTCGCTGCTGAAGCCGAAGGGGTAGGAGCCGAAGGACAGGTGGGGGCGCGCCTCGGCGGCGGCGCGCAGGATGTCGGCCACGGCGCCTTCGCCGACGCCGGTGACGCGAAGGGTGCGGCTGTGCACCGGGGCGCCGGTCTTCAGGCGCGGGGCCACGTCGTCCAGCATGGCCTCCATGATCTTGGGCACGCCCGCCATGACGAAGACGTTGTCGACCTGAAAGCCCGGCGCGTCGCTGACGGGATTGGCGATCAGGACGCCGCCTTCGGGCACGCGGGCCATGCGGCGCCGGGCGGCGTTGAACTCTCCGGGCGCATAGCGGCGCTCGAGAATGGCGAGCGCCTCAGGGTGTTCGTTCACGGGCACGCCGAAGGCGGCGCCGACCGCATCGGCGGTGATGTCGTCATGGGTCGGGCCGATGCCGCCGGTGGTGGAGACATAGTCGTGCGCGGCGCGCAGGGCGTTCAGGGCCGCGACGATCTGATCCTGACGGTCGCCGACCACCCGCGCCTCCATCAGATCGACGCCCAGCGGGGCCAGGAAGCGGGCCAGGGTGTTCAGATTGCTGTCGCGCGTGCGGCCCGACAGGATCTCGTCGCCGATGATCAGGACGGCGGCGGTGGGAAAGGGCTGGGTCATGGCCCCTAGATAGGAAACGACGGCTGCTGCGTCAGCGGCGAGTCCTGACGGGCTTGAGGTTTTGTGCTAGTCTGACCATCTGAAGTCCTGAAAGTCGTTTCTTCGCCCGGTCCGCCTGATTGCGGAGCGCGCGCCTCCCCGAAAGCCGAGCATGTACGAGACCCCCGACCTGGAAACCGACGTCTTCGTCCGCAGCCACGAAATCCGCATCTATGACGCGGAAGGGTTCGAGGGCATGCGCAAGGCCGGCCGCCTCGTCGCCGAGGCGCTGGACATGATCGGCGAGCATGTGAAGCCGGGCGTGACCACGGGCGAACTGGACGATCTGGTGCGCGAGTTCACCCTGGACAACGGCGGCACGCCCGCCTGCCTGGGCTACAAGGGCTACACCAAGACGGTCTGCACCTCGATCAACCACGTCGTCTGCCACGGCATTCCCGGCGACAAGGTTCTGAAGGAAGGCGACATCGTCAACATCGACCACACGGTCATCGTCGACGGCTGGCATGGCGACAGCAGCCGCATGTATCCGGTCGGCGAGATCAACGCCCGCGCCAAGAAGCTGATCGACGTCACCTACGAGTCGCTGGACCTGGGTCTGGCCCAGATCAAGCCGGGCGCCACCTTCGGCGACATCGGCTTCGCCATCCAGAAGTTCGTCGAGGCCCAGCGCATGAGCGTGGTGCGCGACTTCTGCGGCCACGGCATCGGCCGGGTCTTCCACGACAGCCCCAACGTCCTGCACTACGGCCGTCGGGGCGAGGGCGCGGTGCTCAAGCCGGGCATGTTCTTCACGGTCGAGCCGATGGTGAACCTGGGCAAGCCGGCGGTGAAGGTGTTGTCGGACGGCTGGACCGCCGTGACCCGCGATAAATCGCTGTCGTCGCAATGCGAACACTCGATCGGCGTGACCGAGGACGGGCTGGAAATCTTCACCGCCTCGCCCAAGGGCCTGTTCCGCCCGAAATTCTGAGCTAGTCTCCCCCTTGGGGGAGGCTGATGCTCGATCAACCGCCGGAACAACAACCGAAGTCCAAGCCGCACCATGCCGGGCATCGCGAGCGGCTGCGCGAACGCGCGCGCACGGCGGGCATCCACCATCTGCCGGATTATGAGCTTCTGGAGCTGTTCCTGTTCCGCAGCCAGCCCCAAGGCGACGTCAAGCCGGTGGCCAAGGCCCTGCTGAGCCGGTTCGGCTCATTGACGGCGGTGCTGGCGGCCTCGGTCGAGGATCTGATGACGGTCAAGGCCGAGGATTCACGCGGCCGGGCCAAGGGGGTGGGCGCCGAGACGGCGCTGGATCTGGCCGCCCTGCATGAAGTGTCGCGTCGGGTGGCCAAGGAGGAGGCGAACCGGCGCACCGTCATCTCATCGTGGACGGCGCTGCTGGCCTATGTGCGCCTGTCGCTGCAGCACGAGCCGCGCGAACAGTTCCGCGTCCTCTATCTCGACAAGAAGAACCAGCTGATCCTCGATGAGATCCAGAACCGGGGCACGGTCGATCACGCCCCCGTCTATCCGCGCGAGGTGGTCCGCCGGGCGCTGGAGCTGTCGGCCAGCGCCATGATCATCGTCCACAACCACCCCTCGGGCGATCCGACGCCCAGCCGGGCGGACATCGACATGACCAAACAGGTGATCGAGGCGGCTCGCGCCCTCAGCCTTACCGTCCATGACCATCTGATCGTCGGCCGCGAAGGCGTGGCCAGCTTCAAGCAACTGGGACTGATGTGACTGTTCTTTCGACCGAGCGCTTGACGCTGACGCCCGTCGCCGTGGGCGACATGGATGACCTGACCGCCCTGTGGGCCGACGCCGACTTCACCCGCCACATCAT
Organism: Brevundimonas diminuta 470-4; assembly: GCA_000318405.1. Classification (GTDB taxonomy): domain Bacteria; phylum Pseudomonadota; class Alphaproteobacteria; order Caulobacterales; family Caulobacteraceae; genus Brevundimonas; species Brevundimonas diminuta_B. The sequence continues at coordinate 26,125 of KB291746.1, read as the reverse complement.
GGGGCGCGGCCTGTCGGAGGAGGAGGTCTGGTTCCGCCTGCTGCGCGATGTGGGCCACTGGCAGGTCAAGGGCTACGGCAACTGGTCGATCCGCGAGACGGCGACAGGGGCCTATGTCGGCAGCGTCGGCGTGCTGGACTATCGTCGCGAGATGACGCCGCCGTTCGACGCGCCGGAGCTGGGCTGGGGCGTTGCGCCGGCCTTTCAGGGGCGCAGCATGGCGCGCGAGGCCCTGCAGGCGGCGCTGGGATGGACCGACCAGCACAGATCGGAGCCGCGCACCGTCTGCATGATCTCGCCCGACAACGCCGCCTCCATCCGACTGGCCGAACGGGTCGGCTACCGCCCCTATGGCCATGCCAACTACAAGGGCTCGGTCGTCACCCTGTTCGAGCGGCGCAAAGGCGGGCGGGACGAGGCGGTCGGAGGGGCGGCTGACAGGAGCGGCGGGGCCGGGTAAGCTTTACATTCTCGGAGCGGTTCGCCGCCCCGTCGCCTTCCGGAGTGCTTTCATCATGCCCATGTCCGCCGACGATCTTCGCGACCACCTGACCGAGGCCTTTCCTGACGCGGACATCGCCATCGAGGATCTGGCCGGCGACGGCGACCACTATCGCGCCCGCATCGTGGCAGAGGCGTTTCGCGGTCTGAACCGGGTGCGCCAGCATCAGCTGGTCTACGCCGCGCTGAAGGGCAAGATGGGCGGCGAACTGCACGCCCTGGCGCTGGAGACCTCCGCCCCAGCCGAGGCGGGCTGATCGATGCGCTATCGCCCCTTTGGAACCTCGGGGGCGGCCGTCTCCAACCTGACCTTATGCCTGGGGGCGGAGGCGACGGCGCGCGGCGGGGCGCATGTGCGTCAGATGATCTTCGCAGCGCTGGAGGCGGGCATCAACGCCTACCATTTCGACAGCGCCGACCCGGCGCTGTTGCGAGCGGCGGGCGAGGCCCTGGGCCATGTCGAGCGGCGGCTGGTGATCGCCAGCGTGAACCTGGGCGCCGGGCGCGATTTTTCGCCGATCAGCCTGGGGCGAGAGATCGAGCAGGGGCTGCACGCCTCGGGGCTGGGTTGGTTCGATCTGGCCGTGCTGGACCGACCGGGCGAGAATGAACTGCCGCAGGCCGCGCTGACGGCGCTGAAGACGATCCGCAAGGCGGGCCACGTGCGGATGCTGGGCGTGGCGGGCGATGAGGAGGTGACCGACCTCTATGTCTCGACCGGGGCGTTCGACGCCCTGTTCACGCCCTTCCACGCCAATATCGAATGGCGGGTGCGCGCCCGGATGCGGGCCGCGCTGGAGCGGCAGATGAACCTGTTCGTCTACGGTTATTTTCCCGACAGCCTGTCGACCGAACGCAAGGCGGCGGAAGCCGGTGCGCCCAAGAAGCGCGGCCTGTTCGGCCTGGGCGGGCGGGGGCCGGCGGAAGAAGCGCAACGCGGCTCCTTCGCCTTCCTGCATCAGACGCGCGGCTGGACCGCCGAGGCTATCTGCCTGGCCTACGCCCTGACTGATCCGGGCGTGTCCAGCGCCCTGATCCGCCCGCGCGACCGCGTGGAGTTGGAAACGCTGGCGGCGACGCCGGAGCGCGACCTGCCCGCAGGTCTGTCGGCCCAGATCGAGATGGCCCGCGTCGACGCCCAGGTCTGAGGCGCTTCAGGCGCCGATGGCGCAGAACGGGCCGTTCAGGAAGCCGGGTTTGCCATAGGCCAGGGGGCGGCCGTCCTCGGCCAGGACACGGCCCCCGGCAGCTTCCAGCACCGCCTGACCCGCAGCGGTGTCCCATTCGCTGGTCGGGCCGGTGCGGGGATAGGCGTCGTAGCGGCCCTCGGCGATCAGGCAGAATTTCAACGAGGAATCCATGCCCTGCCACAGGCGGCAGCCGTTGCGTCCGGCCAGGCGCTCGGCGTCCTCGTCGCTGATGCTGTGGCTGACCAGGGCGGTGGCGTCCTGCGGCCGTTCGCGCACACGCGCCGGTTTCCAGGCGTCTCCAAAGGCGCGGCGCTGGGCCCCTTCGCCCGGCCGGGTCGAGCGCCAGGTCAGGGCCAGGGCGGGCGCCGTCACTACGCCGGCGACCACGGCCTCGCCGCGCACCAGGGCGATGTTGACGGTGTAGCTCTCGCGGCCCTGGATGAAGCCCTTGGTGCCGTCCAGCGGATCGATCAGCCAGAACCACTCGCCGACCGAGGGGGGCAGGCCGTCGGCGGCGGCGGCCTCTTCGGCGACGGCCTGAACTTGAGGCCAGCGGGCGGTCAGACGCTCAAGGATCAGCGCCTCGGCGGCGCGATCGGCGGCGGTGACGGGGCTGTCGTCGGCCTTGATCTCGGCCGTCGTCCCGGCGCGCCAGTAGGGCAGGATCAGCTGGGCCGCCTCTTCGGCGATGTCGGCCAGGGCTTCGGTCAGCCGTCCCGAGACGAGGTCGTCTTCAAGTTCGGCGAAGGCGGAGGAAGAGGCGGGGACGGTCATGCCGCACCCGATAACCCATGGGGCCGGTTTCAAGAACCGGCAAATCAGGCCACCTTGGCCTTAACCTTTTGCAAACCATGCCGCCGAACGCCGTGTCCGACCTGACCTCAGAGCCCTCCACCGCCGACCTTCCTGCGGACAGCCTGCCTGTCGCCAGCCTGCCTGTCGATGGGGCCGAGCTGGCCGCCTTCATCGCCGCCAAGCTGTGCCATGACTTCATCAGCCCGGCGGGCGCGGTCATGTCGGGCCTGGACCTGTTGGACGACCCGAGCGCGCAGGACATGCGTGACGACGCCCTGGGGCTGATCCGGCAGAGCGCGGCCAAGATGGTGGCCCTGGTCCATTTCGCCCGCGTGGCCTTTGGCGCGGCCACCTCCAGCGAACAGTTTTCTGGCGCCGAACTGCACGGCCTGCTGACCGGCCTGACCGATGGCGGACGGGCGACGCTGGATTGGCGCGTCGGCGAGGAAATCTTCACCAAGCTTCAGGCGCGCGCCTTGCTGAACCTGGCCTATCTGACGGTCGGCGCCCTGCCGATGGGCGGAGCAGCCACGGTCGCCGTGCGTCGCGAAGGCGGGCAGTTGATCCTGATCGGCTCGGCCGAAGGCGCGCGGGCGCGGCTCAAGGCCGAGGCCCTGACCGGATTGAGGGGCGAGCGCTTGACGGAGGGCCTGGCCGGCCAGTGGATCCAGCCCTACTGGCTGTGGCTGACGGCCTGCGACGCCGGGGGGCGGCTGGAGACCACGGTCGAGGACGGCCGCGTCGCCCTGATCGCTCGCCTGCCCCTGGCGGACTGAGCCAACCTTCCGTTAACCGGCGTCAGACCATTCTGGCGTGAATATCTTCGTTATTCGCCTGTCGCGAGAATGAGCCCCGTGGACCCCAGAACCTGTCTGATCGTCGATGACAGCCGGATCATCCGCAAGGTGGCCCGGCGCATCCTCGAAGACCTGGCCTTCGAGGTGCAGGAGGCGGCCGACGGCGCCGAGGCGCTGGAGGTCTGCGTCGCCGCCATGCCGGACGTGGTGCTGCTGGACTGGCAGATGCCCATCATGGACGGGATGACCTTTCTGGGCCGCCTGCGCGCCCTGCCGGACGGGCGCGAACCCAAGGTGCTGTTCTGCTCGGTCGAGACGCGCGCCGACCGCATCGCCGAAGCCCTGTCCGCCGGAGCGGATGAATATGTTATGAAACCGTTCGACGGCGACATCCTGCAGTCCAAACTCGCCGAAGTGGGAGCGATTCAGTCGCCGTCATGACGCCGGAGGATTTTGAACGCCTTCAAGCTCTGCTGGCCTCGCGCGCGGGATACCGCCTGTCGCGAGAGCGGATGCAGCTGGCCGAACATCGGCTGGGGCCGGTCGCGCGCCGGGAAGGCTATCACAACGTCGAGGCCATGCTGACCAGCCTGTGGAGCCGCCCGGTGGCGTCCCTCGGCTGGGGGGTGATCGAGGCCCTGCTGAACGGCGAGACCTGGTTCCGGCGCGACCGGGCGACCTTCGAAGTGCTGGAGCGCGAGCTTTTGCCCGCCCTGACGGCGGCGCGCGGGGGGCCGGTGCGGATCTTGTCGGCCGGTTCCGGTTCAGGTCAGGAAGCCTATTCGCTGGCCATCGCCGCCCTTGAGGCCGGGGCGCGGGTCGAGGTGCTGGCCGCCGACCTGTCGCGTCAGGCGATCGAGAAGGCCATGTCGGGCCTCTACAGCTCCTTCGAGATTCAGCGGGGGCTGTCGGCGCGGACCATGCTGCGGTGGTTCGAGCAGGTCGACGATCAGTGGCGGGCGCTGCCGGAACTGCGCGCAGCCATTACCTTCAAACGCGCCAATCTGCTGGACGAGCCGCGCGACGAGGGGCGTTTCGACATCATCTTCTGCCGTCATGTGCTCGGCGACATGACGCCTGAACGGCGGCCTCGTCTGCTGGACGGGCTGGAGCGGCGGCTGGTCGACGACGGCTGCCTGTTCCTGGGCGTGGACGAGCGCCCCGACGGCGACAGCGTCGCCTTCCGGCCCGTGGCGGGGCGGCGCGGCCTCTATGTGAAGTCGCCCTCGGCCTATCGCCGGGCGGCCTGACGCTCAGCCTTGGCGCTCAGGCCTGCAGCAGGCCCTGCGCCGCGACGGCCTTGACGCCGGGGCTGGCGACCTCGGTGAAATTCAGATCGGAGACGCCGAAATACTCCTGCTGGTTCAGGGCGCACCAGTCGGTGGTGACGATGCGGATCGTGTCGCGTTTCTCGTCGCCCCGAACCGCGCCGTAGACGAAGTCGCCGGTGCGCCGCGCGAAGGGCATGACGCGGTCCTGATTGGCCAGGGCGGTCAGTTCGCTGAGGCGCGCGGCCGGAACCTCGGCGGCCATCAGCTTGCCGTCGAACCGCACCACGGCGTCGAAGGCGTAGCGGCTGACCGGCCCGGCGGGCAGGCCCGTCCCCAGCGTCGTATGGCCGATGAAACCCGCTTGGGCCCCAGCGAAACGGGCGAAGGCGGCGGCCACGGCGCGGCCGGTGTCGCCCAGCGAAAGGGCGGCGGGGCTGGTCCCCAGGATCGCGCGTTCCTGCGCGGTCAGATGTTGGGCCAGCGTCGTGCGGATCAGGGCGGCCAGAGCCGGGTCGGCGGGACCGTCCAGGGTAATGCTGCGCGACTGGGCGCGAACGCTTCCATCGCTGAGATAGTCGGCCGCCGTATAGGCGTTGTTCCACGATCCGGTGTGGGCGTAGAGGCCGCGGCCCAGCGGCTCCTGGAACAGCAGATGGTTGTGTCCGCCGATCATCAGGGCGCCGTCGGGAAGCGCGGACAGCATCCCCCGGTCGCCCGCCACCCCGGCGTGGCTCATCACCAGCGTCAGGTCTGCGTCGTCCAGAAGCGACGGCAGATGGCTGCGCGCCCAGTCGGTCGGGTCGGGGATCGACAGCCAGTCGCGGCTGTCCTTGGGATAGGTGTTCAGCGAATTCGTGCCGAAGCCGATGATGCGCAGGCGCCGCCGGCCGAAAGCGATCTCGGTGGCGGCCGGGGCGTAGGGCTGACCGGTGCGCGCGTCGATGATGTTGCTGATGACGCTGATCCCCAGCCCGCGCATCCGGGCGACCACGTCGTGCAGGTCTGGCGTCAGATCGTTGTCGTGGTTGCCCAGATTGACCACCGTCGGCGCAATGGAGGGTAGGGCGGCCAGAAAGGCCCAGTCGATCACGCCCTGCGACCGCACCGAAACGACATTGCCGTGCTCGAAGATGTCGCCGTCCAGGGCGATCAGGTGGGGAACCGGCTGGCTGCGGATCTCGGCGCGCAGGGCGGCCAGAACCTGCGCGCTGCGCTCATAGGCCGAATGCAGGTCGGACATGGACAGCACGCGACCGATAACCGCGGCGGACCGATCGCGGGCCAACGCGGGCGCTGCGCTGATCAGAGGCAGGGCGGCGGCGCCTGCAAGGAAACGACGGCGAGACGGAGCGGCGAGGGGCATGGGGCGTCTCCTGCGGCGGGTCGGGCGGCCATCATCAAAGGGCGGGCGCAGCCGATCTGCTTTGCATGTCCTGCTGCGGCGCACAATGTCGCAACCCGGTCGGAGCCATATCGAACACCGGTTTATTCCGCCCTGTGGCTCTGTCGCGAAAGGTTCATGCGGGGCGACGCTTCTAGGCTGGAAACGGCTTGGCTTCGGGCCTAGGGGCTGCGGCCAATTAACCTGCCTCAAGATCATCAAGAAGGGGATATCTCGATGACGCGTCTCTCGGTTCTCGCCGCCTCCGCCAGCGGTCTGGCCCTGCTGCTCTCCACGCCGGCCCTGGCGCAATCGTCCGACGCCCAGGCCGAACAGGCCGCCGCCGTCGGCGACATCGTCGTCACCGCCCAGCGCCGCAGCGAAAGCATCCGCGACGTGCCCTTCGCCGTCACGGCGATGAACACCGAGACGCTGAACGCCGTGAACGCCGGCGGCGGCGACATCCTGCAGTTGTCGGGCCGCGTGCCCAGCCTGCAGGTCGAAAGCTCCAACGGCCGCTACGCCCCGCGTTTCTACATTCGCGGCCTGGGCAATGTGGACTTCGACTTCACGGCGTCTCAGCCGGTGTCGATGGTGATGGACGAGCTGGTTCTGGAAAGCGTCTACCTGAAGGGCTTCCCCCTGTTCGACGTGAAGCAGCTGGAAGTGCTGCGCGGACCGCAGGGCACCCTGTTCGGCCGCAACACCCCGGCCGGCGTGATCAAGATCGACACCACCAAGCCGGGCGACGACTTCACCGGCTTCGGCTCGATCACCTACGGCAACTTCGGCTCGACCCGCGCCGAGGCGGCTGTGACCCTGCCGGCGTCGGATACGCTATCGGTCCGCGTCGCGGCCCTGTGGAACCACCGCGACGACTGGGTCAATAACGCCTGGGACGCCCCTTTCGCCAAGAAGGACGGCAAGGACCTGGGCAATTTCGACGATGTGGCGGGCCGCATCCATGTCGCCTGGACCCCGACCGACCGCCTGTCGACCCTGCTGACCCTGCAGGCGCGCGACTATGTGGGCACGGGCACGATGAACCGCGCCAACGTCCTGACCAAGGGCTCGAACAAGCTGAACGACAACTTCGACCGCAAGACGGTCTGGTATGACGGCGGCCGCAACAACTTCCAGAAGCAGCAGACGACCTCCCAGTCGCTGCAGGTGGCCTATGATTTCGGCCCGGCGACCCTGACCGGCGTGGTCGGCTCCTTCCAGGGCTGGTCGCAGGGCGACGGCGATATCGATGGCGGCGTCTCGGCCGGCGCTCCGGCGGGCGCGGGCTACAAGACCCCGTTCCCTGTCGAGTCGGGCACCCTGTCCAGCGACCTGCTGCAGAACACCTATGAGCTGCGCCTGACCTCGAACGGCGCGGGCCGTCTGGGCTGGCAGGTCGGCGCCTTCTACTGGGACGAGCGCATCAACCTGGTCTCGGGCACGTTCGACGGCGTCGGCGGCATCATGCCGATCAAGGTCACCGACATCGTGCAGAAGTCGGACTCCTGGTCGGTGTTCGGCCAGGCCAACTATCAGGTCACGGACGCTCTGAAGCTGACCGGCGGCCTGCGCTATACCGACGACAGCCGCAACTATCACGGCCGCATCGTGGTCGGCACGCCCGCGAACGCGCAAGGCCAGGTCTCGGTCGGCGACGAGCAGGTCAGCTGGGACGTCAGCGCCCTGTATGAGGTCAACGACAGCCTGAACCTGTTCGCCCGCGTGGCCAGCGGCTACCGTGGTCCGTCGATCCAGGGCCGCAACCTGCCGGTCCTGACCACGGCGGATTCCGAAACCGTCATGTCCTATGAGACCGGCTTCAAGGCCCGCATGTGGAACGGCCGCGCCCGCCTGAACGCCACCGCCTATCTGTATGACGTCAAGGACATGCAGTTCACGGCCATCGGCGGCATCGACAACTCCAACCGCCTGATCAACGCCGACAAGGGCCAGGGCTATGGTCTGGAAGTCGACGGCGACGTCTATCTGGGCGCAGGCTTCACCCTGGCGGGCGGCGTGGCGTGGAACCACACCGAGATCAAGGACAAGGACCTGCTGGTCGCCATCTTCGGCAACCACCTGTGCACCATCACCGACCCGATCGTGAAGGTCGGCGCCAGCGACCGCGCCAGCATCGACGGCAATCCCTTCCCGCAGGCGCCGGAGTATTCGGCCAACCTGACCCTGTCCTACGTCCGTCCGATCGGCGACGGGCAGGAGCTGTTCGCCTCGACCGACTGGGTGATGCAGAAGGACTTCAACCTCTTCCTTTATGAGGCGGTCGAGTTCCGTCAGGACACCAATTTCGAAGGCGGCCTGCGCGCAGGCTGGCGCGATCTGAACCGGGGTCTGGAGGCGGCCGTCTACGTCCGCAACATCACCGACGAGGCCAACGTCATCGGCGCCATCGACTTCAACAACCTGACGGCCTTCGTCAACGAGCCGCGCATGTACGGCGTGGAGCTGTCGAAGCGCTTCTAAGCCCTCACCGGCTGACCAAACTTGAGGGCGGCGGCGGGGCGACCTGTCGCCGCCCTCTTGCCATCCGGCCCTGGCTTGGCCCTACTGCCGCTCGGATCGGGGAGGATCTCTCATGCGGCTGGCCCTGCTGTTCGGATCGCTGACGCTCGCCTTCTTGCTGGCGGTGTGGACCACCCAGGCGCCGAGGCCGCGCCCGGCGGACGCGCCCGCCGTCGCCTTCTCGGCCGCGCGCGCCATGACGGACATCGAACAGATCGCCCGGGCCCCGCACCCGGTCGGCTCGCCGGAACATGCTCGGGTCCGAGCCTATCTGAACGACCGCCTGACGCAGCTGGGACTTCAGGTCAGCGAACAGGCCGGACCGCTGTCGCCCGCCTCGGTCAAGCGGCTGGCGCGTGCGGGCGGCGACCCCGGCGCCGCGAACAATCAGGCGATCAATCTGATCGGCGTGCTGCCGGGCAAGGATCGCGAGCAGCCCGCCGCCATGCTGATGGCCCATTACGACACCGTGGTCGGCTCCCCCGGCGCGGCCGACGATTCCGCCGGGGTCGCCGCCATTCTGGAGGCTGTGCGGGCGATCCAGGCCCGCGGACCGGTCGAGCGCGACCTCGTCGTCCTGCTGACCGATGCAGAGGAACTGGGTCTGGACGGGGCGCGGGTCTTCTTCGGCGGCCATCCTTTGCGCGACCGCATCGGGGCGGTGGTCAACCTTGAGGCGCGCGGCGGCGGCGGCCGCGCCGCCATGTTCGAGACCGGGCGTGAGGCCGGGCCGACGGTCCAGCTGTTCCGCCGCGCGGCGGCCAAGGCCGACGGCGGGACCACCGCCACCTCCATCGCCGCCTTCATGTATGAGCGGATGCCCAACGGCACCGACTTCACCGTGCCCGAGGACAGGGGCGTCGGCGGCCTGAACCTGGCCTTCATCGGCCGTCCCGACCAGTACCACGCCGCAAACGCCACGCCCGCCAATCTGGATCAGGGCGCGGTTCAGCATCTGGGGTCTCAGGCTCTGGAGGCGGCCGACGCCTTGCTGCGCGCGCCCCGCCTGCCGGACCGGGGCGAGAACCTGGTCTATGCCGACATTTTCGGCCGCTGGGTGATCGTGCATAAGCAGGCGACGGGCTGGGTCCTGCTGGCTCTGGCGGCGGCCCTGGGCGGGTTCGCAGCCTGGCGGGCGCGGCGGGGGGCGGGGCTGACGGCGAAGCAGGTCGGCCTGGGCGCGCTGGACGGGCTGTGGTTCCTGACCGGCGGCGTCATCCTGCTGCAGGCCACGCGCCTGCTGGCCGGGCCGATGTCGAGCCGCGCCGCTTCGCCCGATGTCTATTACACCCTGCTGCGCCGCCTGCCGTGGATGGAGGCGGGGGCGGTCTTTGCGATTGTCGCTCTGGCGCTGCTTCTTTTGACCGGCGCGCGTCGGACGCGGCCGCGCCTGACGGGCGGGGCGTTTGCCGTCCTGACCGCCGTGGTCCTGATCCTCGGCGGGTTCAGTCCCGTGCTGCTGGGGCTGGGCGTTGTCGCCGCCGGGCTGTCGCTCTGGCCCGTGCGGGCTGACCGGTCGGCCTGGGGCGGCTGGCTGGGTCTCATCGCCCTGGTCTTCGTCTTTGGCTGCGTCCTGCAGGGGGCGGCGCCCGAGGCGGCCCTGCTGTTCGTCTGGCCGGTGTTGCTGGCGGCGACGGCGGCGGCGCTGGCGGCCCTGATCGATCCGGGCCTGACGCGGCCGCTCGGTCTCCTCCCGCCGGCGGTCGCGACGGTGCTGGGCGGGGCCTGGCTGCTGGGGATCGGCCATTTTGTCTTTCTGGGCGTCGGGATGGATCTGCCGGGCGCGCTGGCCGTCGTCGGACTGTTGGTCCTGCTGTTCGCCCGGCCTCTGGCGCCGGAGACAAGGGCGACGCGTCTGGTCCTGTACGCAGCCGCGGCCTGCCTGATCGCGGGCGTCGGACTGAATGTTTCGGCCCAGCTTCTGGCGCCTGCGCCCGCCGTGGCCGAGGCGCTGCCCTAGCGTGCGGACGCTGGCGTCCGACCGCGCGACCGTTTATCGCAGCCGATCATGAGCGATCCCGTCCTGGTCACCGGCTCCGCCGGCTTCATAGGCTTCCACACCGCCCGGCGTCTGCTGGAGCGGGGCGAACGCGTCATCGGTCTGGACAACCTCAACGCCTATTATGATCCGGCGCTGAAGCAGGCCCGGCTGGCTCAGCTTCAGGCCTACCCCGCCTATCGCCATCACACGCTGGATCTGGCCGACCGCGACGGCGTCGCCGCCCTGTTCGCCGAGCACCAGCCGCGCCGCGTGGTCCACCTCGCCGCCCAGGCGGGCGTCCGCTACAGCCTGGAAGCGCCTGAGACCTACGTCGATTCCAACGTCGTCGGCTTCCTCAGCATCTTGGAGGGCTGCCGCGCGGTCGGGGCGGCCCATCTGGTCTTCGCCTCGACCAGTTCGGTGTTCGGCGCCAACCGCGCCCTGCCGTTCTCTGTGCGCCAGCCTGCGGATCATCCGCTGACCGTCTATGCCGCGACCAAGCTGGCCAATGAGGCGATGGCCCATTCCTACGCTCACCTGTTCGGCTTTCCGGCGACGGGGCTGCGGTTCTTCACCGTCTATGGCCCGTGGGGCCGTCCGGACATGGCCCTGTTCAAGTTCACCCGCGCGATCCTGAAGGACGAGCCGATCGACGTGTACGGCGAGGGGCGGATGAGCCGCGACTTCACCTATGTGGACGATATCGTCACCGGCGTGGTGGCCGCGCTCGACCGTCCGGCCGCCATCGACACGACATGGGACGCGGCCGCGCCCAATCCGGCTGCCAGCGGCGTCGCCCCCTGGCGTATCCTGAACCTGGGCGCAGGCCGTCCGGTGCCGCTGATGCGCTATATCGAGGTGCTGGAGACCAAGCTGGGCCGCAAGGCCAGGCTGAACCTCATGCCCATGCAGGACGGCGACGTGGCCGACACCGAAGCTGACGTGACCCACACCCTGGCCGCCCTCGACTACGCGCCATCGACGCCGGTGGAGGAGGGCGTCGCCCGCTTCGTCGACTGGTACTGCAACTTCTACCGCGAAAACTGAGGCGCGCAGACGGTCGCCTCAATGGGCGGCCTCAACTCGGCGATTTCGTGAAGATGCCCTGGTGGAGCCGAGGGGAGTCGAACCCCTGACCTCGTCATTGCGAACGACGCGCTCTACCAACTGAGCTACGGCCCCGACCGACAGGCAGGCGCGGGACATAGAAGCGTCCAGGGGGGCGTGTCAACGGGCCGCGCACGAATCCTTGGCGATCGGCGGCCGGGCCGCTAGAAGCGGCGTGAACGAAGCAGGAGTTTCTCATGGGATTCGCCCTTGTCTGGCTGGTGAACGCCGTCGTCACCCTGATGATCTGGTGCATCATCGCCTCGGCGATCCTGAGCTGGCTGTTCGCCTTCGACGTGGTCAATCCGCGCAACCGCCTGGTCGGCCAGATCGCCTATGTGCTGGATACGGTGACGCGTCCGATCCTGGGGCCGATCCAGCGGGTGGTGCCGCCGCTGGGCGGCATCGACATCACCCCGATCATCGCCTTGCTGGCGTTGCAGTTCCTGAGCGTGCTGTTCAACCGGACCGTCGCGCCGATGCTGATCATGTCGCTGGGCTGAGGCGAGCGAGCCTCCGTTGAAGCGAAGCCACGGCGGCGCGGGATTCGGCGTCCGGCGCCCATTTCCGCCCTTGCGCGGCGCGAGCGGGCTCCTAAGGTGCCGACGACAGGTCACTCGTGGACCGTATTCAACGCGTAATTCATGACTACCATCAGGACAGTCGCCGTCATCGGCGCCGGGCAAATGGGTTCGGGCATCGCTCAGGTGGTGGCCGCCGGCGGCTATGAGGTGAAGCTGTACGACATTGCGTCGGATCGGGTGACCCTGGCTCTGGGCGAGATCGCGGCCAGCCTGGCGCGTCGCGCATCGCGCGGCCTGTCGACTGAGGCGGAGGCCCAGGCCGCCCTTCAGCGCATCACCGCCGTGGCGACCCTGGCCGAGGCGGCCAAGGCCGATCTGGTCATCGAGGCCGCGTCCGAGGAAGAGGCCGTCAAGAAGGGCGTCTTCGCCGAGCTGACGCCGCTGCTGGGGCCGGACACGCTGCTGGCGTCCAACACCTCGTCGATTTCCATCACCCGTCTGGCTTCGGTGACGGATCGGCCCGAGCGTTTCATCGGCCTGCATTTCATGAAGCCGGCGCCGACGATGAAGCTGGTCGAACTGGTGCGCGGCATCGCCACCTCGGCCTCGACCTTCGAGACGGCGGTCGCCTTCGCCGAAAGCCTGGGCAAGACGACGACCGAGTCCGAGGATTTCCCCGCCTTCATCGTCAACCGCATCCTGGTGCCGATGATGAATGAGGCGGTCTATGTCCTTTATGAGGGCGTGGGCGACGTGGCCTCGATCGACAAGGCGCTGAAGCTGGGCGCCAACCATCCGATGGGGCCGCTGGAGCTGGCGGACTTCATGGGTCTGGACGTGGCGCTGGCCATTATGAACGTGCTGTACGAAGGTCTGGCCGACAGCAAATACCGGCCCTGTCCGCTGCTGGTGAAGTATGTCGAGGCCGGCTGGCTGGGCAAGAAGAGCGGGCGCGGCTTCTACGACTATTCCGGCGAGACGCCGGTGCCGACCCGCTGATGGCCGGCGTCTTTCCCTCCATGCCGGGCCTGAAGCGCGTGGCGCCGCGGCGCGGCGCGGGCGCCCTGGTCCCGGCCGCCCTGGCGGCGGCGGCCTGGCCTCCGGTGATCCTGACCCTGTTCATCTGGCCGCCAGAGAACTGGTGGTCGGGCGTGGATACGGACTGGCGGCTGGTGATGCTGGCGGTCGGTCTGATCGCGGCGCCGGTCGGACTGTGGCTGCTGCTGAACAGCCACGCCAGGACGGGCCGCCCATCGACGCGGTTGGGCGTAGTCTGCCGTTTCACCGTGTTTGGCGGTCTGCTGGCGGCGGCGATGCAGGCGATCATGGCTGTGATCATGGCGACCCTGGCGGGCGCTGCGTCGCAGAGCCTGGTTCAGGGGTTGGGGGCGATCGAGACGGCGCTGCTGATCTATGGCGTGGCGGGCCTGCCTTTGGCCGTCATGGTGGGCGTCAGCTATGCGCTGTGGGGCGGCCTGTGCGTCGCCTGGCTGGGCTTCGTCCCGGCGCCGGTCGTGAAGAACCGCATGGGCGTGCTGCAAGAGCGGGACGTTACGGGGATTTAACGTGAACTGCGGCGGCGGTCCCGCCTAAGCCTCGAACTCTTCACGCAGGGACAGGGGCGAGCATGAGGGATCAGGTCGAGACGGCCCAGCCGAAGCCGGTGGCGACGGACCAGCGGATCGTCACGCTGGACGTGCTGCGCGGCGCGGCGGTGCTGGGCATTCTGGCGGTCAATGCGGCGGCCTTCGCCTTGCCGATGATGGCGATCGAGATGACCAGCGGCCAGTCGCCGTTTCCGGCCGAGGCGAACGCCTCCGGCGTGGCGCAATGGATCATCGCCGTCTTCTTCCGCCAGAAATTCGTCACCCTGTTTTCCATGCTGTTCGGCGTCTCGATCTTCCTGGTCGGCGGCGAGCGGGGCGATGAGGCGAAGGGGCGCGTCCTGCGTCGCCGCCTGCTGTTCCTGGCCCTGTTCGGCCTGATCCACGGCGCGGCCTTCTGGTACGGCGACATCCTGTTGCTCTACGCCTGGTCAGGCCTGTTCGTGATGATGATGCGGTCGATGCCCGCCGGGCGGCTGATCTGGATCGGGGCTGGCGCGACCGTCGCCCTGGCGACCTTGCAGGCCGGGCTGATGCTGCTGACGGCGCATTTCCCCGAGGCGATGAGCAGCGGCGGGGCGTCTGACGGGGCGGTAGCCGCGTCCATCGCCGCCTATCAGAGCGGTTGGGCCGGCGCGGCGGTGGAGAATCTGAAGGCTTGGGCGATCAGCCAGGGCATGAGCCTGCTGATGTATGTCTTTTCGACGATTCCGCTGATGATGCTGGGGCTGGGCCTGTTCAAGGCGGGCTTCTTCCACGGCCGGATGTCGATGCGCGTCTATGGACTGTTGATGGCGGGCGGGGCTGTGGTGCTGGCCCTGCTGGGCGTGCTGGAATGGCTGGAGATTCAGGCGGGGGCCGAGGTCGAGGCGACCGGCGGTTGGGCGATGGCGGTCGGTTCCTATCCGCTGATCATCACCCTGGGCTATGCCTCGGCGCTGATCCTGGCGACGACGCGCGGCGTGGGCTGGCTACGCAAGGCTCTGGCGCCGGTGGGGCGGATGGCCTTCACCAACTATCTGACCCAGACCCTGATCATGACGACCATCTTCTACATGCCGTGGGGACCGCGCCTGTTCGGCCAGGTCGATTATCCGATGCAGTGGGCCATTGTCGTCGGCGTCTGGGCGCTGCAGCTGATCTGGTCGCCGCTGTGGCTGTCGAAGTTCGCCATGGGGCCATTCGAGTGGCTGTGGCGTCGCCTCAGCTATGGTCGGGATCTGCCGCTGCGCCGCGTGGCCTAAGGGTGGATGCGGGCGACGCGGGGCGGACTGTGAGTTGCGGCGGCCTATCTGATGGCTTAATCGCCGCCCCATGACCGACGAAGCCTCCAACCGCCCCGAAGCCAGTGCTCCAGAAGCAAGAGCGCCCCGCGGGTTCGCCGACCGTCGCGGCCGCGACCTGACCGCCGAGCGCCGCATCGTCGCGCGCGTGTCCGAGGTCTATGAGCGCTGGGGCTTTGAGGCGCTGGAGACTCCGGCGTTCGAATACGCCGACGCGCTGGGCAAGTTCCTGCCGGACGCCGACCGTCCGAACGAGGGCGTGTTCGCGCTTCAGGACGATGACGATCAGTGGATGGCTCTGCGCTACGACCACACGGCGCCGCTGGCCCGTTTCGCCGCCCAGAACTGGGAGACCCTGCCCAAGCCGTTCCGTCGGTACGCCTATGGGCCGGTCTGGCGCAATGAGAAGCCGGGACCGGGCCGCTTCCGCGAGTTCTGGCAGTGCGACGCCGACACCGTCGGCTCGGACCGGCCCGAGGCCGACGCCGAGATCATCGCCATGGGCTGCGAGGGCCTGCGCGCGGCGGGACTGGCGGCTGGGCAGGCGGTGATCCGCGTCTCCAACCGCAAGCTGTTCGACGGCCTGTTCGACGCGGGCGGGATCACGGACCCGATGCAGCGGCTGACGGCCCTGCGCGCCGTGGACAAATACGACCGACTGGGGGTCGAGGGCGTGCGCCTTCTGCTGGGCGAAGGGCGTCTGGATGAGTCGGGCGACTATACCAAGGGCGCCAACCTGCCCGCCTCGGTGATCAGCGCGATCGAAGCCTTCCTCGCTTCGGCCGAGACGCCGGGTCTCAGCCGTGCTGGCGTGCTGGACGCCGTATCGGGCGCGGCCCGTTCGGGTTTCTTGGGCGCAGCCGGCGAAGAGGCGCTCAAGGAACTCGCCGCCATCGACCGCGCCCTGACGGCCATGGGCGTGGCGCAGGACGACGTGCGCTTCGATCCGACCATCGTGCGCGGCTTGGAATACTACACCGGCGCCGTGTTCGAGGCCGAACTGCTGCTGGACACCAAGGACGAGAAGGGCCGGGCCGTGCGCTTCGGCTCGATCGGCGGCGGCGGGCGCTATGACGATCTTGTGTCGCGCTTCACCGGCCAGTCGACCCCGGCGACGGGCTTCTCGTTCGGCGTGTCGCGCCTGGCCTCGGCCCTGCGCGCCGCCGGACGCGGCGCCGAAGACGCGACGCGCGGGCCGGTGGTGGCCATCGTCTTCTCAGAGGACGACATGCAGCACTATCTGGACGCCGTGTCCGAACTGCGCGCGGCGGGCATCGCCGCCGAGCTCTATCTGGGCCGGGCGGGCATGAAGGCGCAGATGAAATACGCCGACCGTCGTGGGGCGCCGGCCGCCGTCATCCTGGGCGGGGACGAGATCGCGGCCGGTCAGGTGACGATCAAGGATCTGGACGCCGGACGCGCCCGCGCCGCCGCCATCGCGGACAACGACGCTTGGAAGGCGGAGCGTCCCGGACAGCAGACCGTGGCGCGCGATCAACTGGTGGCCGTGGTGCGCTCTATTATCGAATAGCCTTCGACAATATCCATGACGACGTCGTGAGTTATCGGTGTTTAGTCATAAAAGCATAGGCTTTCGGCGCTGGCTTAGTTGACGCGCCCCGGCCAATGGCGTCATTTGGTCTCACTCAAGAGGCGCAGCGGCGAGCCGCAGCGACATCTTGAAGGCGTTTCGGGGAGGAAACGTCCGCTCCTGAGAGAGCGTGAAGGCCCGCTGCGATGTATCCCCCGCAGCGGGCTTTTTCATGCCCGGAGCTCAGCAATCATCGAAGAATGTTCGAGTGCGCGCGCAGCGGCGCGGCGGCATGAAAAAAGGGCCGGAGCGTTGCGGCTCCGGCCCTCTTCATTCAGCAGGCAGCGTCCTTACCAGATGCGGACGCGATCTTCCGGAGCCAGGTAGTATTTGTCGCCGGGTTTGACGCCGAAGGCCTCGTACCAGGCGTCGATATTGCGCACGGGGCCGATGACGCGGAACTCGGCCGGGCTGTGCGGATCGGTGGCGATCTGGTTCTTCAGCGCGTCCTCGCGGTACTTCGACTGCCAGACCTGCGCCCAGCCGTAGAAGAAGCGCTGGTCGCCGGTCACGCCGTCGATCACCGGGGCGGGCTTGCCGGCCAGCGACAGGTGATAGGCCTCCAGGCCCACCGCCGTGCCGGCGGCGTCGCCGATGTTCTCGCCCATCGTCAGGCCGCCGTTGACGTGGAAGCCGGGCAGGGGCTCGAACTCATCGTACTGGGCGCCCAGGCGGGTGGTCAGGGCCTTGAAGTTGGCCTTGTCCTCTTCGGTCCACCAGTTGCGCAGCACGCCGTCGCCGTCGGACTTGGAGCCCTGATCGTCGAAGCCGTGGCCGATCTCGTGGCCGATCACGCCGCCGATGCCGCCGTAGTTGACGGCCGGGTCCGCGTCCGGATCGAAGAAGGGCGGCTGCAGGATCGCCGCGGGGAAGACGATCTCGTTATTGGCCGAGTTGTAATAGGCGTTCACCGTCTGCGGGGTCATGCCCCACTCGTCCTTGTCGACCGGCTGGTCGAGGCGCGACAGGCGGTAGTTCCACTGGAACTGGCCCATGCGCTGGCTGTTGCCGAACAGGTCGTCAGCCTTGATTTCCAACGCCGAATAGTCGCGCCACTTGTTCGGGTAGCCGATCTTGACGGTGAATTTCTGCAGCTTCTCCTGAGCCGCCGCCTTGGTCTCGGCTCCCATCCACGTCAGGTTGTCGATGCGGTGCGACAGGGCTGTGCGCAGATTGGCGACCAGTTCTTCCATCTTGGCCTTGGATTCGGCCGGGAAGTATTCGGCGACGTACAGACGGCCCGCCGCCTCGCCCAGGGCGCCCTCGGCGAAGCTGATGGCGCGCTTTTCCCGGCTGCGCTGTTCGGGCTGGCCCGACAGGTCGCGCGAACGGAACTCCCACTGAGCGTCGGAGAAGCGCTTGGACAGGGAGCCCGCCGCGTCGTCGGTGGTGTGGAAGGCCTGCCAGGCCTGCAGGGTCGCGACCGGCGTCTGGGCGAAGACGGCGGCGATCTTGGGCATGGCCGTGTTCTGGCGAACGATCAGGCGGTCGATCGAGCCCAGGCCGGCGGCGTTGAAATAGCCGGCCCAGTCGAAGCCCGGCGCATCGGCGGCCAGGGTCTGGATCGAGTACTCGTTATAGGTCTTGTCGCGGTCGCGGCTTTCAACCGGCGTCCAGTGGGCTTCGGCGATCTGGTCTTCCAGGGCGACGATGGCGGCGGCCGAACCGGCGGGATCGTTCCAGCCGATATTGGTCAGCATCCGCTCGATATAGGCCTGATACTTCTCCTTCTTGTCGGCGAAGCGGGCGTCCAGATAATAGTCGCGATTAGGCATCCCCAGACCTGACTGGCCCGTAGCCACGACGTAGCGGGTCGGATTCTTCTGGTCGATCGTGATGCCGGTGCCGAAGAGAGACGAGCCGACGCGGCCCTGGGTCTGGCCCATATAGGCGGCGATCTTCTCATGGGTGTCGGCGGCGCGGATGGCGGCCAGGAACGGCTGCAGCGGCTGGGCGTCCAGCGCCTCGATGCGCGCCTCGTCCATATAGGAACGATAGGCGTCGGCGATCTTCTGCTCGTCGGAGCCGGCTGTCAGGTCAGAGCGGCCCGCCAGATCGTGAATCAGTTCCTTCATCCGGTTGTCGGACAGTTCGCGCAGCAGCGGGAAGGAGCCGTAGGAGGTGCGGTCCGACGGGATCGTCAGCTTATCGTAGGCGGCGCCGTTGGCGTAGCGGAAGAAGCTGTCGCCCGGCTTCACTGAAGTGTCGCGGCCCGTCAGGTCGAAGCCCCAGGTCCCGTATTTCGGCGCCTCGGTTCCCTGCCAGCCCGAAGCGCCCCCTGCGGCGGCCGGGGTCTGGAACAGTTCGAAGACGGTGCAGGCGTCGTCGATGCAGGCATGGTCGTGACCATCGCCCGCCAGGGCGGCGGCGGGCGCCAGAAGGGCGGCAGCGGCTACGCCGACAAGCAGTTTCTTCATGGATGTTTCCTTGTTTTCAGCCCCTGAGGCCTCGGGTGCGAACCCTAGGCCGGAAGCGCGGCACCCTGTCTTAAAAAAAATTCATCCAGAGAGCGAGAGGCAGGGCGAAGGAGGGAGCGCAGCGACGGCGGCCGGACACTTGCCGACGCTTCAGTAGAGGTCTGTAAGAGTAAAGTTTCGCGGGGATGAGGGCGTTCATTGTAACATCACGCTGCGGCTATTCGTATAATTGCGTAGTCTTCTTGATTGCCCGGCGAGGGCAGGGCAGAGATTTTTGCCAGCCGCGACCCATTTTGGTCATTGTTCGGTGATGAAAGTTCGCCCTTAGTTTCAGGGGCGCCCGTCGTCTTCAAAGTTCGGGCCGGGTCGAACGACGCGGTCTGGATTGGCGAGCGCGCCGCCCATTTAAGCCCAGAGCCACCTGTCTATGCGCGTGCCCTCCCCCTCTCTTGCCGAAACCGTGGAAAACGTTGCGCCTCCGCGGATGAATCGCCGCCAGGCGGCGAAGGTTCGTACGCGCCTCAAGGTGCTGGATGCGGCGCGCACCCTCTTCGCCGAGCGCGGCTATGACGCAGCGACGATCCGCGACATCGCCAAGGGCGCCGGAATGTCGACCGGCGCGGTGTTCGCCAACTTCCAGGATAAGGCCGAACTGTTCGAGACAGTCTTCTCCGAGGAAATGGAAGGCCTGCTGAACGACATGCGGACCGGCGCCGCGGGCGTGGAAGGCCGCGTCACGGACCGTCTGACCGCCGCACTGACCGCCGGCTATCATCGCTCGCTGGGGCATCTGCCGCTGATGCAGGCGATGGTCGCGCGCTCGTGGTTCCAGCCGGAAGACGCCGATCAGCGCTCGCGCGCCTTCGTAGGTCCGCTGGTTTTGTGGATTCAGGACCTGCTTCAGGCCGCCGTGGGCGAGGGCGAGCTGCGCCAGGACATCGACCAGACCCTGCTGCCCCGCATGATCTGGGACACCTTCATCTCCAACTTCCGCTACGCCGCCTATGACGGCTGGGGCGTTGAGGAATTGACCCCCCACGTGCGCAAGCAGCTGGAGCTGATCCTGTCCAGCCAGATGGCGCGCCAGTAAGCCCAAGGCTTTCTGATCTTCCTTAAGGGCCGCTTGCCTCGGGCGAGCGGCCCTTTTTGCATCCGTGGACTGACAGCGCGCCAAGGACGCCGTCGGGCGCGCCCTCATCTTCCTGTCGGCGCGACGGAACGTCGCGGCTTTTCGCGTGTTGCGTCCTTTCAAGGCCAAGCTGCGGGAACAGGAGGGGCGAGATGCCATCCATCGAGCGTGGACGCGGATTCGGAAGCGTCCTGGTAAGGCTTCTGGGCATTGTCATCGCCCTGATCGGACTGACGCTGACCATAGGCGGGGGCCAGCTGATCATGCTGGGCGGATCGGCCTATTATCTGATCGTCGGCCTGTTGATGATCGTCTCGGGGGGGCTTCTGGCACTGCTCAGACCTCTGGGCGCCTGGCTCTATATCGCCATCTTCATCGGCACCGTCGTCTGGGCGCTGTGGGAGGTCGGGCTGAACGGCTGGGCCCTGGTGCCGCGCGTCGTGGCGCCGCTGGTGCTGCTGATCGCCGTGGTCTTCAGCCTGCCGGTGCTGAAGCGCGACGGAGGCGGCGGTCGATTGGTGCTCAGCGGACTTGCGGCCATCGTCGTCTTCGGCCTGATTTCCGGCGTGGTGGTGGCTCAGGCCAACAAGGCCAGGGTGTTGAGCCCCGTGCCCGGCGCGGCGAACGGCGGCGCGGGCGACCCGGCGATGCTGAAGGTCGGCGCCGACTGGCCCGCCTGGGGCGGTTCGGACAGCGCCCAGCGCTATTCGCCGCTGACCCAGATCACCAAGGACAATGTGAAGGGCCTGCAGCGCGCCTGGACCTTCCGCACCGGCGACCTGCCGGATGAGCGCTGGGGCGCCGAGACGACCCCGCTGAAGATCGGCGACACCCTCTATCTGTGCTCGGCCCGCAACCGGCTGTTCGCGGTCGATGCGGCGACGGGCAAGCAGAAGTGGACCTATGATCCCAAGGTCGCCGACGACCAGATTCCCTATACCGCCGCCTGTCGCGGGGTGACCTATTACGCCGCGCCCAATGTCGACGCGGCCCAGCCCTGCGCGACGCGCATCATCGAGGGCACGCTGGACGGACGGCTGGTGGCCGTGGACGCCCGCACGGGCGCGCCCTGCGCCGGGTTCGGAACCAACGGCGAGGTCAGCATCAAACACGGCATGGGCGACCCCTATCCGGGCATGGTGTCGATCACCTCGGCGCCGGTGATCGTGCGGGGGATTGTGGTGACCGGCCATCAGGTGCTGGACGGCCAGAAGCGCTGGAACGCGTCGGGCGTCATTCAGGGCTTCGACGCCGTCACGGGCGAACTGCGCTTCGCCTGGGACATGATGCGGCCGGACATCACGACCCTGCCGCCCGAAGGCGAGACCTATACGCCCGGCACGCCGAACATGTGGACCACGGCCACGGCCGATGAGGCTCTGGGTCTGGTCTTCCTGCCAATGGGCAACTCTTCGGCGGACTACTATTCCGGCCTGCGCCGTCCGGCGGAGAATGAATACTCGACCTCTCTGGTCGCGCTGGACGTGACCACGGGCAAGCCGCGCTGGCATTTCCAGACGGTGCGCAAGGACGTCTGGGACTATGACCTCGGCTCGCAGGCGACTCTGGTCGACATGCCGGTCAACGGGACCATGGTTCCGGCGGTGATCCTGCCGTCCAAACAGGGCGATCTCTACATCCTGGACCGCCGCACCGGCCAGCCGCTGCACAAGGTCGAGGAGCGTCGCGTGCCGCAAGGCGGCGTCGAGCCGTCGCAGCGCAGCCCGACCCAGCCCTTCTCCCTGTTCCACACGCTGAGAAAGGCCGACCTGACCGAGCGGGACATGTGGGGCATGTCGCCGATCGACCAGATGGTCTGCCGCATCCAGTTCCGTCAGGCGGCCTATGACGGTTATTTCACGCCCCCGACGGCGGACCGCTACTGGATCCAGTATCCGGGCTACAACGGCGGCTCTGACTGGGGCGGGGTGGCGATCGACCCGGCGCGCGGCGTGATCGTCGCCAATTATAACGACATGCCCAATCACAACCGCCTGGTGCCCCGCGCCGAGGCCGACCGTCTGGGCTGGTTCCCGCGCGACGACCCCCGCTACATCGAGCGCGAGAAGGAGGCGGCTAACCGCGGCGGCAGCCTGTCGAAGTCCAAGGCCGAGGGCGCGGGCGATCCCCAGATGGGCGTGCCCTACGCCATCGACGTCAATGCGGGCTGGCGGGTCAAGTTCACCGGCCTGCTGTGCAAACAACCGCCCTATGGCGGGATGCGCGCCATCGATCTGAAGACCGGCCGCACCCTGTGGGATCGTCCGTTCGGCACGGCGCGCAAGAACGGACCGTTCGGCATTCCGTCGATGCTGCCGCTGGAGATCGGCACGCCGAACAACGGCGGCTCGGCGGTGACGGCGGGCGGGCTGATCTTCATCGCCGCCGCGACGGACGATCTGATCCGCGCCATCGACATCGAGACCGGCAAGACAGTGTGGTCGGACGTGCTTCCGGCGGGCGGTCAGGCCAATCCGATGATCTATGAGCAGAACGGTCGCCAGTATCTGGTCATCATGGCCGGCGGCCATCACTTCATGGAGACGCCGCGCGGCGACTATGTGATCGCTTACGCCCTGCCGGAAGGCAGGTCGTAAGCTTGTCTTCTGGGCCTATCGCCCTTCGGGCTGCTTGAGGCCCGTTCGACTACCGGAAAGGCCGGAGCTCGGGCTCCGGCCTTTTCTGAGCGGCGCTTGTCTCAGGGCCGCGTCTGGCCCTGGCCGCGCACGACATATTTGTAGGTGGTCAGTTGCTCCGCCCCGACTGGCCCGCGCGCGTGCAGCTTGGAGGTCGAGATGCCGATCTCCCCGCCGAAGCCGAACTCCCCGCCGTCGGCGAACTGGGTCGAGGCGTTGATCAGGACGATGGCGCTGTCGACGCCCTCGGCGAAGCGTTCGGCGGCTCTTTCGTCGGTGGTGACGATGGCCTCGGTGTGGCCCGAACCGTAGCGGCGGATGTGCGCGATCGCGCCGTCCACGCCGTCCACCACGCGCACCGACAGGATGGGGGCCAGGTATTCGGTGGTCCAGTCGACCTCGGTCGCCTCGCTCATGTTCGGGACCAGGGCGCGCGCTTCGACGTCGCCGCGCAGTTCGCATCCAGCGGCGATCAGATCGGCGGCCACGGCGGGCAGCAGGCGATCCGCCGCCGCGCGGTCCACCAACAGGGTCTCGGTCGCGCCGCAGACCGAGAGGCGCCGCATCTTGGCGTTCAGCGTCACGCGGCGGGCGACATCGAGGTCGGCGGCGGCGTCCAGATAGGTGTGGCACAGGCCCTCGAGATGGCCCAGCACCGGCGCCTTGGCTTCTGACTGGACGCGGGCGACCAGGCTTTTGCCGCCGCGCGGGATGATCAGATCGACGGCGCCGTTGAGGCCCGACAGGAGGGCGCCGACGGCCTCCCGGTCGGGGACAGGGACCAACTGGATGGCGTCGGCGGGCAGGCCCGCTTCGCTCACGGCGCGGGCGACGACGGCAGCGATGGCGCGCGAGGAGTCCAGACAGTCCGAGCCGCAGCGCAGAATCGCGGCATTGCCCGACCGGATGCACAGGGCGGCGGCGTCGGCGGTGACGTTCGGGCGGCTCTCATAGATGACGGCCAGCACGCCGATGGGGGTGCGCACGCGGGCGATGTCCAGGCCGTTGGCCGGGGTCCAGCGCGCCATTTCACCGCCGACCGGATCGGGCTGGGCGGCGATGGTCTCGACGGCGACGGCCATGCCCTCGACGCGCGCAGGCGTGAGGGCCAGGCGGTCGATCAGCGCTTCGGACAGGCCGCCGTCGCGAGCGCGGCTTACGTCGCGGGCGTTGGCGGACAGGATGTCGGCCTCGGCGGCGCGCAAGCCCTTGGCGAGCCGGTGAAGCGCCTCGGTCCGGGCGTCCGGCGTGGTGGCGCGCAAGGCGTCGGCGGCGGCGCGGGCGCGGCGGCCCATGTCGATCATCATGTCCAGCATGGCGGCGTCGAGGTCGCTCATCGGTCCTCCAGAACCAGATCGTCGCGATGGATGACGACCGAGGGGCCGCGATAGCCCAACAGGCTTTCGATCGCGTCGGAATGGCGGCCGCGGATCAGGGCGATCTCATCGGCCGCATAGGACGCCAAGCCGACGCCCAGTTGCGCGCCGTCAGGCCCGGTCAGGCGCACGCTGTCGCCCTTGCCGAAGTCGCCGCTGACGGCGACGACCCCGGAGGGCAGCAGGCTCTTCCCGGCGCGTAGGGCGGCGACGGCGCCCGCATCCAGCGTCAGGGCGCCGCCGGGCGCCACGCTGCCGGCGATCCATTGTTTCCACGCGGCCAGAGGTGTGGCGGGGGCCAGGATCAGGCTGGCGCGGGCGCCGTCCAGCACGGCCTTCAGCGGATGGCTGGTCAGGCCCGAAGCGATGACGGTTGCGCAACCGGCCGAGGCGGCGATCTGGGCCGCCGCCAGCTTGGTCGCCATGCCGCCCGTGCCGACCCCGGCCTGGGCGTTGGCGCCGGACGCCATGGCCAGTACCTCGGGCGTCAGGCGCTCGATCAGGGGCAGATGGCGGGCGTCCGGATCGCGGCGCGGATCGGCGGGGTAGAGGCCGTCCACGTCGGACAGCAGGATCAGCAGGTCGGCCCGTCCGAGTTGCGCCGCGCGCGCCGCCAGGCGGTCGTTGTCGCCATATCGGATCTCTTCGGTGGCGACGGTGTCGTTCTCATTGACGACTGGGACGACGCCGTGAGCCAGCAGAGCCTCCAGCGTGGCGCGGCCGTTGAGCCAGCGGCGCCGCCGTTCGGTGTCGTCGCGGGTCAACAACACCTGGCCCGCCATCAGCCCGTGGGGGGCCAGAGCCTCCTCCCAGGCGTGCATCATCAGGGTCTGGCCCACGGCGGCGGCGGCCTGCTTGTCCTGAAGGCGGCTGGTCGACAGGTTCAGCCGCCCGCGCCCCAGAGCCACGGCGCCGGAAGAGACGACGATGACATCGCGACCCTGTCGGCGCAGGTCCGCGATGTCGGCGGCCAGGCTGGCCAGCCAGTCGGCTGCGACAGCGCGTCGATCGG
This sequence comes from Brevundimonas diminuta 470-4, assembly GCA_000318405.1. Taxonomy (GTDB): domain Bacteria; phylum Pseudomonadota; class Alphaproteobacteria; order Caulobacterales; family Caulobacteraceae; genus Brevundimonas; species Brevundimonas diminuta_B. The sequence goes on along the minus strand of KB291746.1, from coordinate 1,007 downwards.
CGTCGAACAGGAGCGACGAGCCGATCTTGACCACCACCCGGCGCGCCTGGACCAGAGCGGCGGCGGGGGCGGCGGGGGCGGCGGCGGCCGGAAGGGCTTCGGGGAGGACGGCGGAGGCGATCATCCAGCTTGCCTATCGCAAGATCATCGCGGGAGCCATGCTCTTGACGATGATTGTTCAGATAGGGGCTGCATATTCGATGTAAACAGAAGGATATTCTTCCTCTGCGTCAGCAGTCAGAAAAAGCGCCAAAGAAAACGCCCGGCGGGCGAACCAGCCGGGCGTCCTAGTTTCAGCTTGAGGCTGAAGGTCAGGCTTCGGGATCGGGGGCCTGTTCCCAACCGCCCGCCAGGGCCTTGAACAGGCCGATCTGGTAGGTGGTGACCTGGGCTTCCGAGGCGGCGAGGGCGGCGTCGGCGCCCGCGAGGGTCCGCTCGGCGTCCAGCACGGTCAGGAAGCTGTCCGCGCCCGCGTCGAAGCGCAGACGCGAGAGGCGCGCCGCCGTGGCCGCCTGATCCCGCGCGGTACGCAGGGCCGTGCGACGGTCCAGTTCGTTGGCGTAGGCGCTGAGCGCCGTCTCGGTCTCCTGCAGCGCCGTCAGCACGGTCTGGTCGAAGGTCGCCAGGGCCGCGTCCGACTGGGCGCCCGCCTGCTTGATCCGGGCCCGGGCCGCCCAGACATTGGGGAAGGACCAGGAGATCAGCGGGCCGAAGCTGAAGCGCATATTGGCGCTCTCGCCCAGATCCGAGGCGTCGAGCGCCGTCGCGCCGATCGACCCGCCCAGACGGATGCTGGGATAAAGGCCGGCGGTGGCGACATTGACGCGGGCGGCGGCGGCCGACAGGCGGGCCTCCGCCTGACGCACGTCGGGACGGCGGGCCAGCAGGGTCGCGCCGTCGCCGACCGGGATCGGCTGCGACAGTTGCGGCGGCGACTGGCAGGCGCGGGCCGCCTCGCTGGCCTCGGCCGGGGTGCGGCCGGTCAGCGTCGCCAGACGGAACAGGGC
>KB291745.1 GCA_000318405.1 Brevundimonas diminuta 470-4 | reverse complement strand
CCGCGAGCCGGCGGGCGACCTGCCCGCCCTCCTGCCCGACCGCCCGGTCCGGCGCCTGCCCGTCTACGCCGCCTTCGAGACCCACGCGCCCGCGCCCAAGCCCTTTGACGCCGTCATGCTCCACTCCCCCCGCGCCGCCCGCGCCCTTGCCTCGAGCCTGGCCGCCGATCTGCCGCGCGCCGCCTCATCCGGCCGCATCGCCATCTGCATCTCCGAAGCGGCCGCCGCGCCCCTGCGCCCCTTTGATTTCACGGAAATCCGCATCGCCGCCGCCCCCGACGAACCGGCGATGCTATCGGCTCTTGGCAAGCCCGCCGCGCCCGTATAAAGAGCCCTCCTCGCTCGCTCGCGCCTCCACGCGCGAACGACGCCGGGGCCGCTTTAGCTCAGCTGGTAGAGCACCTCATTCGTAATGAGGGGGTCAGGTGTTCGAGTCACCTAAGCGGCACCACTTCCTTTTTTGCCCATAATCATCACGCCGACGGCGCCGCTCTAAGAGCGGATATCAGGCCGCCAGGGCGCCGCTAGGCCGAGCCGGCGAGAGGTCGGCCGGGGCGAAGCTGCGGACTTCGTTGTTCCCGCGATAGAGGTCGATGCGCTCCAGTCGCGGCCAGTCTCGCGCGACCTCATTCACCCCGCGCACAGCTTCGATTTCAGTAAAACCAGGCAGGACGCACAGCTCGGGCGTGATCGCCTCGGGCGTGTGGATCAGACAGTAGAAGACGTCCATGGGCGCACTCCCAACCTTCGGTCGACGTCCCTTGCCGAAGACGGATGACAGGGAAGCGGTTGGAAGTGCGACGCTTTGGAGAAATCTAAGCCGTGCCTGAAGCGGCCTAGCTGGCGAAGAATTGCTGGGTGCCGTGCGCCTCGATGGCGGCGGCCAGGCGGCCGAGCGCGTGGATATAGGCCGCCGTGCGCAGCGTGACGCCCTTGTCCTCAGCGATGGACCAGACGGCGTCGCCCTCGGTCTCGATGATGGTCTTGAGGCGCGACTGCACCTCGTCCAGCGTCCAGTAATAGCCTTGGCGGTTCTGGACCCATTCGAAATAGGACACCGTCACGCCGCCGGCGTTGGCCAGGATATCCGGCAGGACGATCACGCCCTTGTCCACCAGAATGCGGTCGCCTTCGGGCGTGATCGGGCCGTTGGCCAGTTCCAGCACGACCTTGGCCCGGACAGAGCCCGCGTTGCCGTCATGGATCATGTCCTCCATCGCCGAGGGGGCCAGGACATCGCATTCGACGGCGACCAGTTCCTCCGGGGAGATGACCTTGCCGCCGTGTTCGGCCTGAACCACCGACTGGCCGGCCGCCTTGGCCGCCAGCAGGGCGTCCACGTCGAGGCCGGAGGCCGCATGAACGGCGCCGCCCGAGTCCGACACGGCGACGATCTTGGCGCCCACGCTGCGGAACAGGCGCGCCACGTGCTGACCCGCATTGCCGAAGCCCTGAACCGCCACGCGCAGGCCTTCGGTCGGCAGCCCCAGCCGCTCGGTCAGATGACAGGTCAGGTAAAAGCCGCCACGCGCCGTCGCGTCCTCACGCCCGACCGAACCGCCCAGCGCAATCGGCTTGCCGGTGATTACGGCAGGCGCCGCCTGCCCCTGGATGGAGGCGTACTCATCGGCCATCCAGCCCATGATCATGGCGTTGGTGTAGACGTCGGGGGCCGGGATATCGCGATCCGGCCCGATAATGCCCGCGAAAGCCTGGACATAGGCGCGCGACAGCCGCTCCAGCTCAGCCTTGGACAGGCTCTTGGGGTCGACCTGCACCGCCCCCTTGCCGCCGCCATAGGGCAGGTTGGTCACCGCGCACTTCACCGTCATCCAGAAGGCGAGGGTCTCGACCTCTTCCACCGTGGAGTCGGGGTGGAAACGGATGCCGCCCTTGGTCGGGCCGCGCGTGTCGTCATAGCGACATCGCCACGCCAGGAAGGATTTGCGCGACCCGTCGTCCTTGCGGATCAGCAACCGAACCTTCATCGTCTCGCGCGGGTATTTCAGTTTCTCCAGCACGTCGCTGTCGATCTGAACGTGGCGGGCCGCCTCATCAAGGCGCGTCAAAGCCGAGTCGAGAATGTTCGGGTTGGGCATTATTTTTCCAAACGTCTAGGCAATTACTCAGGTCAAAAGAACGAAATTGTACTCAGTTCACGAAGAACTAGAATTTGCTGACACGGGAGATGCTGCGGCGCAAGAACTATCTTGCATGTGCGAAGGCTCCGGATTTCGCCCGCCCCAGGCGTCGGCGGGACGGCAAAGACGTGGAGCCATCTTGCAGGTATAAGCATATCTTTATATGTCTTGGCCGACCTGCCCTCACCCAGGAGCCTGCCTTGGCCCGTTCGTCGTTCCTCTTCACCTCCGAGAGCGTCTCGGAAGGCCACCCCGACAAGGTCGCCGATCAGATCTCGGACGCCATCGTCGACCTGTTCCTGTCCAAGGACCCCGAGGCGCGGGTGGCCTGTGAAACCCTGACGACGACCAATCTGGTGGTGCTGGCCGGCGAAATCCGCGGCGAAGGCATCATGGACACGGAGGGCAACTGGGCCCCCGGCGTCGAACAGGAAATCGAAGCTGCGGTTCGCGGCGTCGTGCGCGACATCGGCTATGAGCAGGACGGCTTCCACTGGAAGACGCTGGAGTTCCAGAACCACCTGCACCCGCAGTCGGCCCACATCGCCCAGGGCGTCGACGCCGCCGCCGACAAGGACGAGGGCGCGGGCGATCAGGGCATCATGTTCGGCTACGCCTCGAACGAGACGCCGGAGCTGATGCCGGCCACCCTGGCCTACAGCCACAACATCCTGAAGGCCCTGGCCGAGGCCCGTCACTCGGGCAAGGAGCCGGGCCTTGAGCCCGACGCCAAGAGCCAGGTGACTCTGCACTACGAAAATGGACGTCCGGTGCGCGCGACCTCCATCGTCGTCTCGACCCAGCACAAGGCCAACCTGAGCCAGGCCCAGGTTGCGGCCATCGTGAAGCCCTATGTCGAACAGGTGCTGCCGGAAGGCTTCATCACCGCCGACACCGAGTGGCACATCAACCCGACCGGCACCTTCGTCATCGGCGGACCGGACGGCGACGCCGGGCTGACCGGGCGCAAGATCATCGTCGACACCTACGGCGGCGCGGCCCCGCACGGCGGCGGCGCCTTCTCGGGTAAGGATCCGACGAAGGTCGACCGTTCGGCCGCCTATGCCTGCCGCTACCTGGCCAAGAACGTCGTCGCGGCGGGTCTGGCCGACCGCTGCACCATCCAGATCAGCTACGCCATCGGCGTGTCCAAGCCTCTGTCGGTCCACGTCGACCTGCACGGCACGGGCAAGATCGACGAGGCGGTGCTGGAGCGCGAACTGCCCAAGCTGATCGGCGGCGCCTCGCCGCGCGCCATCCGCGAACATCTTGGCCTGAACAAGCCCATCTATCGCCGCAGCGCCGCCTATGGCCATTTCGGCCGGACGCCCGACGCCGACGGCGGGTTCTCGTGGGAAAAGACCGACCTGGTGGACGCGCTCAAAGCCTTGGCCGCCTGAAGCGCCTAAACGGCTGAAAAGTCAGGTTGAAACGAGGGCGCTGCGGGCTGGATCGCGGCGCCCTTCCTGCTTGGAGCGGCGGTTCGCGGCGCGGCGCCGTAATCATGCCCTTGCATCGCGGCGCGTCTGGTCCTTTAAGCGCGCCGAATGCGCCGATACGCATCCTGTTGAAAGGAATTCCCGACCGATGAGCAAGCCCGCCCCCAAGAAAGTCGTCCTCGCCTATTCGGGCGGGCTGGACACGTCGATCATCCTGAAGTGGCTTCAGACGGAATATAACGCCGAGGTGGTGACCTTCACCGCCGACCTGGGTCAGGGCGAGGAGCTGGCGCCCGCCAAGGAGAAGGCGCTGAAGCTGGGCATCAAGCCCGAGAACATCTTCATCGACGACCTGCGCGAAGAGTTCGTGCGCGACTTCGTCTTCCCGATGTTCCGCGCCAACACCGTCTATGAGGGCCAGTATCTGCTGGGCACCTCGATCGCCCGCCCGCTGATCTCCAAGCGCCAGATCGAGATCGCGCGTCAGGTCGGCGCGGATGCCGTGTGCCACGGGGCAACCGGCAAGGGCAACGACCAGGTCCGCTTCGAGCTGGGCTATTATGCGCTGGAGCCCGACATCCGCGTCGTCGCCCCGTGGCGCGAGTGGGACTTCAAGTCCCGCGAGGCCCTGCTGGACTTCGCCGAGAAGCACCAGATCCCGATCTCCAAGGACAAGCGCGGCGAGGCCCCTTTCTCGGTGGACGCCAACCTTCTGCACTCCTCGTCCGAGGGCAAGGTGCTGGAAGACCCGGCCGTCGAGGCGCCCGAGTTCGTGCACCAGCGCACCATCGCCCCGGAAGACGCGCCGGATACGCCGACCATCATCACCATCGCCTATGAAAAGGGCGATCCGGTCGCCATCGACGGCGAGGCCCTGTCGCCCGCCGCCCTGCTGACGAAGCTGAACCAGCTGGGCCACGACAACGGGATCGGCCGTCTGGACATGGTCGAGAACCGCTTCATCGGCATGAAGTCGCGCGGCGTCTATGAGACCCCCGGCGGCACGATCATGCTGGCCGCCCACCGCGGCATGGAGTCGATCACTCTGGATCGCGGCGCCATGCACCTGAAGGACGAGTTGATGCCGAAATACGCCTCGCTCATCTACAACGGCTTCTGGTTCAGCCCGGAGCGCGAGATGCTGCAGGCCGCCATCGACAAGAGCCAAGAGAAGGTTTCGGGCGTGATTCGCGTCAAGCTCTACAAGGGCAACGTCACCATCATCGGCCGCGAGAGCCCCAACAGCCTGTACGACCAGGACCTGGTGACCTTCGAGGAAGGCGTCCAGGCCTATGACCACAAGGACGCGGAAGGGTTCATCAAGCTGAACGCCCTGCGCCTGCGCGTCCTGGCCAAGCGGGACGGCCAGAAGGGCTAAGCCGCCCTCTTAAAACCCAAGCCTACCGGGGCCGGGCGATTCTCAGGATCGCCCGGCTTCTGTCATCCGTGACCCAGATGGAGCCGTCCGGCGCCGTCGCCATCGTCACAGGAGAGCCGCGCGGATGGCGGCCGGCGATCCTGTCCCAGCCCGGCGTCAGCACCTTGCCGTTCACGCTGGGCGCGCCGGCGGGGTAGGGCAGGGCGCCGCGCGGATAGATGGCGTAACGTCCGCCGATGTCGGTCAGGGGCCGCCCCGCCTCATCCGTCTCGACCGCCACGATACGCCCGGCCGTGCGGCGGAAACCGTGCCAGGTCATCAGCAGCCGTCCCCGAAGTTCGGGGAACATCGCGCCTTCGTAATAGATCAGGTCCAGCGGGGCCGCGTGCGGGGGCAACAGGGCGATCGGCTTCTCCCGCTCATTGCAGCGCGCCTGACGCGCAGGCCAGCCGGGCAGGGGCGTGACCAGATCGACGCAATAGGGCCAGCCGTAATGGCGCCCCTGCGTCAGGACGTTGATCTCGTCATAGGGATGATCCGGCGTCTCCAGATCGACCGAATTCTCGGCCTGAAGCACCGTTCCTGACGGGTGCCGCACCAGGGCGATGGAGTTCCTCAAGCCTGAGGCGAAGACGGTGCTGTCCTCGGCCCAGCGGCCGTTCCCCCGATAGGCGTGGCGCCGCACCTGCGCCGTTTCGGCGTCCTCGACGCAGGCCCCGCGCGCATCCGCCTTCAGCTTGCCCGCCGCGTCGAGACAGCGGTCGCTGGGCGCCCCGACATTGACCAGCAGGTCGCCGTTCCCGTCGAAGACGAAGCTGGACAGGGGGTGGCGATTGTCGTGCAGCCGGTTGTCCGGCAGGTCGCCGATGACGGTGCGGACGCTGGCCTGCGCATCGGCGCCGTCAGGGTCCAGCGTCAGGATGCGGTTCATCTCGGACACATAGATGCGCCCGTCCGGCCCGCGCTTGACCGTGTGCGGCATGGACAGCCCCCCAGCCAGTCGTCGCCAGCGCGCCGCGCCGTCAGCTGCGAACGACAGGCGCCACACCGCCCCCTTGCCCGCCTCCCACGCGCCCAGATCGGTGACCAGCCAGTCGCCGTTCTCCAGCGGCAGCAGGCCCCGCGGCATACGCGGGCCGTCCTGCCCGCCTCCCTGCCAGACCAGTCCGAGGCAATAGCCCGGCGCCATACGCACCTGCGTCGCCGGGCGGCCGTCGCAGTCGCCCTGAACCGCATAGCTTCGCGCCGCCGACGGCGCCCCCGATTGCGCCCAGGCGTCAGGGGCGAAGGTCGCCAGCGACAACAGAACGGCGGCGGCGATCAGACGGGTTTTCATGACGGTCAGGCCAGGTCCTGAATCTCTTCTTCGGTCAGTTCGCCGGGCACGATGGTGACGGGCAGTTTGCGGCCGGTGAAGGCCGCGCCCTGCTTCAGCACCGCCGAGATCAGCGGGCCGGGACCGCGACCGTTGGCCCCGGCGGCGAGAATCAGGATCTTGATGTCGGGGTCGTCGCCGACCGCCTTGCGGATGGCGGCCTGGGGATCGCCCTCCTCGATCAGATAGACGGGCGGGGCGCCCGAAGTTTCGGCCACCTTCTCGCCAAGCCGGGTCAGCAGGCTTTCCGCCTCTTCGCGCTGCTGACGGCGGATTTCATCACGGACGCCGGACCAGTGCTCGTCCGAGCCGCCGGGCAGGGCGCGCAGCAGCACCACATGACCCCCGGTCGAGCGGGCGCGTCGCGAGGCGTAAGCCAGGGCGGCGCCCAGCTCGGGACTGTCGTCGACGACGACGAGGAACTTCCTGGGCATGGGCCCTCCGGTTCACTGAACAGCAAGGCGCCACCTAAACCGACCCCGCCCCAAACGCCAAGGCCCGCCCGTCTCGCCACACGACGAAACGGACGGGCCCTGATTGCGATGCAGCGAATGATCGCGTTCCAAAAAGCGCTCAAGCAGCAAGCCGCCGCGCGGCGAGCGTTAGCGCGTGACGCCGGGCCGCAGCCCGGCGTCACCACTACTTAGGAAGCCGAAGCCAACACCTCGCGGATGGCGCCGTTGGCGATGGTCAGCTTGGCGAAGGTCCAGCCGGAGCCCGAGGTCTCGATCTCGTCGACCGAGCCGCGCAGGGCCTCCACCTGATCCATACGCGCGCCGATCCAGGCGTCGACCGCCTGTTCGGCGCTGTCCTCGCCGGCGCCGGCCGCCTGGGCCGAGGCCTTGGCCACGGCGCGGGTCAGCTGCTGCTGCTCGGTCATCAGATCCTGGATCAGGCGACGCACGGCCAGGCGATCGAAGTGATCGCCCGACGGCACCGACCCGGCCGCCACGCGCAGGCGATCGAAGTCGAAGGCGGCGCCGACCTGGTGATAGACGCGGGCCATCGCCGGGGCGTCCCAGCCCAGTTCGCCGGCCAGGTCGCCGATGTCGGCCGTGGCCACCATCGGACGCAGCATGGCGATGTCGCGGGCCAGCTCTTCGGGCGCGCCCAGACCGATGAAGGTCTGGACCCGGCTCTCGTAGCGGGCGTGCTCGTAACGCGACAGCACGTCCGGACCGGCGGCGCGCAGGGCGTCGGCGGCGGGCTGATAGGCGGCGATCATGCCGCCGACCGTCGTCTCGGTGCGGGCCGCGCGGCGCGCCAGCCAGAAGGTCTGGCGACGCAGGACCAGGGCGATCTCCTGATACAGGGCCGTCTGGGCCTCGGCCGGGATCTTCAGGTCTAGGGCCTCGACCGCCTTCCAAGCCTCATCGAGCCGGAAGACGTGGCGCGCGGTCTCGAAGGCCGTGACCATGGCGGCGGTGTCGCATTCCGCCGCCGCGCGCAGGCGGTCGGGGAAGGTCGGCCCGGCCATGTTGACGATCTCGTTCGACAGCACGGTGGCGATGATGTCGCGACGCAGGCGGTGACCCTTCATGTCCTCTTCGAACTGGGCCAGCGGGGTCGGGAAGTAGTCGACCAGCATCCGCTCGAAGAAGGCGTCGTCCGGCGCCGTCGAGGCGACGATCTCGTCGAACAGTTCCAGCTTGGAATAGGCGGTCAGGACCGCCAGCTCCGGCCGCGACAGCGGCTGGCCCTGCAGCTTCATCTCGGCCATGCGGGCGTCGTCGGGCAGGTATTCCACCGCCCGGTTCAGCTTACCAATCGAGACTAGGTGCTGCATGAACGCCTGCTGGGCGTCCAGCGCATCGGCGCCTTCGGCCTGTTGCAGGGTCAGGGCCAGGGTCTGGTCGTAGTTGTGGCGCAGGACGTTGTCGGCGACTTCATCGGTCATCGACTTCAGCAGGGCGTTGCGGTCTTCGGCCTTCAAGTGGCCCGAGGCGATGGCGCCGCCCAGCAGGATCTTGATGTTCACCTCCTGGTCGGAAGAGTCCACGCCGGCCGAGTTGTCGATGGCGTCGGTGTTCAGACGCACGCCCGCGCGCGCCGCCTCGATGCGGCCCAGCTGGGTCATGCCCAGGTTGGCCCCTTCGCCGATGATCTGGGCGCGGATGTCGCCGCCGTTGATCCGGATGGCGTCATTGGCCTTGTCGCCGACCTGCAGGTTGGTCTCGCCCGAACCCTTGATGTAGGTGCCGATGCCGCCGAAGTAGAGCAGCTCGGCGCGGGCCTTGAGGATGGCCTGCATCAGGGTGACCGGGTCGACCGTGTCGGTCTCGATATCCAGCAGGTCCTTGATCTGCGGAGTCAGGGTGATCGACTTGGCCGAGCGCGAGAAGACGCCGCCGCCTTCCGAGATCAGGCTCTTGTCATAGTCCTGCCAGCTGGTGCGCGGGGTCTCGAACAGACGCATGCGCTCTTCCCACGACCGGGCGGGATCCGGGTTCGGGTCGATGAAGATGTCGCGGTGATCGAAGGCCGCCACGACCTTGGTCGCCTTGGACAGCAGCATGCCGTTGCCGAAGACGTCGCCGGACATGTCGCCGACGCCGACCACGGTGAAGGGCTCGGTCTGGATGTCCTTGCCGACCTCGCGGAAGTGGCGCTTGACCGCCTCCCAGGCGCCGCGCGCGGTGATGCCCATTTCCTTGTGGTCGTAACCGGCCGAACCGCCGCTGGCGAAAGCGTCGTCCAGCCAGAAGCCGTAGGACTGGCTCACGCCGTTGGCGATGTCGGAGAAGGTCGCCGTGCCCTTGTCGGCGGCCACGACCAGATAGGGGTCGTCGCCTTCCCAGGCCACGACGTTGGCCGGACGCACCGGCGCGGCGTCGCCGACGATGTTGTCGGTGATGTCCAGCATGCCGGACAGGAAGGTCTTATAGGCGCGGATGGCCTCGGCCTGCATTTCCTCGCGCGTGCCGCCGACCGGCAGCTGCTTGGGATAGAAGCCGCCCTTGGAGCCGACCGGCACGATGACCGAGTTCTTGACCTGCTGGGCCTTCACCAGACCCAGGACCTCGGTGCGGAAATCGTCGCGACGATCCGACCAGCGCAGGCCGCCGCGCGCCACCGGGCCGAAGCGCAGGTGCGAGCCCTCGATGTGCGGCGCCCAGACGAAGATTTCGCGGAACGGCTTGGGCAGAGGCAGGTCGGCCAGCTCCTGACCGGCGATCTTGATCGAGATGTGCGCCTTCGGATGGCCCTCGGCGTCGACCTGATAGAAGTTGGTGCGCTTGATCCCGTCAATCAGGGCTGCGATCCGGCGCAGGGCGCGGTCGTGATCCAGGCTCTTCACGTCCTGAAGCAGCGTCTCGATCTTGGCGTCCAGCTCGGCCACGGCCGCTTCACGCTCGGCGACCGAGCCGCCGTGGGCAGGATCGAACTTGGCCTTGAACAGCGACAGGATGGCGCGCGCCACGTCGGGATATTCGCGCAGGGCCGCTTCCTGCACCGCCTGCGACGGGTCCAGACCGGTCTGCTGACGATAGCGGGCCAGGGTGCGGATCAGAGCCGCCTCGCGCCAGTCGACGCCCAGCTCCAGCACCAGACGGTTGAAGCCGTCGCTCTCGGTGCGGCCGTTCCACACGGCCTTGAAGGCCTCTTCGAACGGGGTCTTGAGGTCCGCGAACACCAGGTCGGCGCCGTGCGGGTCTTCCAGCAGGAAGTCGTGGATATAGATCGGCTCCTGGCCGATCGCGCGCACCACGTGGTCGGATTCCTCCAGCGTCTTCAGGCCCATGTCGGCCAGGATCGGCAGGACGTCCGACAGGGGCACGGCCGAGCCGCGACGATACAGCTTGAAGCGGAACTGCAGGTTGGTCTCGTCGGCGGTGCGGAAGGCGCGCACAGCCACCGGCTCGGCATGGACGCCATCGGCGGCTGCACCGTCGTTCAGACGGTCGAACTGCTCCAGATCGGCGACGGCCTCGGCCGCGTCATAGCGATCGCGGAAGGCGACGCCGAAGCCCTCGGCCCAGCGGGCGCTGGTCGGACCGACGGCGGCTTCGTCCACCCCGGCCTGGCGCAGGGCGCGCTCGAAACGGTCGATCCAGCTGCGGCCGGCCTCGGCCACCTCGGCCTCCAGCGCCTTGAGGTCCGGCGTCGGATGCTCGCCCGGCGTCACGCCGATGATGTAGTGGACGCGGGTCAGCGGCTGGTCCGACATCTGCGGATAGGCGGCCGACACCCGGCCGCCCCAGGCCTGGGCTAGGATGGCGCCGATGCGCTGGCGCAGACCGGCGTCGTAGCGTTCGCGCGGCACGAAGCACAGCACCGAGACGAACCGGTCGAACGGGTCGCGGCGCGTGAACAAGCGGATGCGCGGGCGATCATACAGGTGCAGGATGCCCAGCGCCGTATCCAGCAGCTCGTCCTCGCCGATCTGGAACAGCTCGTCGCGCGGATAGTTTTCCAGGATGGTGCGCAGACGCTTGTGGTTGTGGCTGCCCGGAGCCTTGTCGGCGCGCGCCAGGGCGTTCTCAACCTTGCGGCGCAGCAGCGGCACCTCATGGGCCATGACGTCATAGGCTTCATGGGTGAACAGGCCGACGAAGCGGGTCTCGCCAACAGCCCGACCCTGATCGTCGAAACGCTTGACGCCGATGTAGTCCATATAGGCGCGGCGGTGCACGCGAGAGCGCATATTGCCCTTGGCCACGGTGACCGGCTCGCTCTCGTTCAGCTGGGCCTGCATGGCGGGGGTCAGCACGGCCGGCTCATTGGCGCGGCGCAGGACGCGGCGCTCGGGGTCGCTGAGAACGCCCAGGCCGTCGGTCGATTGGTTCAGAGGCGCCTCGGCCTCATAGGCGCCGTCGGCGCTGCGCGGATAGTCGTACTGGCGCGCGCCCAGGAAGACGAAATGATCGTCCTTGACCCAGCGCAGGAAGGCCAGGTTTTCGGCCAGGACCTCGCTCGCCACGCCGACCGGCGGATGGGCTTCCAGACGGGAGATCTCGGCGCCCAACGCCTCCAGCATGGCTCCGTGGTCGCGCACGGCGACGCGGACATCGGCCAGGGCGGCCGCCAGACCTTCGCCCAGGGCGTCGCGGCGCTCCTGCGGCAGGGGGTCGATGACGGCGATGATCAGGGAGTCGCGGCGGCCGGACTCGATCTCGACGATCGGGTGGAACAGGGCGCGCACGGTGACGCCGGCCTCGGCCAGTTCGCCCAGCACGCTGTCGACCAGGAAGGGGCCGTCGTCCTGCAGGATCAGGACCTGGTCATAGCCCGTGTTGACGCCGTGTTCGTCGGCCAGAGGACCGACGGTGATGCGGGCGGGCTCGCCCGCCTTGCGGGCCTGGGCGCCGCGCCAGGCGCCGGCCAGAAGGACCGCCAGGTCGTCGCCGCCCAGTTCGGGCGTCTCATCGGCGGCGTAGTCGTCGAAAGCCTGGGCCAGCAGCGCCTTTTCCGGCGCCCCCGGCGGCGCCGCAATCCGCGCATAGGCCGCCTCCAGCGCTCCCAGGTCAGCGGGAACGGCGGGAACGATGCGCGAAGCAGCGGACATGACGACAGTCTCAAACGGCGCGGTGGAAAACCGCTGGGGAAAACTGCGGCACCTTAGCGCGCCCGGCGAGAACGGCTAGGCCGCTTGAGCCCCGAAATGCATGGATTTTCAGTGTGCAGCGCACCATGTGGCGCTGGAGGCCCAGTTGTGGACGGTTTTCCGCGTCAGCCCCGCGGATTGCAGCAGCAAAAGCCCCATTTCCGCCGTCTTCTGACAGAAACCAGCCCGGCGACAAATGGTCGGCATGGCCCCAAAAACGAACAAGGCCGTCGAACGATGTCCGACGGCCTGCTCGGTCCGGCGCTCAGGAGGGGGAGGGGAAGCGCCGGCCTCAGACGCCGCGGCCCGGGAGGGGGAGGGGAGGGCCGCGTCGTGTGAGGATGAGATAGGCGGCGATTGCGGCCTTTCAAGGACAATTGAAGGATTATTTCAGGCTTCCATCCTGCGGCGGGACGTCGCGGCCCAAAATCCGTCCGAGCCAGGAAGAACCGCCCTTTGGTTTCGGCGCCTTGTCCGGCTTGCGGGCATAGGGCTCCCCATCGCCCGACAACAGGACGGCGATCCACCGCGAGCCCTTGAACTCGGCCAGGATCGCCATGGCCATCACGGCCAGCGGGGTCGACAGGAACATCCCCGCCACGCCCCACAGTTTGCCCCAGAAGGCCAGGGCCAGCAGCACCACGATGGGATCGATGTTCTGGTTGTCGCCCTGCATCCGCGGCTGCACCAGATTGCCGACCAGGAACAGCAGCACCTGAAGCCCGACGAACAGGACCGCCGCCGGCCAGTAGCTCTCGAACTGCACCAGGGCGAACAGGGGCGGGGCGCAGCCTGCGACCGCCCCGCCGAGCACCGGAATAAAGCCGACGATGAAGATGACGAAGGTCCAGAACTCGGCGTTCTGGAGCCCCACGGCCCGCATCAGCACCCAGGCGACGGCGCAGATCATCGCCCCGGTCACGGCCTGGACCCACAGATAGCCCTCGACCCCGCCGCGCACGCGCTCGAACACCTCCAGCGCCTCCTGACGCGGGCCGCGCTCGGGGAACATGCCGACCATCTTCTTGCGGAAGCCCGCCTGCGAGGCCAGCAGGAAGCCCAGGTAGATCATGACGAAGAAGGCGCCGGTCGCCGCTCCCTGCACCTGGAAGGCGGCGCTGGTCAGCCAGCCGCGCACGTCGATGCCGGCGATCATGTCGTGGAAGGTCGGCGGGTCGCTGACACCGACCAGGCCCGACACGTCGCGGCTGATCTGGTCAATGCGCGGGCCGATGCTGCCCGCCACGCCCGAGGCGTCGGTAAAGAAGCCCGCCGCTCCGTCGACGATGATCCAGATCGACAGCAGGAAGCCCAGCACCACGACGATCAGGGCCGCGGCGCCGGCGAAACGCGGCGGGATCGGCGTGCGACGCTCGATGGCCCGCTTCACCCCGTCGATCATGATCATCAGGAACATGGCCATGGCCAGCGGGGTCAGGATGTCCCTGAGCCAGTACAGGGCCGCGCCCGCCGCCACGACGGCGATCAACACCACCGCATTGGAGGCCGGCGAGGAATGATGGACGGTGATCGGAAGCTTCATGGCGGGACTGTCGTCGTGGCGTGAACCCGCGTCAATCGCTGTAAACCGCCGAGGTTCCGCCTTGCAGCCGCGGCGCGGTCGATTAAGCATGGTTTGTCACGCAGGAGACCCGCTTCATGACCGACGCCCCCGCCCTGTTTCTCGGACAGTCCTTTGAAGGCGCGCCTGAGCGGCTGCTGCTGAACCGGGCCAATCGCCACGGCGTCGTGGCGGGCGCTACCGGAACCGGCAAGACCGTGACCCTTCAGATCATGGCCCAGGGCTTTTCCGAGGCGGGCGTGCCGGTCTTCTGCGCCGATGTGAAGGGCGACCTGTCCGGCATCAGCCAGGACGGCGGGCTCGAGAAGTTCGCCGAGCGGGCCGGCAAGATGGGGCTGACGCTGAACGGCAAGGCGGCGCCCGTCCTCTTCTGGGACCTGTACGGACAGAAGGGCCATCCGATCCGCGCGACCATTTCCGACGTCGGACCGACCCTGCTGGCCCGGATGCTGGAGCTGAACGACGTGCAGGAGGGGGTTCTGACCGTCGCCTTCCACGTCGCCGACAAGGAAGGTCTGCTGCTGCTGGACCTGGAGGATCTGCGCGCCCTGCTGGCCTATGTCGGCGAGAACGCCCAGACCATCGGCCGTGAGGTCGGCAATGTCTCGCCCCAGTCCATCGCCGCCATCCAGCGCGCCCTGCTTCAGCTTGAGCAACAGGGGGGCAAGGCCTTCTTCGGCGAACCGGCCCTGCGGCTTGAGGACATGATGCGCACCGCCCTGGACGGCCGGGGCCAGGTGAACGTGCTGGACGCCACGCGGCTGATGAACAGCCCGCGCCTGTACGCCGCCTTCCTGCTGTGGCTGCTGAGCGAGCTTTTCGAGCAGCTGCCCGAGATCGGCGACCCGGAGAAGCCGCGCCTGGTCTTCTTCTTCGACGAGGCGCACCTGTTGTTCAACGACGCGCCCAAGGGCCTGCTGGAGAAGGTCGAGCAGGTCGTCCGCCTGATCCGCTCCAAGGGCGTCGGCGTCTACTTCGTCACCCAGAACCCGGCCGACATTCCCGACAGCGTCCTGGCCCAGCTGGGCAACCGGGTGCAGCACGCGCTGCGCGCCTATACCCCCGCCGAACAGAAGGGTCTGCGCGCCGCCGCCCAGAGCTTCCGCACCAACCCCGCCTTCGACACGGCCGAGGCCATTCAGGCGCTGGGCGTGGGCGAAGCGCTCGTATCAACTCTGGATGAGAAGGGCGCCCCGACCGTGGTGGCCCAGACCAAGATCCGTCCGCCCGACTCGCGCCTGGGCCCTGCGACCGAGGCCGAGCGCGCCGCAACCATGGCCGCCAGCCCGGTGCGCGGGGTCTATGACACCGCCGTCAACCGCGAGTCCGCCGAAGAGGTGCTGAAGGCCCGCCGCGCCCAGGCCGACCGCCTCGAAGCCGACACGGCCGCCGCCGCAGCCCAGGCCAAGGCGGCGGAAAAGGCCGCGCGTTCGGCCCCGGCTCCGCGCGCTCCGACCACGCCGCGCCCTCGCGCCCCCTCCAACCGGCAGACGCCGATGGAGGCCCTGACCAAGTCCGTGCTGCGCACCGCCGGGTCGACCATCACCCGCGAACTGCTGCGCGGCGTGCTGGGCAGTCTGAAGAAGCGATAGGGCCCGGCCTCAGCCGCGCGGGATCAGGCGCCACATCCGCAAGGGGTGGCGGACAGCGCCCGCCTCATGCCCCGCCGCATCGCCCCGGCCGATGTAGAGGTCCGCGCGCACAGGACCGCGAATGGCCGAGCCGGTGTCCAGCGTCATGACCAGGCCGCGATAGCTGGCGCGGGCGCCGCGCAGATTGCCGCCGTCGGCCTCGATCCAGGCCGCCTCGCCGTAGGCCCAGCGCGACGGGTCCACCGCCACCGAGCGCCGCGCCGGTAGAGGCACGCCCGCCGCGCCCGTCGCCTCGTCGCCGTCGTCGGGCTTGGTGGTGAAGAAGATATAGCGCGGGTTCAGCGCCATCACGCGGCGCGCCTCCGGACCGCGATGGGCGGCCAGCCAGGCGCGGATGGCCTCTCCGGACGTGCCGTCGCGTGGCAGCAGCCCCTGGTCCGCCATGGGGCGGGCGATGCCGACGAACCTCGCCCCGTTGTCGGCGGCGTAGGCGGCGCGCAGGCGGGCGCCGTCGGGAAAGGTCAGGGTTCCCGAGCCCTGGATCTGCAGGAAGAACAGATCCTCCGCCTTCATCCAGGCCAGAACCGACGACTGGGCCGAGCCGGCCTCGATGGCGGCGCGATCGCCGACGCTGGCCAGATTGGCCGGCCGGCTGAGCACCGGCGCGTCGAACTCGGCGTCGGGCGTGCGCCGGGCCGGATACTCAGGCGCGAAATAGGCCGTCAGCAGGCCGCGACCGCCATCGTCGGTCTGGACCTCAGTCGCCGCAAAACGGCTTTCGAAGAAGGCGCGGGCGTCGCTGGGATTGGCGCGGGCGACCAGGGCGCGGGCGTCGCGGCAGGTCTCGACCGCGATGCGCGACGGACCGCAACCGGCGGCATAGGCGCGCAGGGCCGCCAGATGGTCTTCCTCGGCCCAGCCGGGCAGGGCCGCCAGATTGAGGGCACCCGCCACCGGCGGGGGCGTCGGCCTGTCGATCGGCGGTGTGGGGCCAGGGGTCGGGACCGGACGGGGCGTGGAAGCGCAGGCCGCCGCCAGCAGGGTCAGAGCCGCCACGCCCGCCCATGAAAGCGGAGCCGTAAGGGGACGGGCCGCGCCCGTCTGATCGAGGGACGCGGACCGGGCGACCATCAGGCGGTCGCCGGCTCGACGCGGGCCAGGGCCCAGTTCGGGTCGGAGGCGCCCAGTCGCCGTTCAAAGGTCCAGATTTCGGCGGTGCGGCGCTCTTCGGTCACGGTCTCGCCGCCCGACGGGGTCAGGGAGCCGCGCACCTCGGCCAGAAAGCGCACCTTGGCCAGGGCGCGGTCGCCCTCGGCCGTGGCCAGCTCAAGATCGGCGCGGGGAGGGTGAACCAGCTCGGCGCTCTCGGCGTCGCCGCGCGCCTCACGAGCGGCGATGCCCGCTTCGAACGAGCCCATGACCTTGTCGGTCAACAGGGGGCGTAGGGCCTCGCGGTCGCCCTTGGCGTAGGCGCCCACAATGGTCTCATAGGCCTGACGCGCGCCCTCCAGAAAACGGTGGGGGTCGAAGTTCGGATCGCGCGCCTTCAGCCCCGCGATCGCGGCGGTCAGAGCCGGGTCGACGACCGGCCCCTTGGGCGCCTCGGCCGCGCCGCCCAGCGCCGCCGGAACCGCCATCGGCTTGGGATTGTCCTCCGGCTGGCGGCCGACCTTCTTGCCCAGCACATTATAGAGCTGGAACAGCAGAACCGCCGCGATAACGGCGAAGATCACGATCTGAAAGGTCACCGGCACGGTGGGTTCCTCGATTTTAGTCAGGCCGCCTGTCGCACGTCAGAGGGCGCCCGGCAGGCTCTCCTCCCAAGCGAAAAGGCTGGGCGTACAATGTGATTAGGGGCCGATCCGGGCGGGCGCAAGGCGAAGCAGGGGGCGAACGCCGGTCTCGACGTTGCGACACAGGGTCTCGCCATGCTACCGCCGCCCCTCACGCCTGCTCGACGAACGAGCGGGACGCCTCATTTCTGCAAGACGGTTTCCATACCCATGACCGACGCCACGCCGCCCGCCGACGCCAACGGCCAGACGCCCGACCAAGCCCAGCCGCAGGACAGCCAGCCGCAAGGCCCCGGCTTCCGCATCCTGGCCCAATACGTCCGCGACCTGTCGTTCGAGAACCCCAAGGCGCCGGACAGCCTGCGCATCGACGGCAAGCCCGCCATCGACATGGGCGTCGAGATGAACGCCCAGGGCCGCCCCGACGGCCTGTTCGAAGTGGACCTGAAGCTGTCGATCAAGGCGACGGCCGACGACAAGTCGCCGGTGTTTCACGTGGAACTCCTCTACGGCGGCCTGTTCGCCCTGCAGGGCGTCCAGCCTCAGGACATCGAGCCCCTGCTGCTGATCGAGTGCCCGCGCTACCTCTTCCCCTTCGCGCGCCAGATCATCGCCCAGGCGACGGCGGACGGCGGCTTCTACCCGCCCTTCATGGTCGACCCGATCGACTTCGCCGCCATCTACATCGCCCGCCAGCAGCAGATCGCCGGCGCTCCGGCGGAAACCGGCCAGGCTTGACGCCAGGGTCGCTAACGCAGGACGCACGGCGTCCTGCTGCTTGAGCGACATTTTATGTGGAAGGGGCGTCCTAAAGGGGCGCCCCTTTCTTTTCAGGGATGGGTTGATGCTCAAGGTCATCGCCGAGGACTTCATCAAGCCTGAACATATCGAGACGGTGCGGCCTCTCTACGCCGAACTGGTGCGGCTGACGCGGCGGGAGCCGCTGTGCCTGGCCTATGATCTGTTCGAGGATCACAACCAGCCGGGTGACTTCGTTTTCATCGAGGAATGGCCCGATCAGGCCGCGCTCGACGCCCATAGCGCCAGCGAACATTTCCGCCGCCTGGTTCCCCAGATCGACGCCCGCCAGACCAGGCCGGGAACCTATATTCTGATGAAGCCCGTCCTGGCGGAATCCGCTGATCAAGCGGCTTCTTCAGCCTCGGCCTCGACCGTCACGCCATAGGCCGCCCACAGGCTGAAGTCCTTGAGGGTGGCCCTGAGGAAGGCCAGGTGCGCCGCGTCTTCCTCGGCCGTGACGAAGGAGGGCAGGGGGCGCGGCCGGGCGCCATAGGCGGTGCGCACCGCCGTCTCCGCAGGACCGCCGCGCGTCGAGGTCAGGTCCAGCGCCCGCTCCTTGCCGCCGCGCAGCTCCAGATAGACCTCGGCCAGCAGGCGGGCGTCGATCAGGGCGCCGTGCAAGGTGCGCTCGACCAGGCTGATCTTGTAGCGCTTGCACAGGGCGTCCAGCGAGTTGGCCATGCCCGGAAACCGCTTCTGGGCCAGGGCCAGAGTGTCGATCCATCGGTCCTGAGGCGGCGGCTTGCGGCCGATGCGGCCGATCTCAAAGTCGATGAAGTTTCGGTCGAAGTTGGCGTTGTGCGCGATGAGGGGCGCATCGCCCAGAAACTCCATCAGGTCATCGACGACCTCATGAAACTTGGGCGCGTCCTTCACCTTGTCGTCTGTAATGCCATGCACCTTGATGGCGTCCGGCGGGATCAACCGTTCGGGGTTGATGAAGCGGTGAAAGGTCCGGCCCGTCGGCAGCAGGTCCTCGATCTCGATACAGCCCACCTCGATCAGCCGGTCGCCCGTCTTGGGATCGAAGCCGGTGGTTTCAGTATCGAGGACGATTTCGCGGGCCATGCCCCTTAATGCCGGGGATCGGTCGCGAACGAAAGAGGCCCGCGCGGCGGCGTCCATGACGGCGACAGCACTGTCCCCACGATCCGGCGCACCTGATCGCGCGCCGCGTCCAGACCCCGCCCCGTGTCGATGAGGAAGTCGGCGCGGGCGCGCTTTTCAGCGTCCGGCGTCTGGCGCGACAGGATGGCCTCGAACCGCTCGCGCGTCATGCCGGGTCGGGCCAGGACGCGCCGGGCCTGCACCTCGGGTTCGGCGGTAACCACCACCACGGCGTCTACGGCGGCGTCGCCGCCGGTCTCGAACAGCAGGGGAATGTCCACGACCGCCAAGCGCGCGCCCTGAACCTCTGCAGCCATCAGCGCTTGCGCGCGGTCCGCCGCCACCAACGGATGAACAATGGCCTCCAGTCGTTGAAAGGCGTCCTCGTCGCGTCCCAGAACCTCGGCCAGCCGCGCGCGGTCGATAGCGCCGTCCACGACTACGCCAGGGAAGGCCTCCGCCAGCGGCGGCACGGCCGGTCCGCCCGGCCCATAAAGCCGATGAACCGCGGCGTCGGCGTCCCACACCACAGCGCCTTCCTCGGCGAACATCTTCGCCGTCGTGGACTTTCCCATGCCTATGGAGCCGGTCAGTCCCAGAACGATCATGCGACCGCTTTCGCCTTCGCCAGATGGGCCATGGCCACGGCGCGCAGGTCCAGCGGCGGCGGCGAGACGCCGAAAATGGCCTCGAATGACGGTCCGGCCTGACCGATCAGCATCGCCAGGCCGTCGACCGTGGTCAGCCCCCGCGCCTGGGCCGCCGCCAGAAAGGGCGTGAGCACCGGCTTATAGGTCATGTCCATGACGACCGCGTCGGCCTTCAGGAGGCTGAGGTCGATGGTCGGCGGCGCGCTCAGGGCGTTGATGACCAGATCGGCCTTCGCAAGGACCGCTTCGTCTTCGGCGACCATCACCCCGGCGCCCAGATCGGCGGCCAGAGCCTCGGCGCGGCTGCGCGTGCGGTTCAGGATCGACAGACGGGCCCCCGCCTCGACCAGGGCGCCCGCCACTGCGCGAGCGGCGCCGCCCGCGCCCAGCATGACGACATGGGCCCCCTTCAGCTCAAACGACGGCGCCTGTTCCGCCAGGGCGTAGAGCACGCCCGCACCATCGGCGCTGTCGGCGCGGACCCGGCCGTTTTCAAACACCAGAATATTGGCTGAACCGGTCGCCTTGGCCGCCGGGGCGACGTCGTCCGCCAGGGCGTAGGCCTGCTCCTTGAACGGCGCCGTGACGTTGAGACCCTGAATCAGGCCCGCACGCCCGGCGGCGACCAGGGTACGGAAACCATTGGGATCTTTCGGCTGGAAGGCGACATAGGAGCCGTCGACCGCCCCCGCCTCAAGCCAGGCGTTATGCAGGATCGGGCTGAGCGAATGGCCGATCGGATTCCCGACGACCCCGCCCAGCCGCGCCTGCCCCGTAATGCGCGCCGGACGGACGACCGGTTCCGTTTCCATCTTCATGACGCAATGACCCCCACACGCCTCAACTCTGTGAGGACGGGCCATAACGGCAATCCGAGAACCGTGAAATAGTCGCCTTGCACTGCGTCAAAAAGCTGCGCCCCCATTCCCTCGAGCCGGTAGGAGCCGACACAGGCCAGCAGACCTTCGCCTTCCGCCGTCAGATAGGCGTCAAGAAAGGCGTCGGAGAAGGCGCGGACCTTCATTTCGGCCGTATCCAGCCCGCTCCACACCACCTGGCCCTTGTGCGCCAGAGCCGCGCCCGAATGCAGGTTGTGCGAGCGGCCTCGCATGGCTGACAGGCGCGCGCGCGCCGCCGCCAGCGTCGGCGCCTTGGACACCAGCCCCCCGTCAAAGGCCAGGGTCTGGTCCGCCCCCAGCACCCAGGCCTCGGGATCATGGCGCGACACCGCCAGCGCCTTGGCCCGCGCCAGTTCCACCGCCAGCTCAGCCGGATCGACGCCCGGGGTCTTCAGCGCATCCTCGTCCACATCGGCGACCTGGACGGCGAAGGGCACGCCTGCATTTTCCAGCATGGCCCGGCGGGCTGCGCTCTTGGAGGCCAGGATCAGACGTTCATGGGGGGCCTCGGTCACATCGGCGCTCCCAGCTTGCGGCTGCGCCGCTCGCTCAACAGGTTGATGATGGCGGCGGCCGTCTCCTCGACCGAGCGACGGGTCACATCGATGGTCGGCCAGCCGCGCCGTTCGAAGGCGCGCCGCGCCTTGATGGTCTCTTCGCGCACGGAGTCATGGTCGACATAGGCCGAGGCGTGGCCTGCGTTCAGTCCATCCAGTCGATTGCGACGGATCTGCACCAGGCGGTCGGGCGAGACGGTCAGGCCGACCACCAGCGGGTTCTTCAGCGCCGTCAGCCGCTCGCCGTCTTCCTGCCCCGGAACCAGCGGCACATTGGCCGCCCTGATGCCCCGGTGCGCCAGATAGATGCAGGTCGGCGTCTTGGACGTCCGGCTGACGCCGCACAGGACGACATCGGCCTGTTCCAGCTGCTCCAGCGTTCCTTGTCCGTCATCGTGAGCGATGGCGTAGTCCAGCGCGCTCATCCGGTTGAAATAGCCGGTGTCCAGGGCGTGCTGGGCGCCCACCCGCGCCGAAACGTCCGCCCCCAGATAGCGCGACAGGGCGCCGACCAGCGGGTCCAGCGCCCCGATCTGCGGCATCTGCAGATGGCGACAGCCTTCCTCCAGTTGTTCGCGCAGCTCCCGATCGACCAGCGTATGCAGAACGACGCCGGGCGCCGCTGCGATTTCTTCCAGCACCCGCTCCATCTGCTTGTTGGACCGCACCAGGGCGTAGATGTGCTCGATGGGAATGACCCCGTCGAACCGGGCGATCACCGCCTTGGCCATGGCGTTCAAGGTCTCGCCCGTCGAATCCGAGACGAGATGAACATGAAAATATGTGGCCAGACGCGAAGCGCCGGGAGGACGGGCAGGGCTCATGAGGACGGCGTCTCCTTCTGGGCGACGGTCGGATCATCCCCGCGCCCTGTTGAAAAGCCGGGGCGCCGTTCGTGAAAGACCGGGCGCCGAATCCTGTAGCAAGCCCCGTCGTCGGTCGCGAGCGGGGATCGCGGGCGCCGTTGTTGCGATCGGCGCCGGAGTCGTCCGCCTGGGCGCCGAAGTTTCATCCCATGCTGTGGGCAGGAGAGCCTGTCCAAATTCGGCGCCCGTGGATTCACCCACAACGGCGCCCAGAGACAAACCCGAGTCTGGCGGGTGTTTCACGGCTTATCCCCATGACTCACACCCCGGCCGCCCAAGCCTCGGATTCGTTCGTCGCGAAACGGGGACAAGACGGAGTCCAACCGGGACGGCCCAGGGTTATCCCCGCGCTCCCCGGCCCTGCTTCCAACCTCTAATTCTTTCAATTCTTAAATCTGAATAGGGATTGAGGCTTGGGGGTGTGCATCCTAAAGCCCAAGACATGAGCACGCCCCTTCTGATCCAGGCTCTCCAGGGCCAAACCCTTTCTCGCCCGCCTGTGTGGTTCATGCGTCAAGCCGGACGCTACCTGCCGGAATACCGTGAGCTTCGGGCCAAGGCGCCGGACTTCATCGCCTTCTGCCTGAACCCGGAGATGGCGGCCGAGGCGACCCTGCAGCCGATGCGCCGTTTCGGCTTCGACGCCGCCATCGTCTTCGCCGACATCCTGCTGATCCCCGGCGCCCTGGGGCAAAAGGTGTGGTTCGAGGCGGGGGAAGGGCCGCGGCTCGGCGCCCTGCCGTCGGTGCAGTCGATGGCCGACAAGGCTCAGCAGGCTGGAGAGGCCCTCAAGGCCGTGGGCCAGACGCTCAGCCTGGTGCGCGCGGAACTGGAGCCTGAGCGCGCCCTGATCGGCTTTGCGGGCGCGCCGTGGACCGTGGCCACCTATATGCTGGACGGCGAGCACCGGACGATGGGCAAGGGCGAGCGCGGTCTGGCGCGCACCTACGCCTATACCCAGCCCGAGATCGTCTATGGTCTGCTGGACGTTCTGGTGGAAGCCACCGCCCACTATCTGAAGATGCAGCAGGACGCCGGCGCCCAGGTGCTGAAGATCTTCGAGAGCTGGGCCGAGGGCCTGCCCGACGACCTGTTCGAAAGCCTGGTGCTGAAACCGCATCAGAAGCTGGTCGCCCGCGCCCGGGAACTGGGCGTCACCGTACCCCTGATCGGCTTCCCGAGAGGCTCGGCGGCTCTGGCCGAACGCTATGCGCGCGATTGCGACGTGCAGGGCGTGGCGCTGGACACCGCCTGTCCGCTGGAAGTCGGCCAGCGCCTGCAGAAGATCAAACCCATCCAGGGCGCGCTGGACCCTCTGCTGCTGCGCGCGGGCGGAGAGGCGCTGGACCGCCGCGTCGATCAACTGATGGAGGCCTGGGGCCAGGGGCCGTGGATCTTCAACCTGGGCCACGGCATCCTGCCGGACGTGCCGATCGCCCATGTCGAGCAGGTTCTGAAGCGGATCGGCGCCCAATGAGCCAGACCGCCACCAACCTAGAGGGACGACCCAACCGGCGCGTGGCGGTCGTCCTGACCAATCTGGGCGGGCCTGATCGCCCCGAAGCGGTCAAACCCTTTCTGTTCAACCTGTTCAACGACCCGGCCATCATCGGCCTGCCGGGGCTGTTCCGCACGCCGCTGGCCAGGCTGATCTCCAGCCGCCGCGAGACCTCGGCCCAGGCCAACTACGCCCTGATGGGCGGCGGCTCGCCCCTGCTGCCCGAGACGCAGAAACAGGCCGAGGCCCTGTCGCGCGCCCTGGCGGACGCTTCGCCGGGCGACGACAGCCGGGTCTTCATCGCCATGCGCTACTGGCATCCGCTGACCGAAGAGACGGCGGCGGCGGTCAAGGCCTTCCAGCCCGACCAGATCGTCCTTCTGCCCCTCTATCCGCAGTTCTCGACCACTACGACGGCCTCGTCGCTGAAGAAGTGGACCGAGTGCTACGACGGCCCCGGCGAGACCCATGTGGTCTGCTGCTATCCCGATGCGGAAGGGCTGATCGAGGCCCAGGTCCGCTTGATCCGACAGACGCTAGACAAGGCTGAAGGCAAGCCGGTTCGGGTGCTGTTTTCGGCCCACGGCATCCCCGAGAAGCTGGTCACGGCCGGCGATCCCTATCAGGCTCAGGTGGAGGCCACCGTCGCGGCCGTGGTCGAACGCATGGGCCTGACCGACTGGGCCATCTGCTACCAGAGCCGGGTCGGGCCGCTGAAATGGCTGGGGCCTGCCACGCCGGACGCGATCGAACAGGCGGCCAAAGACGGCGTGGGCGCGCTCATCGTGCCGATCGCCTTCGTCTCAGAACACATCGAGACGCTGGTCGAGCTGGACATGGAATACGGCGAACTGGCCCATAAGGTCGGTTGCGCCCCGTATCTGCGCGCGCCGACGGTCAGCGCCGACCCGGTTTTCATCACCGCCCTGGCCGATACGGTCGCGCGGGCGCTGGAGACGCCGGGAACGGCCCCTCAGGGGGCGTCGCAGGGTGGACCATGCGCCCACTTGAAAGCCTGCCCGTCCGGCTGTTCAAAGGGCTCCAGGGCGGCCTGAGGGGATCGATATGGACTATTACAATCTGGCCCGCGGGCTTCACATCCTGGCGGTGATCGCCTGGATGGCCGGAATGCTCTTCCTGCCGCGCCTGTTCGCCTATGACGCCGAGCAGAACGCCAAACCCGAACCCCTGCGCGGCGAAATGCAGGCCCTGTTGCGCGTCTGGCAGACGCGGCTGCTGCGCATCATCATCAATCCGGCCATGATCCTGGCCTTCATCTTCGGCGCCTGGCTGCTGTGGCTGCGCAGCGGCGACGGCGCCGACTGGTCTTTCGCCCATCAGCCGTGGATGGTGACCAAGCTGATCGGCGTCTTCCTGCTGGCCGGTTGGCACGGCTTTCTGGCGGGACAGCGCAAGAAGATTGCGGCGGGCGCGTCGAAATACTCCGGCCGCTTCTGGCGCATGACCAATGAGATTCCGTTCGTCCTGGCCATCATCATGGTGCTGTCGGTGACGCTGGAGTGGACGTTCTAGAGGCCCTGACGCGAGCGACGCGGTCGCTCGCTGCTTGATGGCGATAGGGGCGCCTTCTTCTTTCGCTTGACCCGTGCGGGTCTTTCGTGGTTCCGCTGAGGTGAACCGTGCGGCCGATCCGTGCAGCGCGGTCCCTCTCTTTTTGCGACGCCTGCCGGTTTGAGCCTGCGGGAGCCCGTCACCCTCCCTCCCGGCCCTTGCGGCTGAAGCCATTACGACCTTTCTGCTCCTGGCCGCTTCCTGGCGTCCGGGTGCGCGAACGAGCACGCCATCATGACCGATACGCCTGACACGCCGGAAACCGAAGTCGCTGAAAATGCAACCGAAACGCCGGTTGAGCGGCCGCGCCGCACGCTGAGCCTGGGCGGCAGCCGCACGGCGGCGCCGGTCGAGGAGGCCGAGCCTGAAGTCCCCCTTCACGCCGCGTCCGACGATGACGATCACGGGGTCGACACCACGGCCGAGGACGACGACGAGGACGATGACGGCGAACCCATTGTCCCCAACGGCCGCATCACGCTTCAGGAACTGAACGAGAAGACGCCGGAAGACCTGGTCGCCTTCGCCGAGGGTCTGGACATCGAGAACGCCGGCAACCTGCGCAAGCAGGACCTGCTGTTCGCCATCCTGAAGACCCTGGCCGACGAAGAGGTCGAGATCATCGCCTCGGGCGTGCTGGAGATCCTGCCGGATGGCTTCGGCTTCCTGCGCAGCCCCGACGCCAACTACCTGCCGGGTCCGGACGACGTCTATGTCTCGCCGTCGCAGATCCGCCGCTTTGGCCTGCGTTCGGGCGACACGGTGCACGGCGCCGTGCGCGGCCCGCGCGAGGGCGAGCGCTACTTCGCCCTGCTGAAGGTCGACACGATCAACTTCGAAGATCCGGAGATGGTCAAGACCAAGGTCCTGTTCGACAACCTGACGCCGCTCTATCCCGAAGAGCGCCTGCACATGGAAATCCAGGATCCGACGCTGAAAGACCGCTCGGGCCGTGTCATCGACATCGTCGCCCCGCTGGGCAAGGGCCAGCGCTGCCTGATCGTCGCCCCGCCGCGCGTCGGTAAGACGGTCATGCTGCAGAACATCGCCAAGTCGATCGAGCGCAACCACCCGGAAGTCTTCCTGATCGTCCTGCTGATCGACGAACGTCCCGAAGAAGTCACCGACATGCAGCGCACCGTGAAGGGGGAGGTCGTCGCCTCGACCTTCGACGAGCCGGCCTCGCGTCACGTCGCCGTCGCCGAAATGGTGATCGAGAAGGCCAAGCGCCTGGTCGAGCACAAGAAGGACGTGGTGATCCTGCTGGACTCCATCACCCGCCTGGGCCGCGCCTACAACGCCACCGTCCCGTCGTCGGGCAAGGTGCTGACCGGCGGCGTCGACGCCAACGCCCTGCAACGGCCCAAGCGCTTCTTCGGCGCCGCGCGCAATGTGGAGCAGGGCGGCTCGCTGACCATCATCGCCACGGCCCTGATCGACACCGGCAGCCGCATGGATGAGGTGATCTTCGAAGAGTTCAAGGGCACCGGCAACTCGGAAATCGTGCTGGACCGCAAGGTCGCCGACAAGCGCATCTTCCCGGCCATCGACGTGCTCAAGTCCGGCACCCGCAAGGAAGACCTCATCACGCCGAAGGACCAACTGGCCAAGACCTACGTCCTGCGCCGCATCCTCAACCCGATGGGTCCGCAGGACGCGATCGAATTCCTGCTCGACAAGCTGCGCCAGTCCAAGAACAACGCGGACTTCTTCCAGTCGATGAACACCTGATAGGGTCCCTAACGCCTCGCACGCGGCGCGAGGCTGCTTGAGGGGCGGTCTCTCAAGCAGTCGCCCGCCGCGCGGGCGGCGGTAGAGATCAAAGAACGTGTTTCACGTGAAACAGGAGCGTGGGTCATGAAGCTGAACATCGAGATCGATTGCACCCCGGCCGAGGCCCGCGCCTTCCTCGGTCTGCCGGATGTGACGCCGCTCAATGACCATCTGGTCGCCGAGATGCAGAAGCGGATGGACGCCAACATGGCCGCCATGCAGCCCGACGAACTCATGAAGACCTGGACCAGCTTCGGCGTTCAGGCCCAGGACCAGTTCCGTCGCCTGATGGAAGCCGCCGTCACGGGCGCGCCCAAGTCCTGAGTTTGATGACGTGAGCGACACCATCTTCGCCCTCGCCACCCCGCCGGGGCGGGGTGCCATCGCGGTGCTGCGGCTGTCCGGCCCAGCCACCGAAAGCGCGCTGACGGCGTTGGGGGCAGGGGGGCTGACCCCACGTCTGGCCTCGGTGCGCAGCCTGCGCCACGACGGCCGCCTGATCGACGAGGCCTTGGTGCTGCGCTTCGTCGCGCCGCGCTCCTACACGGGCGAGGATTCGGCCGAACTGCATCTGCATGGCGGTCGCGCCGTGATCGAGGCGGCCAGCACCGCCCTGATCGCCCTGGGCCTGCGCCCCGCCGAGCCTGGCGAGTTCACCCGACGGGCCTTCCAGAACGGGCGCATGGACCTGGCCCAGGCCGAGGCCGTCGCCGATCTGATCGACGCTGAAACGGAAGCTCAGAAGTGTCAGGCCCTGGGACAGCTCGACGGCGCCCTGTCCGCCGCCTATGCCGGATTTCGTCGCGATCTGCTGAAGGCCCTGTCGCTGGTCGAGGCCGAGATCGACTTTCCCGATGAGGAAGTGCCCGACAATCTGGCGCGCACCGCCGGGCCGGTGCTGGACGCTCTGGCGGCTGATCTGCGCGCGGCCCTGGCCGATTCCGATCGCGGGCGGCGGGTGCGAGAGGGCTATCGCATCGTCCTGATCGGCGAGACGAATGCGGGCAAGTCGTCGTTGTTCAACGCCCTGGTCGCGCGTGAGGCGGCCATTGTCACCCCCATCGCCGGGACGACGCGCGATGTGCTCGACGCCGATATCATGATCGGCGGTTACGCCGTCACCCTGTCGGACACGGCCGGTTTGCGCGACAGCGACGATCCGGTCGAGGCTGAGGGCATTCGCCGCGCCCGTGTCCGCGCCGAGGGGGCGGACCTGCGCCTGTGGGTCCGCTCGCCCTCGACCGAAGGGACTGAGGATCCCGCCGCCGCCTTCGTCCGTCCGTCCGATCTTCAGGTGCTGAACAAGGCCGACCTGGGCGCCGTGGCGATGGCGCCGGACCTCGAAGCCTTGAGCGTCAGCACGACGACAGGGCAGGGGCTGGCTGAACTGCATGACTGGATCGCGGCCCGCTTGGCGCGCGACCTTTCGGGCGCGGACTTCCCGGCCGTGACGCGCGAACGCCATCGCCGCCGTCTGGCCGAAGCCTTGGCTGCGGTCGAGG
The DNA here is from genome assembly GCA_000318405.1 of Brevundimonas diminuta 470-4. Taxonomy (GTDB): domain Bacteria; phylum Pseudomonadota; class Alphaproteobacteria; order Caulobacterales; family Caulobacteraceae; genus Brevundimonas; species Brevundimonas diminuta_B. Next base: position 19,688 of record KB291745.1, on the reverse strand, counting down.
CGGGGCGCCGCGCGCTCGATCTGGCGCCGGAGATGGCGGGTGACGACCTGCGCCGCGCCGCAGACACCCTGGGTCGGGTCACCGGCGCCATCGGTGTCGAGGATATCCTGGGCGAGGTTTTCTCCTCTTTCTGCATCGGCAAATAGGCCGGCTTTCGTCTGTTTCACGTGAAACAACGGTTCCTCGACCGGTGGCGATTTCGGCCCGGATGGACTATGTGAACCCCATGAGTTCGAGCCCCGATCACACCTTCGACGTCGTCGTCATCGGCGGCGGTCACGCCGGTTGCGAGGCCGCGACGGCCGCCGCGCGCGCCGGCGCCCGCACCCTGCTTCTGACCCAGAAGCTGGAGACCATCGGCGAGATGAGCTGCAACCCGGCCATCGGCGGTCTGGGCAAGGGCCATCTGGTGCGAGAGATCGACGCCCTGGACGGCGTCATGGGCCGTCTGGCCGACGTGTCGGGTATCCAGTTCCGGATGCTGAACCGCTCCAAGGGCGCCGCCGTGCGCGGCCCGCGCAGCCAGATCGACCGCCGTCTGTATCGCGAAGCCATGCAGGCGGAGCTGGCGAACTATCCAAACCTGACCCTGATGGCGGGCACGGCCGAGGGCCTGATCCTGAACGGCGACCGCGTCGTCGGCGTGACGACAGGGGCAGGGGAGACGATCTGCGCTGGCGCCGTAGTGCTGACGACCGGCACCTTCCTCAACGGCGTCATCCATCGCGGCGATCTGCGCATTCCGGCCGGGCGCTATGGCGAGGACCCCTCGACGGGTCTGGCGGGCGATCTGCACGCGGCCGAGCTGATGATGGGGCGGCTGAAGACCGGCACGCCCGCGCGCCTGGACGGTCGCACCATCGCCTGGGACCGACTGGAGATGCAGGCGGCGGACGATCAGCCCGTGCCTTTCAGCTTCATGACGGATCGTATCGAGGTGCCCCAGATCGCCTGCGGGGTTACCCATACGACGGAAGAGACGCACCGCATCATCGCGGACAACCTCGGCGAAAGCGCCGTCTATGGCGGGCGGCTTTCGGGTCGCGGGCCCCGCTACTGCCCCTCGATCGAGGACAAGGTGGTTCGCTTCGCCGACAAGACCAGCCACCAGGTTTTTCTGGAGCCGGAAGGTCTGGATGATCCCAGCGTTTATCCGAATGGGATTTCGACCTCGGTGTCCGATGCGACGCAGCTGGCCTTTCTTCACACCATGCCGGGTCTGGAGAAGGTCGAGGTTTTCCGCTTCGGCTACGCCATTGAGTACGACTATGTCGACCCGCGCGAGCTGACCCCGGCGCTTGAGGTCAAGAAGCGGCCCGGCCTGTATCTGGCGGGCCAGATCAACGGCACGACCGGCTATGAGGAGGCGGGGGCGCAGGGGTTGATCGCGGGCCTGAACGCCGCCCGCGCCGCGGCCGGTTCTGACCCGCTGATCCTCGGCCGGGACCAGGCCTATATCGGCGTGATGATTGATGACCTGGCGACGCGGGGCGTCACCGAACCCTATCGCATGTTCACAAGCCGGGCCGAGTACCGGTTGACGCTCCGTGCGGATAACGCCGACCAGCGCCTGACGCCGATCGGGATTGAAGCGGGGATCGTCGGTGGGGATCGGGCGCGGGTATGGCTGGATAAGGCCGACCAGTTGGACCGGGCGAACCGTGTTTCACGTGAAACGCAGTTCACGCCCAAGGAAGCGGGCGCGCTGGGCATCGCGGTCAACGCCGATGGTCAGCGTCGCTCGATCCGCGACCTGCTGGCCTTCCCGAACGTGACGCTGGATCAGTTCATTGCGATCCGCCCGGAAATCGCCGACTGGCCCGCCACCGTGCGAGAACAGGTCGAGATCGACGCCGTCTACGCCGGCTATCTGGACCGTCAGGCCCAGGACGCCCAGGCGCTGCGGCGGGAGGAGGGGCTGTCGCTGCCCGCCGACCTCGACTACGGCGCCATCGGCGCCCTGTCGAACGAAGTGCGCGAGAAGCTGTCCATGATCCGGCCCCTCACACTGGGGCAGGCTGGCCGTATTGAAGGCATGACGCCGGGCGCTCTGACTGCGCTTTTGGCTCATGTGAAGAAGGTGAAGAGCGTGGAAGCAGATCTCGCGGCGGTCGTCGCCTGATGTCGGACGCCATCGACGCCTTCCGCGCCCAGACCGGGGCCAGCGACGCCAACATCGCCGACCTGACGACCTTCCTGGCCATGCTGACAGAGGCCAATGAGGTGATGAACCTCGTCGGGCCGGACACCCTTCCTGATTTCTGGAACCGCCACGCCTGGGATAGCGCCCAGCTTCTGGACCTGGCGCCGGACGCGAAGACCTGGGCCGACCTGGGGGCTGGGGCCGGCTTTCCCGGCGTTGTTCTGGCCATCCTTTTGAAGGGACGCCCCGGGGCGCATGTCTGGCTGGTGGACAGCCTGGGCAAGCGCTGTCGCTTTCTCCAGACCATCGTCGATACGCTCGACTTGCCCGCCACCGTGGTCAATGGCCGGGCCGAGGAGCAGGCGATCACGGTCGATATCGTCACGGCGCGGGCCGTGGCGGCGATGGAGAAACTGCTGGGTTATGCACAGCCCTACTTCCAACGTGGTGCAAAAGGCCTGTTCCTCAAGGGAGAGAAGGCCGAGGTTGAGTTGAGAGAGGCCCGTCGGGTCTGGCAGTTTGAAGCCGAGCTTACGGTCTCGCGCAGCGATCCGCGCGGCCGCATCGTTTCACTGGGGAGCCTTCGCCGTGTCCGTTGAGTCCGTAAAGTCGTCTGCTTCCCGTGACACCCGCGTTCTGGCGGTCTCGAACCAGAAGGGCGGAGTGGGCAAGACCACGACCGCCATCAACCTCGGCACGGCGCTCGCTGCGATCGGCGAAAAAGTGTTGATCGTGGACATGGACCCGCAGGGCAATGCCTCCACCGGCCTGGGTGTTCCACGTGAAACACGGCGAGTGACCATCTACGATGTGATCGTCGATGGACGCCCGGTCGATGAGGCGGCCATCGAGACCGCCGTACCGGGCCTGTTTATCGTCGCTGCCGACCCGGACATGTCGGGGGTCGAGATCGAGTTGAGCCAGGCGGACCGGCGCTCCTATCGTCTGCGCGACGCTCTGGCGAAGCAGGGGGGCAATGGTCATTCCCGGTATGACTATGTCCTGATCGACTGCCCGCCGTCGCTGAACCTGTTGACCTTGAACGCCATGTCGGCGGCCGACGCCGTTCTGGTCCCGCTGCAGTGCGAATTTTTCGCCTTGGAAGGCCTGACCCAGTTGATGCGGACCATCGACATGGTGCGCCAGAGCCTGAACCCCGCGCTGGAGATTCAGGGTCTTGTCCTGACCATGTATGACCGCCGCAACGCTCTGTCGGGGCAGGTGGCGGCCGATGTGCGCGCCCACTTCGGCGACAAGGTCTACGACAGCGTCATTCCCCGGAACGTGCGGGTTTCGGAGGCGCCGTCGTTCGGCAAGCCGGCGCTGATCTATGATCTGAAGTGCGCGGGCAGTCAGGCCTATCTGAAGCTGGCGCGTGAACTGGTGGCGCGTGAGCGTCAACGTCGTCAGGCCGTCGCGGCCTGATTAACCTGATAAGTAAACGGAAACAGCATTTTGTCCGAACGTCAGCGTGGTCTGGGCCGGGGTCTCTCGGCGCTCTTGGGTGAAAACGCGCAGGAAGCGGTCGCCGTCGATGCGACCGGCCCGGCGCCCGCGGGCGTGCAACGCGCCCCGATCGAGGCCCTGAAACCCAATCCGGATCAGCCGCGCAAGATCTTCGCCAAGACCGATCTGGATGAGCTGACGGCGTCGATCCGCGACAAGGGCGTCCTGCAACCGATCCTCGTGCGGTCTCAGCCGGGCGAAGCGGGCGTGTGGCAGATCATCGCCGGCGAACGCCGCTGGCGCGCCGCCCAGGCCGCGCGTCTGACGCAGGTGCCGATCGTCGTGCGCGAGATGGACGACATCGAGGTGCTGGAAGTCGGCGTCATCGAGAACGTCCAGCGCGCCGACCTTAACCCGATGGAAGAGGCCAACGCCTACGCCGTCCTGATGGAGCGTTTCGGCCGTACTCAGGACGCCCTGGCCGGCGTCGTGGGCAAGAGCCGCAGCCATGTGGCCAACACCCTGCGCCTGCTGCAACTGCCCGAGGCGGTGCGGGACCATGTGGTGCGCGGCGAACTGTCGGCGGGGCACGCGCGCGCCCTGATCACGGCGCCGAACGCCGAGCAGTTGGCGACCGAAGTCATCGCCAAGGGCCTGAACGTGCGCCAGACCGAGGCCTTGGCCCGCCGTGCGGCGGACGGGCCGAAAACCCCAAAGGCCCGGCCCGCGCCGAACGGGGAGGGCGCGGCCGACATCGCCGCCCTGGAGCAGGATCTGTCCGACGCTCTGGGCCTGAAGGTGTCGCTGGCCGACAAGGGCGGCAAGGGCGAGATCACCGTCAAATACGGCACTCTGGAACAACTCGACGACCTGTGCCGACGTCTGATGCGGGGCTGAACGACGGACCGAAAAAACCCGTCCACAGCCGAGCCGGGACGGGTAAGTCGGGGGATGAGAGCGGGAGCCGACACGCCAGCAGGCGGGAGCGCGCCGGATGATCCGATCAATGATCGACGACCGATCCTCCCTATAGGAAACTCTTATATACGCTTGTGTCAATACTGCGTGTTTTGACGTAATCAGCAGCCCAGCGGGCCTTAAAGGGGGAGCGGCTGATGCACGGACTGAGGTGTCTTTCCGTCCTCACGATCAGGGGCCATGAGCCTAGAAATGTGAGAGGCAAGCGCGTCAGAGCCCCATGCGTTTGGCGCGGGCGGCGATTTCAAGCAGGAGGCGCTCGGCGATGAGGGCCTCGGGCATGCCCGTGGTCTTGGTCATGACGTCGGCGGTGTTGACGCTGTCCTGGACCTCGTCGAGCAGTTCCAGCCGCCAGCCGCGCGCCTGGCGCAGCATTTCCGCCTCCTCTTTCCAGAAGACGCCGGCGGCCTTGGCGGCCTCCTTGGCGCCGGCGCCGTTGGCTTGCAGGATATTGATCCGGCGCAGCTTTCCGAGATGAAGGGAGGTCATGCGCACAGCCATGACGGCGCTTTCCCCCTCGGCCAGGGCGCGGCGGAGGCCCGCCTGGGCGGGGCCGGGGCGGCCGCCGAAGGCCTGTAAGGCCGCGTCGGACAGGGAGGCGTCGGGCTCGACCCCCAGGTGGGCGTCCAACTCCTCCACGTCGATGGTGCGGCCTGAGCCGGGGCCGATGTAGAGGCTCAGCCGCTCGATCTCCTGACGCATCAGGCCGCGCTCGCGGGGCAGGCGGGCGACGAAGCGGTCCAGCGCGTCCGAGGTCAGGCCCACCTTGTCGGCGCCCAGGGCCTCGCGCGTCATGCGGGCGACATCGCCGACCTCGTCTTCATAACAGGCGATGGCGACCGCGCCCTGGGCCTTTTCGGCGGCCTTGCGCAGGGCGGATTCGCGACCCAGCGCCCCGGCTTCGATCACCAGCATGGCGTCGGGGTTGTAGGCGCCCTCGGCGTGGGCGCTCAGGGCGGCGGCTACGGCCTTGTCGACGCCGCCCTTGGCGTCGCCCATGCGCACCCGCACCAGACGCCGCCCGCCGATCATGCTGAGCGCCGTCAGGGCCTCTTCCAGCCTCACCGCATCGCTGTCGATGTCGGCTTCCGTCAGCAGGGTGACGTTAAAGGGGTCGTTCAGGTCCGGCGTGATCGTTCGGCACAGCGTCAGGGCGCGCTCGGTCACGCCCGAACGGTCCTTGCCGTGGATGACGGCGGCGCGGACGCCGGCGTCCGGCGCCTTCAGGAAGCGGTCGACGTCGGGCCGCCGGGACAGGATCATGCGGCGGCCTTCAGCGCCCCGCCAGGACGCGCATCATGTCCAGGCGGATCAGGCGCGCCAGATCGGCGGCGGCGCGGTCCTCGCCGTCCTGCTGGGCGGCGATGGCGGCGTAGGGCTGGTCCGCGGCGGCGTAGGTGATCGTCGTGGTCTGCACGCCCTTGAGGGTTTCGCCGCCCGCCACGGGGGTCAGGGACCAGGCGGCCCTGACCGTCAGTTCATAGCGGCTGGCGGTGTCGTCGATACGGCGGCCCAGGGGGCGGCGCTTGTGCTCGACCTCGGTCGCCAGACGGTACAGCGGCGCCTGGGCCCCGTCGCGCCCGAAGGCGTCCTCCAGTTGCTCGCGCAGACGATAGCCCAGCCGGTCGTCGGGGGTGGTCACCGCAATGCGCGACAGGGCGCCGCTGACGCCGGCCTCGCCATACAGGGGCGTGAAGCCGCAACCGGACAGCAGAACCGTCCCGGCCAGGGCCAGCAGGAGACGACGCCCGCCGCGCATCATCCGGCCACCAGATTGACGATACGGTCGGGCACGACGATCACCTTGCGGATGCTGAGGTTGTTGGCCGCAAGGTAGGCCTGAACCGTCGGATTGGCGAGAGCGGCGGCCTCGACCGTCGCATTGTCTGAACCGCGCGGCAGGACGACCTCGCCGCGACGCTTGCCGCCGATCTGGACGGGCAGGGTGACCTGGTCGTCGGCGGCCAGGGCCGGGTCATAGACGGGCCAGGCCGCGTCCAGAACCATTCCCGCCTCGCCCAGCTGGGTCCAGCATTCCTCGGCCAGGTGCGGGGTGAAGGGCGCCATCAGCCGCGCCAGGGCGGACAGGGCGGTCTTCTTCGCCTCGGCGCCCGCCTTGTCATGCTGACGGATGGTGGCCAGGAAGGCGTAGAGCTTGGCGACGGCTGAGTTGAAGCGGAAGTGCTCGACGCCCTCGCTGACGGCCTTGATGGCCTTGTGCGTCTCGCGGATCAGGGCGGCGTCCACATCGGCGTTGGCCGGGGCAGCGGGGTTGAACGAGGCGTACTCGCCCCAGACGCGCTGAACGAAGCGGGCGGCGCCCTCGACGCCCCCTGTCGACCACTGGATGTCGCGTTCGGGCGGGCTGTCCGACAGGATGAACAGGCGACCGGCGTCGACGCCATAGGCGGCGATGATGTCCTGAGGCGCGACCACGTTCTTCTTGGACTTGGACATCTTTTCGATGTCGCCGATCGTGACGGGGGCGCCGGTCGACAGGCGGGTGGCGACCCGTTTGCCGTCCACCGTCTCGATGCGCACGTCGGACGGCTCGACCCAGCGCGGCTTGCCGCTGTCTTCATGGCCGTCGAAATAGGTCTCGTGGACCACCATCCCTTGCGTGAACAGACCCGCGAACGGCTCCTTCACGTCCATCAGACCGGCGTCCGACAGGGCGCGGGTGATGAAGCGGGCGTAGAGCAGGTGCAGGACCGCGTGCTCGACGCCGCCGATGTACTGATCGACCGGCAGCCATTTGGCGGCGGCGGCCTGGTTGATCGGCTCGGCCGCCTTGGGATCGGCGAAGCGGGCGAAATACCAGGAGCTGTCGACGAAGGTGTCCAGGGTGTCCGTCTCGCGCCGGGCGCTGGCGCCGCACGACGGACAGTCGACGTGCTTCCACGTCGGGTGACGGTCCAGCGGGTTGCCCGGCACGTCGAAGGTGACGTCCTTGGGCAATTCGACCGGCAACTGATCGGCCGGAACCGGCACGACGCCGCAGGCCTCGCAGTGGATGACCGGGATGGGGCAGCCCCAGTAGCGCTGGCGGCTGACGCCCCAGTCGCGCAGACGATAGATGGTCGCGCCCTGGCCCGTTCCGGCGGCCTCGATGCGGCGGATGGCCTCGGCCTTGGCGGTCTCGATGTCCAGACCGTTCAGGAAGTCGGAATGGAAGATGGAGCCGGGGCCGGTATAGGCCTCGTCCGCCACGGCGAAGTCGTCGCCCGCGCCTTCGGGGCGGACGACCGGGATCACGGGCAGGTCGTATTTGCGGGCGAAGTCCAGGTCGCGCTGGTCATGCGCCGGGCAGGCGAAGATGGCGCCCGTTCCGTAGTCGGACAGAATGAAGTTGGCGATCCACACCGAGACCTCGGCGCCGGTGAAGGGGTGGACGACCTTCAGGCCGGTGTCCCAGCCGATCTTCTCGGCCTGTTCGATGTCGGCCTGGCTGGCGCCGCCCTTGCGGCATTCGGCGACGAAGGCGGCGACCTTGGGGTTGGCCTCGGCCAACTGTTTCGAGATCGGATGATCGGGGGCCAGGCCCATGAAGCTGGCGCCGAACAGGGTGTCCGGGCGGGTGGTATAGATCTCCAGCCCGTCGTCGAAACCGGCCGGAGCCGCGCCCGCCCAGGCCCATTTCATCTGCAGGCCCTTGGATCGGCCGATCCAGTTTTCCTGCATCAGGCGGACCTTTTCAGGCCAGCGGCCTTCCAGCTCGGCCAGGCCGTCAATCAGATCGTCCGCATACTGAGTAATGCGCAGGAACCACTGGTTCAGCTTGCGCTTCTCGACCACGGCGCCCGAGCGCCAGCCGCGCCCGTCGATGACCTGCTCATTGGCCAGGACGGTGTTGTCGACCGGGTCCCAGTTGACCACGCCGTCCTTACGATAGACCAGGCCGCGCTTGAACAGCTCCAGGAACCATTCCTGCTGCTTGCCATAGTATTCGGGGTCGCAGGTGGCGAACTCGCGGCTCCAGTCCAGCGACAGGCCCAGAAGCTTGAGTTGGTCGCGCATCGTCGCGATGTTGGACCAGGTCCAGTCGCCGGGGTGGACGCCGCGCTCCATCGCCGCGTTCTCGGCCGGCATGCCGAAGGCGTCCCAGCCCATCGGATGCAGCACGTCATAGCCGCTGGCCCGCTTCCAACGCGCCACCACATCGCCCATCACATAGTTGCGGGCGTGGCCCATGTGGATGTTGCCCGACGGATAGGGGAACATCTCAAGGACGTAGTATTTCGGGCGGCCGGTGTCGGCGTTGGACACCGAAAAGGCGTCGGCCTCGGCCCATCGGGCCTGCTGGCGGGGTTCGGCGGTCTTAGGCTCGTAACGGGCCACGGCGTATCCTGAGGCGGCGCCTCAGGCGCAAAGCTTGAGGCGGGCCTGAGGACGCATTTGAGACGAAAGGTAAGGGGCGGCCGGTCCTTAGCGACGGGCCGCGTTGGCGAGGTTGAGTTGGCGCGCCTTGGTCAGGATGGCGTTCTCCAGATCGGTTTCGGTCTGGGCCGCGACGGGGGCCGAGACCCAGCCGCCCGAGGCGTCCTTGACTTCCTTGGTCACGGCGACGTTGAGGGCGTCGGCGCGCAGACGGCGGTCCAGGATGAAGACGGTCGCCTTGAAACGCTCGTTCGGCGTCTGCGGGTTGACGTACCAGTCATAGTTGACCACGCCGCCCCAGGGGTCGGCGCTGGCCAGCGGCATGAAGGACAGGGTGTCCAGGGTGGCGCGCCACAGATAGGCGTTCACGCCGATACCCAGCTGGGTTTCCAGGCTCGGCCCCTTGGCCTTGGAGCCGCCGCCGACGAAGGGCAGGCTGGAGCAGCCGCCGAGCAGCAGTCCCGAGGCGATCAGGGCGACCGTAGCGCCGCGAACAAGAGCCATTCCATAGTCTCCGTAAAGGGGTGGACGACATACGCCGGGCGCCTTCGAAGGCCCCCGAGGGGCGATCATCGAAAGAGACCGCGCGCGCACGCGCCGCAGCGACGCTCTATAACACGCTGAAAAGGGGCTATGACAAGGCGATCCGGCGTTCCTGGCCGCCAATATCGACGGCGAACGGTCGGAACGGCGTGACGCAGGCGCCACAGGGGCCGCCGGAGTCGCCTTCAACCGTGATCGCGGGGCTTCCATGCGTTGACCGCGGGGCTCGACTTCATATCTTATCCCCAGGTCGGATGGTTCCGGCTCGTCAATAAACGGATCGGCGGCTCAAGTCGGTCTTTCTGGGTAGGTGGAATGCGTTTCGTCGCCGTCATCGCTGGATGCGTGGGCGCCCTGGCCTTGGCCGGGATGGCGAACGACGCCTCGGCGCAGACGCGCGCCCGCACCCCTTCCGTCAATCTCAGCGAAATCGCCGCTCAGTCCTCGACCACGCCTGCGACTCCGGCCCAGCGTCGCGGCCTGCGCTGGAACGAGAACGGACGCTGGGGGCTGAACTTCAACCTGAACCAGCCGGTCGGCCGCGAAGCCGACTGGGGCGATGTCGAGGCCGGGGCCTATTACCGCCTCAGCCCGCGCCTTCGCGTCGGCGCCGCCGCCAACCTGGCCTCGCCTGAAGTCGACCCGGCCCGCGCGCCCGAAAGCGCCGCTGATCGCCGCGCCGCCCCGCGCGTTCGGCTTGAGACCATCTTCAAGTTCTGAGCCCTAGCCGGCGAAAGCCGTCTGGATCGCTTCCACCCCCGCAAGACCGCACGCGCCCGACGCCGCCAACAACGACGCATTGGCCACCGTGATTCCGCCCAAAGCGTAGACCGGGCAGGGGGCCATGGCGGCGAGGTCTGAAAACCCCTCTAGGCCCAGCGGCGCTTTGATCGATGAGGCGCCGCCCGCCGGAAAGACTGGCGATAGCACAAGGGCGTGCACGTCCCGCGCCGCCCGCACGGCTTCCGGGGAATGGGCCGCCCCGGTCAGCAACCAGTCCGGCCGTCGTCCTGAGAGCCCGTAGGCGGCCGACAGCGCCCGTTCGGGCAGGTGCACGCCGTCCGCCCCGATCTGCTCGGCCAGTTCGGCGTCCAGCCCCACCAGCAGCCGAACCCCCGCTCTGTGCGTCGCCTCGCGCAGGCGCCGTCCGGTCTCCAGGCGATCCGCGGCGCCGAAGTGACGGAAGACCACGCCTGCGCCGGCAGGCAGGCGCGCGGCCGTCTCCCAGGGGCGAGGCGTGCGGGCCGGGTCGGTGAAGAACAGCAAGGGGGGCAGGGTGCGGCCGCCCTGCGGCGCCGTGCGCGCCAGGGCGCGGGCGGCGTCCCACAGGCTTTGCGCTTCTTCAGACAGGGTGTCAGACAGGGGCATCATGACCGTCCCTAATCCCGCCGCCGCCGTTTCGTCCATCGCTGACCGCTTCGCCCAGGTGCGGGGCCGCATCGCCGAGGCGGCCAAGTCGGCGGGCCGCGACCCGGCCTCAGTGGCGCTGACCGCCGTGTCCAAGACGCAAGGGCCCGAGGCCCTGCAGGCGGCGCTGGACGCCGGCCAGCGCGTGTTCGGCGAGAACCGTGTGCAGGAGGCGCAAGCCCACTGGGCCGCCCGTCGCGCGGCCTTGCCGGATCTGGAACTGCGCCTGATCGGCCCTTTGCAGACCAACAAGGCGCTGGAGGCGGTCGAACTGTTCGACGTCATCGAGACGCTGGACCGCGAACGGCTCGCCGCCGCCCTGGCGGCCGCCATGACGCGGACGGGGCGCCGCCCCAGCGTGCTGGTCCAGGTCAACACCGGCGCCGAGCCGCAGAAGGCGGGGGTTCTGCCCGGCGACGCCGACGCCCTGATCGCCGCCGCGCGCGACCGATACGGCCTCAAGGTCGAGGGCCTGATGTGCATTCCCCCCGCCGATGAAGACCCGGCCCCGCATTTCACCCTGCTGGCCGCCATCGCCGCGCGTAACGAGCTCAGCGTGCTGTCGATGGGCATGAGCGGCGATTATCCGACGGCGATTTCGGCGGGCGCCACCCACGTTCGGGTCGGTTCGGCCCTGTTCGGGGAACGAAATACGGCGCCGGCGACCTCTTAGAACGCAATATCCTGTCCGGCGCCCTTGGCGTTCGGCCCAAGCCTCGCCATTCTAAAGAGACCATGCGCACGCCCAAGACCATTCTGATCATCGACGACGACGACGACCTGCGCGAGGCCCTGGCCGAGCAGCTGGCGCTTCACGAGGAATTCCGCCCGGCACAGGCCGCGACGGCGACCGACGGCGTGCGTCAGGCCAAGGAGGCGCGCGCCGACCTCATCCTGCTGGACGTCGACCTTCCCGACATGGACGGCCGGGAGGCCTGTCGCCTGATCCGCAAGGCGGGGATCTCGACCCCGGTCATCATGCTGACGGCGCAGTCGTCGGACTCCGACGCCATTCTGGGCCTCGACTCCGGGGCCAATGACTATGTCACCAAGCCGTTCCGGTTCGCCGTCCTGCTGGCGCGCATCCGCGCCCACCTGCGCAGCCATGAACAGTCGGAGGACGCCGTCTTCCAGGTCGGCCCCTATGAGTTCCGTCCGGCCTCCAAGCTGATGGTGGACGACAAGGGCAAGAAGGTCCGGCTGACGGAAAAGGAAACCAACATCCTGAAGTACCTCTATCGCGCCGGGGCCAAGCCGGTGTCGCGCGAAGAGCTGCTGACCGAGGTCTGGGGCTACAACGCCGGGGTCACCACCCACACGCTGGAAACCCACATCTACCGCCTGCGTCAGAAGATCGAGGCCGAGCCGGGTCAGGCGCGGCTTTTGCTGACCGACGCCGGCGGCTACCGCCTCCAGCCTTGATCCGCCGATGAGCGAACGGCGCCCGACCCCGCCGCTGGTGGCGCTTCGGGCGTTCGACGCGGCGGCTCGCCACGGCAGCTTCCGCGAAGCGGCCGAGGAGCTGGGCGTCACCCCCGGCGCCGTCAGCCGCCATGTGAAGGCCCTGGAGATGCGGCTGGGCCTGCGCCTGTTCGACCGCTTCAACCGCTCGGTGCGGCTGACCGCCGACGGCGCCCGCCTGGCCCAGGGCGTCGCCGACGCCTTCGAGCGCCTGGAAGGCGCCCTGGACGCCGTGAGACCCGGCCGCTCGCGCCAGTTGCGGATCAGCGCCCTGCCGTCCCTGGCCAGCAAATGGCTGTCCCCGCGTCTGCATCGGTTCAGCGAGGACAATCCCGACCTGGACCTGATCGTCTTCGCCGAGGACCGCCTCGCCGACCTGTCGAACGGCGAGGCGGGTGTGGCGTTGCGCTATGGCGAAGGCCCTTATCCGGGCCAGGTGGCGCGGCGGCTGGTCAATGAGCGTCTGATTCCTGTCTGCGCCCCGTCCTTCGCCGCCGCGCGGCGGTTGAACCAGCCGGCCGATCTGCTGGACGTGGTGCTGATCCACGAGACCTGGCACGACATGCCCTATGCGAACCGAATGGGCTGGAAGGCCTGGTTCGAAAGCGCCGGGGTCGAGGATCCGCGCGTGAACCATCTGCGCGGCCCTCACTTCAGCCACAGCCATCTGGCCCTGGAGGCCGCACTGTCGGGGCGGGGCGTGGCCCTGACCTCGGCCCCCCTGGCGGCGGACGAGCTTCGCGAGGGGCGGCTGATTCAGCCGGTCGACCACGCCCTGACCAATGACCTGGCCTATTGGGCCGTGGTCCTGCCCGAACGCGTGGACGAACCCAAGCTGCGCCGCTTCCTCAACTGGATCGTGGCGGAATCGCGGCCGGATCGGGACGCAGAAGCGGATCAAGTGACCTAAGCTCACTCGAGACGGCCGAACCGTGGTTTGTTTTCTACGGTTGCGCTTTCTATCTTGAGACCGTTCGGAACTCCCTCGCCGAAAGGAACTCAATCATGAAACTCGTGCATCCCCGCGCTTCGGGCTTCTCGTTCGAAGGCGTCGTCGTCTTCACCGGCAGCGTCACCCTGATCCTGCTGGGCGTCCTGGCTGGCGCCGCCCTTCTGGGCGCTGCCTGACATCAGCTCAACGCGGGCGCCATTCGCTGAGAAGGGCGCCCGTGGCTCCATCCTCGAAGGCCAGCCGGTCCAGCCGCAGGGCGGCGACGCAGACCGGACGGCTTTCGGCGTCCTTCTGGACGCAGTGGACGGCTTTTCCGTCCGCAAAGGCGGTCAACCGCCCCTCAAGCCGCAGCGCATAGCCGCCCGGCGCCGGCGTCGGATCGACGCCCTTGTCTCCCCGAATGACATGGACATAGGCCTGTCCCTGGCGGCGGCCCAGGCGCGAACCGCCCGTCTCGAACACGGCCGCCAGTCCTGAGGTGCGTTCGATCCCGGCAGGTGACGCGGCGTCGCCGACCTTGAGCCCGCCTTCGGCTTCGGTTTCCTCGGCGGTGTGAACGGTCATCGGCGCAGGCTCGCCCGGGCGACAGGCGTCGAGCCCGCTCCACGGACGGGCGATCCAGAAGCCTTCGACCGCTTCCCAGGGACTGGGAGTCGCCGCGCCGTCAGCGCCCGTTGTAACGACCAGGTCGGACGCGGCGAGATCTTCAGGCAACACTCTCAGCATCAGGCTGCCGTCGTCGCCGCGCGCCAGCGTCGGCAGGCCCGGCTGCGCCTGCGCGGTCGATCCTGCGCCGTCGCAACCGAAAGGCAGACGCACCGATACGGTCCGTCCGCTCAGGGCCGCGTCGCGCGGGCGGCCGTCCGCCGTGGCGGTTCTCGCTTCGCTCAGGGCGGCCAGCAGGGCGGCGCGGTTCAGGGTGGAGTCCAGCACGACGGTCGGCGGGGCGGGCGCCGGAGCTTCGGGCGCGGCGGGCTCGGACGGCTTCTGGCACGACGCCAGAACAGGCAGGGCCGCAGCCAGGGCGATCGGCGCTAGACGGGTCGTTGTGATCGACATGGAAGCAGCCTAACACGGGTAGGACGGATTGGCGCTCCGGCCTGCGAACGGGCCCGGCGTCTGGCGGAACAGGGGCTCTTGCGCGGGTGACGCTGGACCAGATTATCGCTCTCGTCGTCCTGGTCGTCGTGGTCGGGGTGATGATCCACGGACGTCTGCGGTCCGATGTGGTGGCGCTCAGCGGCGCGGCGGCCCTGCTGCTGTTAGGCGTGGTGCGTCCGGTCGAGGTGCAGGGGGCTTTCGCCAGTCCGGCCATCATGGCGCTGGCTGGACTGTTCGTCATCGCCTACGCCATGGAGCTGTCGGGCCTGCTGGCCTGGCTGATCCGCAAGGCCAAGGGCATGACGCGGGTGTTCGGGCGACACGCCGTGTGGATCGTGATCGGCCTGTGCGGCTCGGTCGGCGGCTTTCTCAACAATACGCCGGTGGTGGTGCTGGCGGCGCCGGTGATCCGCGACATGGCGCTGTCGCTGGGCCTGTCGCCCAAACGGTTTCTGATGCCGCTCAGCTATGCGGTCATCATGGGCGGGCTGCTGACCCTGATCGGGACCTCGACCAATCTGCTGGTCAGCGACATGGCGCGCAATGCGGGGCAGCCGGTCTTCTCCCTGTTCGAGATCACCGGCGTGGGCCTGTGCATCGCCACGGTCGGCGGCCTTTATCTGTATTTCATCGGCTCCCGCGTGTTGGAGAAGACCGCCGCGCGCGATGAAGCCGAGATGGCGGCGCGCCGGGAAGCCGAGGAAGCCGGCAAGGGCAAGCGCAGCCTGTTGTCGTCCTTCCGCCTGCCGTGGCTGATGGAACAGCGCGCCAGTCCCGGCGGGTCGGGCGACGCGGTGCTGGGCAATGTCGACCTGTATGAAAAAGGCGCGGATCGTCCGCTGGAGCTGAAACGCGCCGTGGCGTCTCTGGCCGTCTTTGTCGCCGTAGTCCTCGCCTCAGCCTTCGGCCTGGCGCCCATTGCGGCGTCAGCCTTTGCGGGGGCGGTGGGTCTTATACTGATGCGGGTCATCACCGCTGAGGAAGCCTATGCCGGGCTGAGGCCTGAAATCCTGCTTCTGGTGGCGGGCATGGTGGTCATCGGCTCGTCGCTGGAGGTGACGGGTCTGGCCCAGGCCGGCGCCGACGCCCTGATCGACGTGATCCGCCCCTATGGGCCGTGGGCGGCGCTGTTCGTGTTTTACGGCGTGACGCTGTTTGCGACGGACATTCTGTCGAACGCCACGGTGGCGGTGCTGTTTTCGCCGATCGCCGTGGCCATTGCGGCGGCGCTGGGGGTGGATGCACGGCCGTTTCTGGTGGCGGTGATGATGGCCGCGTCGGCCGCCTTCGCCACGCCCTTCAGCTATCAGACGAACGTGCTCGTCTATCAGATGGGCAATTACAGCTACATGGACTTCGTGAAGGTCGGCCTGCCGCTGAACCTGATCACCTGGGCCACCGGCATGGCGGCGATCCCGATCTTCTTCCCGTTCTGAGGCGGGTTCAGACGTCCAGATCCATCACGACCGGGGCATGGTCGCTGGGCCGTTCCCATTCGCGCACGGTGTCGAGGATGCGGGCGCTGCCCTTGACCACGGCGGGCGTCAGGCCGGGCGAGGTCCACAGATGGTCCAGCCGCAGGCCCCGGTTCGACTTGCGGAAATCCTTGGCGCGATAGCTCCACCAGCTGGCCAGTTTGACGGGGTCGGGGATCTGGTCACGCAGCACGTCGGTGAATCCGCCTGCGTCCTGAAGCCGATACAGGGTCTCGACCTCGCCGGGGGTGTGGCTGACCACCTTGGACATGAAGCGGTGGTTCCAGACGTCGTTCTCGCCCGGCGCGATGTTGAAGTCGCCGGCCAGGACCAGAGGCCGCTGGCGGTCGCGGGTCTTCATCTCGGCGGTCAGCCGTTCATAGAAGTCCATCTTGTGATCGAACTTGGGGTTCAGCGCCCGATCCGGCAGATCCCCGCCCGCCGGAATGTAGAAGTTCTGCACCTCCACGCCTTCGACCACGGCCGAGACGCAGCGGGCGTGACCCTCGCGGCAGACGTCCAGCCTGGGGCTGTCAAGGATGGGCAGGCGGCTGGCGATGGCTACCCCGTGCCACCCCTTCTGGCCGCCGATCCGCAGGTAGGGCAGGCCCATGTCGACGAAGGCCTGACGCGGGAACTGGTCCTCGGTGCATTTGATCTCCTGCAGGCACAGGACGTCCGGGGCGTTCTCGGCGACGAAACGGGCGACCTGATCGATGCGCAGGCGGACCGAGTTGATGTTCCAGGTGACGATGCGAAGGCTCATGACCGGGCCTTAGCAGTTCATGCCGCCGGGGTCTAAAGCGCCATGAAAAAAGCGCCCGGAACAGCGTCCGGGCGCATGAAGTTCGTCTCTCTCGCCGCCAGGCGGGGATGAATCCGTGGCGGGCGGGACGGCCGCCGCCGTCCTGTGCCCAAAGTGTCACGGGTGATGAAAAAGGTCAAACCGTCACAAATTCGCCCTGCTTCGTCTGGCGACGGCGGGTCAATTGCGGCGGTTGCGACGGGTCGGATCGCGCAATTGGAACAGGCTGGCGGCCAGGCCGGGCGCGGGCTCCAGCGTGGTCAGCTGCACGCGGGTGCGGGAACCCTGGGCATCGGTGATGGTCCACTCCTGCAGGCGGACAGGCGATCCGGCGAAGGCCAGGATGACCGACCCCTCATTGGGACGGCGCGCGTCGCGGGCGGTGATGGCGAAGGCGCCGGAGTCCATGCGCGTCACGCGGTCGATCTTGACGCCCTGATCCAGCCGGACCTCGCGCGCCAGGAAGGTCGACAGCGGCGTCTGGCCCAGCGGCGCCTGGCGGAAGACGTTCAGGCGCGGGTCCCAGCGGCTGACGTTATTGCCGTCGGCGACGACCAGCAGGCCCGCAGGCTCGGTATACTCGAACCGCATCTTGCCGGGACGCTGCAGATAATAGCGGCCGGTGCGGCGCTGATTGTTCGGGCCGGTTTCGACGAAGGTCCCCTGAGCCGTGGTCATGCCCGTCAGATAGGTCTGGGCCTGACGCAGCACGGCCTGGTCATCGGCCGACAGTCCGGCCTGCGCCATCACGGCGGCGGGGGCGGCGGCGAGCGCGACCAGGGCGGCCGAGCCGAGGCCGAAGGCGCGGCGGGAAATGCTCATGTCTTTTCTTCTCCCGTTCTGAACGGTTTTCGACCCTATGAGGATGAGGGCTTCATCCGGCAGGCTGATGACGCCAGCCTGACCATATTCCGGCGCTCCGATGAAGCGGTGTTCATTTCTCCTCCCCATTTTATGGGGAGGTGGATCGGCGGCATCGCCGCCGAGACGGAGGGGCCGCTTGGTTCTGCTGATATTAGGCTTTTGCTGGCAAGGTTGTTCCTGTTCCCGCCGACGTTAAGCCCCTCCACCGCTACGCGGTCCCCCTCCCCACAAAGTGGGGAGGAAATGGCGCTCAAGCAGCAAGCGACCGCGTCGCGAGCGTAGCGCCTCGGCGAAGCCGACTATCAAACCATAGGAGGCGGTCCGGCCAGCACTTCGCGCTTGCCGGCATGGTTCGCAGGGCTGACGACGCCTTCCTGCTCCATGCGTTCGATCAGGGTGGCGGCGCGGTTGTAGCCGATCTGCAGGCGGCGCTGGACATAGGAGGTCGAGGCCTTGCGGTCGCGCGTGACCACGGCCACGGCGCGGTCATACAGGTCGTCCCCGGTGCCGCCGCTTTCATCGCCCATGGCGCCGTCGCCGTCTCCATCCGGTTCGTCGGTGATCAGGTCGAGGTATTCCGGCTCGGCCTGGGCCTTCAGGTGTTTGCAGACGTCCTCGACCTCCTGATCGCCGACGAAGGGGCCGTGCAGGCGGGTGATGCGTCCGCCGCCTGCCATATAGAGCATGTCGCCCTGACCCAGCAGCTGTTCGCCGCCCTGTTCGCCAAGGATGGTGCGGCTGTCGATCTTGGACGTGACCTGGAAGGAGATCCGGGTCGGGAAGTTGGCCTTGATGGTGCCGGTGATGACGTCGACCGACGGGCGCTGCGTCGCCATGATCAGGTGGATGCCCGCCGCGCGCGCCATCTGGGCCAGACGCTGCACCGCGCCTTCCACATCCTTGCCGGCGACCAGCATCAGGTCGGCCATCTCGTCCATGACCACGACCAGATAGGGCATGGGCTCGGGCCGGATCTTCTCGCTCTCATAGACCGGGCGGCCCTGTTCGTCGAAGCCGGTCTGGACGGTGCGCTCGAAATGCTCGCCCTTTTCCTGGGCCTCGCGGGCGCGCTCGTTGTAGCTGGCGACGTTGCGGACGCCGAGCTTGGACATCCGGCGATAGCGGTCCTCCATCTCGCGCACGGTCCACTTCAGGGCCACGACCGCCTTCTTGGGATCGGTCACGACCGGCGCCAGCAAGTGCGGGATGCCGTCATAGACCGACAGCTCCAGCATCTTGGGGTCGATCATGATGAAACGGCACTCGGCGGGCGAATGGCGGTACAGGATCGACAGGATCATGGCGTTGACCCCGACCGACTTGCCCGAGCCGGTGGTGCCCGCGATCAGCAGGTGGGGCATCCGCGCCAGATCGGCGACATAGGGCTCTCCGCCGATGGTTTCGCCCAGCGCCAGCGGCAGAAGATGGCTCTTCTTGTCGTATTCGCCGGACGCCAGCAGGTCGCGCAGGAAGACGGTCTCGCGTTTGGCGTTGGGCAGTTCGATGCCGATGGCGTTGCGGCCCTGAACCACGCTGATGCGGCAGGCGCGGGCCGACATGGAGCGGGCGATGTCGTCGGCCAGGGCCACGACGCGGCCGTGCTTCACGCCGGGCGCGGGGACCAGTTCATACAGGGTGACGACGGGGCCGGGGCGGATCTGGTCGATCTGGCCGCGCACGCCGAATTCCTGAAGCACGCCCTCCAGCATTTTGGCGTTGGCCTTCAGCGATTCCTCGTCGACGGCGCCGCCGCGCTGGCCGGGCTTAGCCAGAATGCCCAGCGGCGGCAGCTCGAAGCCGCCCTCGTTGGCGAAGTCGAAGGCCTGCTGGTCGGCGTCGCTGCGGACGGGCTTGGGCGCCTTGACGGCGGCGACCTTGGGCTCGGCCGGGCGGTTCGGTCGGGCCGAGGGCGGGGCGATGGGGGCGGGGGCCGCATCCTCCCACGGCGGGGTGTAGGCGTCGGCCTCGTCGGCATAGGCGTCCGCGTCGTCGTGCGCTTCGGATGGGGGTGCGAAGGCGGCCTGAACCGGAGATTGGGCAGGCGCGGCGAGGGGGCCGTCGGCCTCCATGTCGTCGGCCTCGGGCAGGCGATGGCGCGGCTTGCGGGCCGGGGCGGCGGCCTCGGCGACGGCGCGC
>KB291744.1 GCA_000318405.1 Brevundimonas diminuta 470-4 | reverse complement strand
CGCGGGCCTCGACGGCGGTGGCGGCGCGCGCCTCGGATTCGCGCGCGGCGGCCTGGGCGCGGCTGTTCAGCGCCCCCAGCGGCGACTGCGGCGCAGGCAGGACCCCGCCATGCTCGCCGTTCAGATAGACGTCGAACGCCTCCGGATCGGGCGTGTCGATAGTCGCCGACAGGCCGGGCGGCGCTCGCCAGGCCTCGCCCGCCGCCAACTGGCGCGCGAACAGGATGCGGCCGTCGCCCTGACGGATGACCAGGATGGCGGGCTTGCGGGCCTGAAGCGTGACCTGCGACACCGTGGCCGAGGCGCCGTAGATGGCGCCGCGCGGGTTGAAGGCGGCCTGCACCGGCGGGGCGGGCGGCGGGGCGACATTGGGATCGTCGGGGTCGGCGCCGGTCAACTGGGCCTCCAGCCCCGGCGTGACGTACATGGCCGGCGTGGTCTGGTCCGGCGGGGCGGCCCGCGGCGCGCCGAGATAGAGAGCGCGGTCGCGCTGGCGGTCGGCCTGCTCGGCCCAGTCCTTGGGCACGGCGACCAGATCCGACGGGTGCGGCGCCTCGATGCGGTTCAGGCGCTGAAACACGTTCCAGCCGATCACCACCGCCAGAAAGGCGCCGATGACGCCCAGGATCTTGGGCGAGTTCTGACGCATCTGCTGCAGGGCGGCGCCCGTCGGCGGCTGCAGCGGCACGGCCGCATCGGGATATTCCTGCTTGAACCGCTCGACCGCGTTCAGCTCGTCCAGCCCCAGGGCGCCCGCATAGGCGCGCACATAGCCCATCGAGAAGATGCGCGACGGCAGGGCGGCGTACTCGGCCTGCTCCAGCGCCGTCAGAAAGCGCGGATGCACCCGCGTCATGGTCGACAGCTGGGCCATCGACAGGCCCGAGGCCAGACGTGCGGCGCGCAAAGTCGCGCCCAGGGAATCATCCGAGGGATCTTCCGGCGCCGGCTGGGGCGTCGGCTCAGGGGTCTGATCCAGCGTCGCGTCGGCGTCGAAGTCGAACGCGGCTTGCCGATCCTGGTCCATAGGGTCGGGGTTCCGTCACGCCAGGCGCCCGTGCGCCCATCCTCCCCGCTTAGACGAGGCGGGAAGCGCGGGCAACGCGGGAAAGCGGTACAGCTTTCCTAGATTTCTACGTTCAGCTTGCGCGCCAGCGACTCGATCTCGCCGCGCACGGATCCGGCCGAGGAGCCGAGCAGGATGTTCATCCCCCGTCGCGCCGCGTTGATATCCGCCGACAGGATCATGCGCTTCACCGGCCCCACCCCGCCCGCCGGGGCGGACAGGCGGCTGTAGCCCAGGGTGATCAGGGCGAAGGCCTCCAGCGGGCGGCCCGCCAACTCGCCGCAGACGGAGACGGGCGTGGCGCTGTCGGCGCACTTCTGCTGGATCTCGGCCAGGGCGCGCAGGAAGGGCGGCGACAGGGCGTCGTAGCGTTCCGACACCCGCGGGTTCGTCCGATCGGACGCGAACATATACTGCATCAGGTCATTGGTGCCGATCGAGACGAAGTCGGTCAGCGGCAGCAGGGCGTCCAGGTGCCACAGCAGGCTGGGGCATTCGATCATGGCGCCGACCCGCAGCAGGGACGGCAGCGGGCGGCCGCGTCGCCGCGCCCAGTCGCATTCGATGTCGACCAGTTCGCGCGCGGCCCTGAACTCGTCCACCGTGGCGATCATCGGGAACATGACGCGCAGTTCGCGCCCGGCGGCGGCGGTCAGCAGGGCGCGCAGCTGCATCCTCAGCAGGGCCGGACGATCCAGCCCCAGACGGATGGCGCGCCGCCCCAGCGCCGGGTTCTCCTCGCGCTCATTGTCCAGATAGGGCAGCACCTTGTCGCCGCCGATGTCGAGGGTGCGGAAGGTGACGGGCCGGTCGCCCGCTGCATCCAGCACCAGCTTGTAGAGCGCCGTCTGCGAGTCCAGGCGCGGCAGCTCGTCAGAGACCATGAACTGGAACTCGGTGCGGAACAGGCCGATGCCCTCGGCGCCCGTCGCATCCAGATTCTCCAGATCCACCGCCAGACCGGCGTTGGTCAGCAGCATGATGCGCTTGCCGTCCTTGGTCACCGCCGGGGTGTCGCGCAGCTGGTCGAACTCGGCGCGCTGCTGGGCGCGCACGGCCATCCGGCTCTCGACCGCCGCCAGCATGTCGGGACGGGGCCGCAGGTAGGCCTCGCCCGTCTCGCCGTCGACGATGACCTGATCGCCCTCGGTCAGGCGGTCGCGCAGGCCCTGCAGGCGGCCGACGCAGGGAATCTGCAGGGCGCGGGCGACGATGGCGGCGTGAGCGGCGGCCGAGCCTTCTTCCAGCAGCAGGCCGCGCAGCTTGTGGCGCGGGTATTCCAGCAGGTCCGCCGGACCCAGATTCTTGGCCACCAGAATGGCGTCGTCGGGCAGGTCGCGCTGACCCGGATGGTCGCCCGCCATCAGCCGCAGCAGGCGGTTGGCCAGATCCTCGAAGTCGTGCAGCCGCTCGCGGATGTAGGGATCGCGGGCGTTGGCGAAGCGGGCGCGGTGCTCGTTGCGGACGCGGTCGACGGCGGCCTCTGCCGTCAGGCCCGAGCGCACCGCCTCCTCCAGCGACCGGTTCCAGCCCCGGTCGTCGGCGAACATCCGATAGGTCTCCAGCACCTCATAGGGGGTGCCGCCCAGCTTGCCCTGACTGCCTTCCAGCAGGGCGTCGATGCTGGTGCGCAGACCTTCCAGCGCCGCCTTGAGCCGGACTTCCTCGGCGACCGGATCGTCGGCCAGAAGCTGTTCGGGCGCGATCGGCGCCTCGTGCAGTACGGCCCGGCCGAACGACAGGCCTTCGGCGAACTTCTGCCCCCGCAGCCGTTCGGGCCGATGGGGCGCCACCTCGACGTCGCGAAGCTCCTCCAGCGCCAGCAGTTCGCCCGAGGCCACCGTCTCGGCCAGGACCATGGCGATGGTCTGGATGTCCTCGATCTCTTCCTCGTCATAGCGACGGGCGACGCGGTTCTGGACGACCAGGACCCCGATGGCCCGGCCGCCGCGCAGCAGGGGCGCGCCGAGGAAGGCGTGATAGGGGTCTTCGCCCGTTTCCGGCCGATAGGAGAAGCTGGGGTGCGACTGGGCGTCCGACAGGCTCAGCGGTTCGGCCGTGCGGGCCACCTCGCCGACCAGACCCTCGCCGGGACGCAGACGGGTGTTGTGAACGGCCTCGGGGTTCAGCCCCTCGGTGGCGAACAGCTCCAGTTCGCCGGAGGCGCGCCGCAGATAGATGGAGCAGACCTCGGCCACCATCGAACGGGCGATGATGCGCACGACCATGTTCAGCCGGTTCTGGGCGGGCGCGCCGCCTCCCGGCCCGGCCAGGGCCTCGCGGATCTGGCGCAACAGGAGCCGTGGCCCCCTCGCCGTCACTGCTGCGCCCTTGACCATAGTCTCTCCCGCCTTGCCGCCCTCGATCCGTTTCAGATAGGGCGGCCCTTCCGTTATCCTAGTCTTCCGCGTCCAGACCGTAGGCGGCGTGCAGCGCCCGGACCGCCAGCTCTGCATAGTCCGAATCGATCAGAACGCTGATCTTGATTTCAGAGGTCGAGATGGCCTGGAACTTCACGCCCTTGTCGGCCAGGGCGCGGAACATGGTCTGGGCCACGCCTGCGTGGCTTCTCATGCCGACGCCGATCACCGAGACCTTGGCCACATCGTCGTCGACGCGCAGTTCCTCGAAGCCGATATCGGCCTTGGCGGCCATCATCAGGTCGGCGGCGCGGCGCGCGTCGCGGCGGCCGGTCGTGAAGGTCAGGTTGACCGCGCCTTCGGTGCGCGCCTGGCTCTGCACGATCATGTCGACGTTGACCTCGGCCTCGGCCAGGCGGGTGAAGACGTCGGCCGGAGCGTCCGTCCGGTCCGACAGGCCCAGCAGCGTGATCCGGGCTTCGTCCCGGCTCATGGTCACGCCGGAAACGATGCGCTTTTCCACGATCTCATCCTCGTCGCAAATCAGGGTGCCGGCGTGTTGCGGCAGGGTTCCGTTTTCATCCGGTTCAATGAAGCTGGACAGGACGCGCACCGGCACGCGCTTGTGCATGGCCAGCTCGACCGAGCGGGTCTGCAGCACCTTGGCGCCCAGCGACGCCATCTCCAGCATTTCTTCGTAGGACACCTTCTCCAGACGCCGGGCGCGGCTCTGGATACGCGGGTCGGTCGTATAGACGCCGTCCACGTCGGTGTAGATATCGCACGGCGCGCCCAGGGCCGCCGCAACCGCCACCGCCGAGGTGTCCGAGCCGCCCCGGCCCAGGGTGGTGATGCGCCCGTCGCGGGTCACGCCCTGGAAACCGGGCACGATGGCGATTTCGCCCGCGTCGACGGCGGCGCCCAGCACGTCGCCCGGCACGTCCTCGATACGGGCGCGGCCGTGGGCGTCGTCGGTCAGGATGGGAATCTGCCAGCCCATCCAGCTGCGCGCCTTGAAGCCCATGTTGCGCAGGGTCAGGGCCAGAAGGCCCGACGTCACCTGCTCGCCCGAGGCGACCACAACGTCGTATTCATCATCCGACAGGGCGTTGTCGCCGTACAGGCCCGGCGCAGCCGCGCCCACGCCGTCGGTCCAGGCGACCAGCTCATTGGTCTTGCCCGCCATGGCCGAGACGACCACGGCCACCTTCTTGCCTCTGGCGGCCTCGGCGGCGACGATGCGCGCCGCGCGACGGATGCGTTCCAGGTCGGCCATGGACGTGCCGCCGAACTTCATCACCAACCGGTCCGTGTCGGCCCGCGTCATCCCTGCGCCTGATCCCCTGCTTGCATGGCGGGCGAAGGCGGTCCATGCCTGAGCCCATGCCCGCTTCTAACGACAGCCTCGATCCGCGCAAACCCCAAAGCGAAGAGGGTTTTTCACCCTTTGCAACCGATCGTGCCGAAGGGCCCAGCATCGACCCGGCCGACGTGGCGCGCTTTTCGGCCCAGGCGGCGGAGTGGTGGGACCCCAAGGGGCCTTTCGCCCCCCTGCATCGCTTCAATCCGGCGCGGCTGAAATTCGTGCGCGACCGGGTCGCCGAGCATTTCCAGCGCGACGTAAGGGCGCGTGCGCCGTTCAGCGGACTCAGCCTGATCGACATCGGTTGCGGCGGCGGGCTGATCGCCGAGCCGATGCGGCGCATGGGCTTTGACGTCACGGCCATCGACGCCTCTTCCGAGAACATCGGCACGGCCCGCGCACACGCCGATCAGGTCGGCCTCGACATCGCCTATCGCGCCGCCACGGTGGAGCAGATAGTCGAAGCGGGCGCCGGGCCGTTCGACGTGGTGCTGACGATGGAGGTGATCGAGCACGTCGCCGACCCGGAAGCCTTCATCCGCGCCTGCTCGAAACTCATCAAGCCGGGCGGCCTGATGATCGTCGCCACCTTGAACCGCACGCTGAAGGGGCTGCTGCTGGGGAAGGTCGCGGCTGAATATGTGCTGCGCTGGGTGCCTGCGGGCACGCACGACTGGCGCCAGTTCCTCAAGCCCGATGAACTGCGCGCCATGCTGGACGGCGAACCGCTGACCGTCACCGGCCCCTATGGTCTGGCCTATGACCCGCTGAACGACCGCTGGAGCGAGGGCGACGACGTGGGCATCAACTATATGATGATGGCGACGAGGGCCGCCTGACCCGCTTACAGCGGCCTGACCATATAGCGGGCGTCGTCGCCGTAGCTGGCCAGCTTTTCGGCCATGCCCGGCGGGTTCTGGATCTCGAAGCCGTTGCGCGCCCAGAAGCTTGAGGCGTCGTTGACCGCCACCAGGGCGACCGCCGGCCAGCCCGCCACCTTGGCCTGCTCGGCCAGGCGCTCGACCACCGGCCGGGTGTGGCCGCCGCCTCGGGTGTCTGGGTGCAGGGCCAGGTCGTGCAGATAGACCACCTCGGCCTCGGCCGGGATGGCGTCGATCAGCACGTTCAGCGCCGGGGCGGCGTTCAGCACCCACGGATAGGCGACCAAATAGCCCATCACCGGCCCGTCCTCGGCGGCCAGGACGAAGCAGCCCTCGGGGTGCAGTTCCAGACGGTTGGCGAAGCAGGCGCGCTCTTCCGGATGATCAGGGAAGGACAGCTGGGCCACCGCGACCACGCAGTCGAGATCGTCCGCCGTCATCGGCCGCCAGGTCAGAGGGGACAGCGGGCGTTCAGCTCCGCCCTGTTGAATCGCCATTGCGCGCTCCGGTTCTCGTCGTCGTCCGCCCCTTCGATCCGGGCGGTCAGTCTATCCCCCGCGCGTTCATAGATGATGCGGTGCGGAAAGTCGTTGTCCGGATTGGCGAAAACCGCCCGCTGCGGGCCGCTGTCGATCAGGCGGAAGGGCGTTGCGGGCGCGCCGCCTGGCTGGGCGAAATAGGCCAGACCGCCGTCGGGCAAGGGGCCGATGCGCGCGCTCTCGAAACCGCTGCGGCCATTGCGCACAGTCACCGTGTGGCCGACGATCAGCCCCGCGCGCGGGTCGCTCCAGGTCTCGGACGCCTCGCGCCCGCCGGAACAGTCCAGCCAATAGCCCGCCAGCCACGACAGGTCGGGCGCAGGCGTCGCGGTCTGCAGCAAGGCGGCGGCCAGCAGGCTGGAAACGGACATGGGTTCTTCCCTCCACAAGGACGGAGGAAGGTTACGCCGCCGTCACGGCGCGCGCTTGTAGGAATGCGACGCCAGCCGCCGCGCCAGTTCTGCCTGTTCGCGCGCCCAGGCGGTGGCGGTGCAGCCCAGGAAGCGGCGGAAATCGCGCGCCATCTGCGGCTGGTCGAAATAGCCGGCGGCCAGGGCCGCCTCCAGCCAGGACGCGGCGTCGGCCTCCTGGCCCATCGCATGATCGAAGATGCGGCGAAAGCGGAAGACGGAGCGCAGGGTGCGCGGCGCCACGCCGACGCGGTCGCGGAACCGGCGCTGCAGGGCGCGGCGCTCGGCCGAGCTTAGGGACGGCCCCTCCAGATCATCCTCGGCGGCGGCGACCTGGGCGCGGACGGCGGGATCAATGCGCCAGTCGCCGGCGCGGCGCTGAGCCTCCAGCCAGGCGCCCAGGGCGTCGGCCTGCCCTGTCGGATCGCCCGGCGGCGCCGTGAAACCGTCCAGCCGGGCCACGAGGTCCAGCCGCTGGTCCGTCGCCTCGATCAGGGGACGGCCAAGGAACTCCCGCGCGCCGTCAGGCTCGAACTTGGCGGCGACGATCTCAACCGGCCCCACCGGACGAATGGCCATGGGCCGGGTCATCTGACCGGCGAAGATCACCGACGGCTGAAGGCGGAAAACGCCGTCGGCGGCCTGTTCCTCATAGGGGGCTGCCAGATCGACGATCAGTTCAGGACAGCCGTCCGGGGCGATACGCTGCACCCCGCCGCTGGGGCTGGGCGCGGCGTAGGTCCACAGCAGGCGCACGAAGGGGCGCAAGGGTTCGGGCGGGGCGAATTCCTCGTACCGCTCCCCCTCCCCCATCTGCGGTCAGTTCGCCTTCTTGGGGTCGGGCGGCAGGCTGGGCAGGGGGGCGCAAGGCACGCCGTCGTCCTTCAGCTTCTTCACCTCGGCGGGGGTGGCCTCGCCGTAGATCTCGCGCTTCTCGCTGCGGCCTTCGTGGATGTCGCGGGCCTCGCGGGCGAAGGCGTCGCCGACGTAGTCGAAGTTCTGCTCGACATGGGCGCGCACCTCGCGGGCGGCCTGCATCATCATCGACTGGACCTGCTTCATGGCGTCGGGCGCAGGCGCGCTCTTCTTCGTGCCCGAGACGGCCGGGGCCATCACCTGCTTCCTCACCGTCGCGGAGCCGCAAAAGGGGCATTCGACCAGGCCGCGCGCTGCTTGCTCGTCATAGTCGGACGAGGAGCCGAACCAGGCCTCGAAGCCGTGGTCTTGGTCGCAGGAGAGGGCGTAACGGATCATAGGGGCAGGTCGAAGTCGCGGTCATGGCGCAGAGCGGGCACGCTGGCGCGCGCCTTCTGAACGGCCGAAAGATCCAGCCGGGCGTGCAGAACGCCCGGTTCATCGTGGTCGAGGCGGGCGACGACCTCGCCCCACGGGCCGACGACCAGGGAGCGGCCCCAGGTCTGGCGGCCGTCCTCATGCGTCCCGCCCTGGGCGGGCGCCAGGACGAAGGCGCCCGTCTCGATGGCGCGGGCGCGCAGCAAGGTCTCCCAGTGCGCCTCGCCGGTCGGGCGGGTGAAGGCGGCGGGAACGGCGACCAGGTTCGTGCCTGCCTTGGCCAGGGCGCGATACAGGTGCGGAAAGCGCAGGTCGTAACAGATCGTCAGGCCCAGACCGCCCCAGGGCGTGTCAGCGACCACCGCCGCCTCGCCCGGCCTGACCGAGGCGCTCTCGCGATAGGTCTCGCCGTTCGGGAGGTCGACATCGAAAACATGCAGCTTGTCATAGCGCGCCGTGATCGCCCCGCCGGGGTCGATCAGCAGGGAGCGGTTGGCGGCGCGCGGGTCGCCTTCCACGCCAGAGCGCACAATGGTTGAGCCGACCAGCAGCCAGACGCCCAGCTCGGCGGCCAGGGCCTTCAGCCCGGCGACAGCGGGATCGGCGCCCTCGTCCGACAGGGCGGCGTCGCGCAAGGCCCGGCGCTGTTCGAGGAAATTGGTCCCCTCGGGCGTCAGGATCAGTTGCGCGCCTCCGGCGGCGGCCTGGCGGATCAGGGGCTCGACATGCGCCAGCCCCGCGGGCGCCGTCGCCGGCGTCCGCGTCTGGATCAGCGCAATGTCGAGCGTGTCGGTCACGTCAGGCCGCCAGCAGCGCGTCCAGTTCGCCCTTGCGGTCCAGGGCGTGGATATCGTCCGAACCGCCGACGTGTTTTCCGTTGATGAAGATCTGCGGGAAGGTGGCCGCGCCGCCCGAGCGCTCGACCATCTCGGCCTTCTTCTCGGGGTCGTTGGAGGCGACGATGTTGGTATAGGCCGCGCCCTTGCGGTCCAAGAGAGCCATGGCGCGGATGCAGTAGGGGCAGCCGGGTTTGGTGTAGAGAACGACTTCGGCCAAGGGGAGCTCCTGAAGGCTGAGGGTAAGGCTTTCCTTCATTTAAGCGGTTCGCGCGCGTTTTTCACCCTCGCGATGACGGCAAGGTCCACAGCGCGCGCCCCGGCCTCCAGCAACACCCGCGCGCAGGCCTCGGCCGTGGCGCCCGTGGTCAGCACGTCGTCGATCAGCAGCAGGCGCCGTCCCTTGATGCGTCGGCGCCCGGCCTCGGTCACGGCGAAGGCCGTCCTGACGTTCAGACGGCGCCCGCGCGCGGACTTGCCGCCCCGACTGGCGGTCGGCATTGGGCGGATCAGGGCGTCGGGCAGATAGTCGAGCCTTGCAGCGCGGGCCAGAGGGCGGGCGATCTCGGCGGCCTGATTGAAACGGCGCGACAGCAGGCGGCCTCGGTGCAGGGGCACAGGGACCACGGCGTCGGCCGCCTCGATCAGGGGCGCCGCCGCGCGGCTGATCCAGCGGGCGAACAGGGGGGCGAACTGCTGCTGGTCGCCGTGCTTGAACTTGAGGATGATCCCACGCGACGCCTCGTCATAGACGCAGGCCGCCCGCGCCCGGCCGAAGGCGTAGGGGCTGGCGATGCAGGCGGCGCACCGATCCGCGGCGAAGTCGCCGCCGTCGCATTCAAACGCCGCGCCGCAGCCGTCGCACACCGGCGCCTCTAGAAGGGCCACCCGGCTCCAGGCGTCGGGCGACAGACCCGCGGACGCCGCCGCCTCGCGGCTGTCGTGAGCGAGCGGCGGCAGCAGAATATCCAGCAGGCCCCGGCCCGCATGGCGCGCGCCGGATGCTAAAGGCGAGCTCACGCCTTTCAATCGACTTCGCCAGCCCCCATCCTGAACCGACATGAGCGCCCCCTCCCCCTCCTCCGGTCCCCCGATCATCTTCGACGCCGCCCGCCGCGCCGCGCGCCTGAGCCGCGCCGAGCGACGCTTCCCCGACGCCGACTTCCTGCACCTGCGCGCTGCAGACAATGCGGTGAACAGCCTCGAAGTGATCCTGCGCGACTTTCAAACGCCCGTCGACCTGTCGCCGCACCCCGGCGTCTTCTCCCGCGCCCTGGCCGACAGTCCGGCGCGCGAACGGGTGGCGCAGGTCCGCGCCGTCGGCTCAGTGTCGGAGCGCGCCGCGCCCGGCGCCGGGCCGCTGGGTCTTGAGGACGGCTCAGCCGATCTGATCGTCAACCTGCTGGGCCTGCACTGGGCCAACGACCTGCCCGGCGCGCTGAGCCAGATCCGGCGGGCGCTGAAGCCGGACGGCCTGTTCGTCGCCAGCCTGTTCGGCGCCGCGACGCTGAAGGAGCTGCGCGGGGTGCTGACCGAGGCGGAGCTGGAGGTCAACGGCGGCGCCCAGGCGCGCGTCTCGCCCTTTGCGGACGGCTTCGACGGGGCGGCCCTGCTGCAACGGGCCGGGTTCGCCCTGCCGGTGACGGACGTGGACCGCGTGACGGTGCGCTATGGCGACCCCTTCACCCTGATGCGCGACCTGCGGGCGATGGGCGAGACGAACGTGCTGGCGGGCCCGATCCGCCCCCTCAGCCGCGCCGTGCTGGCCCGCGCCGCCCAGCTTTACGCCGAGCGCCACGCCGAGGCCGACGGGCGCATCCCCGCCACCTTCGAAATGGTTCATCTGGCCGGATGGGCGCCGCACGAGAGCCAGCAGAAGCCCGCCAAACGCGGCTCGGCCAAGACGCGTCTGGCCGATGCGCTGGGCGTCACAGAGCAGACCGGCGAGGAAGGCTGACCGTCAGTTTCCGGCGGCGAGCACGAACTGGCTGACCTTGCCGTAGACCGCCCCCATCCGCCCGGAAAAGGCGCCGAGCGCGGCCAGCACCACCATGCCGATCAGGCCGCAGATCAGGCCGTATTCAATGGCGGTGGCGCCGCCTTCGTCGCGGAGCAGCCGGTGGATGAAACCCTTCACGCCCGGCCTCCCCTGTCGTCGGCCCGTCAGAGCAGATCGCGCAGCCAGGCGATCAGCGGTTCATCGGCCGGAGGCATGGGATAGGCCGACAGCTTGTCCGGCTTCACCCAGGCCAGGCCCGCATGCTCGCGCGCCTCGACCACGCCGGACCAGCGCCGGCACAGATACAGTGGCATCAACAGGTGAAACGATTCGTAAGCGTGACTGGTAAACACGAAGGGGGCCAGGCAGGCCTCCTTCACGTCGATGCCCAGTTCTTCCTTCAGCTCGCGGATCAGGGCCGTCTCGGGGCGTTCGCCCGGCTCGACCTTGCCGCCAGGGAATTCCCACAGGCCCGCCAACTGCTTGCCCTCGGGGCGCTTGGCGATCAGCACCCGGCCGTCCGGATCGATCAGGGCGACGGCGACGACCAGGACGGTGGGGACGGCAGGCGTCTCGCTCACGACCGATAGTCCCCGTTGATCTCGATGTAGCGTTTGGTCAGGTCGCACGTCCACACGGTGGCCGAGGCGCGGCCCGAGCCGACATGGACGGTGATGTCGATCTCGTCGTTCTTCATATAGGCGCTCATGACCGCCTCGTCGTAATCAGGCGACGGAGCGCCGTCGACGGCGGCGACGTGCGGGCCGAAGCGGATGGCCAGACGGTCGCGGTCGACCGCCTCCTCCGTCTTGCCCACGGCCATGACGATGCGACCCCAGTTGGCGTCCTCGCCGGCGATGGCGGTCTTGACCAGGGGACTGTCGGCGATGGACTTGGCCAGTTTGCGCGCCGAGGCGGGCGACGCGGCGCCGTCCACCGTGACCTTGACGAACTTGGTCGCGCCCTCGCCGTCCTTGACCAGCTGGTGTGCCAGATCGAGCATGACGGCGTCCAGCGCGGCCGAGAATTCCTTCAGGCGGCGGTCGCCGACGCGACCGATGCGCGGCGCGCCGGACGCGCCCGTGGCGAACAGCAGCGCCGTGTCGTTGGTCGAGGTGTCGCCGTCCACCGTCACCGAGTTGAAGGTGGTGCGGACGTGCAGGTTCAGCAGGGCCTTCAGCACCGGCGGGGCGATATCGGCGTCCGTGACGATGAAGGCCAGCATGGTCGCCATGTCCGGCGCGATCATGCCCGAGCCCTTGGCGATCCCGGCGATGCGGACCTTGACGCCCTCGATCTCACATTCCGCGTGGGAGCCCTTGGGGAAGGTGTCCGTGGTCATGATGCCCAGGCCGGCCCTGGCCCAGTTGTCGGCCTTCAGACCGGCCTGAACCTCGGGCAGGCGGGCGGTGATCTTCTTGTCGTCCAGCACCACGCCGATGACGCCGGTCGAGGCCAGCATGACGTCGCGCTGACGGCAACCGAAGCGTTTGGCGAACTCCGCGGCCGTGCGACGCGCCGCATCGGCGCCCGCCTTGCCGGTGAAGGCGTTGGCGCAGCCCGCGTTCACGATCAGCGCCCTGACCTCGTCGCCGCCCTTGTCGGCGTCCAGCTGGCGCTTGCACCAGTCAACCGGGGCCGAGCCGACCTTATGTCGGGTGAAGACGCCTGCGCACGACGCGCCTTCGGGAAAGTGGAAGACCACCAGGTCGTCGCGCTCATGCTTGTAGAAGCCGGCGCGCGCGGTCGCGATCTCGACCCCGCCGATCGGCGCGATGGCCGGGAAAGGCACGGCCAGCGGCGAGACCATCAGACCCGGCTTGCCCGGCGCCGAAGCCTTGGTCGGCGTCGACCCGGCCGACTGAGCCGCACGTTTCAAGGCCGAGGCCAGCGGGTCCAGCGCCTTTTCGATGACGGTTTCGATCTTCTTGCCGGTCGAGGCGGACTTGGACGGCGGCTGGCTCATGCGGCGTTTCCGGCGGCGGGAGGAACGGTGACTTTAGCGGCGGGGGCGGCGGCCGCGGGCGGCGACGCCTTCGCGTCGTTCAGGCTGATTTCGACCTCGGCCTTGCCGCGAAGTTGCTCGAGCAACTGCCGCACGCCTTCATAGGTCAGATAGCGGACGATCTGCGGCCGGGCTTGCTCCAGCGTCGGCGGCGTCTCGATGCGTCGGTCCTCGACCTTGAGCACGGCCCAGCCGGTCTCGGTCTGGATCGGGCCGACGACCTGGCCCGGCGTCTTGCCCTGCAGGGCCGTCGCATAGGCCCCCGGCAGGACGTCCAGCGTCGAATAGCCCAGATCGCCGCCGGAATAGCGGGTGGCGTCGTCGATGGAGCGTTGAGCGGCCACGGCCTCGAACGCCGCGCCCTGCCCCAGCACGCCCAGAACGGCGTCGGCCTGCTCCTTGGTCGGGGCCAGGATCAGCCGCACGCGGACCTCCTCGGTCGTTCGCGCCAGGCGCTGCTGTTCGGCGTAGAGGCGTTCCACCGCCTGTTCCGACACGGCGCCGGAGACCACCTTTTCCACCAGCATGTCGCCCAGAATGCGTTCGCGAACGGCCTGCAGGCGGCGCTGGGCGGCCGGGCTGGAATCCAGTCCGCGACGCTCGGCCTCGGCGGCCAGAAGCTTCTGATCCACCACCTCGTCCATCACCCGGCGGAACAGTTCGGAGGAGACATCGAGAGGATCGTCCTCGCCGATCAGCCCTTGGGCCACCGCCTCGCGCCGCACGTCCGAGGCCCAGACCGCGCGGTCGTTGACCTTGGCCACCACCCTGTCGTTCTTTTCCGGCGCAGCCTCGTCGCCGCCGCGCCCGCAGGCGGCCACGCCCATCGCCAGCCCGACGGCGGCGATCAGAAACAGGCTTGTGAGGGGACGCCGCGCTCGCATCGGACGCTCCGGGCAAGGGTCAGGGGACAGGTCGCCGGGGCGACCCTTCGCGCCTGCGCGGCGCCGCCTTAAAAAGGCCCTCGCGTTGACAGGGGTAAGGGCGGTGCTTAAGTCCCGCCTGCGCCCAAGTCGAGGGATTTTCGATCGCATGCGCGGCCCTTCGCGCGCCCTGACTGCAGGGAAGGCCTGGGGCTGGCGTGATCGCGGCCTCCCGACCGGGCGAAACCTGTCTTTCTCAGAGCCTTCAGCCGCTCGACCGCCTGACCCGGATCGCCCATGCTCGGCTTCGCCAAGAAACTTCTCGGTTCTTCCAACGACCGCAAGGTCAAGGCCTTCCAGGCCCAGGTCCAGAAGATCAACGCCCTTGAACCCAAGTTCGAGGCCTTCTCCGACGACGAACTGCGCATGATGACGCAGACCTTCCGGGATCGCGTCGAAGCGGGCGAAAGCCTGGACAAGCTGCAGAACGAGGCGTTCGCAGTCGTGCGCGAAGCCTCCAAGCGCGTGCTGGGCCAGCGTCAGTACGACGTGCAGATGGCCGGCGGCATGATCCTGCACGAAGGCGGCATCGCCGAGATGCGGACCGGCGAAGGCAAGACCCTGGTGGCCGTGGCCCCTGTCTATCTGAACGCCCTGGCGGGCAAGGGCGTCCACGTCGTCACCGTCAACGATTACCTGGCCCGGCGCGACGCCGAGACCATGGGCAAGGTCTACCGCTTTCTGGGCCTTGAGGTCGGCGTCATCGTGAACGGCCTGTCGCAGGGCCAGCGCCAGATGGCCTATCAGGCCGACATCACCTACGGCACCAACAACGAGTTCGGCTTCGACTATCTGCGCGACAACCTGGTCTATGACCGTCGCGAAATGGTGCAGCGCGGTCACCACTTCGCCATCGTCGACGAAGTGGACTCCATCCTGATCGACGAGGCGCGCACGCCGCTGATCATCTCGGGCCCGACCGAGGACCGTTCGGACCTCTACAAGATCGTCGACGCCCTGGTGAAGGAACTGGTCAAGGACAAGGACACCTACGACCTCGACGAGAAGCAGCGTCAGGCCCTGCTGACCGAACTGGGCTCGGAACGCATGGAGCAGATGCTGGAACAGGGCGGCCACTTCGCCGAGGACACCGTCGACCTGTACGACCCGGCCAACGTCAGCCTGGTCCACCACGTCAACCAGGCCCTGCGCGCCAACACCCTGTATCAGCGCGACAAGGACTACATCATCAAGGACGGCGAGATCGTCCTGATCGACGAATTCACCGGCCGCATGATGACCGGCCGTCGCCTGTCCGAAGGTCTTCACCAGGCCATCGAGGCCAAGGAAGACGTCAAGATCATGCCCGAGAACCAGACCCTGGCCTCGGTGACCATCCAGAACTACTTCCGCCTCTACGAAAAGCTGTCCGGCATGACCGGCACGGCCGCGACCGAGGCCCAGGAATTCCTCGACATCTACAAGATGGACGTCCTGGAAGTGCCGACCAACCGTCCGATCCAGCGCAAGGATTACGACGACGAGGTCTACCGCACCTTCGCCGAGAAGAACCGCGCCATCGCCGCCCAGATCGCCGACTGCTACGTGCGCGGCCAGCCGATCCTGGTCGGCACGGTGTCGATCGAGAAGTCCGAAGAACTGTCCGACCTGCTGAAGGACTACGACTATCAGATCGAGACCTCGCGCAAGCTGAAGCCCGAATACGAAGGCCGCGAGAAGGAAGCCCAGAAGGTCGGCGACCTGGCCTATGACATCGAATACGTCACCGGCCGGGGCATTCCGCACAACGTCCTGAACGCGCGCCAGCACGAGCAGGAAGCCTATATCGTCGCCGAGGCGGGCCTGCCGCACGCGGTGACCATCGCCACCAACATGGCCGGCCGCGGCACCGACATCCAGTTGGGCGGTAACCTGGAGATGCGCGTGCAGCGCTGGGTCCAGGAACAGCGCAACATGGCGATGGAGGTCCCGCCCGAGGCGCTGGCCGCCAAGGAAACCGAGTTCAAGGCCGAGATCGCCGCCGCCCGGGAGAAGGCCCTGGCCGCCGGCGGCCTGTTCGTCCTGGGCACCGAGCGCCACGAAAGCCGCCGCATCGACAACCAGCTGCGTGGCCGGACCGGCCGTCAGGGCGACCCCGGCACCTCGAAATTCTACCTGTCGTGTGAAGACGACCTGCTGCGCATCTTCGCGGGCGACCGCCTGGACGCCATCATGCGCCAGTTCGGCGTGGCCGAGGGCGAGGCCATCAGCCACCCCTGGCTGAACCGCGCCGTCGAAACGGCCCAGAAGCGCGTCGAAGCCCGCAACTACGACATGCGCAAGAACGTGCTGAAGTACGACGACGTCGTGAACGATCAGCGCAAGGCCGTGTTCGAACAGCGCCAGGAGTTCATGGACTCCACCGACCTGTCGGAACTGGTCGCCGATTTCCGCAGCGACGTGATCAACGATCTGGTCGAACGGTACATGCCGCCCAAGGCCTATGCCGAACAGTGGGACATCGACAGCCTGGACGAAAAGGTCCGCTCGACCCTGGGCCTGGAACTGCCCCTGCATGACTGGGCCGCCGAAGAAGGCGTCTCGAACGAAGAGATCGAAGAGCGCATCACCGTCGCCGCCGACGCCCGCGCCGCCGAGCGTCTGGAGTTGATCGGCGCCGATCAGACGCGCGGCCTCGAAAAGCAGTTCATGCTGCAGATGATCGACATGCAATGGCGCGAGCATCTGGTCCACCTGGACCACCTGCGCGGCGTCATCGGCCTGCGCGGCTACGGCCAGCGCGACCCGCTGAACGAGTACAAGACCGAAGCCTTCAACCTGTTCGAAACGCTGCTGCACGACCTGCGCCACAACGTCACGCGCTGGCTGATGACGGTCGAGTTCCAGTTCCAGGCGCCGCCGGCGATGGAAATGCCCGAGTTTCAGGAAATCCACCTGAATCCCGGCACCGGCGAGAACGAAATGGCCAACCCGATGGCCCAGAACCCGGAAGGCATGCTGACCGGCGACGACCGCTCCAGACTGCCGGTCGAGGCCCTGCCCGAAGGCTGGGAGCGCACCAGCCGCAACGCCGACTGCCCCTGCGGCTCGGGCCGCAAGTTCAAGCACTGCCACGGTAGTTTGATCTAAGGCGCGCTGACGCGCGCGGCGCTACGCTCGCGACGCGATCGCTCCCTGCTTGAGCGCCAAAGACCGAGTTGAGAGAGGCGGGTTCGCGAAAGCGGCCTGCCTTTTTCTTTGCCCGGTGACGCCGGTCGTCATGCGGGTTAGCGTAACCTCATGAACTACAAGCCCCTGTTCTCGCGCGCGCTCGGTCTTGATCCCGAACGCCTGCATTTCGCCGCCCACAGCCACCACCTGTGGCCCGACGCCAGCTTCGACGGCCAGGTCCGGGCCTGGGCAGAGGCCAACCGCTTCGCCGATCGCAAATGGGACCTGATCTTCGGCGAGGTCATCCCCGAGGCTCAAGGCCACGTCGCGCGCGAGCTGGGTCTGCCCTCGCCCGACAGCCTGATCTTTGCGCCCAACACCCATGAGATCCTGCTGCGCATCGTCTCGGCGGTCGACAAGGCGCCCGTGCGCATCCTGGCCACAGACGGCGAGTTCCACTCCTTCCGCCGCCAGTCGGAACGCTGGGAAGAGGCCGGTCAGGCCGTCGTCACCCGCGTGCCCCTCGCCCCGTTCGACACTTTCGCCGAGCGTTTCGTCGCGGCGGCGCAGGCGGGCGGGCACGATCTGATCTTCGTCAGCCAGGTCTTTTTCCGCACTGGCGGCCTGTTCGAGCGCATCGCCGAACTGGCGGAGCTGACCGACCCGGCCGGGCCCTGGGTCGTGGTGGACGGCTACCACGGCTTCATGGCGACCCCGACCGACCTGTCGGCCGTGGCGGACAAGGTCTTCTATCTGGCGGGCGGCTATAAATACGCCATGGCGGGCGAAGGCGCCTGCTTCCTGCACGCCCCGCCCGGCTTCGGGCCGCGCCCCGTCGTGACCGGCTGGTTCGCCGAGTTCGGCCATCTGGAAGGGCCGCCCGGCGGCGTTCAGTACCGCACAGACGGCGGCCGGTTCTGGGGCGCCACCTTCGACGCCAGCGCCCTTTATCGCTTCAACGCCGTGCGCCAGATGCTGGATCAGCACGGCCTGACCACGGCGATGATCGCCGACCACGCGCGCGGCCTTCAGGCGCGGTTCCAGGCGGCGATCGAAGGCGCAGAAGCGGGCGTCCTGTCACAGGCCGACATCCTGAACCCGGTCGAGGGCGCGGCGCCGCGCGCCCGCTTCCTGGCCCTGCGCCACCCGGACGCCCCGCGTTGGAAGGCGGCCCTGCAGGAGATGAACGTCATCGCCGACGTGCGCGACGACGTCATCCGCTTCGGCTTCAGCCTGTATCAGAGCGAGGAAGACGTGGAGCGGCTGATCCACGCCTGCGCCCGGCTGGACTAGGCCTTTAGAAGAACAGGCTGTCGGTGTCGCGGCGGGCGTGCGCAAGATTGTCAGCCCGCGCG
>KB291743.1:145874-155708 GCA_000318405.1 Brevundimonas diminuta 470-4 | reverse complement strand
CGCCGGCAGGCGGTCATAGCTCGAGGGCTGGCGGGTCACGACCTCGGTCGGGCGCACCGGGCCACGCCCCTGCTCGGGCCTCTTCTCGGCCGCACGCGCCTGGGCGCCGGCGCGCAACTCGGGCTGGACCACGAAGGCCCAGGCCAGGGAGCCCGACACCAGAACCGCGCCGCCCATGAACACCGCCTGGACGACCGACTTGCGCAGCCGGACTGCCGGCGGGCGAGGCGCGCGCAGGGACAGGCCGGGCGGAGGCGCCTTCGGCGCAGGCCTGTCCGCCCCGCTCCCGCCTTCCTTCACGAAGCCGGTCATCGCCCTGCTCCCGTCAGGCGATGGATGCGCACCACCTGAGGCCGACGGTTTCCGAGCCGCAACTCAGCGCGGTCGAACAGACGGTCGACCACGAACAGACCGCCCTGCTGGCGGTAGTTGACCATCTGGGCCTCGCCGTCCGCCGCCAGGACGAACAGCACCGGCGCCTCATAGACCTGCAGGTCATCGCTGAAGACGATGAAGGTGCGCAGCCCGTCGTTGAAGACCGACGACGGCGTCCAGCGCGCGCGCCGCCCCCGGGGCTCGATGCGGTAGCGGGCGTCGAGGGGCCCCTGGGGCGTCACAAGCGGGTCCGCTCCCTTCCGCTCCTCTCCCTCACCAGCCTCCGCTCCGGCCGTAGCCGACGCCGGCTCGTCCCAGGCGATCGCCGCATTGAAGGCGTCGGCCGCGCCGCTCTTCAGGTCCAGCAGATAGACCCGACGATCCGTGGTCAGGACCAGGTTGGTCTCAAGCCCCCGCTCGAGCGGTTTCAGCAGGACATGGGTGCGGCGCGCCGCCCCTGATCCCGACGCCACCTCGCCGATCTGCCAGCGGATCGTGTCGCCCGCCGCCTTGGAGACCAGGGTTTCGCCCTCGCCGAGCGTCAGGGTGGTGACGCGCAGGGGCGCGGTCCAGACTTCAAACACCCGCCCCGGCGACCAGGCGAAGATCTGCACTCCGCCGACAAACCCGTCCGCGCGAGAGGGCGATCGCGCCGCCTGGTTGGCCATGGCGATGGCGGCCCGGCCGCTCGGACCCACCCTCGCCTCAACAACCGGCGACGGCGGCCCGTTCGTCGCCGCCAGATAGGGAACCTCCGTCGGAGAGACGACCGGCTCGGCCGGAACGACGGGGGCTTCCTCGACAGGCAGGACTATCTCAGACGCCGCGTCGGGCTCGGGCGAGGACATCCCTCCGCCCGGCAAGGCGGCGCAGCCGGCCAGCAGCGATCCGGCCGCCGCCAGAGCGATTGTCGGGGTCAGGAGGCGTCGGGGGTCCATGATACGTCCTCGATCTTCAGTCCCAGGGGGTTCTTCATCAGCTCGGCCTCGGTGCGAGGCGGCTGGAGGCCGGTGGTGATCAGGGCCCGCCAGCGTTCGCTCCCGGCCTGCTGGCCGTTGACGAAGCGGGTCTCGCGCCATTGCAGGTCGTAGGTCCGCTCGGTGCGGCGCACGACGTTGAGCACCTCGACATTGACCGCCTCCCGGCCCGCGTCGGCGAAGGGGTCGTGGGTCTGGGCCCAGGCGTTGAGGAAGGCGGCGGCCCTGGGCGTCATCAGGTCGTAGGCCCGCAGCCAGTTCTGCCGGATGACGATGGGATCGATGCTCTTGGAGCGGACGTCGCGTATCCAGCCGCCGAGGGCATGCCCGACCTGGGCCTCGCTGGGCTCGTAGCGGCCGCCGATGGCGGTGATCCTCTGGGTCTCGCCCCAGTCCGACACCTCAACCACAAAGGGTTTGACCACGGCCCGGTCCGCCTGGACCCACCAGCCCGCGCCGAGGAAACCCGCCATGACCAGATTGGCCAGGGCCATGCGCCGCCAGTTGCGGGCATGGGCCAGGGACAGGCCCATGCGGTCGTCCCAGACCTGGCCGGCCCTCTGGTAGGGCGTCGAGTCCGGGGCGGAGGAGCGGGCTCTCCGGGGGCGAAAGAAGGGATGCATGGCTCAGGGCTCCTCGGTCTTGAGGGAGGGCGACAGGACGCCGCTGGTCTCGCCGGACGGCATCAGGCCGCGACCGGCGTTGGCGACGAAGAAGGCCTGCAGAGCCGCGGACCGGCCCTGGGGCCTGACCCCAGCCGGGGCGTCGCCGCCCGCCGCCGCCCGGTGGAAATCCTTGCGCGCCGCTTCGGCTTCCCGGGCAATGGTTTCGGGCTTCCGAGCAGAGCCTGCCCCGCCCGTCGAACCCGGAATGCCGCCGGGCATGTCCTTCCCGGATCCAGACGCCGGTCCCGGCTCCCCAGCCGAAGATGGTTCCGACTGCGGGCCGGCGTCCGGAGACCAGACCCGTTGGGCCTCGCTGACGCCGGTCCCTCCAGGCGCGGATCTCGGTCTCGGCGGCGACGGATTGTCATTGGAGGCGCGCGCCGGCCCGCCAGGCCTGGGCGACGTTGGTGAAGCCGCCGGTGATGAGGGCGATGAAGGCGACGGAGACGAAGGCGTGCCCGAACCGGAGGGTGGGTTCGATCGCCCTGCCCCCGCGCCTGAAGCCGCCCGCGCCGGACCGGCCAGGCGCGCGGCGGCCCCGCCTGCTCCCACCATGCCCGCGCCCGCCAGGAGGCCTGCGCCCCCGACCGCCAGCCCGCCAGTGATGAGCGCGCCCGCGCCCAGGGCCGGCCCGCCGGTGACCAGGGCCGAGGCGAGATTGGGAATGAAGACGGCCAGCATGGCCAGGAGGATGGAGGCGACCAGGATGGTCAGGGCTTCATAGATGTCGGGATTGGTCGAGGGCTGGAGCTGGTCGAAGACCGTGCGGGCGCCCGAGACGACGATGGCCAGGGCCAGGACCTTGAGCCCAGAGGAGACGACGTAGCCCAGCGGCCGTTCGGCCAGGAAGGCGGACTTGCTCCATATGCCGAAGGGCAGAAGGATGAAGCCGCCCAGGGTCACGATCTTGAACTCGACCAGGGAGACGATGATCTGCAGGGCGAGGACCGCAAAGGCCAGCATGATGCCGATCATGGCCAGGCCGAGGATCAGGGCGTCGGTCAGGTTGCCGGCGATGTCGAGCGGGTTCTCGACCGGAGCGGGCGTGTCACCCAGGGCCTTCACGATCCGCCAGCCCTCCGCGAGGATGGCGCCCGGATTGAGGAAGTCGGCGCGGCTCAGTCCGCCGCCGCCGGCCGTCAGTCCCAGCTCGAGGAAGCCGGCGTAGATCGTCTCGGACAGGGCCTGCCAGTCGTTGATCAGCCAGGCGAAGGCGCCGATCAGCAGGATCTTGCCGAAGCCGGACGCCAGCACCTCCCGGTTGGGCGACAGGGCCCACTGGATCCCGGTCAGGGCCACGACCAGGGCGATCAGCAGGCCGAAAATGCTGTTGACCGGCCCCTGCAGGGCCGAAAAGCCCGCCGAGACGGTGTTGGAAAAGACCGCCATCAGTTCGTTGGGGGTCTCCACGCCGACCGAGATCGCCATCGCCATGCCCCTCAGTTCCGCGCGTTCGACAGGGGGTCGAAGGCGGGCGGGTTCGGGGCGGCGACCGGCCGCGACCAGTTCCGGCGACGCGCCTCGGCCCCGGCCGTCCGTTCAGCGGCGTCCCGCGCGGCTCCCTCCGACAGAAGCCGGGCCTGGGCCAGCATGATGACCCTGAGGGCGGCCAGGTCCTCGGCCAGCACCGCCAGCATCTGGTTGGACGACTGGACCGCAGCCGTCTGGCCCAGGGCGGACTGGCTGGCCTCAAGGGCCCCGGAGAGGCGCTGACCCCGTCCCTGCCCCAGCCGCTCCAGTTCGGCGGCGGTCCGGGCCAGGTCCTCGGCCGTTCGCCGCGCATTGGCGCTCCGGTCCCGGCTCTGCTCCAGCAGCCTCAGGGCGTCCGTCCCCGACAGGTCTTCGGGATAGAGGTCCGCGAACTGCCGCTCCAATCCGTCCACCGAGGTCGCCAGCCCCCGCGCCGTCCTCGCCAGTTCGGCCATGTCGCGCAAGGTCTCGCTGTTCCGGGTCAGATGGCTGTAGGGCGAGGCCGCCAGGCTCTTCGCCTCATTGGCCAGGCTCTCGAGCTGGCGGGCGGCCTGGAGCGCGTTTTCCAGATGATTGCGCGGGTCGAACACGACCTGCTGGGCCTGGACCGGCCCCACGAAGGCCAGGGCCGCGACCGCAGCGGCCAGGCTGAGGCGCCTATTCGGCCGCCACCGGCGGGGCGAAGGCGTCGAAAACGGAATCCACATGTCGCACTCCCTTGGCTTTGAGGAATTCACGGGCGAAACCGGCCTCGCCGGATCGCGTCAGGACGACGTCGATGAGGGCCTGGTCCTCGGGCGATCCGGCCCCGCACAGGGCCAGGGCCACGCCCGACAGACGCAGGTCGAACAGCCGCCGTCCCTGGGGCTGACGCCAGTAGTAGGCGCGCTTGGGCGCGGCGAAGGCGATCAGCTCCAGCTGGCGCCGGTTGAGGCCGAAGCCGCGGTAGAGCTCCGCCGACGACGGCTCCAGCGCCCGGGGATTGGGCAGGAAGACCTGGGTCGGACAGGACTCGATCAGGGTGGCCGCGATCGGCGAGGCCGCCACGTCGTCCAGGCTCTGGGTGGCGAAGACCACTGCGACCTTCTTCTTGCGCAGGGTCTTCAGCCATTCGCGGATCTTGGCGGCAAAGGCTGTCTCGCCGAGAAAGAGCCAGGCCTCGTCCAGCACCAGCAGGGTCGGCCGACCGTCGAAGCTCTGCTCCAGGTGATGGAACAGGGCCGAGAGCACAGGGGCGACCGCCGAGGGCGTCGCCATCAGGGTCTCCAACTCAAAGGTGTCGAACCGGCTCGGCGCCTGGCTCCCTCCGGCTCCATCCAGAAGCGCGCCGTGCGGCCCCTTCAGGGTCAGGGCCTCCAGGCCCGCCGCCACGGCCTTGTCCTGAACCAGGGCGCAGAAGACGGTCAGCGTCCTCTGCTCGGGCGGCGCCTCGCCGAGCGCCGCCAGGGCCGCCCAGATCTCCTCGCGGACGGCCGGCGTCGGCTCGAGCCCGGCCTGGCGCACCGTCTCGGCGATCCATTCGGCGGCCCAGGCGCGTTCGTCGTCTGAGTCGATCTCGGCCAGAGGCTGGAGGGAAAAGGCCGAGCCCGGCTCCAGCGCCCGCCAGCGACCGCCCGCCGCCAGGGTCGCCGCCCGCGCCGAACGCCCCTTGTCGAAGAAGACCACCCGCGCGGCCGGATAGCGAAACCACTGCAGGGCCAGAAAGGACAGCAGGGCGCTCTTGCCGGACCCTGTCGGCCCCACGACCATGGCGTGGCCGACGTCGCCGACATGGAGCACCAGGCGAAACGGCGTGGAGCCTGTGGTGCGGGCGACCGCGAGCGGCGGACCGTCCAGGCAGGCGTCGCCGGCCGGTCCCGCCCAGACCGCCGACACCGGCAGGAGATCGGCGAGATTGAGGGTCGAGACCAGGGGCCGGCGCACGTCGGCGTAGGGTTCGCCCGGCAGGGAGCCGAGCCAGGCCTCCACCGCATTGAGGTCCTCGATGCGCGCCGTCAGGCCCTGGGCGTTGAGCGCCGCCTCGATCGCACGCGCCTTGGCCGAAGCCCCGGCCTCTGTCGGATCTAGCACCGTGACCGTCAGGGTCAGGTAGCCGAAGGCGCAGGCTTCGGCCCCAAGCATCTCCAGAGCCCCGTCGCACTCCTCCGTCTTGGAGGCGGCGTCGGTGTCGATCAGCGGCTGCTCCTCGCGGGTGATGGCCTCCCTCAGCAGGGCCCCCACGCCCTTTCGCTTGGAGAACCAGCGCTTGCGCAGCTTGACGATCTCCCGCTCGGCCTCGGCCTTGTCGAGCCCGATCCAGCGGGCGGTCCAGCGATAGGCGAAAGGCAAGGTCCCAAGACCGTCGAGCAGCCCGGGCCGCGTCGCAGACGGCAGGCCCCGTACCGACACCGTCCTCAGCCATTGATCGCCGAGCCGGGGCGCCGTCCCGCCCGTGAGCCCAGCGTCCGCCAGCCAGACGTCGAGGAAGACGGGCGTCTCCGGCGGCCGCACCGGATGGGGGTTGGGCGAGACGCAGGCGTGCAGCCAGGTCAGCAGGGCCGCGTCCTCCAGCGGCGCGATCTCCGGCAGGGCGTCCGCCAGCAGGTCGAAGGTCGCGTCAGCCTCTCGCCGGAAGGTCGCCAGGACCTGGCGCCAGTCCTGCCCGGCCCGAGCAAGGCCGTCGAACAGCCATCGCTCGAGCCGCTGCGTCTCGTCGGCCGGCGGCAGCCAGGTCAGGGCCAGGCGGAAATCCGTCTCGAAGGCCGGTTCGGCGTCCTCGAACCGGTCGCGTCGCTCGGCGTCGACCAGCCAGGCCGCCTCCGCCTCGAACGCGCTCTCGGGATAGGGCGCCGCCGGCCGCCGCTGCGCCTCCACATGCAGGCACCAACCGGTGCCGAGGCGTTTGAGGGCGTTGTTCAGCCGCGCCCGGACCGCCATCAACTCCTCTTCCGTCGAGGACTCCAGGTCCGGCCCCCTGAAGGAAAAGGCCGTGGTGAAGGAACCGTCCTTGTTCAGGACCACGCCCGGCGAGACCAGGGCGGCCCAGGGCAGATGATCCGCCAGACTGGCGGGGCGACGGCGATGTTCGTCGAGGAAGCGCATGACGACCTCACGCGTCCAGATGACCAGGCAGGGCCAGATGGCGCCGCAGGACGTCGAAGAAGCGCCGGTCCGCCCGCGCGGCCCACAGACCCACCGCATGGGCGACAGCCCACCACAGCAAGCCGAGCCACCAGATGCGCAGGGCGAGGCCCAGCACCATGGCGGTCGTGCCCATGAGAATGGCGTAGTCGCGCGGCATACCCGCCATCAGCACCGGCTCGACCAGGGCCTGGGCCACCGGCAGGTCCCAGCCCTCAGGATGCAAGCTATCGAGAGAGCGGGCCATCAGGCGATCTCCACCCCGCCGGCGAAGCCGAAGAAGTCGAGGAAGAAGGTCGAGGCCGCAAAGGCGATGGTCAGTCCGAACAATATGCCCAGGGCCCGC
This sequence comes from Brevundimonas diminuta 470-4, assembly GCA_000318405.1. GTDB lineage: Bacteria > Pseudomonadota > Alphaproteobacteria > Caulobacterales > Caulobacteraceae > Brevundimonas > Brevundimonas diminuta_B. The sequence goes on along the minus strand of KB291743.1, from coordinate 148,755 downwards.
CGCATGGAGGAGCCGCTCTCGCTCATGGCGACGCCGGCCCCGAACAGGACCACGGCGATGACGGCCGCGGCCTGGACGACCGGGCCGGTGATCGACTGCACCACCTGCTGGATCGGCCCTTCCCAAGGCATGCCCGATCCGCCCGCAATGGCGGACCCAGCCGCCAGAAGTCCGCTCGCCAAGGCTGCGCCGAACAGGCGCTGTCCCACTCTCCGCTTCATGATCCGCCTCCAAGAGTTCAGCGCATTTCAGGGCGCCGCGGCTCATTGCAAGCAAAACAATCCACAGCCTGTCAACAGAAAATATCGATCTATTTCAATGACTTATTTTGAGCTCCTGAACGAGTTTCTTGCAACTCACAAGAACCTCGGCGTGAGTTTCAGGATGACGGGCCCCACCCAGGCCTGCGCCTTCAACAACCTCAACGAAAGCCGCGTTCAATCAACGGCTTGCCTGACAATCCTGCGAGATGACGGATCCCGCTCGGCTGTGACGACGGCGACGAGGCGCCGCCACAGCCCGAACCGGTGCAGGTCTGCCAGAATTTAGCCTCAATCCATATGCTAGCCGCAGGGTCCCGGATTCACTTCAGGCGCCCCCGATGCACCCTGTCATTCACGGCCAGACCCTTTCGCGCTCCGACTTCGAGGCCCTTGTCGGCGGCAAGGTCAGGACCCTGAGCGAATGTGTTTTCGATGATATCGACCTGTCCGGCCTGGATCTGAACGGCCTTTTGTTCGAGCGCTGCAGCTTCAAGGGGACGGACTTCACCGGCGCCCAGCTGGAGGACACGCGCTTTACCGGATGCCGCGGCGCCATGGCCAACTTCACCGCCGCCAGACTGGACGCCTCGGCCTGGAAGTCCTGCGACCTCAACAATGCTCGCTTCATCGGCGCCAACCTCCCGGAAGCGGTCTTCACAAGCTGCAAGCTGACGGGGGCGGACTTCTCGCGATCACGGCATGTCGGGATCACCTTCATCGAGACAACCCTGGCCTCCGCCCGCCTGCCCGGCTTCTCATTCAGAAAGCAGACCCTGGAGACCCTCGACTTCAGCCATGCCGATCTTGCGGGCTGTGATTTCCGCGACGCCGTGCTGGACAACGCAGGCTGCGCGACAGCCATCTGGTCGACGCCCGCTTCGACAACGCCGACCTGAGGGGCGCCGACCTCGGCGGCCTGCGTCTGAACGACGCCCGACGCTTCAAGGGCGCCGCCATCTCGCGCGCCCAGGCCGGCGGCCTGCTGGCGGAACTGGGCCTGAAGGTGATCTAGTCCCCAGTCCTGACGCAACTGTTGAGAACCCGCCGCCGCGCCTCGACAGCACGGACGAACCGCCCTCTACCCGCGCCGATGAAACGACTGACGCCAATCGAGCACGCCAAGGCCAAGGGCAAGACCATCACCATGAGCATGCCGGATCGCGGACCGGAGATACGGGCCCAGATCATCACCTGGCTGGAGAAGCGGCCGGGCGACGGCTGGTTCTACGCCCGGGGCGACAACTACTATTTCGGCACGCCCGCCGACGCGACCGCCTTCAAGCAGTGGCTGATGAGCGCCCTTGCCGCCTGAAAAGAAGAACCCGCTCCGGTGAACCGGAACGGGCCAAGGAAGGGGTTTGAACACGTCGACCCGAGAGGAAACGGGCCTGCAGATAGTCACGAGGTTCCAAAACCTGTGATTGCATAAATCATCAAGCACACCACTGGACATTGGTGTCAACATTGACCGGCATTGAACCGGCCGCCCGTTTCGGCGGGACCAGAAACAGCGAAAGCCCGGCGTTGCCCCTCTGGGGGGTGCGCGTCGGGCTTTCATTGGGGGCCAGGCTTCACCCATTTCTGAGCGATCATCCTAACCTCAATCGTCCGATTTTCATCCGGCGATCAGGCCATCAACCCTGGGCCCCACCCAAAGTTCCTCGCGCCCCGGATCAAATTTCAATTCACGCCCCATCTGACGGAATCTGCGGCAGGCGCTCCGCCGATCTTCCGTCGCGGGGCTCAAGCCTTGCTGCGGAGCCAGGCCATAAAGAGGCTGAAGATGACGCCGCCGGAAGCCGACGGATGCAACCGGCGCGCATGCCGCCCCTTGCCGCGATAGACCTCGAAGCCGCCTCTGCCAGGCCCGCGGCCCGGCCATTTTTCAATCTTGAGCCCTGATTCCATCGGCTCAGTGTGGCCCGTCCGGAGCCCGAACGCCATCGACCGGACGCACCTGCCAAATGCGTTCTAGAGTCCACGCCCGAAGGCGACGGCCCGACCCGCTCGGCGAGAGACGCATCGGACCGTCTGCGGGAGCGAGGTCGGTCGCCCCCACGACATCAGTTTACTGCAAAGCTTGGCCGTCGCCTACCACGGCTCGCGGCGTGCGGGCGGCTCAGGGCCGGCGCTTGACCTCCCAGTCGAGCGTCCAGCGCCCCGCCCCTGCGCGCTTCAGCTCCGACGCCATAGCGGGAACCTGGCGATCCAGCCCGTCCAGCAGAAGCGCGGTTCCGCTGACCGACGCCACTGTGGCGTTGGTCTGCCAGAAGGGTCCCGACATGCCGCGCATGGAAAAGCGGATATGGACGGTGTCGTTGACCTTGGGCATGGCGGCGCTTCCCCAGCAGTTGAGCATCAGTTGTCGCGAGCCGCCCTAATGCACGGCAAGGTCGGCGGTGTCTCCTGCCGCATAAGCCGGCGCAGGAGACGCCGATGAGATGCGGGCTGAACCGACCTCTTCAACCCCCGTGCTATAGAGACGTCGCAGGGCGGACCATCGCCCTTCATCAAAGGACGTCATGGCGCGACAATCACGGATCTCGACGCGGCTTTCCGCAGCCAGCCTGGTCCATCTCGGCGCGCCTCGCCTGGCAGACCTGCTGATCGAGGCCGGC
>KB291743.1:137423-145854 GCA_000318405.1 Brevundimonas diminuta 470-4 | reverse complement strand
GCCTGGCAGACCTGCTGATCGAGGCCGGCGCCGGCAACGCCAACCTCAAGCGCCGACTCCGGCTGGAGCTCGCTGCGGAGGCGGGCCCCACGGTTCTGGCGCTGGAGATCGACAAACGCCTGACCGCCCTCGCCGCTGCGCGCACCCGCGTGTCTTGGCGCAAGCGGGGCGAGCTGATCGAGGATCTCGAGGCCCATCGCCGCATGATCGTCGAACGCCTGGCCCCCGAGGTGCCTGCCGAAGCCCTGGCTGTGCTCGTGCGCTGGTTCGACCTCTATCCGGGTCTCGCTGCGCGCGTGAAAGACACCAAGGGCGAACTGGTCGTCACCTTCGAAAAGGCCGCGCCCGATCTCTTCACCCTGGCCGAAACGGCAGGCGAAACCGCCGCCCGTGAGCTGACCGACGCCCTTCGCCGACGCCCTCAGGACTATGGCCGATGGATCGCCGCCGCCGGCGACGCCATGGGCCCCGATCTGGCCCGCAGCTTCCTCGCCAGCCTCGACGCCGCATCCAGAAAGACGCCGGCCGGACGCAACCTCGTCCGCCGCCTCGCAGACAAGGCCGAGGATCTGGACCTCTGGCTGTCGCTGGTCACCCCGGAACAGGCCGGATCGCCGGATGTCGCCGCCGACATCGCCCGACGCCTTCTCGCCGCCGGTCGCGTCGCCGAGGCCCGGGCGGCGCTTGAAGCTGCGCTCAGCCCCTCCCCGTTGAACCGCCGCTGGACCTTCGGCCGCAATCCCAAGGACGGCGCGCCTCGACTGACGCCTGCCTGGGAGGCCGTATCGATCGACCTGCTCGACGCCGAAGGCCGACGCGATGAGGCCCAGACGCTGCGCTGGGATCTGTTCGAACGCGATCTCTCGGCCCCGGTCCTGCGCGACTACCTCGCCCGCCTGCCCGACTTCGACGACGTCGAGGCCCTCGACCGGGCCTTCGCCCATGCCGCCGCCCATCCGGACTTCGAGGCGGCCATGCGCCTTCTCATGGACTGGCCGGCGCATCGCGAGGCCGCAAGCCTTGCCCTGGCCAGACCGCGCGAGGCTAGAACCGCCAGATCCATGGGCGCCGACTGGGCGGCGCGGCTGGCCCAACGTTTCCCCGAGGCGGCCGAAATCCTGGGGTACCAGGCCTGACCGCTCAGGCCAGCGTCCTGAAGGTGATCGAATATCGCAGCGCCGTCATCGGCGAGATCGAATGCTCCCATTCCCGCCTTACCTCACCGGAAAGCCGATAGGCCGATCCAGGCTCCAGCGGCGCCGCTGACCGACGCCAGCCCGCCCCGTCCTTCTGGCGCAGGCGCATGACGCAGGGCGCCAGAAGGGAGATACCGAGAATATCGCCATAAACAGGCCGGTCGCGGTGCCAACCGATCCCGGCGCCGGGGGCGTATTCATTGACGAGGGCCTGGACGAAATCGCCGCGGTTCAGGCCGACCCGCTCCGCGAGACGGGCCAGCAAGACTTGCAGGAAGTCCGGCCAGGGATCCGCGACCTCCAGCCCGCCCCGCTCCATGTCATAGCGACGACCGAAGGCCGCGATCCGCCTGAAACCGAGGTAGCCCAGGTGTTCATAGGGCTTGAAGTTCAGGCTCTGGAGTTGCGCCGCCAGTTCGGCCTGCTCGTCAGCGGACAGCACATCGGGCCAGTAGTCGAAGCCGTCCGGTTTCGTCGCCGGGGCAGGAACATGGCCGAACAGGTCGGCCTGGACCGCCATCATGACAGCGCCAGTTCGCCCGCAGCGGGCTGGGCGGTCGCCTTCTCGAGATTGGAGATGGTGACCCCGACCAGACGGACGCCCTTCGTCGGCGGATAGAGCGACCGCGCCAGCAGGCGGCTGATCTCCCTGAGGCGGGCTTTCGAGGCGACCGGCTCGGCGAAGGACCGGCTGCGAGTCGATTGCTGGAAGTCGGCCCATTTGACCTTGACCGTCACGGTCCGGCCCAGCGATCCGGCCTTCTCGCACCAGGCCCAGACCTCGTCCGCCATCTCCTCGACGCCGGCCTCGATCGCCTCGGGCTCGACGAGGTCCCGTGCAAAGGTGGTCTCCGAACCGCTGGACTTGCGCTCGCGGTCCGGATTGACCGGACGATGATCCTCGCCACGAGCAATGGCGTAGTACCAGGGCCCTGACTTGCCGAAATGATGCTGGAGGAAGGCGAGCGACTGATGGCGCAGGTCGGCGCCCGTCTCGATGCCCAGCCGCGTCATCTTCTCCGCCGTCACGGGCCCCACCCCATGGAAGCGCTTGACCGGCAGGTCCTGAACAAAGGCCTCGCCCCGTCCCGGCGGCACCACGAACTGGCCGTTCGGTTTGCGCTGATCCGACGCCAGCTTGGCCAGGAACTTGTTGTAGGAAATCCCGGCCGAGGCCGTCAGCCCGGTCGCCTCCAGAATGCGATCACGGATTTCCTCGGCCGTAGCGGAGGCCGTGGGCAGTCCCCGACGGTTGGCGGTGACATCGAGATAGGCCTCGTCCAGCGACAGCGGCTCTATCAGGTCCGTGTAGTCGGCGAAGACGGCGTGGATCTGGGCCGAGACGGCGCGATAGATCTCGAACCGGGGCGGCGTGAAGATCAACTGGGGACAACGCCGCAGCGCCGTGCTGGACGGCATGGCCGAGCGCACGCCGAACTTGCGCGCCTCATAGCTGGCGGCGGCCACCACGCCGCGCGAGGCGGCATGGCCGACGGCCACCGGCCGACCGCGCAGGGCCGGATCATCCCTCTGCTCCACCGAGGCGAAGAAGGCGTCCATGTCGACGTGGATGATCTTGCGAACCGGCGCGTCTCCCATGTCTCCCGCCTAGCAGAAGGAGAACGAAAAGAGAACATTCTTTCAGTGATCGGGCCATCCCCGGACGACGACGCCCGCGACCTCGGGTCCGATGGTCCGCGCCGGGCCGACCCTCTAGAAGCTGAGCCCCCTGAACCGTGCGGGACCAGACCTGTTGGATACCATCGCCCTCGGCCCTCTCGTTCTTTCGGGCGAACGGTTCGCCATCCTGGCCGGCGTCTTCGTCTTCCTGATCGGAACGGGCCTGCTGGCCAGCCGTGTCAGCCCGCGCTTCAACCTGTGGAGCACCGTCGTCGTTCTCGGCGGTCTGGCGGCCACGCGGCTGGGCCATGTGATCGCCCAGTGGTCCTACTTCAGCGAAGACCCATGGCGCGCCCTCGCGGTCTGGCAGAGCGGCTTCAGCTGGCTCTGGGTCCTGCCGATCGTCGCGCTGTCGCTGATCCTCCTTCTGCGGACCTCAAGAGAACGCGCCTGGGCGATCGCCCCGCTGGCCGCGGCGACCCTGACCTGGACCACTGCGCACCACCTGACCTCCGCGACCGAACCCCTTCCCCCGCCGGCCCTGACCCTGGCGGCGCTGGACGGACAGCCGATCAACCTGGCAGCCAGCGATGGTCGACCGACCGTCATCAACCTCTGGGCCACATGGTGCGCCCCCTGTCGACGCGAGATGCCGGCCCTGGCCCAGGCTGAACGCGCCCATCCCGAGGTTCGCTTCCTCCTCATCAACCAGGGCGAGGGCGAAGCGAAGGTGCGCGACTTCCTAAAGCGCGAAGGCCTGAGCTTCCATCACATGCTGCTCGACCCCGCCATGGCGACGCAGCGCCACTACCGCACGGTCGGCATCCCCGTGACCCTCTTCCTTCATGCCGACGGCCGGCTGGCTAAAGCCCACACGGGCGAGATCGCCCCCGAAAGGATCGCCGCCGAAATCGCCCGCCTGTCACCTTCGATCCGCTAGTCCGACACTCGTCTCGAACTGGCGCATGGTTTTGCGGCCTCAGGGAAGAAGGCGAACCGAGATCGGGCAGTGGTCCGACGGATGCTCGGCCTCCGGGAGGTCGTAGACATATTCCCCGAACGACCCCGGCGCGATCCGGCGGGCCGCTTCCGAACCCGCGACGATGAAGTCGATGAACTCGCGATAGCGGACCTTGCAACCCGCCGCGCGATCACCGGACGTCAGGGTCAGGGCCGCCCCGGGCGGATCGCCGTCGTTCAGGTCGGAAAAGAAGGCGTCGTCGCGCGACGCCAGACGTCGGTTCCAGTCGCCGAGGACCATGAAGGCCTCGCCGGCCTCGGCGCGGCGGTCGATCCAGGCCTCCAGCACCGGCGCCTGGTTGAACAGGACCGGGCAGTCAGGATCTTCGGCTGAACGGCCGGAATTGCAGCCGGACTTCAGGTGGACCGCCAGAAGCCTCAGCGGCCGTCCCCTGGTGACGGTGACATCCACGCCCCAGCGCAGATTCGGATCGCCCAGACCGAGGGCCGACAGGTCCTGGTTTTGTGTCCAGGCCACGCCCTTGCGGATGGCGAAGCCGACGTCCTGGTTCAGGATGTGAAGGCCGGGCCGCCCGCGGCATTCGGGCCCGCGCCGGCTGGCCGGGCGGCCCGACATGACGACGTCATACCTGGCGGGATCGAAGACCCGCTCCGCCGCCGCCCGGTTCTCGACTTCCTGGAAGGCGACCACATCGGCCTGAAGGGCGTCGGCATGGCGACGCAGTTCCGCATAGTCGGCCTCGCTGCGCGGCCGGCAGCCCTGGCCGTCCAATTGAGCCAGATGCTCGAGGTTCCAGCTGGCGACCCTGAGCGGCGGCGGAGCCGAAACGGGCATGGATCCGGCGCAGCCGGACAGAAGGGCGGCGGCGGCGAGAGCGAGGAAGACGGGTTTCATTCGAACATCATAGCGAAGCTGGGTCCGACCGCGAGCCGGGTGCGCCCTGCCCGCCCGTTTCTCAACCTGCCGGACCTCTCACTCCGCCAGAACGCCCGGAACGGCGGCCGTAATGCGCACGAACCGAACCCGTTCGGCCTTCAGCTCTGGTTCGGGGGCGTAGCCCGCCTCGGCGAAGGCGCGCTGCTGCGGCGGGGCGGACGACGTATGTTCGACCCGCCACCAGCCCGGGTCGGCCGCAGCCTTGGGCAGGAGGCCGCCGACGATCCGCTCGATGTCGCGAAAGCTCAACTCGACCTCCGCCTTCTTCTGGCGGCGCAGGTATCGAACAAGCGGTTCATACTTCGCCATGCCGGCCCGTTCCCTCCCCCACGGCGTCAGGGAGACCCGTCTCTCGAACAAGCGGCCGCCCTTACCGGACGATGCTCCTAAAGAGAAGCTCCTGCCAGGCGTTTCGCAAGAGGCGCGGATCCTGAAGCGACCCGACGGTTTCCGCCGCAAAGGGGGGCAATGGACGGGAGAGGTCGGGCCGCACCTCGCCGAAGCTGAGGATCGAACGAAACTCCGCAGTTCCGACAAGGTTCCGGCGCCAGGCCGATCATCGTCCCTCGGGCAGGTCGTGGCGCTCCAGGACGATCTCGTCTCCATCGAAGTCCAGCTCGAGGGACTGGTTGATCAGATCAGCGTCCAGGTCGAGTTCATCGAGTGCTGCATCGAACAGCTGGCGTTGGCGAGGCGGCGGTACGTTGGGAATGAGGATGACCAGGCCAGCGTGGAGTTCGACGCCGCCGTGAAGGCGGCGAAAATCCCTGGCGTTATTGGTCACGAACACGAAGTCCTCTTCGAGGATGGGCGCCATCAAATTCCAGTCCTGGACGCCGCTCCAGCCTCGCCAGGTGACATGGGTTCCCGTATGGCCACGCGCGGTCGCCACCTCCACCAGCGACGTGTGCAGACACTCGTCGATGAGGAAGTTCATGCGTCTCCGGCCTTCGCGGCCAGGGGATCAGGCTTCACCGATAGTCGGCGGCTCGACTTTCGGGTCGGCTCCCCGGATTTGCGAGGCCGTCCACGACGAGGGTGGGTTTGCGCCCACAACGGCGCGATCTCGAGCATTTCTGGCGTGAGCGCAGGATATCCCGAAAGGAGGTCGTCCCTTTCCGCGCCCGCCTTGAGCATGTCCGCGACGCCATGGACCGGGATGCGCGTGCCTTTGAACACCGGCTCTCCGCCGAGGATGTCACGGTCCGCATGAACCAGGGCGTCGCCTTTCGTGAGCACGCGGATGCGTCGCTCGACTTCCCGGCGCATCGCCTGGACGTCGAACTTCAGGAACTCGCCCGCAGACAGGACCTTGGCATGAGGTTGCTCATCCATGGCTTTGACCAGCAGACGTCGGGCGTCTGGCGCGAGCTCTCGAGCCGCCAGATACCAGATTGAGATACGAACCAGGTCCTCTCCCGTCAGCTCCTTGCGCGCCACGCGTGCTGCGCCCTTCACCGGCTTGGCGACACGTTCAGGAGCGGGGCGCCCTTCGAGCGCGATCAAGCGCTTGTCGATAATATTGTGAACAGCCTTGGCCGTGACGCCGCTCACAGCGCCAGCTTCGACTACGGTGAAATATCGCTCCATGGTCGCCATCATAATCGTTCTCCTCGCGGAGAAAGATAAGTCAGACGGCGAACTTCCGCAATGGACGCCTAACCGGCCTCCGTCCTTGGTCGCTGTAAGAGTGAGATCAATGCCGCCCCTCATGCCGCCTCCTCCAGCCCTGACAGGCAATAGGCCGACCAGGCCTCCAGCACCTCGCGCCGCTTTCGCAGGGCGTCGCCTCGCCGGTAGGCGCGTTCGGTCTCGTCACCGACGACATGGGCCAGACACTCCTCAATGGTCTCACGGGCGTAATCCGTTTCGTCGCCCGCCCAGTCGCGAAAGCTCGACCGCATGCCGTGAGGCGTGAAGCCGGGAGCGAGCTCGCGCAGCATCTTGTCCATCGCCATATTGGACATCGGCCCGCCCTTCACGCCGGGGAAGACCAGTTGATTGGGCCGAACCCGCGCCGGACGCACCGCCTTCAGGAGCGCCTGGGCGCCGCTCGACAGCGGTTGGCGGAAGGCCCGCTCCTTCATGCGGCTCTGATGAAGATCCCAGATGTCGTCCCTGATTTCTCCCCAGGTGGCCTCCAGGGTCATGGTCTCGCGCGCGACGGTCAGGACCGTGTACTCGAGCGCCCGGGCCGACATGCCCTGGCTGTTCGCGAGCCGCTTCATGAAGGCGGGTATGTCGGGATAGGGCATGGCCGGCATGTGACCGCGCTGGAGCTTGGGCCGCGGCGGCAGCAGGTGGATCAGGTTTCCCTTCCACACCGCCGGGTTCGCGCCTGTGCGCAGCTTTTTGACCCTGGCGTAGTCCAGCACCCTTTCGAGCCGTTCACGAAGCTTGCCGGCGGACTCCGCCTTGGTCAGCCAGAGGGGCTGCAGGACGGACAGGACGTCCTCGACGTCGATCTGATCGACCGGCTTGTCCTTGATGGACACGGCGTGACGCTCGATCGAGCGCATCCAGCTGGCCTTGGTCTTGCGACCGCGCCAGCTGCCCTCCTGGCCTTTCACATAGTCCTTCCAGCACGCATGAAGCGTCGGCCGCCGCGGGACGACCGCCATGACCGCAGGCGTCTCCGAAGCTTCGCCGCCGACAGGTCGCCCGCCCCCTGACGGTAGCGGATCGCCAGGCCCCTTGTGCGCCAGAGGGTCGCGTCCGGAGGCGATGGCTTGCTTGGCCTCATCCCGGGCGAGGCGCGCGTTCATCAGGGAAACGTCGAGGAACGAACCCAGCCCCATATCTCGCCGGGCGCCGTTTGAGCGGTAGCGATAAACCCAGCTACGCGCGCCGGTTCTATTGATGACGAGATAGAGACCATCTCCATCGGAGTGATAGCCTTCACTCTTGAGGCCGCGAACACTTCGATCCGTAAGCTTGTTGACCTTCAAGGCCATGAAACCGACCTCCGCAAATCATCCGGAATATTCGATTCTAGTGGCTCCCCGTTTTGTTTCCAGCGCCTTCCTTCCCATCCAGCTTCCCATCCAGCAGACAAGAGCTAAAAGAAACGGACTGAACCGATTTGAAACGAGATGAAAATCCAACACATTGTTTTGATGTGGATTTTCTGAGCCGAAACGAACTTTTGCGAAAAAGTACGGCAAGCCGAAACCAGCCTCTACCCGCGGAGCCACTCGGGGGATTGAAATCCCGAAACAATCTGACGACGAGACCGGGGCGCTCAAATGACTCCGCAGCCCCGTCTTCATGGATCCGCCTCAATCCTCACCCTGCAACGCCGGTTGCGGTGACGAATCGCTGTTGGCGCCCGTGCTATGGATGTCATGCGGACGACCCCGCTTCTTCCAAGGACCTCATGGCGCGACAATCCAGGATCTCGACCAGGCTTTCCGCAGCCAACCTCGTCCATCTCGGAGCCCCCCGCCTGGCGGACCTGCTGATCGAGGCCGGCGGCGGGAACGCCAATCTCAAGCGCCGTCTTCGTCTTGAACTGGCGGCCGAGGCCGGCCCCGACATCCTCGCCCTTGAAATCGACAAACGCATCACCGCCGTCTCCGTCGCCCGCACACGTGCATCCTGGCGCAAGCGCGGCGAACTGATCGACGACCTGAACACGCACCGTGACATGATCGTGGAACGCCTGGCGCCCGAGGCTCCCGGCGAGGCGCTCGCCGTC
>KB291743.1:35477-137403 GCA_000318405.1 Brevundimonas diminuta 470-4 | reverse complement strand
ATCCGCTGGTTCGACCTCTATCCTGGCCTGGCCGCCCGCGTGAAGGACGCCAAGGGGGAACTGCCCGCCGCCTTCGAGGCCGCCGCCCCGGATCTCTTCGCTCTCGCCGAGACCGTCGACGATCAGGCGTTGCGCGACCTGATCGACGCTCTGCGCCGACGTCCGCAGGATTACGCGCGCTGGATCTCCGCCGGCGGCGACGCCCTCGGTCCGCTGACGGCGCGTCGGCTGCTGGACAGCCTGGACGCCTCGGCCGGAAAGACCCCGTCGGGCCGCAACCTGCTGCGCCGCCTGGCGGACAAGGCGGAGGACCTCGACCTCTGGCTCTCGCTCGTCACGCCCGAGCAGGCCGGGTCGCCTGACATCGCCGCCGACATCGCCCGCCGTCTCCTTGCCGCGGGACGCGTCGCCGAAGCCCGCGCCGCCCTCGAAGGCGCCCTGAACCCTTCACCGCTCAACCGTCGCTGGACCTTCGGCCACAACCCGACGGACGGCGCCCCGCGCCTGACCCCGGCTTGGGAAGCCGCATCCATCGACGTGCTCGACGCCGAAGGACACCGCCAGGAGGCCCAGCATCTGCGCTGGAGCCTGTTCAAGCGCGACCTGTCGGCGCCCGTTCTTCGGGACTACCTCTCACGACTGCCCGACTTCGATGATGTCGAGGCCCTGGACCTGGCGTTCGCCCACGCCGCGACCCATCCGGACTTCGAGGCGGCCATGCGGCTGCTGATGGACTGGCCCGCCCACAGAGAGGCGGCCGCGCTCGTCCTGGCGCGTCCCCGTGAAGCCCGACTGCCCCGAACCCAGTCGGGCGACTGGAAGTCACGCTTGGCCCAGCGCTATCCCGAAGCCGCCGACATCCTTACGAATTTAGGTTCGCCGGACCCGATGTCAGGCCGAATTGCGGGGGCGGATCGTTACCTCTGACCGGGATCTATGGCCCTGGAGAGGTTCCGGTCGGAGCGACGCGCCACACCGTGTTGGACAGATCGTCGGCCACCAGCAGAATCCGGCGCTGGGGATCAAACCAAACGCCCACGGGGCGGCCGCGGGCCTCGCCATTTTCCGTCAGAAAGCCGGTCAGAAAATCAACGGGCTCGCCGGCTGGTCGGCCACCCGAGAACGGAACCCATGACACCTTGTACCCTGCCAGATCCTGGCGGTTCCAGCTCCCGTGCTCTCCGATGAAGGCCCCTTCGGTGAAGACGCCGCCGAAGCCGCCCTCGCGAGTGAAGGACAATCCCAAGGCGGCCACATGGGCTCCCAGGGCGTAATCCGGCTTCACCGCCGTCGCCACCAGTTCGGGCTTCTGGGGCCGCACGCGCGGGTCGAGATTTTGTCCCCAGTAGCTGTACGGCCAGCCGTAGAACGCGCCGTCGCGAACCGAGGTCAGATAGTCCGGAACGAGCTGCGGCCCGATTTCATCCCTTTCGTTCACCACGGCCCAAAGGGCGGCGCTCGACGGCTCAATCGCCAGAGCGGTGGGATTGCGAATGCCGCGGGCGATGGTTCGGCGCGCGCCGGTGGCGCGGTCGACAGCCCAGACGACCGCCCGCTCCTCTTCCACGGCCATGCCCCGCTCGCCGGCGTTGCTGTTGGAGCCGATGCCGACATAGAGGGTCGAACCGTCCGCGCTGGCGGTCAAAGCCTTGGTCCAGTGATGGTTGAGCGCGGACGGCAGGCGCGTCACCTCTTCAGGCGGCGCAGTGATCCGGGTCTGCCCTTCGACATAGGGGAAGCTGACCAGAGCGTCCTGCTCGGCCACGTAAATGCGGCCGTCGACATAGGCCAGGCCATAAGGGGCGTTAAGACCGTCGATGAAGACCGTGCGGACTTCGGCGCGGCCGTCGTTATCGGCTTCGCGCAGCAAGGTGATGCGGTCGCCGCCGTCCACCTTGGTGTTGCCCTGCTTCTTGATCACTCCGGCGATGACGTCCTTGGGCCTCAAGGCCGGCGCGCCGCCGCCTCGCCCCTCAGCCACAAGGATGTCTCCGTTAGGCAGGACGAGCATCTGGCGCGGAATACGCAGGTCCGTGGCCAGGGCCGTCACCACGAAGCCTTCGGGGGCGCGCGGCGTTTCATCGCCCCATCCGACAGGCTTGGCGATACGCATCGGCGGCAGCAGGGTTTCCCGAATCTCCGGCAAGTCAGGCTTCGGCCCGACTTCATTGACGCCTTTTTCGCTTCCGCCGCAGGCGGCCAGAGCTACGGCCGCGCCGAAGACGCCGCACAGAAGGATGTTTCTGCGGATCATCGGCTCGCCTCCTCATCCAGCATCCCGGAGTAGCGCATCCATCCCGCGCTCAGCGCCAGCGCGCAGCATAAAACGGACAGGGTGAAGCCAAAGGCGCCCACGGAACTCCAGCCGTCCTGGCTATGCTTGAAGGCGTTCGTCAGGCCGACAACACACAGGGCGCCGAGAGCGCCGCTGTACAGAAATCGCAAGACGCCGCGACGGCCCCAAGCCAGGTCGATCAGGCTCCATACGAAGGCGGCGCCGCCAAACATCAGCCCCCCGACAATCGCCCAGGAAGAGAAGTTGCTCCACTGGATCTCCGCAGTCCGGAGATAGGCCGCATCCGTCGCCGTCCCGAGGCTGAACAGGGCGACCGGAAAGCTCAGAATCAGCCCCTGCACGGCCCGGCCCGGGCCCGCTGCTCTGGTCATGGCCGGCTCTCGGCGAACTCGATGCGACCGACGACGCGGGATCCGCGCGCCCTCATCCGTCGTCTCAATTGCTCGCGGATGCTCCAGCCTTCCAGATGCATCAGATCGCTGATCGTATAGCCTTCCCTGGCAAGGGCTTCGCGCACGTCGCTGACCTTGAGACAGGCATGGTCTTGCTCGGCGATTTCAAAGGCGCGTTCGATGACGTGGGTCTGGTTCATGGCTCCTCCTCAGTCTGAACCAATCGGCCGGAAGCCATGCGGTTCCGAGGCCGAGCGATATGACGCAGGTCAACGACAGGCCGCAGATTGGATTGCTCAGAACGCCAGCGGCGCCGTCTGCCACGTCACCCCGACGGCGGCGACGAAAGCGCCGGTCAGGGCCACGCGCCGCTCCCACGAACCCGGCCCATCCGGGACAGGACGCCGCGCTATCACGACGGCCGCAACGGCGATCAGCGCCAGACACAGAAGACTGAACCCCAGCCCGACCCAGCGGCCGGCGGCCGCCTCGGTGGAGGACCAGACATCTGCGGCGCTGGCCAGCAGATAGAGCCCCAGGAAGTGCGCGGCCCAGATCAGCAGGCCCGCCGTCATGGCCACCCAGCGCTTCACGATCCGCCGCCCGGAAACAGCCGGATCAGCAGCAAGACCATCGCCGCCTGCCCCGCCGTATAAGTCATGAAGAGGCTGATCAGATCGACCGTGGACGGCCGGTCGGCCGACAGCCGTCTGAACGCTCGACGCAACAGGATATAGAGGCCCATCAAGGCCCCGATCGCCGAAAAAGCCCCTGCCCAGCCCAGAAGGGCGAAGACCGCAGCGCCCTGACTGGTAGCGTCAGGCTTCAAGCCAGCGAACCACCAGGCGCGAAGCTCCAACCCGACCGCCGCCGCGGCTGCGACGGCGCTGACGACCAGAAGAGCCGTCGCCAGCGTCTCCGCTCCCCTGCTCGCCCGGCGCAACACGCGCGGCCCTGCGACGGCGCACAGGCCCGCCAGCGCCAGAGCGCCAAGATGCAGCATCAGGGACGCCATCTCCGGCGACGCCTGCCACAGGTCCGGCCGTCGGCTCCACAGGAAGACATAGGAGAAGCCCGCCAGCAGGCAGACCATGCCGCCGACGATCAACACGATCACCATGGCCCACCAGCCGTGGCTGGACGGGCCCGAGACATAGTTCGGCACGCGAATGCCCGCCCCGATATCGGTCGTCTTGCGATTGTGCGGCGCGTCGAGGAACCAGCACCAGCGCATGATGCAGTAGATCGCCAGCACCCCGCTGACGACCGCGACTGCATAGGCCTGGATCGTCAAAATGAGGAAGAAGCCCGCCGTGAACACGGCGCTGAAGACGTGCCAGGGCGACGGGCGCGGAAGACGCAAGACATACTGCGGCTCTGCGTTCAGGGGGCTGGTGACGAGGGTCTGACGCTCGCCTCCCGCCGCGCCGGGCAGGAACCAGCGCCCTTCCTGCACCTCCTTCGCCAACCCCTTCTGCTCCCACAGCGGATAGAGGCTTTTGACCACCGGGACGGATCGCACGGAATAATAGCCGCTGGGCAGCCATTCCAGGCCGGGGCCGTTGTGGATGTTGCCCGCTTCGCGCGGGCCGAAAGGGCGGAAGTTGCGGATCATGTCGATGACCCACAGCAGGACCGCCAGACCGAACAGGAAAGCCCCTATGGTCGAAATGAAATTGGGCAGGTCCCAGCCGCGTCCCGGCAGATAGGTGTAGACCCGGCGCGGCATGCCCATCAGCCCCGTCAGGTGCATCGGCATGAAAGCGATGTTGTGACCGGCGAACATTAGCCAGAAAATCCATTTGCCCATGCGCTCGCTCAGCGGCCGGACGCTGGACATCGGCAGCCAGTAATAGATGGCCGCGAACATGGGAAAGACCATGCCGCCGATCAGGACGTAGTGCAGGTGGGCGACGATGAAGTAGCTGTCGTGGGCCTGCCAGTCGAAGGGCACCATGGCGACCATGACCCCGGTCAGCCCCCCCATGACGAAGATGACCAGACCGCCGACGGCGAACAGGCCGGGCGTCGTGAAGCGCATCTTTCCCGCCGCTATGGTGGCGATCCAGGCGAAGACCTGCACCCCCGCGGGCACGCTGACCGCCATGGAGGCCGCGCTGAAGTAGTTGATGCTGATCTGCGGCATGCCGGTGGTGAACATGTGGTGCGCCCACACGCCGAAACTGATGAAACCGGTCGCCAGCATGGCCATGACCACCAGGGGGTGCCCGACCAGCTTGGTCCGCGCCATGGCCGGGATGATGGTCGACATGGCGCCCGCCGCCGGCAGGAAGATGATGTAGACTTCCGGGTGGCCGAAGAACCAGAACAGGTGCTGCCACAGCATGGGGTCGCCGCCCTTGAGCGGGTCGAAGAAGGGCCAGCCCAGCGCTCGTTCCAGCTCCAACAGCAGCGTCGCCAGTATCACCGAGGGAAAGGCGATGATGATCATGCAGGCGAAGATCAGCATGGCCCAGGCGAAGATCGGCAGCTTGTCCAGCGTAATGCCGGGCGCGCGCGTCTTCAGCACCCCGACGATGATCTCGATCGCGCCGGCGATGGCTGATATCTCGATGAAGCCGATGCCCAGCAGCCAGAAGTCCGCATTGATCCCCGGCGAATAGCTTATCCCGGTCAGCGGCGGATACATGAACCATCCGCCATCCGGCGCCAGGCCGAAGAACAGGGAACAGAAGAAGGCCAGGCCGCCGATCAGATAGGCCCAGAAGGCATAGGCCCCCAGACGCGGAAACGGCAGGTCTCGCGCCCCCAGCATCTGCGGCAGCAGCAGCACGCCCAGCGCCTCGACCGCCGGCACGGCGAACAGGAACATCATCACCGTGCCGTGCATGGTGAAGATCTGGTTGTAGGTTTCCTGCGGCAGGAAGCCGGTCATCGGCAGGGCCAGCTGCGTGCGCATCAACAGCGCCAGCACCCCCGCCAGCACGAAGAACAGCATGGCCGCGCCGACATAGTAGACGCCGATGATGTTGTTGTTGATCGCCGTGATCCACTCGCCGGGACGGCGTGGACCGCACCAGGCGGCCTCCAGCTCCTCCAGCTCGCCGTCCGGACGCGGCCCCTCGGTGGGAAAGCGATCGTATTTGCGGACGTCGAAGCCGGTTTCCGACGTCATTTCAGACTGTCCAGATAGGCGGCCAGATCGCGCAGCTCGCGCCCGGTCAGCACCGGATAGGACGGCATGCGGTTGCCCGGCTTGATGCCCTGGCTGTCGGCGATCCACCCCGCCATCGTCCCCTGATTATTGGGCAGGATGCCCGCGCCCAGCGTCTGGCGCGAGCCGACATGGGTCAGGTCCGGTCCGGCCAGCCCGTTGGCCTCCGTTCCGCGTATGGTGTGGCAGGCGGCGCAGCCCGAGGCGGCGAACACCCCCGCCCCCGGCAGGGCGGTCGGCGCGGCCGGTGCGGCCTGACGGGCCCGCCAGGCCTCAAAGTCGGCCTCGGCATGGGCGACGACGACGAAGCCCATCAGGGCGTGAGGTCCGCCGCAATACTCAGCGCACTGTCCCGCATAGACGCCCGGCCTGTCGGCCTGCAGCCGCATGAAGTTGCGGCGGCCGGGGATCATGTCGGTCTTGCCGCCCAGGCGCGGGACCCACAGGCTATGGATGACGTCGGCGCTCTCCAGTTCGATCACGACCGGACGGCCTACGGGAATGTGGACCTCATTGGCGTCCTGCACCGTCTCGCGCCCCTGGCCGTCCAGATAGGCCACGCGCCACCACCACATCTCGCCGGTGACGCGCACGCGCATCTCGCCATCGCGGGGCGCATCCGACAGGCGCGCCGTGACGCTGAGGCCGTAGATCAGCAGGCCCGTCAGCACGACCACCGGGAAAGCCAGACCGCCGATCCAGACCAGGCGTTCGCCCCCTACGCGCCGTTTCCACTTCCTCGGCCCGAACAGAGCGACGCCCAGCGCGATCAGGACGACGGCCAACACCACCGCCCCCATGACGAACAGCACCCAGGCGACCGCCGTCACCGGCCCGGCGAACGGCCCGGCGGGGTCCAGCACCGGCGGCGGCCAGCCGCCCAGCATGTCCGGAGTCTCAGTCGTCATCGAGCGTATAGAGATAGGCCGCTATGTCGCGGGCTTCGGTTTCGCTCAGTCGCATGGGCGGCATGCCGGTGTCGGGCAGCAAAGACGGCGCGTCGCGCACGAAGGCGGCCATGACTGCAGGCTGGTTCGGCAGGCGCCCTGCGATCATCGGCCGCGCCCCGACGCCGGCCAGCGATCCGCCGCTCCGCCCACGGGGCCAGGCCACGCCGGGAATGGCGTGACAGGCGCCGCACCCATGCGCCCGGACAAGGCGAAGTCCCTCGGCAGCATCGGCGCCCGCCAGGTCGCGCGACGCCGCGCCCTTGTCCGCACAAGCAGCCAGACCCAGCAGGCCGACGGCCAGCACCGCCGCCCCTATTTTCCCCATCGTCGCGACATGATGGCATCCCGCCCCTTTCAGCTTCGCCAGAACCAATCCATCGGACGGCCAGGGGTTCCGAGGCGGAACCGGCGCCGCAGCGCCGTGTTGGATCGAGGTGCGCGCCCTGCCCCTCGCTCTTTTGGGACTGACCCTCGCCGCCTGCGACACGAGTCCGGGCGCGACGGACCGCGCGTTTGAGGCGTCGGGCGAGATCATCGCCATGGGCGGCGGGGCGGGCGGTCCAGCCAACGCCTGCTTCGCCTGTCACGGGCTGAAGGGCGAGGGCGACGGCGTTTCCACGCCACGCCTGGCGGGTCTGGAGCAGGGTTACCTCCAGAAGCAGATGGAGGACTACGCCAGCGGCATCCGCCCCGATGACGTCATGACCCGAGTTGCGCGCGGGCTCACGCCCGAGGCTCGCCGCGTCGTGGCGGCCTGGTACGCGGGACTGCCCGCGCCCGCCGAGCACGCCTCAGCCGCTTCCCCGCCCCCGATCTGGCTTAACGGCGACGCGGCGCGCGGCATCACCGCCTGCGCCGCCTGCCACGGAGCCGAAGGACAAGGCGCAGGTGCGGGCCAGCCGACTGTCGCCGGACAGCCCGCCTCCTACACGCTGGAGCAGATTGACCGCTGGCAGTCCGGCAAGCGACGCAACGATCCCCGCGGCGTCATGGCCGCCGCCGTCCAGCATCTGTCGGAACAAGAAGCCCGCGCCATAGCCGAGTGGCTGTCGACCCGACCCGCCGCTCAAGCGCAAGCCAACGCCTCTGCCAGCGCGTCCGTTTCGGCTTCGGCTGCGGCACGACCGGCAGCATCGCGTGAAACACGTCGTCCCGATCGATCAGATGGTGCTTGAGCGCCGCCCCGGCATGGATCGGGATCATCAGCAGAAGGGTCAGGACCAGCCCCCAGTGCATCCACCCAGCCGCAGCCTCAATCGCCCATAGTTGACGGTTCGACAGATCCTGCATCGGCAACAAAGGCCAGGGAATAAAGCCTGCCGCCGCCAGCTGGGTGTCCCGCGCCGTCGCCGAAACCATCGCCCAGCCCGACAGCGGCAGACCGAACAGGCAGAGGTAGAACACATAGTGGGTGATATGGGCCGCCGTGCTCTCCCATCCCGGCTTGTCCGCGTCATTGATCAGATCCGGCGCGACCAGCCGCCAGGTCAGGCGACCGATCACCAGCAACAGCATCAGCAGGCCGACGGCGAAGTGAACCTCGTAGGCCGCGACCTTCTCTCCGCCGACCGGCAGCCGCCCCATCCACCAGCCCCAGCCCAGTTGGAACACGACCAGCCCCGCCATGCTCCAGTGAAACCAGATGGCCACGGGGGAATAGCGTCCCTCATCATGATGACCAGCGGCCCATTCCAGCGCCTGGGCGATCACCCGGTCGATCATGGCGTCGTCTCGCCCGTCGGCTTCAACAGGCCGTTAAGGCGCCACAGGGCGACGAGAAGATAGGCCGCCGCCGCCGGCGCCCACATGATCAGGCCCGCCGCCTGCTGATCCTCCAGCGGCGTCATGTTCCAGGCCAGGGTACTGGCGAAATGCGGGCTATAGAGCGGCTCGGCGGCGAACACGATCAGGGCGCCCAGCAGCCCCATCAGCAGCATGGCCGCAAGAAGCCCCGCCACTGCCGCATGACCCTTGGCGCTGCGCACCGTCGCCCAGAACCAGACGGCGCTCCCCAGAATGCTGACCTGCATCAGCCAGTAAACGCCATCGTGCGACAGGGCCTGAGCATAGAGTCCGGGCGCGTGCCAGGCCCAGAAGATCACCGCCTGGACCGCCACGGCCGCCGCCAGACGCGGTCGCTTCAACCGGGGCAGGCACAGGGCCAGCAAGGGCGCCGCGGCCAGCACCAGCAGAAGATGATGCAGGGTCCGTGCGGTGAACAGGGCGGAACTTGCCGCGCACAGCGGCGAAATGAAGCCGACCGCCAGAACGGCCATCGCGGCCGTGTATCGCCCCTTTTCCGGCCCGCGCAGCAGAAGCAGCCCCGCGACCGTCGCAGCCACAAGAACGACCCAGAGAACCGGGTCGCCGTTCCAGCGGCCCAGCGCCTCGGCGGGATCGGGCGCAGGCCCGCAATAGGGTGTCCAGACGGCATCGACCATCCTGGGCCAACGCCTGCGCGCTGCGACGGTTCACCGGCTCAGGTTCTGGGCGAACCGCCTGGCGTGCTGTTGGTCACGAGCCTCAAGGCCGGTCAGGCGCGAGCCGGGTCGGTCTCGAACACGGCAGACAGGGCTTCGACCAGCCATCGGGTTCCCATGTCGCCGTCAGAGCGTTCATGCCACACCAGGTGGTAGTCGAACGGCTGGATTTCCTGCGGCGCGGGGAAGACGCCGAGGCCGTACACCGCTGCGAAACGCTCGGCTGCCCGGCGCGGCAGGAGGGCAACCGCCTCGCTGGCCTGCAGCAGATAGGGGACCAGGGCGAAGCTTTCGGCGCGCGCCAGGACGCGGCGCTCGGCCATATCGGGCAGATCATCCGACACCCAGTCGCCGAAGCCGTCTCCCGCCGAGGGGACGACATGGGGCCAGCGCAAAAGTTCGGCGTGCGTCGGCGTCGTCTGACAGATGGGATGGTCGCGGCGCGCCAGGCCCAGATGCGTCTCGCGAAACAGCCAGCGCGACTTCAGCCCCGCGCCCTCGGGATTCCAGCCGGTCAGCACCAGATCCAGCCGACCGTCCTCCAGCCGCCGCAGACTGGTGTCCGACAGGGGCTCGACGTCCAGTTCCACCCCCGTCGCCTCCTGCGCTACGCGGGCGATGGCGGGCGTCAGGACGCTGAGCAGGCCGAAGTCGGTGGAGGCCAGACGAAACACCCGCTTCATCCGCCCGAGATCCAGACTGGGGTCGCGCAGCAGACTCTCGCCCGCCTCCAGCCAGGCGCGCAGCGGGCCGGACAGGGCCTCGGCGCGCGGCGTCGGCATCATGCCGCGCGGACCGCGCACCAACAGGGGATCGTCGAACTGATCGCGCAGCCGGGCCAGGATGCGGCTCATCGCCGGCTGG
The DNA here is from genome assembly GCA_000318405.1 of Brevundimonas diminuta 470-4. Taxonomy (GTDB): domain Bacteria; phylum Pseudomonadota; class Alphaproteobacteria; order Caulobacterales; family Caulobacteraceae; genus Brevundimonas; species Brevundimonas diminuta_B. The sequence goes on along the minus strand of KB291743.1, from coordinate 127,246 downwards.
CCGATGCCCAGACGCTCAGCCGCACGCGAGACGCTGCGCTGCTCGATCAGCACCTGAAGGTGCGGAAGCAGGGTGAAATCGACGCGGTGGGGAAGTCGCCCCGACATATGGCCTCGCTGCATGACGCCCCGCGCGTCGCCACCGGCTGTATTAAGAACGCCTCTTAATTGCAACATGTATGCGCCGCAGTCCGCGACCCGTTTTCGCCGCCTGCCGCTGGTCGCCGCCTCATGCAGAGAGACGAATAGGCCCCATGTCGAATACGACATTGAGACAATAATGCGAATGATTATTAGGAGCGGCGTCGCTCGCACGGTCGAGCTTTCCTCCCCTCCCCGGGAGCCCGCCGCCCGCCTAACGCACGCCTTTGGGGGCGCACATGCACCTGTCGAAACGCAGCATCGGGCTGGGCCTGATGACCTCCACCCTACTCGCCACGTCGCCGGCTCTAGCCGAGACCTTCATGCCGGACGCCTCCGGCGTCGATCCCCAGGCCACCGTGGTCGGCGACGTCATCGTCACGGCGTCAGGCACGGCCGTGGACGTCCGCAACGCCCCGGCCTCGGTCAGCGTCATCACCCGCGACGAGATCGAGCGTCAGCCTGTGCAGAGCCTGGGCGAACTGCTGGGCCGTCTGCCCGGCGTGACCGGGGGCGTCAGCCCGACCGGCGCCATGTCCAAGATCACCATTCGCGGCCTGCCGGACAACTACACCCTGGTTCTGGTCGACGGCCGCCGCGTCGGCAACTCGCGCGACATCAGCTATCGCCCCGACCTGGGTCGACAGGACCTGAACTGGATTTCGCCCGACATGATCGAGCGCATCGAGGTGGTGCGCGGGCCGATGTCGTCGCTCTACGGCTCCGACGCGATGGGCGGGGTCATCAACATCATCACCCGCAAGATCGCCCCGACGTGGCGCGGCTCGGCCAACACCAGCTACACCTGGTCCGAGGATTCCGACCGCGGCGACGCCTATCAACTGGGCGTCAACGTGGCCGGTCCGCTGGCCGAGAACCTGGGCCTGCGCCTGGGCGCGACCTACGCCCGAACCAAGCCGGACGAGGTGAACATCTCGAGCAACAACGGCGCGGGCGGCGTCGTCAACAAGAGCCTGAACGGCGTGCTGAACTGGGCGCCGGTCGAGAATCACAACTTCTCGTTCGAGGCGAACTACGGGGTGGAGGAGCCCCTGGCGCCCAAGCTGCTGGTGCCGAACCGCAACGGCGTGCTGACGCCGCAGGGAGCCTTCGGCTCCGAGACCGAACGCACCAATTTCCGCGTCAGCCATGAGGGCGAATGGTCCTTCGGCAAGACGCGTCTGGACGTCTATCGCAACGCCTTCGAGAACAAGGCGATGGGCGAGTACGGAGGCTCCGGCGAGTTCGAGGAATGGATCGTCGACGGCCTGTGGAACTTCGAAAAGAATTTCGTCTGGCAGCACAAGTTCGCCATCGGCGCCCAGTATCGCCAGGAAGAACTGACCAATACCGACACCATCGGCACGGTGCCGATCGACTATGACGGCAACGTCATCACCGGCGCCACGCTGAAGGGCGACACGGCGGCCATCTTCGCCGAGGACCAGATCACCCTGCGCGAGAATCTGCTGCTGACGCTGGGCGGCCGTCTGGACAGCCATGACAAGTACGGCGAGCACTTCAGTCCGCGCGCCTATCTGGTCTGGCATCCGGCCGAGGCCTGGACCCTGCGCGGCGGGGTCTCCAAGGGCTTCCGCGCCCCGTCCCTGAAAGAGAACAGCGCCGGCGCGGCGACCAACTCGGGCGGCAACGGATGCCGGGGCCTGATCGGCATGGTCGCCAGGGATAAGAGCGGAAACCCGATCCTGGACGGAAACGGCAACCCGCTGATCTACACCTCGGGCACCTGCTGGATGGCGGGCAACCCCAACCTGAAGCCTGAGGAAAGCACCAGCTATGAGTTCGGCTTCGCCTATGACGGCGCCGCCTACAGCTTCGCCGCCACCTATTTCCACACCGACTTCGAGAACAAGATCCAGTACGCGCCGCTGGGCTATTTCGAAGGCCGCTGGTGGACCAAGAACGAGAACATCCAGCGCGCCCGCACCAAAGGTCTTGAACTGACCGGCCAGGCCAGGTTGCCCTATGATCTGACCCTGCGCGGCAACGCCACCTGGATGATCGAGGCCAAGAACCTGGACACCGGGGCCAGCCTGATCACCACGCCGGAATGGTCGGGCTACGCCTCGCTGGACTGGCGGGCGACCGATCGCCTGGGGGTCATGCTGTCGGCCCAGTACACCGGCGAACAGTTGAGCGGCGGCTCGACCCTGACCAACGCCCGCACCGAGTTCGACCTGACGACCGCCTATGAGGCGTCCGACACGGTGACGCTGCGCGCCGGCATTTCCAACCTCTTCAACGAGAAGGTCAGCGGCACCGCCGGCGATGGCTACTACTCGCCCGGCCGCCGCTTCTTCGTTGGCCTGACCACCCGCTTCTGATCCGGAGAAACTGCGATCATGACTACCCTAAGCAAATCCCTTCGCGGCGCCGCCCTCGGCGCCCTTCTGGCGGCATCGGCCGTCGCAGTGCCGGCGGCGGCCTCGGCCCAGGCCCTCTTCTCGGCGCCCGAGCGTCTGGACGGCGGCCAGGTCAGCTTCGCCTCGGGCGAGCGCGGCAAGCCCGTCCTGCCCGGCGGCCCGGTCGTCGCTGCCGGTCGCGGCTTCCATCCGGGCCAGAGCATCGTCCTGATGTACGGCCAGACGCCGCTGTCGACCGGCCCGATCACGGCCAACGCCGAGGGCGGGTTCGAGGCGCGGCTGACGCTGCCCGCCGACGCCCAGCCGGGCAATCATCCGATCGTGGCGGTGTCGCAGGCGCCCTACAACGCCGTCCTGGCCAATCTGAAGATTTCGCCGAACGTGCCGCTGTCGAACGAGGCGGCCTACCGGATCACCAGCATCCAGCCGACGCGCGGCCTGTACCAGACCGCCTATAGCGCCAAGCGCAACGCCGTCTTCGCCACCTCGGCGGTCGGCCGTCCGCCGGTGCGCCAGTCGGAGTTGCTGCGCCTGAACGCCGACACCCTGGCGGTCGAAGCCCGCATCACCCCGGCCGCCGCGCCGGGCCGCGCCGGTCGCGACGGCCAGCCCCAGGACGGCGGCGTCTTCGCCGTCTACGGCGTCGGCGTCGATGACGCCAACGACACCGTCTGGGTCACGAACAGCCGCCAGAACACGGTGGCCGTCTATCGCCAATCGGACCTGTCGCTGGTGCGCCAGTTCGAGCCGGGAACGGTCAACCACGCCCGCGACGTCGTCATCGACGAAGAACACGGCAAGGCCTACGCCAGCGCCACGTTCGAGCCCGAGATCGTGGTGTTCGACACCGGCGCCCTGACGGTGGCCAAGCGCATTAAGATCGACTCGACCGTGCGCGGCGAGACTTTCTCGGCCGCCAGCGTCTCCTATGACCGCGAGGCGCGCCGCCTGTACGTCGCCTCCAACTCGACCAATGAGGTCGCGGTCATCGACGCCGCCGCCGACACCGTGCTGAACGTCTTCCGCGTGCCCGGCGCGCGCAGCGTGATCGGCGTTTCGCACGATCCGCAGACCGACCGCATCTTCGTCGCGGGCCAGGGCACCGACAACCTGGTGGTGCTGAACGGTTCGGACGGTTCTGTCGTGGCCGACACCCCGGTCGGCGCGGGCGCCCTGAACGTTGTGTTCGAGCCTAAGTCGCGCCGCGCTTTCGTCAGCACCTTCGGCGCCGGCACGGTGACGGTCACCGACGTCGACGGCCGCATCGTCGCCAACCTGCCCGCCCCACCGGTGGCGAACCACGTCTCGACCGACGGACGCGGCAACGTCTATGTCGCTGTCAAGTCCGGCTGGACCACGGACGGAAACGACTCCGTGCTGCGCATCCGCCCCGCGCGCTGATGAAGAAACTCTGACGCGAAGCGAGAACTAAAAAGAAGGGCCCTGGCGATCTCCGCCAGGGCCCTTCCCGTCTCAAAAGCGTGGTGCGGACCCTTACGACGGGCCTCTCGGATAATAAGAGACGCCCCTCGCCATTCACTGCCATGGCGAGGAGCGTCTGACCGTTTAGCGCTGGGTTGCGTCAGCGATCAGGGCGCGGGCGCGCTCTACGGCAGCCGGGGGGGTCAATGTCCCGGCGTTGATCTGGTCCGCCAGGTCCATCAGAGGGGCGCTGGTGACGGCGCCGGTTTCGGCGACCTCCTGAACATGGACGCCTCCCTCACGTGCGATCACGGCGTCCCATGCGGCGCGGACCTCGGCCCAATAGTCTTTGGTCGCGGCCCAATAGTCGTCGCCGGGCTTGGGCTCGAAGGCCGTCGAGCCGTCATAGGTGTTGACCACGTCTTCCTGAACCACGGCCTGAGGAACGCCGCCGTTACGCCCCGTCATCTTGACGTTGTCCTGAATGTGGACCCAGCCGCCCGGACGGATAACGTGGCGATTGGTCCCGAGATAACGGTCATAGACCGGGTTGCGCACGGCGTCGCGACGGGCCAGCGGCCGCCAGGTCGGGCCGGACGTCCACACAGTCATGCCATTGTCGTAGCTCCAACGTCCCACGCCCCCGTAGCGAGGCGAATCGTCCGTTTGCCAGACGGTCTGGGACCAGGCGCCGCGACGCTCTTCGGCCGACACAGGAGTCAGGGTCCACTGGTTCGGTCCGGCGTAGGTCAGCACGGTCTCGGGCTGATAGGCCCAGTCCTGACGCCAGTGCTTGACCAGTATGGTCTGGCCCTCGTGATACATGACCAGGATGTGCTGAAGACTGATGCGATCGCCGGTGTCGTAGACGACACGCACGATCTCGGTGCCGCCGGACCGCTTGGGCTCGAGCGGCTGATAGTCCGCCTGCAGGCCGACCGTCTCGCGCATGTCGAAACGCACGCGATAATCGCCGACCTGGGCCAGGATGGCCTGACGGTCCTGTTCAAAGGCGCTGACGGGCGCCTGGGTCTGGCCCGTCGCCGTCGAGGCGGGCAAGGCCTGGACGGCCGGGGCGCCGGTCAGCAGGGCGGCCGCAATCAAGATTGCACGCATGGGGGCTCCATTGGTTTGCGAAGGGCGGGGTTTCAGCTGACGCTTGCGCGGCATGGTCGCGCTCACAGACGCACGCTCAGAGACACGCCGAAGTTGCGGCCGGGCTGGGTAAAGGCGTCCAGCGTCGCCGGTCGAGCGCCGACAGCAGGACGGCTCAGGCCGCGCACGTCGCTCCACCAGGCGTATTTCTCGTCAAAGACGTTGAAGGCGCCGGCGCGCAGCGTGGCCCGTTCCGTCACGTTCCAGAAGGCCGTCACATCCAGCAGGGTGAAGCGCTCGCCCGGCCAGCACAGGCCGCCGCCGCATTCGTGGTTCGACTTCCTGTCCGACCAGGTGACCGTGGCGCTTCCGCCCCAGACGCCCGAGAGGGCGGCGTAGTTCAGGCCGCCGACCAGCTTGATCGGATCCACGCTGGTCAGGGCGCCGCGCTTGCCGTCCGTCTCCTGCTCGCCGTCGGCGAAGGAGGCGGCGACAATGGTCGAGAAACCGTTGTCCCAGTGAATGTCGCCGCGCGCTTCCAGCCCCCAGATCTCGACCTTGGTCAGGTTGACGTACTGATAGATCAGCGGATCGACGCCCGGCACGCCGGTCCCGCGCACCACGACCTGATTGATGAAGTCGTCGTATTTCGTGCGGAAGGCCGTGGCCTGCAGCGAAAGGGCGCCGCCGAAGGCCTCCAGATTGCGGAAGCGGAAGCCGCCCTCGATGCTGTGGCTGGTCTCGGGCTTCAGGTCCGGATTGGGAATGGACTCATAGCCGAACACAGGGTTGGCGAAGAAGTTGTTCACCTGCATCGGCGAGGGCGCCTTGAAGCCCTGGGCGTAGTTGGCGAAGACGCCGAAATGATCGTCGGCCCAGTAGATGGCCCCGATCTTGGGCGACAGATGGCTGTCGCTCTGCCCTTCGGCCGGGGTCGGGAACAGGGCGTCGGCCTTGGGCGTCAGCTCGTACCAGTCATAGCGCAGGGCCGGAATGATGCTGAGACGGCCGTCCAGCAGGTCGATCTCGTCCTGGATGAACAGACCCGCCAGGTCGAACTCGGTCTTGGGGAAAGGCCGGGCGGGGAAAGGCTCGCCCATCGGCGGGACCGTGCCGTCGCGGATCCCTTCCTGGGTGGTGCGCGACCAGTCGGCGCCGAAGGTGATCCGGTGGCGAACGCCCTCCCCTCCGAAGCTTCTCGAGCCCTGCGCCGCCAGCCCCCATACAGCGTTGTCGAACGTCACGTCGCGCGTGCGGTCGACCGCAGGCGTGCGGTCCTCATAGGTGAACTGGCGCGTGGTCGAATCCTGCCAGAAGGCGGCCACAGAGCCGGAATCCAGACCCAGGACGTCATCGAACCGCCAGTCGAGGCTGATGCGATCGCGCTGCGTCTCGTCATGAGCCGTCAAGCCGACGACCGTGGCCGAATAACTGCTCAGCGCCTCGCCATCCATGTCCTGATCGAAGTGATCGTAGGTCAGGCGCAGGGTGTGATGGTCGTTCACATCCCAGACCAGCTTGGCCAACACGGCGTTGGAGGCGAAGTCCTGAGGATTGGGCTGGGTGCGGGTCGCGCCGACGCCGCCGGTCTCAGCCATGTTCTCGGTCTCTTGTGCGTCACGTCGGGTGTAGGCCAACAGACCCGACAGGGCGCCGCTGCGCCCGGCCAGGGCCAGCCCCTCGGTCCAGCCCTCGTCGGCGGAACTGTAGCCGACGCGCGCACGCGCGCCGAAGCTGCGGCCCGCCTCGATGAAGTCGGAAGGATCCTTGGAGGTGAAGCTGACCGCCCCCGCGATGCCGTCAGAGCCATACAGAGCGGAGGCCGGACCGCGCAGGATCTCGACCGACTTGACCAGATCCAGGTCATTATAGCCGCCGCGCCCGACCGCCTGGGCGCCGAAGGCGAAGCCGTCCGGCACTCGCACGCCGTCCTGGACGATCAGCACCCGGTTGCCGCCCATGCCGCGAATGGTGAAGCCCGAGTTGCCGTCCCGCCCGGCGCCCGACAGGGCGGCCGAGAAGCGGGCGGGACTGGTCGGAACGCTGACGCCCGGCTCGAACCGGATCAGGTCCTTGATGTCCGTTACGAGGTTGTTCTCGATATCCCTGGCGGTGATCACGCTGATGCTGGCGGGGACTTCGTCGGTGCGCCGCTCGGTGCGAGTGCCGACAACCGTGACCGGAGCCACCCTCACCGGTTGATTAAGGTCGATCTCCAACGCGTCCTCGGCGCTGGCCGGCAGGGCGGCCCCGAGGGCGGCGAGTCCGGCGGAAATCATCAATAGCGAACGCATAGGCAGCACCCTGTTTAAAAGAGGCTTCGCCTTTAGTGCGAACGATTATCAGAATCAATATTAATTCATTAAGCGGCGCTGTCGTCCCGACGCCGTCTTCGCCGTTGTCAAAGCCTTGCCCGACGCTCCGGCGGTAGCCAATCTGGCGCTCGAACGGACAATTCACCGGAGCCCATATGCCGAAGCTATCGGACCGCACGCGACTGATCGCCGGCGCAACGCGACGTGGTCTGGGCCGCCGTCCCGTCAATCCGCCGATCGAGCGGGCCTCCACCATGCTGAGCGACGACCCGGCGGCGATGCAGGATCCCAGCGACGGTCCCGTCTATGGGCTGGACGGGACCAGCGCGGCGCGTGAACTGCGGGCGGCTCTGGCCGACCTGGAGGGGGCAAGCGAGGCCTTTCTGGTTCCGTCCGGCCTGGCGGCCGTCACCGTGCCCCTCACCGCCCTTCTTCGACTCGGCGACGAAGTGCTGACGACCGACGCCGTCTATGGCCCCACGCGGCGGTTTCTGACGCGCCATATGGCCGACCGAGGCGTCGCCACGCGCTTTCACCCAGCGGGAGCCTCTGTCGAGGCGGTAATGGATCAGGCAAATGAGCGCACGCGGGTGCTGCTGATCGAAGCGCCCGGATCCCTCACCTTCGACATGATGGACGTGCCCGCCGTGGCGGCGGCCTGCAGGGCGCGTGGCGTGGTGACGGTGATGGACAACACCTGGGCGGCCGGCCTGGCCTTCCGCCCGCTGGCCCACGGCGTGGATGTCAGCGTCCAGGCCCTGACGAAGTATGCGGGGGGGCATTCCGACCTGCTGATGGGCGGCGTGGCGGCGCAGGCGCCTGAGATCATCCGGGCCATCAACAACGTCATCGAGGACATGGGCTGGCACGTCTCGCCAGATGACGCCTGGCTGGCGCTGCGCGGGCTGCGAACCCTGCCGCTGCGCTATGAGGCCCAGGCGCGCGCCGCCCTGCGCGTTGCCGAATGGCTTCAGGACCAGCCCGAGGTGGCCCGCGTCCTGTACCCGCCCCTGCCCGGCTCAGTCGGGCACGCGCTATGGCTGAGGGATTTCGACGGCGCGGCGTCCTTGATGGGCCTCGTCATGAAGGGCGGCGACAAGGCGGCGGCCCACGCCTTCATGCGCGCCCTCAGCCTGTTCGGCATGGGTTATTCCTGGGGAGGCTTCGAGAGCCTGATCACCCACGAGACCCCGCAGTTAGCCTATCGGCAGCAAGCGCCCGACCTGCCCGGCCAGTTGCTGCGCCTGCATATAGGATTGGAGGATTCCGCCGATCTGATCGCCGATCTGACGCGTGGATTGGCGGCGTGGCGCGCCCAGCAGGACTCGAACCTGCAACCCCCTGCTTAGAAGGCAGGTGCTCTATCCGGTTGAGCTATGGGCGCCAGGGGCCATCACCAGACCTTAGTGGGTCCAGGACTGTTTGCGGTCAGTCGCGAAGTTGTCGGCGTAGGCCTTGATGATGACCGGCGCCTCGTTCGGCTCATGCAGGCGGAAGGCGATGCCGTGGCGTTCGGCGTACTCGATCGCCTCTTCCTTGGTCTCAAAGTTCAGGCGGACCTGGCCGTTCATGTCGGTCGAGCTGGTCCAGCCCATCAGCGGGTCGATCGTGCGCGCCGAGGCGGGCTCGAACTCCAGGCGCCAGTCGCGCGTCTTGGCCTTGCCGGACTGCATCGCGGTCTTGGCCGGGCGATAGATGCGAGCGAGCATGGACGGAATCCTTCGGACGGAGAACTTGCCGGGTGCATACCCCGCCGTCGCCGCCCGGTCCAGACGCCGAAGCCGTCTCGGTCCGCTTGAAATCAGGCCGCCAGAGACGATGAACCGGCGTCGATCCAGCGACGCGCGGCGCGCTGGGCCTCGGCGATCTCGTCGTGCTCCATTTCCTGGCTGAGATCGCGGCGATACCCTTTCGCCTCAAGCGAGCCCTTCATGGCCGCCAGGTTGAAGATCATATGGGCCGACACCCGGTCGATCGGACACCCGTCCAGTCCGGACGAATAGGCCAGGCCCAACCGGAACAGCGCGTCGCCGTCCATATCCGGCGTGGGCAGGGGCAAGGGCGCGTAGTCGGTCTGTTCGCGCGCCGTATCATGGGCGTTCATCGCTAGGTTCCTCCTGAGAAGCACGTTCTGCGCCGCTCTCGGAGATGCATTCAAATACCCGCGGTTTGAAATTAGCGTTAACGCGCCAGCCCCTCCAGACGCGAGGCTGACAGCCCGGTTCAGACGCCGTTCATTCGCCGCCGCCGAAGTTAGGCCCAGACAGGGTTTCGCCGCTTTGCATGGAGTTTAACATGAACCGCCTGACCAAGGCCGCCGTCATCGCCCTGGCGCTGGCGACTACGGTCGCTCCCATGATGGCGCAGGCCCAGGATCGTCATGATCGCCGTGAGTGGCGTCAAGACCGCCGCGATGACCGTCGCGACTGGCGTCAGGACCGTCGTGACGACCGCCGGGACTGGCGCCAGGATCGCCGCTCGGATCACCGCGACTGGCGTCAGGATCAGCGCCGCCAGGACCGCTGGAGCCGCGATAACCGCGACTGGTGGCGCGGACGCCCCGAATTCCGCGACTATCGCGGCGCGCGCAACGGCTATTGGTATGCGCCGGGCTACGGCTACTATCGGGTCGAGCCGCGCTATTACGGCTATCGCTGGCGCACGGGCGGATATCTGCCACCGGCGTATCGCAGCTATTACGTCAGCGACCCCTACTTCTATGGCCTGCGTCCGGCGCCGCGCGGTTACCGCTACGTCCACGCCGCAATGACATCCTGATGATCGCGGTCGCTACCGGCCTGATCGCCAGCGTGATGAGCAACGTCTACTAAGTCTGCGCTCGAGCATTCGATCAGCCCCGCAAGCCTCTGTCTTGCGGGGCTTTTTCATGACGACGCTCTGTGATCGCCGTTCAGCCGCAGTTCATGCACAGCCGTCTATTTTGCGATCAAGCCGCCCAATATGGGCGTGCGAGGACTTTGACCATGAAACGTTCTCTTCTCATGTTCGCGGCGGTTTCCGCCTTCCTCGTGCCCGCCGCAGCACCTCTGTCGGTCCTGGCTCAGGAACGGCCTGAACGCGCACAGACCCGTGACGACGGCCCACGCCGCTCTGAACGGCGCGCAGCCCCGCAGCGCGATCGCGGCGACATGGCTATGCGGCCGCGAGAGCGTCAGGAAACGCCGCGCCAGAACGCCCAGCCTCGCCCCAATCAGCCGCGTCCTGAACAGCCTCGACCTGAAACGCGGCCGGACGTCCAGCGTCCGCAGCGGCCTGACGACGAGCGCCCCGATCATCAACGACCCAACCGCCCGGATCGTCCGGAGGGACAGCGTCCCGATCGTCCGGACCGGCCCAACCGTCCGGACTGGAACCAACCAAACCAGCCGGGGCGTCCCGATCGGCCGGATCGTCCCGATCGCCCGCAACGGCCCGACAGGCCGGACCGCCCCGATCGTCCCGATCGTCCTGGCGCAAATCGCCCAGACCGTCCTGACTGGAACCGCCCAAATCGGCCGGACTCCAATCGACCGAACCGTCCGGACTGGAACCGGCCCGGCCGGCCCGACGCCAACCGTCCAAACCGGCCGGATCGTCCCGGCTGGAACAGGGACCGGGACTATCGCGAGTTCCACAATCGCTGGAACCGGGACCAGTGGCGCCGTGACTGGGACCGTCGCCATCGCAGCGACTGGTGGCGCTACGACTCTCGCTTCCGGGGCTGGAGCGGCGTGCGCGTCGGCTTCTATTTCGCACCGGGCTACGGCTACTACAGCGTGCCTCGCACCTATTGGAACCGACAGTACTACGTCGGCCAGTACCTGCCGGACGTCTTCTGGCGCTATCAGGTGAATGACTGGCGCACCTATGGCCTGGGCTATCCGCCTCCGGGCACGCGGTGGGTCTATGTCGACAATGCGATCTATCTGATCGACGAATACGATGGCTACATCATCGAAATCGTCCGCGACGCCTGGAGCTGGTAGGCGACGCGACTCAAGCAGGAGGCCCCGGAGAGCCATCTCCGGGGCCTCTCTTTTTACACGCTGACAGGCGCGCCCCGCACAGGCAGACTGCTCACATGACGACCAAGCCCCTGCCCACCCTCGCCTTCTGCGTGACCGCCGCCCTGATGCTTCAGGGTTGCGTCGCGGGCGCCATCGTCGGCGCAGGAGCTGCCGTGGTCGGCGGCGCGGCCAAGGTGACGGGGGCCGCCGTGGGCGCGGGCTTCGACGCCGTCACCACCTCGGACGAGGAAACCAGGGCCAAGCGCGAACGCGAACAGCGCGCATGGGAGCGTGAACAGCGCCGCTGCGAACAGAGACAAAAGCGCGGCAAGGACTGCTGAGGGCCTACCGCACCCCGATGTATTTGTGCGTCTGAACGCTGAGCCGCCATTTCGGATGGGTCAGGCAGTATTCAATGGCGGCCGCCGTGTTGGCCGCCTGATCGGGCCCGTCCATCGGCTGAAGCCAGAAATGCTCGAAATCGAGGTGCTCGAAACGGTCGGGCATGGCCAGAGGCTGAGGGAAGACCAGCTTCAGTTCCTGCCCCTTGGTCTGAACCACAGGGGCGTCGGCCTTGGGGCTGATGCAGATCCAGTCGATCCCGTCCGGCGCCGCCAGGGTGCCGTTGCTTTCAATGGCGATCTGGAACCCCCGCGCATGCAGGGCGTCGATCAGCGGCGCGTCCAGCTGCATCAACGGCTCGCCGCCGGTGCAGACGACCAGCTTGGGGTCGCCCTCGCGGCCACGCCACATCCCGGCGACATGATCCGCCATCAGGTCAGCGGTCTTGAACTTGCCGCCGCCGTCGCCGTCCACGCCGACGAAATCGGTGTCGCAGAAGGTGCAGACGGCAGTGACGCGATCCCGCTCCAGCCCGCTCCACAGGTTGCAGCCGGCGAAGCGGAGGAAGACGGCCGGTCGACCCGCCTGCCCGCCTTCGCCCTGCACCGTCAGAAAGACTTCCTTGGCCGAATAGGTCATGCGGCCGCCCATTCGGCATAGCCCGCCGCCCGCAATTCGCAGGCCGGGCAAGTCCCGCAGCCATAGCCCCAGGCGTGACGCTGCGTCCGGTCGCCCAGATAGCAGGTGTGGCTGTGCTCGATGATCGCCTCGACCAGGGCGCGGCCGCCGATCCGCTCGGCCAGTTTCCACGTCTGCGCCTTGGTCAGGAACATCAGCGGCGTCTCGACCGGCACCGACTTGTCCAGCCCTAGGGACAGGGCGCGGGCCGTGGCCTGAATGGTGTCGTTGCGACAATCCGGATAGCCCGAATAGTCCGTCTCGCACATGCCGCCGATCAGGGCTTCCAGCCCCCGACGATCGGCCAGCGCCGCCGCCGCGACCAGAAAGATCAGATTGCGTCCCGGAACGAAGGTGTTGGGCAGGCCGCGTGCGTCGGCCTCTATGGCGCGCTGGGTGGTCATGGCCGTCTCGCCGATGGCGCCGAAGCCGGTCAGATCGACCACATGATCATCGCCCAGCCTGTCCGCCCATTGCGGCAGGGCCTTGATCACTTCGCGCCGCACCGCCTGGCGCGCCTGCATCTCGACCGCGTGGCGCTGGCCATAGTCGAAACCGACCGTCTCCACCCGATCGAACCGCTCCAGCGCCCAGGCCAGACAGGTGGCGCTGTCCTGCCCTCCGGAAAAGAGAACCAGGGCGGAGGTTGTGGGGTGGGAGTCGATTTCGCTCATGACAAACCTGCGGTCGGCCGGTCGGCCGCGCGCATCCAGAAGACGTTCCAGGATCAGGAAGATGGGTGGTCAGGAACCATAGACCAGACCCGCCCGCGCCGCAAAACAAACCAGCCGCCGTAATTTTGCGGGTCCGGCTTAACGGTTCAGCAAACAATCATAAGCGAATGTAAAATCGCCTTAGTAGGAGTCCGGCCGAATGCCGACCATCGAAGTGCTGACCGACAGGGCGGAGCCCGTTCCTTCTTCTGCCAAGACAGGAGAGGTCTTTGCGCGTTTCGAGCGGGAGCCGGACACCCTGGCGATTGCTGTCGTGGACGGCGACCGCCCGGTCGGCCTGATCGAGCGCAGCGACTTTCTGATGAAGCTGGCCGGTCCGCTGGGCGTCAGCCTGTACGGCGAGCGCGAAGTCTCTCACGTGATGGACCCGGAACCGGCGGTGGTCGAGGCGGGCGTTCGCATCGACGCCTTCGCCGACATCATCCTGAAAAGCGGGCCCGGCGCGCTGATGCGCGGCTTTATCGTCACGCGCAACGGCGCCTATCGCGGAGTCGGTACGGCCGTGGCCCTGCTTCGCGCCGTCAACGAACAGCAGAGGCATGAAAACCAGCGGCTGGCAGAGCAGGCTCGCGCCGCCGTCGACGCCGATCACGCCATGCAGACCGCCGCCCGTGAGAAGAGCCGCTTCATGGGCCTGCTCAATCGCGAGCTTAGCACCTCCATGAACGGCGTGCTGGCCGTCGCGGAACTCCTTTATCGACAGCCGCTGAACGAAGCGGCCAAGGCGCACGCTCGCACGATCATGGAATCGGCCGAGGACGTCTTGGGCGACCTGCATGACGCGCTGGACCTGGCTCGCGCCGAGGCGGGTGAGCTGCAGTTGTCTCCGGCGCCGACGCCGCTGCGCACCCTGATGGACCAGCTTCAGACCCATTGGTCTCCGCGCGCCGCCCAAGACGGCGTGACCCTGATGGTCGGTTATGAGGGCGACACCGAACTGGCGGCCATGCTGGATGCGGAGCGCCTGAAGCAGGTGTTCAACAACCTGATCGGCGCCGCCCTGGGCAACACGCGTCACGGCATGGTCGAAGCCAGCCTGAAGGCTCAGGCTCGAGGCGATCAGGTGGTGATCGAGGCCCGCGTCCGCGACGACGGCGCGGCCGACCCGGCCCGGTTCGACGACGCGGTCGAACAGAGCGGCGATCTGGGACTGATGGTCAGCCGCCGTCTGGTTCAATACATGGCGGGCAAGTTGCGCGCGGAACACAACGCCGGTCGGGGTGCGACCTTCGCCTTTGAAATCGAAGCCCCCATCGCCTTGATGGAGCAGGAAACGCCCTCCAACATCGCGGACCTGGAGCATCTGCACCTGCAGGCCCAGCCGCACATCCTCATCGCCGACGACAATGCGACCAACCGCGTCGTGGCTCAGGCCCTGTGCGAGATGTTCGGCTGCACTTCGGAAACCGTCGAGGACGGTCAGGAAGCTGTCGAAGCCGTGCAGTCACGGCCGTTCGATCTGATCCTGATGGATATCAAGATGCCGCGGCTGGACGGCGTGGGCGCCACGCGCGCCATCCGCGCCCTGTCCGGGCCCGCGAGCCAGATCCCCATCATCGCCCTCACCGCCAACGCCGATCCGGACGACGCCAAGGGCTATCTGGCGGCGGGGATGGCCGCCGTGGTCGAAAAACCCATCAAGCCGGAACGACTGCGCCTGGCGATGAATACGGCCCTTGATCCCGCGGAGCAGACCGTCGCCCGCAAGGATCGCGGCGCCGCCTGACGCCGGTTCAGCCGGCGTCCTCCAGCACGCTCTGCTCGCCTTCGCCTTCTTCGTCATAGCCGACAAGACGCAAGGCGCGCGCCCGCATCTCCTTCAGTTCGCACCAGCGCAGCAGGCCCTCCTCCCTGCCGTGCGTGATCCAGACTTCTTCCGGCGCGATCTCCTCGAACGTCCGCGTCAGTTCTGGCCAGTCGGCATGGTCGGAAATCACGAGCGGCAGTTCGACGCCGCGCTGGCGAGCGCGGGCGCGAACGCCCATCCAACCCGATGCAAACGCCGCGATCGGCTCGGCGAACCTGCGCGCCCAGCGATCCTGAATGGCCGACGGCGGCGCAATGACCACCTCGCCGCCCAAGGCGCCGGCCTTCAGCCCCGTCGCAGGCGACAGCGGCCCTAGCGGCACGCCTGACGCCTGATAAAGGTCGTTCAGCCGCTCCAGCGCGCCGTGGACATAGATGGTCCGTTCCCAACCCGCTTCACGCAACAGCCGTATGATGCGCTGCGCCTTGCCCAGCGCATAGGCGCCGACCAGATGCGCCCGCTCGGGAAACTGCGCCAGGGACGACACGAGCCGCTGGATCTCCTCCGTGTCCGGCGGATGGACGAAGACGGGCAGGCCAAACGTCGCCTCTGAAATGAAGACATGGCAAGGCGCCGCCTCAAACGGAGCGCAGGTCGGATCGCGGCGACGTTTGTAATCGCCGGACACCGTCATGATCAGACCGCCCCGACTGACGACCGCCTGCGCCGATCCCAGAACATGTCCGGCCGGGATCAGTCGCACCTCGACGCCTCCGATGGATGTCGTTTCGCCATAGCCCGCCGCCTGCGTGCGCCCTGCGAAATCCGCGCCGTACCGAACCGCCATGATCGCCAGGGTCTCAGGCGTCGCCAGCACCGCCCCATGCCCGGCGCGCGCATGGTCCGAATGCCCATGCGTGATCACCGCCCGGTCCACCGGACGCACCGGATCGACATAGAAGTCCCCGGGCGGGCAATAGAGACCTGCGGGGGTAGGCCGCAAAAGATCCTGGGGACGCATCATCGGTTCACGGTGTGGCTGGACAAGACAACCTCGGGCGGGCGACCAAAGGCGACGCTGACAAAGGACGCCTTGATGACGGAATCGTTCCTTACCACCCTGCTGCCGCAACTGGCCTCAGGCGCCGCTCATACCCACGCCCTGGGCTTTGCCTATGAAGGGCTGGAGGGTGACCGGGTGCGGATGCGCGTGCCCTACCGCGACGATCTCGTCGGCGATCCCGAGACGGGCGTGCTGGCGGGTGGCCTGGTCACCACCCTGCTGGATCATGCAGGCGGCCTGGCGGTCTGGGCGGCTCTGGATACGTTCCGTCCCATCGCGACGCTGGACCTGCGGGTCGATTACATGCGCGCCGCCCAGCCGGGACGCGACCTGCTGGCCGAGGCTCGCTGTTACCGCCTGACGCGCAATCTGGCTTTCGTGCGGGCCTGGGCGTTCGAGGATGATCCAGCCGCCCCCGTCGCGGCCGCCCAGTCCGCCTATATGGTCAGCGCCGAAGGCGACAGCCGCACCGGCGCCAATCTGAAACCCCGTAGAGCCAAGGACGCCGCATGACCGCCGCCCTGCTGGACACCCTGCCCTACGCCCGCTTTCTCGGTCTCCAGACACAGGTGAACGGGGATGAAATCACCGTCACCATGCCGTTTGACGACAAGCTGATCGGCAACCCGCTCCTGCCCGCCCTGCATGGCGGTTCTACGGCCGCCCTGCTGGAGATGACGGCCATGGCTCAGGTCGCCCTCACCTATCCCGGCCTGCGCCTGCCGCGCCCGATCAATGTAACAGTGGCCTATCTCCGGTCCGGCAAGCCGGTGGACGTTTACGCCCGCGCCCGCATCAACCGCGCGGGACGTCGGGTGGCCTATGTCATCGCCGAAGCGTGGCAGGAAAACCATGCCCAGCCGATCGCCAGTCTAACCGCTCACTTCCTGCTGGATGAAGCCACCTCAGACTGAGGCCCAATCTCGGCGGCGCCTCTCCCGCAACGTAAAAAAGGGTAAACAAAACACTACCGAAAGTCGTTAATGCATGTTAACCATTGCCCATCGTTTATTAGATGAGGGGTAAGCTATGCAACGCAACGAAGTCATCGCCGCCGTCGCCGGCGATCTGCACTCTGCTGAAAAGGCGATCGACGACGCGATCGTGCAAGCGACCGCCCTCGTGCAGTCGATGATCGGCGCCCGTTCTGCGCTCAACGTGTCCGCTGTTGCGGGAACGGTGTCGCAAGCCAAGGCGATGGAAGCCATCGCCGCCCTCAGCGCCGCGCGCGAAGCCATCGTCGCCAGCCACAACGAAATGGCCAAGGACCACCGCCGCATGGGCTACGGCGTCTACGCCGCCGGCCCGGTCGCCAAGCCGGACGAGTGGGACGACCGCCCGATGGGCCATCTGCGGGTTGCGTGAATTTAATCTAGCTAAGCCATAGTGTTGGATGCGTTTCCTGCACTTTGGTGACATGATACCCCCTTCGCTCGCAGCGGAGGGGGTTTTTCATGTTCAGCTTCATGTCCGAGTACATCGGCATGACGATCATGCTCGCCATAGGGCTGTTCGCGCTCGCCAAGGGCGGCAGACCCGAGAGGATCGGCGCTGCGACGATGCTTCTGGCTTGGTTTTTATCGATCCTGACCCAGAACTACATCGGCTATGCCGGGGTCCAGTGGCCGATGTTCGTGATCGACCTGGTTGTTCTGGGCGTTTTCGTCGCCCTGGTGTGGAAGTCGCCTCGTTCCTGGCCTGTCTGGGCCAGCGCGCTTCAGTTGTTGACGGTCGCCAGCCACGTCATGGTTTTCATGAAGATGAAGCCGACGGTTTCCGCCTTCTACACCGTGCTGAACATGACGGCCTACGGCATCATGATTGCAATCGCCGTCGGCGCCTTCTTGGCCTGGCAGGAGCGTAAAGCCGTCGGCCAGGATACCGAATAGGCTAATATTCCTATACGCCGACTGGCGTGATAGGGTTGCATATGCCCCTGTCACACACGCAGATATGGACCGCAATTGATGCGCTCGCGCGCCGCGAGGGCCTGTCAGCCTCCGGACTGGCGCGCAGGGCGGGCCTGGACCCCACCAGCTTCAACCCGTCCAAGCGCGTCGGCCCCGGCGCGCCGTCGCGGCCGAGATGGCCCTCCACCGAAAGCCTGATGCGCGTATTGCAATCCACGGGCCTAAGCCTGGGCGAGTTCGCGGATTTGGCAGACGACGCCGGGCCGCGCGCCCTGCCCATCCCCCTGCTGGGCCTGGCGCGCGCAGGCGACCAAGGCTTCTTCGACGACGCGGGCCTGCCCCTGGCGGAAGGCTGGGAGCAGACGGATCTGCCGACTCGCAAGGACAGCCTGTTCAGCCTGAGGATCGAGGGCGACTCGATGGCGCCGCTGTATCGCCCCGGCGATCGGGTGATTGTCGATCTGGACGCCACGGACATTCGGCGCGGCGATCGCGTGGCCCTGCGCACACGAAGCGGCGAAACGCTGGCCAAAGAGGCGGCCGCACTCGGCGTGCGAGACATCGTCCTGGCCTCCATCAACCCGGAATATCCGCCGCGCACCATTGCGCGCGATGAGCTCCTTTGGATGGCGCGTATCCTGTGGGTCAGCCAGTAAAGCACAAAGGCCGCCCCTTTCGGGACGGCCTTCGCTCTGATCGATGCGGGGGAGAAAATCGATCAGTTCGGCGCGACGTAGTGGGCGTTCACCCAACCGCCGCCGGCGATCTGGACCCACTCGCCCTGCGAGCCGATGGCGGTGAAGGGCTGACCGGCCGACAGGCTGCCGGTCTGGCGATAGTTGGCGCCCGGGCCCGTGCGAATGCGCAGATTGGAGGTCGCGCGGTAGGAATTGGCGCCTGCCTGATTGGCCGAACGCGCGCGTTGCTGGTTGCAGCCGATATAGGAGCCGGCCGCAGCGCCGGCGCCAGCGCCGACCACCGCGCCGAGCGCGCGCTCATTCTTGGAAACCTGGCTGCCGGCCAGACCGCCCAGAACGGCGCCGATCGCGGCGCCCGCCTGCTGGCGACCGCCGGGGGCGTCGCAGTTGGTGACGCCGTTAGCCTGAGGCATCGCAGCGGCGCTCATCGGCACGGCGGCGGAACCCAGGGCGGCGAACATGGCGGTGGCGGCCAGACCCGCCTTGAACATCTTCGACATCTATCTCTCCTGTCATCGAGTTGTCGATGGAGAGAGAATGCACCGGCGAAGCTGAAGGCTCCCCCCGCCTCGCCGTTATGTTGTGTTCATCTTCGGGGCCTATCGCGCTTCGCGCTGCTTGAGGCCATGCTGAGAGTGGGCCTATCGCCTTTCGGGTGCTTGAGGCCGTGAGTGGGACTACCGCCCTTCGGCCTGCCTGAGGCCATGAGTGGGCCTACCGCGCATAGCGCTGCTTGATGCCATGCCGCCGTCATCCCGGAAACGGCAAAGCCATTATCCGGGACCACAGGAACGCCGCCCGTCGTGCGTTGGGCGGCCCCGGCTCTAGGCCTTGGGGCTTCGGCCGGGATGACGGTTGGGATCAGGCGGCCAGTTCGCCGTTTGCGCCAGCTTCAAGCAGGGCGATCGTCTGCGGCAGGCCGTAGATCGCCGCGAACGACCCGAAGCGGGGCCCCTGCGATGCGCCCAGCAGCACCTCGTACAGCGCCTGAAACCAGGCCCGCAGCGGCTCGAACTCATGCGCCTTGCCCACGGCGTAGACCTCGCCCTGGATGATCTCGCCGTCGGTGGTGTCGGCGGGCAGAGCCTTCAGGCGCTCCGCCAGATCCAGCAGCGCCGCCTTCTCCTTGTCGTCGGGCAGACGATAGGTCTTCGAGGGCTTCACGAAGTCCTCGTAATAGTTCAGCGCATAGCCCATCAGCCGATCCAGCACGGGCTCGTTCTCAGGCGTGGCGTCAGGCAGGTATTTGGCGAAATAGGCCCACAGCTGCTCCTTGGTCGAGGCGTTGGCCACGCCGACCAGGTTCAGCAGCAGGGCGAACGACACCGGCGAAGCGCTCTCAGGCGGCTGACCCGAGTGGATGTGCCAGACGGCGTTGTCCATCCGCTTGGCCGGTTCCTGCGTCTTGTACTGCTCGATGAAGGACAGATAGTCGTCCGTCGCGCGCGGAATGACGTTGAAATGCAGGCTCTTGGCCGACTTCGGCGACTGGAACATGTACCAGCTCAGGCTCTCGGGCGTGCCGTAGCGAAGCCACTCCTCCATCGTCAGGCCGTTGCCCTTGGACTTGGAGATCTTCTTGCCTTCGATGTCGAGGAAGAGCTCATAGTTGAAGCCCTCCGGCGGAACGCCGCCGATGGCGCGGCACAGCTTGGACGACTCGCGCACGCTCTCGATCAGGTCCTTGCCCGACATCTCATAGTCGACGTCCAGCGCGGTCCAGCGCATGGCCCAGTCGGGCTTCCACTGCAGCTTCACATGGCCGCCGGTGACGGGAACCTCGGTGCGGCCGCCATCCTCGCTCTTGGCGGGATCGACGAAGACGATCGTGCCCTTCTCGACGTTGCGCTCCAGCGTCGGCACCTGCAGCACATGGCCGGTAATCGGGCTGATCGGCAAGAAGGGCGAATAGGTGGCCCGACGCTCTTCGCCCAGGGTCGGCAGCATGATGCCCATGACCTTGTCGAAGCGCTCCAGCATGGTCAGCAGGGCCGCGTCGAACCGACCCGACCGATAGGTCTCGGTCGAGGACATGAACTCATACTCGAAGCCGAAGCTGTCGAGGAAGGCGCGCAGGCGGGCGTTGTTGTGCGCGCCGAAGCTGTCGTGTGTGCCGAACGGATCGCGCACCTTGGTCAGCGGCAGATGCAGGTCTTCGCGCAGCATCTCAGGGTTGGGGATGCCCTCCGGCACCTTACGCAGGCCATCCATGTCGTCGCTGAAGGCGATCAGGCGCGTGGCCCAATGGTCGCCGGTCAGGGCGCGGAACGCGTTGCGCACCATGGTCGTGCGCGCGACTTCGCCGAAGGTGCCCATGTGCGGCAGACCCGACGGGCCATAGCCGGTCTCCAGGATCACCGGCTTGTTCAGCGCCTCGAAGGTCGCCAGAGCCTCGTCCGCCTTGCCCGCGTCGATCAGCAGTTTCGCGGCGTCGCGCTCCGCGTCAGACAGCCGTTTTTTGAGCACGTGGGCCAGCAGATTGCGCGCTTGCTCAAACGGCCACGAACGGGCCTCACGGGACAGGGTTTCGAGGTTCTGTAGCATGCACCGGGCTTTGACGCCTTGGAGGCCCGGGGTCAACAGGGGCGGCGTTCTACAGCCGCGCTTCGGCGTTCCTCGGCAGCTGCATCTGGTTCTCGAAACTCATGGCCAGATCGCCGTCCTGATTGGTGACGGTCGTCTTGGTGCGGACGACGCCGCGGTCAGGCTGGCTCTTCGACGGGCGGATCTCGATGATCTCGCGGCGCACCGTCAGGGTGTCGCCCGGCCGCACGGGCCGCACCCACCACAGGGCGTCGACATTCATGCCCAGCAGCGGCGTCTGGCCGAAATAGGCTTCATCCACGAACTGCCGCATGACTCGCGAACAGACGTGCCAGCCGCTGGCGATCAGGCCCCCGAAACGTCCCGCCTCGGCCGCCGCCTTGTCGATATGCATGGGTTGCGGGTCGAACTCGGTCGCGAAAGCGATGATCTCGGCCTCGGTCATGGTGAAGGGCTCGCTGTCCCAGCTTTCGCCGACGGTCAGGTCGTCCAGATAGCGGTCGGTCATGCACTCAAACTCCCAGTGGCTGCGTCTGACATAGCGGCTGGGGCGGTTTTCGCCAGTCGACTTTCCGCCGGGCCTCGCTTGACCGCAAAGGCGCGGCGTGAGCATTCCCCGCCTCATGCGGACATCCGATTTCGACTTCGACCTGCCCGAGGCGTGTATCGCCCTGCGCCCCGCCGACCCGCGCGACTCAGCGCGCCTGCTGGTGGTGAAGGGCGGCGATCTTCAGGACAAGATCATCCACGACCTGCCGGATTTCCTACAACCCGGCGACGCCCTGGTCTTCAACGACACCCGCGTGATCCCCGCCCGTCTGTCGGGCGTGCGTCATCGCACCGGGCCGGAAGGCGAGCTGCTGTCCGTGCCGGTCGAGGCGACCCTGCACCACCGCGACGCGCCCGATGTCTGGAGCGCCTTCATGAAGCCCGGCAAGCGGCTGAAGGTCGGCGACCGCGTGCGCTTCGGTCGCGAGGAAGACAACGCCTGCTTGATAGGCCAGGTCGACGCCGAGATCACCGCCAAGGGCGAGGATGGCCTCGTCACCCTGCGCTTCGATCTGGCAGGCCCTGTGCTGGACGACGCCATCCGCGAGGTCGGGGTCATGCCCCTGCCCCCCTATATCGCGGCCAAACGGGCCGAGGACGATCAGGACCTGAAGGATTATCAGACCGTCTTCGCCGAGCATGACGGCTCGGTCGCGGCGCCGACAGCGGGTCTGCACTTCACCCCTGCCCTGCTGGACGCCATCCGCGCACGCGGCGTGACGACCCATGCCGTGACCCTGCACGTCGGGGCGGGCACCTTCCTGCCGGTCAAGGCGGACGACACGGCCGATCACAAGATGCACTCCGAGTGGGGCGAGGTCTCGGCCGAGACCGCCGCCGTCCTGAACGCCGTGCGCGCGGCGGGCGGGCGCATCGTCTGCGTCGGCACCACCTCGCTGCGCCTGCTGGAAAGCGCCACGGGCGAAGACGGCGTGGTCAAAGCTTTCCACGGCGACACCGCCATCTTCATCACGCCGGGCTATCGTTTCCGCGCCTGCGACGTGCTGATGACCAACTTCCACCTGCCGAAATCGACGCTGTTCATGCTGGTCAGCGCCTTCGCCGGACTGGAGACGATGAAAGCCGCCTACGCCCACGCCATCGACAGCGGCTACCGCTTCTATTCTTATGGCGACGGAAGCCTGCTGTTTCGGGAAGACGCCCAATGAGCCACATCGACGACCTGCCCGAAAATCTGGCCGCCACCTTTGACATTCTGGCCTCGGCGGCCAGTGAGCTTCAGGATCCGTGGTGGGTGTTCGGCGGCGCCGGCATGGCGCTGTCGGGCCTGTCGGAATGGCATGTGCCGGACGTCGATGTCATGACCAGCCCGCGCGACGCCCGCCGCCTGATCGAGACCCTGCACGGCGAGGCGATCGAAGATCCCGGCGAGGGCCTGTTCCGCTCTCAGGTCTTCGGTCAGATCCTGACAACGCCCGTCCCGGTCGAGGTCATGGCGCAGATGGATGTGCGCGCAGGCGCCGACTGGACGCCGGTCATCTTCACCACGCGCCAGCCGATCACGCTGGACGGCGGGACGCTCTATGTCCCCACCGTCGCCGAACAGATCGAGAAGTGCCGCCTGTTCGGCCGTCCCAAGGATCTGCAACGCGCAGAGCGGCTGGCGACGCTGCTGCGCTGACTGGCGGTTCCGACCCAGAGGGCCTAAGACGCGGCTCCGCTGCAAGGAACGCCTATGCCCTTCCCGTTTGAAATCTCCGCCACCGAAGGCCGCGCCCGCACCGGCGTGCTGAAGACCACGCGCGGCGACATCCGCACGCCCGCCTTCATGCCGGTCGGCACCGCCGCCACGGTCAAGGCCATCACGGTGGATCAGGTCAAGCAGACCGGCGCGGACATCATTCTGGGCAACACCTATCATCTGATGCTGCGGCCGGGGCCGGAGCGGATGGAGCGACTGGGCGGCCTGCATAACTTCATGCGCTGGGACAAGCCGATCCTGACGGACTCGGGCGGCTTCCAGGTCATGAGCCTGTCGGGCATTTCCAAGCTGACCGAGAAGGCCGTCACCTTTTCCAGCCACATCGACGGCTCCAAACACGTGCTGACGCCCGAACGCTCGATCCAGATTCAGGCCGACCGCCTGGGCTCCGACATCGTCATGCAGTTGGACGAATGCGTCGCCTGGCCAGCCGAGGAAAAACGCGCGCGCGAGGGCATGGAGCTGTCAGCCCGCTGGGCGCAGCGTTCCAAGAACGCCTTCGGGACGCGGGATGCGCAGGCCCTGTTCGGCATCCAGCAGGGCTCGACCTATGAAAACCTGCGCCGCGAATCCTCGGAACGCCTGCAGGAGATCGGCTTCGACGGCTACGCCATCGGCGGTCTGGCCGTTGGCGAAGGCCACGAAGCCATGTGCGAGGTGCTGGACTATGCGCCTGAGTTCCTGCCCAAGGACCGCCCGCGTTATCTGATGGGGGTGGGCAAGCCGATCGACCTGGTCGAGGCGGTCTATCGCGGCGTCGACATGTTCGACTGCGTCCTGCCGACCCGCGCCGGTCGCCACGGCCAGGCCTGGACCTGGGACGGCCCGCTGAACCTCAAGAACGCCCGCTTCGCCGAGGATCAGGACCCGCTGGATCCCGAAGTCCCCTGCCCCGCGTCGCAGGACTATTCAAAGGCTTACCTGCATCACCTGATCCGCGCCGACGAAATCCTCGGCAAGATCCTGCTCAGCTGGCACAACATCGCCTTCTTCCAGGCGCTGACAGCCGCCATGCGTGCGGCCATCGCCGAGGGCAGGTTCGAGCAGTTCCGCCGCGACTTCCGCGCGCGGCACCTGAAGGCCTAGCCTCGACGCGGAACGAAGCCGGCCGGGGCCGCCGGGGGCGCACAGTTTCGCTGCATACCCACGCCCTTCAGGAAGGAACGGCGACGCAGGCCAGCCTGAATCGCCGACTGGACGTGCTTGCTGTGCGCCTCGGCGCCGGTCAGGCGTCGCACCCAGCTGCGGGCGGGGATGAAGTCGGTAACCGTCCCGCGGACAGCGTCCAGCGTCGCCCCCGCCGCCGCATCGGCGGCCCGCTCGCTCATATAGGAACCGTCCTGCGACGGCGGCGCGTCCGTGTCAGGCCCCAAAGCCTCGTCCAGCCGGGCGATCTCGGCCCCGATCGTGCGGCAGTTGTTCATGTTGCGCAGGTCGTAGGGATTAGCCTCCGCCTGCAGCAGAATGGTCGGGATTTCATCGCGTCGAAGGTTCAGGTCTTCCAGCGGCGCGGTAACGGCGTCGCCCAGTCCGGCTCCGACCTGCTCGGCGCCGCCGCGCGCGGAGGCGCCCGCGTTACAGCCGGAAAGGACAAGAGAAACCGCGACAGCCGGTAAAATCAAAGAGCGCATAGCCGATGTTAAATCACGACACGCAGCCGCAAGCCAAGTCGATGGCCAAGTCGATGGCATGAAGCCACGCTTCATCGCGGTCGCATGGCGGAAAACCTGTGCGGCGAATCCATCGTAGGGTAGTAGGGATGTTCAGTCGCACCGAGAGCGGGCGCGCTTGAGTTCACAGGGGTCACAACACGATGAAGCCGCCAAGCCGTCCGTCAGCGGGCTCGAAGATGGAAAGCCTTGCGACGGTAGGACTGGCGCTGGTTCTCACCTTTTTTCTCGCTACCGGAGTACTGGCGTGGCGCAACGTCGAGGTGTTGCGAACCACTAATCAGCAGATCATCCATACGCATGAGGTGATCGTCGCGGTCGAAGACATCCTGTCCGCGGCGCAGGACGCCGAGACGGGCCAGCGCGGCTATCTGCTGACCGGCGACATCGGATATCTTCAGCCCTATGAGGCCGCGACGAGTGATCTGAACCGGCGACTGGGCGATCTGGCGAATCTGACGCGCGACAACCCCACCCAGCAAGCGCATCTCGAAGAGTTGCGTCGCCTTCTCGACGCCAAGATGACCGAACTGGACGCGACCCTTCAGGCCCGACGAACAGCGGGGATGCAGGCGGCTCTTGCGCGGATGGGCACCGACGAGGGCAAGCGCATCATGGACTCTGTTCGCGCCGAGATCGGTTTGATGCGCGCCGACGAGCAGCGTGTGCGCGAACAACGCATAATCTCGATGGGCGCCGCCTATCGGACAGCGCTGGGAAGCGGTCTCTTGTCGGGAGTGCTGGGCGCCGCCCTGACGATCGTGATCTTCAATCTGATCCGACACAGCGCGCGCGCTCGTGCGCGCCAGGAATGGCTGAACAAGGGACAGGTGGGCCTGGCGGAAGCCATGATGGGCGATCAGTCCCTTGAACAGTTGGGCGACAGCATACTTGCCTATCTCGGCCGCTACGCAGGGGTTCAGGCGGCCGCGCTTTTCAAGGGCGAAGGCGGCCAGTATCGCCGCATCGCCGCCCTGGGCGTTCCGTCCGACGCGGCGATTCCGGATCGTTTCGGCCTGCGCGAAGGCCTGCTGGGTCAGGTCGCGGCGGATGGCCAGACTCTGCGCGTATCCGACGTGCCGGACGGCTATCTGACCATAGGATCGGCCCTGGGCCGCGATAAGCCCAGGCATCTTATCATCTCTCCGGCCCAGGCGGACGGCGCCGTCAACGCGGTGCTGGAACTGGGCTTCCTGCACGCTCCAGACGAGCAGTTGACGATCCTGCTCGAAGAAGTCGGCCCCGCCATCGGCGCGGCCCTGCGTTCGGCCCGCTATCGCGCCCAGTTGCAAAATATGCTGGAGGAAACCCAGCGTCAGGCCGAAGAGCTTCAGGTCCAGAGCGAGGAACTGCGCGTCTCCAACGAAGAGCTGGAGGAACAGGGTCGGGCGCTCAAGGAATCCCAGTCCCGCCTCGAACAACAGCAGGCAGAGTTGGAACAGACCAACAGCCAGTTGGAAGAACAGGCGCAGATGCTGGCGACACAGCGCGATGACCTGGAGCGCGGCGCCGCCGCCCTGACGCTGAAGGCCCGCGAGCTGGAACAGGCCAGCCAGTACAAGTCCGACTTCCTGGCCAATATGTCCCATGAACTGCGGACGCCGCTGAACTCTCTGCTGATCCTGTCCAAGCTGCTGGCGGACAATCCCGAGGGGAGCCTGTCGGAGGAACAGGTCAACTACGCCCGGACCATCCAGTCATCGGGGAACGACCTTCTGACCCTGATCAACGATATCCTGGATCTGTCCAAGATCGAGGCCGGCCACATTCAGGCGCGCCCGGAGGCCGTCTCGATGCAGCGGCTGGCCGGAGACATCCGCCAGACCTTCCAGCCTATCGCCGATGACCGCGGCCTGCCGTTCGAGATCGAAGTGGATCCGGCCGTCGACCTGATGGAGACGGACCGTCAACGGCTTGAGCAGATTCTCAAGAACCTGCTGTCCAACGCCTTCAAATTCACCGAAAGCGGCCTGGTCAAACTGAACATATCCGCCCTGCCCGGCGATGAGATCGCCTTCGCGGTCTCCGACACCGGCATCGGCATCGCCCCCGATCAGCAGAAGGGCGTCTTCGAGGCCTTCCAGCAGGCTGACGGGACCATCAGCCGCAAATACGGGGGAACGGGCCTGGGGCTGTCGATCTCACGCGAGCTGGCGCGGCTTCTGGGCGGTCGGATCGAACTGGAAAGCCGGGTCGGCGAAGGCAGCGTGTTCACCCTTTTCCTGCCGCGGACCTATGACGCCGCACGCGTGGCCTCGCGTGAGGCTGCGGTCGC
Source organism: Brevundimonas diminuta 470-4 (assembly GCA_000318405.1). Lineage (GTDB taxonomy): Bacteria > Pseudomonadota > Alphaproteobacteria > Caulobacterales > Caulobacteraceae > Brevundimonas > Brevundimonas diminuta_B. The sequence goes on along the minus strand of KB291743.1, from coordinate 99,950 downwards.
GGCCCCGCCCCTCGCGCCTTCTCCGGCAAGGCCGAATCCCAGGCCGACTGAACCTCGGCCCTTATCCGCCAGCGTCGAAGACGACCGGGACAACCTCGGTGGAAACAGGCGGCTGCTGCTTGTGGTCGAAGACGACGGCCGGTTCGCCGCTATCGTGCGCGACCTGTCGCGCGAACTCGGCTTCCAGTGCATTGTCGCCGGGACGGCTGAAGAAGCCCTGAAACTGGCCAAACGCCATCGGCCCAGCGCCGTCGTGCTGGACGTCGGCCTACCCGACCAGTCCGGTCTGACGGTTCTGGACGAACTGAAGCGCGACGACGACACCCGCCACATCCCCATTCACGTCGTCTCGGGCGAGGACCACAGCCAGACCGCCCTTTCGCTGGGCGCCATCGGCTATCTGGTCAAGCCGGTGAAGCGCGAGGACCTCGCCGAGGTCCTGCGCAACCTGGAAGAAAAGCTGACCCGCACCGTCCGGCGCGTCCTGATCGTGGAGGACGATCTGGTCCAGCGCGATGCAGTCAGCCGCCTGCTGAGTTCCGGCGACGTCGAAACGGTCGGCGTCGGCACCGCCGCAGAGTGTCTGGAGCAACTCAAGACCCAGACCTTCGACTGCATGGTGCTGGACCTGACGCTGCCGGACGCCTCGGGCTTCTCCCTTCTGGAGACCCTCAGCCGCGACACCGGCCACAGCTTCCCGCCGGTCATCGTCTATACGGGCCGGGACCTGTCGCCCGATCATGAGCAACAACTGCGCCGCTACTCCAACTCCATCATCATCAAGGGCGCCAAATCGCCGGAACGGCTTCTGGACGAGGTCTCCCTGTTCCTGCACCAGGTCGTGGCGGAACTCCCGCCCGAGCAGCAGAAGATGATCCGCAAGGCCCGCAACCGCGACGCCGTGCTGGAAGGCCGCCGCATTCTGATCGTCGAGGACGACGTGCGGAACGTCTATTCGCTGACCAATGTGCTGGAACCGCGCGGCGCCCTGGTCGAGATCGCCCGCAACGGCAAGGAGGCGCTGGAAGCGCTGGATCGGTCATCCACCGATCCGTCCAAGGCGGTCGACCTGGTGCTCATGGATGTGATGATGCCGGTCATGGACGGTCTGACGGCGACCCGCGAGCTGAGAAAAGACCCCCGCTGGAAGACCTTGCCTGTGCTGATGCTGACGGCCAAGGCCATGCCGGACGATCAGGAACGCTGTATGGCGGCCGGCGCCAATGACTACATGGCCAAGCCGCTGGACGTGGACAAGCTGCTGTCGCTCGTGCGCGTCTGGATGCCCCGCTGAGCCCCGCAATGCCTCACCAGACGGAAGACATCGAGATCGGCCTGCTGTTGGAGGCGTTGTACCAGCGCTACCATTACGACTTCCGCCACTATGCGCGGGCGTCGATCAAACGCCGTCTGCTGCAGGCGCGCAGCCATTTCAACATGCCCAGCCTGACCGCCCTTCAGGAACGGGTGCTGCACGATCCCGAAATGCTGCCGCGCCTGCTCGGCTTCCTGACCGTTCAGGTCAGCGAAATGTTCCGCGACCCCAGCTATTTCCGCGCCCTGCGCGAACAGGTTCTGCCTCACCTGCGCACCTATCCATCGCTGAAGGTCTGGATTGCGGGGTGCAGCACGGGCGAAGAGCTCTATTCCATGGCCATCCTGTTTCGCGAGGAAGGCCTGTTCGACCGGACGCTGTTCTACGCCACGGATATCAACCCCGAGGCCCTCAGGGCTGCAGAGGCCGGGATCTATCCGCTGGATAGGATCCGCAAATTCACCGAGAACCATCAAAAATCAGGGGGGAGATCGTCCCTCTCCGACTACTACACTGCGGACTATGGGCGAGCCGTCTTCGACAAGTCTCTGCGCGCCAATGTCGTCTTCTCCGATCACAGCCTGGTCACGGACGCCGTCTTTGCGGAAATGCAGCTGATCTCCTGCCGCAATGTGATGATTTATTTCGACCGAGGACTTCAGGACCGCGCCGTCGGCCTTTTCAGGGAATCCCTGGCGCGACACGGCTTTCTCGGCGTGGGGTCGAAGGAAAGCCTGCGCTTCTCCCAGCACGCTGCGGCCTTTTCCGAGTTTGTTCTCGAAGAAAAAATCTACAGGAAACGCGAGGCATGAGTTCAGCGCCGCACCGGGCCGTGGTGATCGGCGCCTCGGCCGGGGGGGTTCAGGCTCTGCTCGCCCTCCTGCCCGCTTTACCCGCCGATTTCCCCTGGCCGATCTTCATCGTCCTTCACGTCCCGGCCGACCGCAGCAATGTTCTGGCGCCTCTTTTCGAGGCCCAATGCGGACTTGAGGTGAAGGAAGCCGAGGACAAGGAGACCGCCCGCCCCGGCGTGGTCTACTTCGCCCCCTCCGATTACCATCTCCTGGTTGAAGAAAACGGCGACCTGGCCCTGTCATCCGACGAAGCGATCAACTACTCACGTCCCTCCATCGACGTTCTATTCGAGAGCGCCGCGGACGCCTATGGCGAGGGCTTGATCGGCGTCATCCTTACCGGCGCCAACAATGACGGCGCAGCCGGCCTCAAGGCGGTGCACGCCGCCGGCGGCGTCGCCCTGGTGCAGGATCCGGCCGCCGCCTATGCCCGAACCATGCCTCAGGCCGCTCGTCAGGCCTGCAACGCCGCGCTCGTGCTGCCGCTCGACCGCATCGCCGACTATCTGAAAGGTCTCGAAAGAGAATGACCAGCACGGAACAGCCGATTCATCTCCTGCTGGTCGACGATCTGGAGGAGAACCTGCTGGCGCTGGAAGCTCTGCTGAAAAGCGAAGGCGTGGTCTGCCTCAAGGCCCGTTCGGGCGACGAGGCGCTGGAGCTGCTGCTGGTTCATGACGTCGCCCTGGCGCTGCTCGACGTTCAGATGCCCGGCATGGACGGTTTTCAACTGGCCGAATTCATGCGCGGCAATGTCAACGCCCGCCACATCCCCATCATCTTCGTCACCGCCGGAAGCGCCGATCTTCAGCGCCGCTTCAGGGGCTATGAAGCGGGCGCGGTGGACTTTATCCAGAAGCCCATTGAGGCGGACATTCTGCGCAGCAAGGCGAAGGTCTTCATCGAGCTGTATCGCCAGCGCATGGAAAGCCTGGCCCAGCGCAATGAACTGGAGGCCTACGCCAACGCCCTGCGCGAGGCTGATCGGCGCAAGAACGACTTCATCGCCATGCTGGGCCATGAACTGCGCAATCCCATCATGGCGCTGCACGCCGGGCTTCAACTGCTGCAACGCCAGTCGGACGAAGAGCGCAAGGCCGTGATTCACGCCCGCATGGAGGTGCAGGCCCACCACCTTTCGCGTCTGATCGAAGACCTTCTGGACGTCGCCAGAATCGATCAGGGGAAGATTTCCCTCCAACAAGAACGGGTGAGCCTGCAGAGCATCGTCGACTCGGCCATCGACACCAGCCGTCCAAGGATCGAGGCTGCGTCGCACGAACTGACTGTCTCCCTGCCGCCCGAGCCGGTATGGCTGAACGGCGACTTTACCCGCCTGTCCCAGGTGATCAGCAACCTGCTCGCCAACGCCGCCAAATACACTCCACGCGAGGGCCGCATACTCCTGTCCGTCGAGATCGAGCAGGATCAGATCCGAATTGATGTCGCCGACAATGGCATCGGCGTCTCAGCTGATCTGAAGGACCGGATCTTTGAGCTGTTCGCTCAGTCGAAAGGCCCCGACGACCGCTCCCGCGACGGCCTGGGCATCGGCCTGGCGCTGGTCAAGCAGTTGGTCGAACTGCACGACGGCACGATCGATCTCGCCAGCGACGGCCCTGGTCTGGGCAGCTGCTTCACGGTGCGTTTGCCGCTCAGCGCATGACTTAGGGAGCGGCGTCTCGCCAAGGCGCCGCTTCAGGCCACAAGGCCGACAGGCCAGCCTGAACATCTACTGATTTTTGAGCGGGGAATGGTACGCCCCCTCGGGCTCGAACCGAGGACCCTCTGATTAAAAGTCAGATGCTCTAACCAACTGAGCTAGGGGCGCACATCGCGTCTGCGAAGAGGCGCGGAACATACGGTCGAGTTTCTGATCCGGCAAGCCGATATTTCGGAAAATTTGTTGGAAAACAAACACCCCGGATATGCCAGGCAGGAAAGGGTCTGGAAGAAGCGCGCAGCGCTCTTTCGGGTTCAGATTGCGTTCAGAGATTCCGCGCAACACCGTAGCGTGCGGGAACCTACGCCCCCTTTTTCACGTTTCCAGCCCCTGAAAGGGGGAATTTCCATGAGCCAATTCATTCCGAAGCGCCTGCTGCTCGGCGCCGTCGCTCTGGGCGCCGTGGCTGCGCTGGCGGCCTGTGAGGAGCCTCGCCACCAACCAGCCCCTGCTCCGGCGCCGGTCGTTGAACCCGAAACTCCCGCCGCCGAGGACGCCGCCGCGCCGACAGCAGCACAAGCCCCCGACACGCCGCCGACCGCGCCTGTCGAAGCCCTGCCGCCCGACCATCGTTCCTCAGAGGAGACGGTGCAGCCTGAAAGCGATACGCTGTTTTACTGATTCCATCGGCGCAGACGGCTAAGTGCGGCGTGTTAACCACACACAGGGTTCAGATTTGACGTCGAGGCTCCCCCTCCTTCTAGCCACCGCGGCCCTGTGCGCCTTCGCCACACATGCGACTGCCGAGCCGAGGGCCCAGATTCGCGGCGAGATCGACGCCGATCTGAAACGACAGCTGGAACAGGCGGTGGGCCACGTCGACGGCGCGCCGGCCAATCGCTTTGAAGCCCGTCGTCGCGCGCGGGCGGCGCTGGAATCGGCGCAGGCGCTGTTGCGATCCGAAGGCTATTATCAGGCCACGGTCCAGGATCAGGTCGAGGGCGAGGAAACGCCTGTCGCCATCGTCGAGGTCACGCCCGGCCGCCGGTTCGTTCTGGGAGACGCCAAGGTCAACTGGAGCGCCCCTGCGCCGGACGCAGACACCAGCGCCGCGGTTATAGAGAACCTCCAACTGAAGCCCGGCGAGCCCGGCCGAGCGGCTGACGTGCTGGCGGCTGAGGGACGTTTGATCGCCGACCTGACCCGGCGCGGCTATGCAGACGCCGTCGCCCAGCCCCGCCGCGTCGTCGTGGATCACGCGACTTTTCTGGTGGAGCCCGGCTTCAATGTGGCGTCGGGCGAACTGGTGCGGCTGGACGGCATCCAACTGCGCACATCCGGGCCGACCAAGCCGGATTGGGTCCAGAGCCTTGTCCCCTGGCGGGAAGGCGACCGTTACGACCCGGAAGACGTCGCCGAGCTTGAGCGCCGCCTGCTGGACACCGGCGTCTATGACGGCGTGGGCGTCGCCCTGTCGTCGCTGGACGATACCCGCCCGGACGGGTTGAGGCCGGTTGTCGTCACCCTGGCCGATCGGCCGGTCAGCCTGCTTGAGGCGGGGGCCAGCTATTCGACCTACGAAGGCGTCGGCGTCGATGTCTTCCGCACCCGCTACAACCGCTTCGGCCGCGCCGATACGCTGCGGTACGGCGCGCGGATCGCCAGCATCGACAGCCGTATCGGCGGAGAGTGGTCGCAGCCTCACTGGCGGCGTGCGGGTCGGACGCTGAAACTGTCGTCCTTCATCGTCAACGAACAGACCGACGCCTATGACCGCAGCGCCCTGACGCTGGCGGCGGACCTGTCCCAGCGGCTCGGCAAGACGTCGTGGTTCAGCTACGGTCTGGGCGTCGATGCCGGCCAGTACACGGAATACCGCTTCGATCCCCTGACGCAGAGGCCGATCACCTTCGACCGCAATCTTGCGATCGTCACCCTGCGGGGCAGCGCCTTTATGGACCGCTCCAACGATCCGCTGAACCCGACGACCGGCTACCGCCTCTCCGTTTCGGCCCAGCCGACCGCCGTGACGGGCGAGGATACGGTCATGTTCCTGCGCACCGAGGGACAGGCCAGCGCCTATCTGCCGCTGCAGGACGGCGCCAAGACGGTTCTGGCCGGGCGCGCCCGTATCGGCTCCATCATCGGCGGCGAGGAGCTGACGATTCCCTCCGACCGCCTGTTCTATTCCGGCGGCGGCGGCTCGGTGCGCGGCTATTCCTATCAGAGCATCAACCCGCGCCTGCCGGACAACCGTCCCCGCGGCGGCCTGTCGCTGTTTGAAACCTCGCTGGAGGTGCGGCGCGATATCGGCGAGAAGTTCCAGGCCGTCGCCTTTGTCGACGGCGGCGCCGTCGGCTTTCAGGAAACGCCGAACTTCAGCAACATGCGTTACGGCGCAGGGGTCGGCGTCCGCTACAAGCTGCCGTTCGGTCCCGTCCGCGCCGACGTCGCCTTCCCGCTGAACAAGCGCGAAGGCGATTCCGAATTCCAGCTCTACATCAGCATCGGCCAGGCGTTTTGACCGACACTCCTCCGCCTCACGAAACGGGCGCAGACGTCGCCGACACGCCCGCCGAAAAGGCGAAGCGCAAACGCACCCGGCTTCAGCTGGCCGCCTTCATCGCCGGGGTGGTCTCCGCCGGCCTGCTGGCGCTGGTCATCATCGCCCTGGTCGGCGGGCGGATGTATTTGGTTTCCGATCCGGGCCGCGACCTGATCACCAGCTTCGTCGCCGGCAAGAAGATCAGCCGCTACGGGCGCATCAACGTCGAAGGCCTGCAGGGCGACCTGTTCAGCGATTTCCGCCTGAAACGCGTCACCGTGACGGACGAAAAGGGCGTCTGGCTGGAAGCGACCGATGTGCGCGTCGACTGGTCCTATTGGCCCCTTCTGGCGCGACGTTTTCACGCCACCGAAATCAGCGCGGGTCAGATCCGTCTACTGCGCCGCCCGGAGCTGGAGGCGCCCACCGAGCCGGGCGGCCCGCAAGCCATCTCCATCGACATCGACCGCTTCAGCGCCAACGTCGAATTGATGGAGGATTTCTCCAAGGAATACGGCCGCTGGACGTTGAGCGGCGACGCCGCCATTCCGCGCAGGGGGGTCAAGACCGCCAACGTCAACGCCTATAGCCTGAACCGCAAGGGCGACTACCTGCGCCTGGCCGCCGCCTTCGGCGACAAGCCCGAAGACCTGCGCGTCAACCTGCGCGCCAATGAGGCCCAGGGCGGGCCGATCGCCGGTTCGCTGGGCTATTCGCCCGACCAACCCTTCTCAGCCGTCGCCATCGTCAACGGCGAGGTCATCGACGTCGCCGTGCAGACGGGTCAGTTCCGCCCCCTGCTGGTTCAGGGAACCTATGGCGACAACGGCGCCAAGGTCTCGGGCTATGCCGACTTCTCGGGCTCCGACCTGCTGGAGCCGTTCGTCGAGCGTATCGGCCGCACCGCCCGCTTCGGCTTCGCCATGACGCCGGACGCCAAACGCGAGGGCTATCAGGGCGTGGCCTGGCGCCTGTACGCCGACAACATCGAATCCAGCGCGCGCGGCCTGATCCGCACGACGGACAACACCGCGCCGGAAGGCATCAACCTGGAACTGACCACGCCGTCGCTCAGCCGTCTGGTCGGCAGCCCGGTCGCCGGTCCGGCCGCCTACACCGGCGTGTTCAAGGGCGACGCGCAGAGGTGGAGCCTGCAAGGCTCGGCCAGCCTGCTGAACGCCGACATCGCCTCCTATCGCGCCACGCGCATCTCAGGTCCGGTCAGCATCGCCGCCAACAAGGGGCGTATCGACGTGACGACCGACGTGCGGGCGGTCGGGGGCTCATCGGCCGGCATTATCGGCGCCCTGCTGGGCGCGACGCCGCACATACAGATGGAAGGCGCCCGCATGGCCGACGGCGCCATGCTGCTGAAGAAGGTCGATGCGCGCGGCCAGGGCCTGACCCTGACCGGTTCTGGCGGACGCAGCCTGAACGGCGGCCTGAACTTCACGGGTCGCGCCGAACTGACAGACCTGTCTCGCATTCAGCCCGGCGCGCGTGGGGCCTTCGGCGGACCGATCCGCGCTTCGTCCGCCCGGACCGGCGCGCCCTGGGTCCTCAGCTTCGACGGGCGCGGCTCTCGCATGACCATGGGCATGGAAGAGCTGGATCGTCTGCTGGGCGCGACCCCGCGCCTGCAACTGGCCGGATCGCTCAACGACGGCGTCGTCTCCATAAACACCGGCGAACTGACCGGCGCCGCCGGACGCGCCGGCGCCAAGGGGCGTATCGAGGGCTCGAAACTGCGCCTCGCCCTGGACTGGGACGCACGCGGTCCCTTCGGCGTCGGCCCGGTCGCCATCGACGGCGCCATGTCGGGCGACGGAGCCCTGACCGGCACCCTGGCCCAGCCGCGCGCCGACCTGCGCGCCGCCTTCGACAAGGTGGCGGCGGGCGGGCTGATCCTGACCAAGGCCGACCTGATCCTCAGCTTCCGCAAGGGCGCCGACGCCTCGGACGGTCGTGTCGTGCTGACCTCCGGCTCGAACTACGGACCGGCGCGCGCCTCGGGCAACTTCTATCTGGGCGGGCCGCGTCTGCGCCTGTCGGATGTCGATGTGAACGCAGGCGGCGTCACGGCTCAGGGCGACGTGGCCCTGTCGAACAACTTCCCCTCCAGCGCCGATCTGACCTTCACCGCGCGTCAGGGCGCCTTCCTGGCCTCGGGCGAAGCCAACGGCCGGGTGCGCCTGACGGAGGGCGCGGGCGATCAGACCGCTGTGCTGGACGTCACCGGCCGCAATGTGCGCCTGACGGGTCAGGACTGGACCCTGCGCAATCTGTCGCTGAAGGGCCAGGGCACGCTGGAGCGCCTGCCCTTCACCGTGGCCGCCGACGTGGGCGGCGCCAATCCGGTCCAGTTCAACGGTTCCGGCGAATACTCCCGTCAGGGCCCGGCGCAGAGCCTGACCCTGCGCGGCGGCGGCCGTGTGCGCGAGATCGCCTTCACCACCCGTGCGCCCGCCGTCTTCGCCATCAACGGCGACGGCCGCGTGGCGCGGCTGGATCTGGGCGTCGGCGGCGGCGTCCTGACGGGCGAACTGAAGCAGGACAAGCAAGGCGCGGCCATTCAGGCCGACATGACCAATGTCGAAATGGGCTCGCTGCTTCCCGATCTGCGCGGTCAGGTGACCGGCCGCGTCTCCATGCAGGGACAGGGCGACACCCTGCGCGGCTCCGCCAATGTCGACCTGAAGCAACTCCGCAGCATCGACGCCCCGCGGGGCTTGGCGGTCGACGGCACGCTGAACGCGGACCTGACCGGCGACATGCTGCGCCTGCGCGCCCAGGCCCATGACGGAACCGCTGTTCAGGCCACAGCCGACGTCAGCCTGCCGGTTGAAACCTCGGCCGCCCCCTTGCGTCTGGCCATCGCACGAACCCGCGACATGTCGGGCCAGGTGTCTATCCGTGGCCAGATCCAGCCGATCTGGGACCTGTTCCTTGGCGGCGCCCAGTCGCTGTCCGGTCAGGTGAACGGTCAGGCCACGCTGGCGGGTACGCTGAACGCGCCGCGCCTGAACGGCCGACTGGACATGACGCAGGGCGCCTTCCGTGACAGCGCCTCGGGTCTGCGCCTGGAGAATGTGACCCTCGCCAGCCGCTTCAACGACAGCCAGGCCGTGATCGAGCAGTTTCAGGCCACCGACGGGCTGAAGGGCGAGGTTTCCGGCAATGGCGATATCGGCCTGCGTCAGGGATCGCCATCGACGTTGCGGCTGGAACTGGCGCGCTTCCGCATCATCGACAACGACATAGCCCAGGCCCGCGCCAATGGCCGCCTGACGGCTGTGCGCGGCGCGAACGGCGACATCCAGCTGACCGGCGACCTGAACATTGACGACGCCGAGATCTCGCCGAACCTGCCCGGCTCCACCGGCATCGTCAAAATGGATGTGGTCGAGATCAACCGCCCCGGCGGCGACCCCGTGCAAACCGAGCAGAAGGCGCGGAGCGGTCCCAGGATCGGCCTGAACCTGAACCTGACCGGCCGCGAAATCCACGTGCGCGGACGCGGCCTAAACGTCGAACTGGCCGCCAATGCCAGGGTGCGCGGCACGATCGCCGATCCCCAGTTGTCCGGCACGGCCAATGTGGTGCGCGGCGACTATGAGTTCGCGGGCAAGCGTTTCGTCTTCGACGATCGCGGCTCGGTGACCCTATCCACCGACCCTTCGCGGATCCGCCTCAATCTCGAAGCGGTCCGCGAGGACCCTGCCCTGACGGCGGTGATCAAGGTCACCGGCACCGCCACAGCGCCCAAGATCGAGCTGACCTCGACCCCCGCCCTGCCCCAGGACGAAATCCTGTCGCAGGTGCTGTTCGGGCGTTCCGCAGCCCAGCTGTCCGCATTCGAAGCGGCGCAACTGGCTTCGGCGGTCGCGTCGCTCGCGGGCGGCGGCGGCTTCGACGTGATCGGCAACCTGCGCGAACTGGCCGGGCTGGATCGTCTGTCCTTCAGCGGCGAGGCGTCCAGCCTGACCGTCGCGGGGGGCCGATACATCACCGACGACATCTATCTAGAGGTCATCGGCGGCGCCGAGCGCGGCGCGGCGGTCAGCGTCGAGTGGCAGGTCCGCCGCAACCTCGCCGTAACGTCCAAGTTCGGCGGCGAAGGCGACACCTCCCTGTCCGTGCGCTGGCGACGCGAAGGCCCGCGCCCTGGCGGCGACCGGCGCGACCGCAGACCGAACGCCTCAGCCCGGCGCTGATCTGAGCAAAAGCGTGATCGGCGCGTTCGGCGTTCGACGCCATATATGTTCTTGCTTTGTTCTCATGAATCCCGCATCATGCGTCCATGAGTAAGGCGATTAACGGACGCGGCGCACGCTCCAACGCCTCGGGTCGGTATGAAGCCGATCGGCGCGAGGCCTATGACGACGGCTGGACAGATCAGGACGAGGCGGCGGCTCCGCTTCGCACGACCCTGTCCCCGGAACGCGCCCGCACCATCATCGCCAAGAATACGAGTCCTGACATCGGCTTCGATCGCTCCATCAACCCCTACAAGGGCTGCGAACATGGCTGCATCTACTGCTACGCCCGTCCGTCCCATGCCTGGATGGGCCTATCCCCGGGCCTGGATTTCGAGAGCCGGATCTTCTTCAAGCCGGACGCCGCGCGTCTGCTGGAACAGGAGCTCTCAAAGCCCCGATACGTCTGTCGGCGCATCCACATAGGGGGCAACACCGACCCCTATCAGCCGGTCGAGCGTGAGACAGGTTCAACCCGGTCGATCCTTGAGGTGATGCAACGGTTCAACCATCCCTTCAGCATCATCACCAAGTCGGTGCTGATCGCGCGCGACGCCGACATCCTGGGCGATATGGGACGAAAAGGCCTGGCCTCAGCCTATGTCTCCATCACCACATTGGACCGCAAGCTGGCGCGGGCGATGGAGCCGCGCGCCTCCACCCCCGCCAAGCGGCTGGAGGCGATCAGCCGTCTGGCCGACGCGGGCTGCCCGGTCGGGGTCGGCTTCGCTCCCGTCATCCCGGGCCTTAACGACCATGAACTGGAAGCGGTGCTCGAAGCGGCTCAAAAGGCCGGGGCGACCTCGGCCATGTACGTGACCCTGCGCCTGCCGCTGGAGATCAAGGACCTGTTCCGCGAATGGCTGGCCGACGCCCGCCCCGACCGCGCGGCGCGCGTCATGTCCCTGATCCGCCAGACGCGCGGCGGCAAAGACTATGATCCCGACTGGTCGCAACGGATGAAGGGAACCGGCCCCGTCGCCGAACTGATCGCTACGCGCTTCAAGGCGGCGGTCAAACGCTATGGACTGGACGCCCCGCGCCAGCCTCTGGACGTGACCCAGTTCCGCGTCCCGGCTGACGCCCGCCCTCAGCTGGACCTGTTCGATCTGGCGTCCTGATCAGCGCCGGAAGACGCCGACCAGTTCGATATGGGTCGACCAGATGAACTGATCGATCGGCGTGACCTTTTCCAGTTCGAAACCGGCGTCGACCAGCACCCGCGCATCGCGGGCGAAGGTCTGGGGATTGCACGACACCCCGACGACGACTGAGGCCTTGGTCCCCGGCAATTGCTGCGTCTGCTCCAGCGCGCCTGCGCGCGGCGGATCCAGAACGATGGCGTCGCAGCCCTTGAGGTCATAGGGCGACAAGGGACGGCGGAACAGGTCGCGCGCCTGGGCCTCAATACCCTTCAGACCTTGAGCCGTGCTTACGCCCGCCTTCAGGGCCGCGATAGAGGCGGCGGCGGAATCGGCGGCCATGACGCTCGCGACCTCGGCCAGCGGGAAGGTGAAGGTTCCGGCGCCGCAGAACAGATCGGCGACCTTCTTGGCTCCTTTCACCGCCGCAACCGCGCGCGCGACCATGGCGGCTTCGGCGGCGGGCGACGCCTGCAGGAAGGCGCCCGGCGGCAAAGGCACTGACGCGCGGCCGAACCGCACGCGCGGCTGGCGCGCCATGACCAGCGTATCGCCATCCAGACTAAGCCGCGCCAGATCGGCCTCGGCCGCCGCCGCGATGGCCAGCGCCAGTTGATCTCCGTTCAGGCCCCCCGACCGTTTCTCGACGCCGGTCACATCGACGTCCAGACCGCTGTCGGTCAGGGTGACATGCAGGGTCGGCGCCGATTTCGGATGCCCCAGCAGGGGCGCGGCGATCTTGGAAAGCGCAGGCAGAGCCGCCGTCAGTTGCGGGGCCGACAATGGACAGTCAGTCAGTTCGACCACGCGCCACGACTTGCGCGCCTTAAACCCCAGGATGACCCGCCCGTCCGACGCTTTGCGCGCGTGCAGAGCCAGGCGCCGACGACCGCCCAGCGGCGTGGCCACGGCCGCCTCGACCTCAGTCTCCAATCCCTCACGCGCCAGCGTCTGGATCACCACCTCGCGTTTCCACGCCAGATAGGGTTCCTCGGCCCAGTGCTGGAGCGGCGCCACGCCGCATTCGGCATAGGTCTGAGAGTGGATCGGGCGCCGATCAGGGCTGGCGTCGATCAGGTCGAAGCGCTCGGCCCGGCCGTCCTTGACCTCAGCGGCGACCACCTCGCCCGGCAAGGCGCCCGGCACGAAGACGGGGCCGTCGGCGGTGTCGGCGATCCCGTCGCCCTGATGGCCCATACGGGCGATGGTCAGCGTCTGCATCATGGCCGCCTTCTAGCGACATCTGCGCAAAAATCGAAACATGAACGAAGATGAACGAGGCGCTCAAAAGCCGTTCAGCTTCGCCGCCCTATCAATGGCTGCAACAGACGGCGGCCTGATCCGTTCAGGTGCGGCATCCGTCGAAGGAACAGAAACGATGATCGCTCTCATCTCGAAAAAAGCCTCGGCCGCCGCCATCGCCGCCCTAGCCTGCGCCTCTGCCGTCGCCCTGCCCGGCGTCGCCTCGGCCCAGAGCTATGGCTACGACTATCCGCCTGCCTACAGCAACAGCGGCTACAGCCAGGGAACCTATTACGATCCCTGCGTCCGCGATCAACGTCAGCGCGCCACGACCGGCGGGGTTCTGGGCGCCGCCATCGGCGCCATCGCCGGGTCCCAGATGGCTGCACGCGGCCGCCGCACCGAGGGCAGCGCCCTGGGCGGTGTTCTGGGCGCCGCGATCGGCGCGGGCGTGGGCAACAGCTCGGCCGCCTGCGACAGCCGCTATCGCAGCAACGCCGACTACGGTTATCAGGGGACCTATGTCCCGCCGGCCTATGGTTACGACAACCGGGGCTACGACAGCCGCAGCTATGACAATCGCGTCTATGACCGTCGTTATGACGACCGCCGCGACAGCTACGACTACTATCGGGACTATCCCGACACCTACGCCTCTGCGCCCCGCGACGCCGACCAGTGCCGCCTGGCCGAGAGCAACATCCGTCTTCCCGACGGTCGTATGGAGACGCGCTACGTGCGCACCTGCATGGACCAATCGGGCCGTTATCGCGTCGTCGATTAAGTTTCAGCCCCCCTGTCAATCGACGATGTGAAGAGGGCCGCCGGCGATCCGGCGGCCCTCAAATCGTTTCACGTCAAGGCTTCTGCGCCCACAGCAGGAACTCGACGTTACCGTCGCCGCCGGTGATCGGACTGTCGGCGACTTCGCGCACGCTCCAGCCGCCAGCTTCCAGCCAGTCGCGCACGCGGGTCACAGCTGCGGCGTGCGCCTCGGGATCCTTGACCACGCCCTTCTTGCCGACCGCCTTGGGACCCTCCGCCTCGAACTGAGGCTTCACAAGCGTGATCAGGTCCGCTCCCGAGACCGCCAGTTCGAGGGCGACGGGCAGCACCTTCAACAGGCTGATAAAGCTGGCGTCGCAGACGATCAGAGACGGCGCCTCGGTGATGAGCTGAGGCGTCAGATCGCGGGCGTCCGTCTTCTCCAGATTCACCACGCGCGGATCGGCGGCGACTGTCGGATGAAGCTGCCCCGTGCCGACGTCCACGGCGAACACCCGCGCCGCGCCGCGATCCAGACAGACCTCGGTAAAGCCGCCGGTCGAGGCGCCGACGTCCAGCACCACGCGCCCTTCGACCGCCACCGGCCACAGGTCCAGCGCACGCTCCAGCTTCAGCGCGCCGCGACCGACCCAGCGATGGGCGGCCTCAGCCTCGATGACCGCGTCTTCCGCGACCTTTTCCGAAGGCTTGGCGATCGTGCGGCCGTCCGCCTTCACCAACCCCGCCTCAATGGCGGCGCGGGCGCGGGCGCGACTGTCGAAGACGCCCCGCGACGAGAAGCTGGTCGATCCTCACAGCCTTACAGAGATTCCAGCCGCTTCAATGCGGCCTGCAGGCGGGCCTTGCCCTCCTCCGCTTCAGCCAGTTTGGCGCGCTGTTCATCGACGACTTCCGGCGCCGCACGCGACACAAAGTTGGGGTTGCCCAGCTTCTTGTTCACATGGCCGATGTCGCTGTCGAAGGCGGCGATCTCTTTCTCGAGGCGCGCGCGTTCGGCGGCCAGGTCAATGATGCCCGTCAACGACAGGGCGACCGTCGCCCCGCCCGAGACGAAGGTCACGGCTCCGGTCGGGGCGGCCTCGGCCATGGCGACCTCGGACACGCGGCCCAGGGTCAGGATCAGGTCGCGATGGCGCCCGATGCGCTCAGCCGTGACCGTGTCCGGGCCGACGAAGGCCAGCGGCGGCTTGGCCGACGGCGGCACGTTCATCTCGGCCCGCAGGGCGCGGATTTCGCCGATCAGATCGACCAACCAGCCGATCTCGGCTTCTGCGGAAGCATCGACAAAGGCGTCGGGCAGCACCGGCCAGGTCTCGCCCATCAGCAGGCCGTCGCGACCAGAATCACGGGCAGCGCCTTCCCTGCCCAGTTCGGCCCACAATTCCTCGGTGATGTAGGGCATGACCGGGTGCAGCAGCTTCAGCGTCTGGTCGATGGTCCAGGCGGTCATGGCGCGGGTCTCGGCCTTGGCGGCTTCGTCCGAACCGTTGAACACCGGCTTGGCCAGTTCCAGATACCAGTCGCAGAACACGTTCCAGATGAAGCGGTACAGGGCGCCCGCCGCATCGTCAAAACGGCCGCCCTCGATGGCGTCCGACACCTGACGCTCAGCCTTGGTCAGCTCGCCGCGAATCCAGCGGTTGATCGTCTGCTGCACGTCTGCGGGGTCGAAGCCCTCGACGCGGCGCGCCTCGTTCATCTGGCTGAAGCGCGCGGCGTTCCACAGCTTGGTGCCGAAATTGCGATAACCTTCAATGCGCTGCTTCGAAAGTTTGATGTCGCGCGTGCCCGACAGGATCGCCATGGTGAAGCGCAAGGGGTCGGCGCCCAGCTCGTCTATGATGTTCAGCGGGTCGATGACGTTGCCCTTGGACTTCGACATCTTCTGGCCCTTCTCGTCGCGGACCAGACCATTGATGATGACGCGCTTGAACGGGACTTCGCCGTCCATGAAGTGCAGGCCCATCATCATCATCCGGGCGACCCAGAAGAAGATGATGTCCGCCGCCGTGACCAGATCGCTGGTCGGATAGAAGCGCTCCAGATCCTCGGTCTTTTCCGGCCAGCCCATGGTCGAGAAGGGCCACAGGGCGGACGAGAACCAGGTGTCCAGAACGTCCTCGTCCTGGGTCAGCACCACCTCGGAGTCATAGTCGGACAGCGCCTGTTCGCGGGCGTCCTCTTCCGTTTCGGCGACGTAGATTTCGCCGTTGGGGCCGTACCAGGCCGGGATGCGATGCCCCCACCACAGCTGGCGCGAGATGCACCACGGCTCGATGTTGCGCAGCCATTCGAAATAGATCTTCTCGTAGCTCTTGGGCTCGAAGACGGTCGCGCCGTCCTCGACCGCCTTCAGGGCGGGCTGGGCCATGACCTTGGCGTCGACGTACCACTGGTCCGTCATCCACGGCTCGATGACGACGCCCGAGCGGTCGCCGTGCGGGACCATGTGCTTGGTCTTCTCGATCTCGCGCAGCCAGCCCTCTTCCTCGGCGCGGGCGACGATGGCCTTGCGCGCGGCGAAGCGGTCCATGCCTTCGTATTCGGCGGGCACGTCGGACGTGTCGGCAGCGGTGATCCGGCCGAAGACGTCCATGACGTTCAAGGCTTCAAGTCCCGCACGCTTTCCGACGCCGAAGTCGTTGAAATCATGGGCAGGCGTGATCTTGACTGCGCCCGAACCCTTGGTCGGATCGGCGTAGTCGTCGGCGACGATCGGAATGCGGCGCCCCGTGATCGGCAAGGTCACGAACTTGCCGACCAGACCCTTGTAGCGCTCGTCCTCTGGGTGAACGGCCACGCCGGTGTCACCCAGCATGGTCTCCGGCCGGGTCGTCGCCACGACGATGAAGTCGCGCGTCTCAAATTCGGTGGCCTTGCCGTCTTCATCGAAGGCGACCGGGTGTTCATAGGTCACGCCGTCCGACAGACGATAGGCGAAGTGCCAATATGCGCCGTCGACCTCCTTCTGCTCGACCTCAAGGTCCGAGATGGCGGTCTGAAAATGCGGGTCCCAGTTCACCAATCGCTTGTCGCGATAGATCAGGCCGTCCTTGTGCAACTGGACAAAGACTTTGCGGACAGCGGCGTTCAGCCCCTCGTCCAGCGTGAAGCGTTCGCGCGACCAGTCGCACGACGAGCCCAGGCGGCGCAGCTGGCGCACGATGGTCCCGCCGGATTCAGCCTTCCAGTCCCAGACCTTCTCGATGAAGGCGTCGCGACCCATGTCGCGGCGGCCGATATTGCCCTCGGCCGCCAGCTTGCGCTCGACCACCATCTGGGTGGCGATGCCCGCGTGGTCGGTGCCCGGCAGCCACAGGACGGCCTTGCCCTTCATGCGGTGATAGCGGGCCAGAATGTCCTGAAGCGTGTTGTTCAGGGCGTGGCCGATGTGCAGGCTGCCCGTTACGTTCGGCGGCGGAATGACGATCGAATAGGCGTCGGCGGCGCCGTCTGTGGGCTTGGCCGCGCGCGGGGCGAACAGGCCGCTGTCCTCCCACTGGGCGTAGATGCGCGGCTCGGCGGCCTTGGGTTCGAACGTCTTCTCAAGCATGGTCATCTCGTTTCCCCGGCGACCGACGCGGCGCGCCGTCGCTCAGGGCTGGAATTCTTCGGTAAAGCAAAGGGCGGTCCCGCCGGAACCGCCCTTATGTGACTTAATGATCGCCGCAGCCCACGGCTAGGTCAAATCAGTGACGCCGCGGCGAGAACCAGCCTTCATCCGTCCTATGGATCGACCCGGCCACGGCCAGGATCGCCAGCATCTGTTCAAAGCGATCCATCTTGCGACGGCCGTTCGGTCCGGCGAAACGGCCCGACAGTACACCAAGCGACAGCGGCCCGCTCTCGAGCCGCAAAACATCCAGGACTTCTGCGGCCAGCTCTTCCGGAGCCTCCGGCAAGGGGCGGATATCCCTTGTCTGGGGGCGCAATGTCTCGACCGCCCGAGCCCGGCCCGCCGGCTTCACCCGGTCCTGCTGATAAGCGGGTCGCAGGAAACGGACATCGCCTCTCGCCTCTTGATCCGCACGCTCCTGGTTCAACGCCAGCAGGGCCGCCAGAATAGCCTCATCCGTCATACCCAGGTGCCAGCCATAGGCTCGATGAACCGCCGCATCCAGCTCCCGGTGCAGACGATCCAGTTCATCAAACCGACCCGAGCATCGCTCATTATAGAGCACCGTCATCGTCAGGGCGTCGTCCAAAGTCATCAACTTCTGACGCTGAGCCTCGATGGCTTCGGCGGCCACGCCGATCTCCAGGCCCGCCATGCCGTCAAGACATGGGAACGGGAAGGTGTCGAAACAGGCGGTCTTGTTATAGACGGGCCGGTCCTCAAGACGACCGCCCTGCGCCAAAGCCCACAGCCCATGCGCACGGGACGACAGCACGCCCAGAACGCGTGGATCATCCGACGCGACCGCCACCACCGTGTTGTCAGGCAGAACATCCGCATCCAGAAAGCGGAACCAGCGGTGCTTGGATTTCTCGACCGTGGCGATGTAGCGGGGCAGCCCGCGCAAGGCGTCGCGAAAGGCGCCTCGCGGCTCACCGAACACCCACCATTTGTCGCGATAGGCGGCCCGACTGTTGCGGTCGCGCTCGACCTTCACCGTGTCCGTCAGGCGCCGAAAGACCTGTGGCCAAGAGCGCCGGACATCGTCCTCCTCCAGGCCGTACAGGTCGATCACCTTCACCCCGCGAGGGCGGGCCGCCAGATCGCGCCCGTTCCGATAGGCCCGGATCGGCGGCGCATCGACGCCATCGCGCGCCAGTTCGTCGGCCTCGCTTTTCGAAACGATAAACCCCGCGCCGTGCAGCTTCACGCCCGGCGAACACAGGAGTGCGTTCGCCCTCAACGGCTGGGCGGAGGACACCCCGCCGCCTATGGTCAGATCGGCGCCGATATCGCCCCGCTTTTCATCGAACTGAAGGACGATATTCCCGCTTGCATCCGGCCGCTCCTCGCGGATCGTAAGCAGGCGTCCCTGGCCGTTTGGGGCGCCGCGCTCGGCTACTGTCATGGCGATACGCACCTCCGCGCCGCGTTCCTCGCCCTTGCTCCAGGGGTGGTCAGGAATGGCGAAGGCCAACCGCATGGGCGGCTCTCCGTCCAGGTGATGCTCCAGCACGCGGCGCGAGAAATTCTGGGCGATGGAATTGGTGGTGATGAAACCGAACCGCCTCAGCTGGCTCTTGGGCGCCGTCAGGATTTCAGCCGCGCGATCCCACCACGCCATGACCAGATCAGCTGAGCGGAACCGCCCCTGCCGCACATGCCACAGGGCGTCGACATAGCCGTCGCCCAGCTCGCGACGAAGGTTCTTGCCCGCAATGAAGGGCGGGTTGCCGATGATGAAGTGGGCGACCGGCCATTGGGTCGACTGGGGCCGACGATAATGCACGACCTCCGTTTCCCGGTTGAACCGCCACAGACTGACGGGGCGGCCGCGCGCATCGCGACGCAGATCCTCACCCGCCGACACGAGCAGGGCGTCGGCCCGGATGATGCGGTCGCGCCCCCGTCTTGGGGCCAATTGGCCGGCGGCGGCCAGCTGGGACGGCACCTCTCCGTTGCGGATGCGCCATTGCAGGTACCCGATCCACATGACGACCTCGGCGATCGAGGCGGCGTGGTCGGATTTCTCAATGCCCCAGAACTGGGTCGGGTTGATCTTGCGGCGAACAGCCGCGTCGGTCGCCTCGCCTCCCAGTTGCTGCAAGGCGCTGAGGACCTCGCTCTCCAGGTCCTTCATCATGGTCATGGCGACATAGAGGAAGTTGCCCGTTCCGCAGGCGGGGTCCAGCACCCTGATCGTGCATAGGCGTCGTTGGAACCGCCGCACCGCCGCTCGTGCAGCCACGGCTTCGCCACGGACATAATCGCTGAAAGCACAGGCTCGCACAGCCTCCCAGTCCGCGCGCAGCGGACCTATGATCGTCGCATCCACCAAGCGCTGGACATAGGCTCTCGGCGTGTAATGCGCGCCCAGTTCGGTGCGGTCGCCGGGTTCCAGCGCGCGCTCCAGAAAGCTCCCGAAAACAGCGGGTTCGACGACAGACCAGTCGCAGCCGGCGGCGCGTATCAACACCTCCAGATCAGCCTCGCTGAGCGGCAGCGCCACCTCTTCGCGAAACAGACCGCTTCCGAACGCGGGCACGTCCTGACGCAGGGCGGCGCAGTGGCCTCCGCGCGCCAGACTGCGGAATACGGTCGCCGCGCTCAGGTGAAAGCGGGCTGCATGACCACGATAGCTTTCCAGCAGCGTCAGAAAACCCTTGTGACGGATCAGACCAACGCTGTCGGCATACATCGCCAGAATGCACTGCATCACAAACATGAAGATGCGGCGATCCGTGATCGGTTGAAACGCCTGCGATGGGTCCTGCAACGCCCGATCCCGCATCGAACGAACCAGTTCCCCAAGCAAACCCGAGATCTGGTGCGTCGCCGCATTCACCGGACGCTGCGGGTCAAGGCTGCGCGGGTCGTCCCACACCTTTCGCAGACGTTCCCGGATCTTCGGATCTCGCAAATCTTTCAGATCGATACGGCTGCTCTTTACATCTGGAAACGGCGCATAGCCCCTCCCCGTCCCATCGAAGTCAGCCCACAGGTGAATGGCGACGCCGACGTCGACCATCATCAAAAATGGCGGACATTCCGGCAGGGCCGCAGCATAGTTTTTGGCTTGAACGTGCGCCTTGCCCATCAAGCGATTCAAGGCCTCCACGCCCTCCTTCGGCGCTTTTCGTCCGGGGCCATTCAATCGAGCCGCCAACTGACGCAGGTCCATATCCTCGCCCGTAGGCTGTTGAGGCGACAGCTTGAGTTCCATCACGAAAGAACCGTGCTTGAAGCAGTCGATGGATTTGTTGATGACCCGCCCCGCATCGAGAGGGAATTTTACCGTGCGCTCGAAACAGTAGTCACGGTTCCCAACCGCCTGCTGTCCCGGCGCCGCGACGCCCAGGACTGCGCAGAGTTCGATGATGAAGCTCTGGCCGTTCGCCCTTTCGCCGATTGTCGTCTCGCTCCAGCGCGCAATGAAAGGCTCGACGTCCATAGATTGTCCCCCCACGAGAAAAGACTACCGTAACGCGAGTATATTATAGACAGCAACTCACGATTGCATATCGACGTGCTCAACCGCTCCGGCGGGCTGCCGGATGTTTAGGACTGGAAAACTGAATGGCGTTTGGGCGCGGATAGCGCCGACTGATCTTCGGCCTCAGGCCCTGGACGAGATCCCGCCCAGATAACGGCTATGCAGCAGGGGCTTGCCCAGCCAATAGGCCAGTTCGGCCGGGCGGCTGATGTCCCACACGGCCAGATCGGCGGCCTTGCCCGCCTCCACCGTGCCGATCTCATCATGCAACCCTAGCGCGCGTGCCGCATTGCGCGTGGCGCCCGCCAGCGCCTCCTCCGGCGTCAGGCGGAACTGGACGCAGGCCAGATTGATCGCCGCCGTCATCGAGGCGACCGGCGAGGTGCCGGGGTTGCAGTCCGTCGCCACCGCCATGCGCGCGCCATGCTGGCGCAACAGGGCGATCGGCGGCGCCTGCGTCTCGCGCAGCATCAGGTAGGCGCCCGGCAACAGCACCGCCACGACGCCCGCCTCGGCCATCGCCTTCACGCCCGCCTCGGTCGTGTGCTCGATATGATCCGCCGACAGAGCCTGATAGCGAGCCGCCAGCGCCGCGCCGCCGCCGTCCGACAACTGGTCGGCGTGCAGCTTGACCGGCAGGCCCAGTTCCTCGGCCTTGTCGAACAGACGGCTGACCTCCTCGACCGAGAAGGCGATGGGCTCGCAATAGGCGTCGACCGCATCGACCAGCCCCTCGGCATGAGCGGCGGGCAGGATCTCATCCACAGCCTTGTCCACATAGACCGCGCGGTCGGCCTTATGCTCCGGCGGGACGGCGTGCAGTCCCAGATAGGAGGTGCGCACCCGCACCCCGGCCTCACGCCCGATGCGACGGGCGACGCGCAGCATCTTCAGTTCGCTGTCGTGGTCTAGGCCATAGCCGGACTTGATCTCGACCGTGGTGACGCCGGTGGCCTTCAACCCTTCCAGTCGCGCCAGGGCCGAGGCGTAGAGTTGATCCTCGCTCTCCTCGCGCGTGGCGCGCACGGACGAGACGATGCCGCCCCCGGCGCGCGCGATCTCTTCATAGGTCGTGCCTTCCAGCCGCCGTTCGAACTCGCCCGAGCGATCGCCTCCGAAGACCAGATGGGTATGGCAGTCCACCAGCCCCGGCGTGACCCAGCGGCCCTCCAGACGATCGATTTCCACAGCCTTATGCACGGGCAGATCCGCGCGCGGTCCGACCCACACGATGCGCCCGTCCTTGATCAGGACGGCGGCGTCCTCGATCGCGCCATAGGGCTCGCCGCCCTCGGTCATGGCGGCGACGTGGCAGTCAGTGATCAGCAGATCGGCGTCGATCATCGCGCGGCGACTCCAGCCAGGATTTCACAGAACCAGCGCCCCGCCGTCAGGGAGCCGAGGTCGCCGACTTCCAGCGACGGATCATATTCGGTCAGGTCGACGGCGCGGACCTTGGCGTGTGCGCCGATGGCGCGGGCGGCGTCGAAGAAGTCGTGCACCGACACCCCGCCCGGCCGCGCGCCGGGGCTGGCGGGCCACTGGCTGCGGTCGATCACGTCGATATCGAAGTCGACGTAGATGACCTCGCACAGGGACGACAGGCGCTCCAGTTCCTCGACCACGACATTGGCCAGACCGCGCTGGCGGCACTCGCGGGCGGTGCGGACGCTGATGCCGGCGGCCTCAGCCTTTTCATGGGCGCGGCGGGTGTTGGCGAAGGGGGCGAGGCCGACCTGGCTGATACGATGACCGTCCATCCCGTCGTCCAGCAGCGCCTGTATCGGGTTGCCGTTGGTCAGGCCCTGATCCGTGTCGCGCAGGTCGAAGTGGGCGTCCAGCGTCAGCACGCCGACGCGGTCCAGCCCCAATGCGTGAACGCCCGGCCGGGTGATGGCGTTGTTGCCGCCGACCAGAATGGTCAGGTCGCGATGGGCCTGCGCCGCCACCGCATCGCGCACCGGCTCAAAAGCGTCGAAAGGCGAGACGGCTTTCAGCGCCACGTCCCCGGCGTCGTGGACCCTAATCTCGAGTTCCATGCTCGTCTCGACATCATAGGTCGACAAACGCGGAAGCACGCCTCGCAGGGCCTTCGGTCCCAGATCGCAACGGCCCGGCGTCAATGACCGCTCGTTCAACGGCGCGCCGATCAGGGCGACGCGCGCCTCGGGATGCTGGCCGACCAGATCGCCGACAGAACGCCACCCCAGGGCTTCAGACGGTTGGCTCATGGGGGTCATCCTTTAGTGGGAGAAAAGCGCGCGACCAGATCATAGGCCGCGCCGGGGAAAATCTGTGATGCCCAGGTCACGCCCTGACCGTCGCGCCAAGTGCGGCGCTCAAGCCGCAGACAGGGCGCGCCGTCGGCCAAGCCCAGACCCGCCGCCGTCTCATGATCGGCGCCGACAGCCGAGATGCGATGTTCCGCCTCGGTCCAGGGCATATGGGCCAGCAGCCAGCCGCCCGGCGGCTGCGTGGTGAAGTCGGCAGCCTCGGCCTCGGGCGCCGCCGTCAGGGAGATCAGGCGACGCTCGAACACGAACGGCAGATCGTCCGCCAGATGCAGGGTCTGCAGTTCAATAACCCGCTCGCCCAGCCCCTCTTCGTCCTCGCCAGCGGGGCGCACGATCCGTCCCAGCAGGCGGTGGGAATAGGCAAGCCCCCTGCCCTCGACCTCGGACTGGATGTCGGGGATGGCGACGAGAGCGGATGAATGCACCGGCGGATGGGCCACCACGGTTCCGGCGCGGCGACGGCGAACAACCAGCCCGCGCGCCGCCAGATCGGACATCGCGCGCGACACCGTCATGCGGGCGCAACCGTATTCCGCCGTCAGTTCGGCCTCGGTCGGGATGCGGAAACCCGGCCGCCACTCGCCCGAGGCGATGCGGCGCTCGATGTCGCCCGCGATGCGGCGATGAAGCGGCTCCTGATCCATCATGCGAAACTGCCCCTTGCGCGCATTAATGTCTAGACATAACACTGAGCCCAACATTCGACGGCCGAAGCCGCATGGAGGATTCGATGTCCACGCCTGACACTCGCCAGAATACCAGAGTGATCCGTAGCCCGCGCGGGCCGGAAAAGACCGCAAAAACATGGGCCGCCGAGGCCGCCATGCGGATGCTGATGAACAACCTCGACCCCGAGGTGGCCGAGCGCCCTGAAGACCTGGTCGTCTATGGCGGCATCGGCAAGGCGGCCCGCAACTGGCAGGCGTTCGACACCATCGTCGATCAGCTTCAGAAGCTGGAAGCCGACGAGACGCTGATGGTCCAGTCGGGCAAGCCGGTCGGCGTGTTCCGCACCCATGTCGATGCGCCGCGCGTGCTGATCGCCAACTCCAACCTGGTGCCCAAGTGGGCGACGTGGGATCACTTCAACGAGCTCGATAAGAAGGGCCTGGCCATGTACGGCCAGATGACCGCCGGATCGTGGATCTACATCGGCACCCAGGGCATCGTTCAGGGCACCTATGAGACCTTCATGGAGGCGGGTCGCCAGCACTATGGCGGCGACTGGTCGGGCAAGTGGATCCTGACGGCGGGCCTGGGCGGCATGGGCGGCGCCCAGCCGCTGGCCGCGACCATGGCCGGCGCCTCGTGCATCACCATCGAGTGCCAACGCAGCCGCATCGAGTTCCGCCTGCGCACCCGCTACGTCGACGTCATGGCCGAAACGCTGGACGAGGCGCTGGCCCTGCTGGAGCAGTCGTTCAAGGATAAGAAACCCTTGTCGATCGGCCTGTTGGGCAATGCGGCTGACCTTCTGCCTGAAATGGTCAAGCGCGGCGTTCGCCCCGATCTCGTGACGGACCAGACCAGCGCCCACGACCCGGTCAACGGCTACCTGCCCTCAGGCTGGACCGTCGCCGAGTGGGAGGAAAAGCGCGTCAGCGACCCGGCCGCCGTCGAGACCGCCGCCCGCGCGTCAATGGCGATCCACGTCAAGGCCATGCTGGACTTCCAGAAGATGGGTATCCCCACGACCGACTACGGCAACAACATCCGTCAGGTCGCCTTTGACGAGGGCGTCGAGAACGCCTTCGACTTCCCCGGCTTCGTGCCCGCCTATATCCGCCCACTGTTCTGCCGCGGGATCGGCCCGTTCCGCTGGGCCGCCCTGTCGGGTGATCCCGAGGACATCCGCAAGACGGATGAGGCGATGAAGAAGCTGTTCCCCGACAACGCGGGCCTGCACCGCTGGCTGGACATGGCGGGCGAGCGCATCGCCTTCCAGGGCCTGCCGGCGCGTATCTGCTGGATCGGCCTGGGCGACCGTCACCGTGCGGGCCTGATGTTCAACGAGATGGTGGCCTCGGGCGAACTGTCCGCCCCCATCGTCATCGGCCGCGACCATCTGGACAGCGGCTCCGTCGCCAGCCCGAACCGCGAGACCGAGGCCATGATGGACGGCTCGGACGCCGTGTCCGACTGGCCCCTGCTGAACGCCCTGCTGAACACGGCGTCGGGGGCGTCGTGGGTGTCGCTGCACCACGGCGGCGGGGTCGGCATGGGCTATAGCCAGCACTCGGGCGTCGTCATCGTCGCCGACGGTACAGAAGAAGCCGCCAAGCGGCTGGAGCGCGTCCTGTGGAACGACCCGGCCACCGGCGTCATGCGCCACGCCGACGCCGGATACGACATCGCCAACGACGCCGCGCGCAAACATGGCCTGAACCTGCCCTCGCTGGACCTGTAAACTTATGACCACCACCATCGAAATCGGCGCCGCGCCGCTCACCCTCGCCCAGCTTCGCTCGGTCCTGAACGGCCCAGTTACGGTCAGCCTGACCGACGCCGCATGGGCCAATGTCGAAAAGGGCGCGGCGACCGTCGCCGCCATCCTGGACGAAGGCCGCACGGTCTATGGCATCAACACCGGCTTCGGCCTGCTGGCCAACACCAGCATTGCGGCGGAAGACCTTGAAACCCTTCAGAAAAACCTGGTGCTCAGCCACGCCTGCGGCGTCGGCGAGCCGCTGAGCGAAGACACCACCCGCCTGCTGATGGTGTTGAAGATCGCCAGCCTGTCGAAGGGCGCTTCGGGCGTGCGTCGTCACACGCTGGAGACCCTGATCGGCATGGTCAACGCCGAGATCCTGCCGCTGATCCCGTCCAAGGGTTCGGTCGGCGCCTCGGGCGATCTGGCGCCGCTGGCCCATATGTCGTGCGTCCTGATCGGCGTCGGCGAAGCCCGTTATCAGGGTCAGGTGCTGGACGCCGTGTCGGCTCTGGCCAAGGCGGGACTGAAGCCCGTCGTCTTGGGTCCCAAGGAAGGCCTGGCCCTGCTGAACGGCACCCAGTGCTCGACGGCCCTGGCCCTGACCGGCCTGTTCGCGACCGAAGACGTGTTCGCCGCCGCCATCGCTGCGGGCGGCCTGTCGGTCGACGCCCTGCTGGGCTCGGACGCGCCGTTCGACCACCGCATCCACGCTCTGCGCGGCCAGCCAGGTCAGATCGACGTGGCCCGTCGCCTGCGTGAGTTGCTGACCGGCAGCGCCATCCGCGACAGCCACCGCCACGACTGCGCCAAGGTGCAGGACCCCTACTCCCTGCGCTGCCAGCCGCAGGTCATGGGCGCGACGCTGGACGTGCTGCGCAACGCCGCCGCCATGCTGGAGCGTGAAGCCAACGCCGTGACTGACAATCCGCTGGTCTTCATCGAGGACGGAGACGTCATCTCGGGCGGCAACTTCCACGCCGAACCTGTTGCTTATGCAGCAGATCAGATCGCCATGGTCCTGTGCGAGATCGGCAACATCAGCGAGCGCCGCACCTCCATCCTGGTCGATCCGAAGATGACCGACCTGCCCGCCTTCCTGGTCAAGGACAGCGGCGTGAACTCGGGCTTCATGATCGCCCAGGTGACGGCGGCGGCTCTGGTGGCCGAGAACCGCATGGTCGCCCACCCCTGCGTCATCGACACCGTGCCGACCAGCGCCAATCAGGAAGACCACGTGTCGATGGCTACTCACGGCGCGCGCCGCCTGCTCGACATGGCCGCCAATACGGCGACCGTCGTGGGCATCGAACTGCTGGCCGCCGCGCAGGGCATCGAGTTCCGCCGTCCGCTGACCTCCTCGCCGGAGTTGGAGCAGACCTACGCCATCGTGCGCGAGGCCTGTGCAGCCTATACCGAAGACCGCTATTTCGCGCCGGACATCGCCCGTGCGACCGAGGGCGTCCGTGCCGGCCGCTATCGCGCCTTCGCCGGCGATCTGTTGCCTTCGGCTTGAACCAGACGGCGGTTGAGCGCTTTCGTAATCATCACGAATGCAGGATGCCGCCGATCATGAGCAGAAGCGCCGTCATTCTGGCCTCCGCCGCCCTGGTTCTGACCGGACTAGGCGCGGCGGGCTGGGCCGCCTGGAACTCCACCTCGGCCGCGCACGGCGGGCCGGTCTCCAACTACGGCGTAACCGTCGAGGTCGTGCCTCCGATCGAGCCCGACCTGCCGCCCGGCTCAATCATGGCTGTGGGCGAACTGCGCGACGGCTATGAGCACGATGCGCAGCGCGTCGCCGCCCTTTCCGGCGATGACGAACCCTATGTCGAAAGCGCGTGGCTGGAACTGTCGCCGGAACCGTCGCGACCGCCCTATTACGACACGCCGTCCGATCCTGGCCCGCCCCTCTCGTCCCGACCGGCGCCGGAACTGGAACGCGACGACTACGGCTTCGGCTTCGATGCGCCGCAGCCGGACTACGCCGCAGAGCGCGCCGCGCGTCAGTCGGCGCTGCGGGACGGCCCCCAGCCTCAGGCCAGACCGGCGGCCGGAGAGATGTTCTATTGAAAAAGGCCCCGGTTTCGCCGGGGCCTTTTTGCATCACCGCATAGTGGTGACAGAGACGGTGTAGTCGCCTTCCTGCGCCGAGCTGAGGCTGTTGGCGCGGAAGGAATAGGAGCCGGGACGCAGGGTCTGGGTGATCAAGGCGCTGGTCCCGCCGCCGCTGTCGTCGTCAGCCGCCAGGCTCTCGCCATCGCACTGCGGGCCTTCGTGCAGCGAGAGGTAGGCGTCGAACTGAGCTGAATCCATGCGGATCGACACATTGCCTCGGTTGCCGATGTTCAGGGCATAGCAGTCGTAGAAGGAGCCGTCGTCAGCCTGACGGTCGCTGAACTCCAGACGGCCCTGACGGCTTTCACCGACCGAGATCGGCACGATCTGGGTGGTCGGGCGCAGGCGCTCACCATCCGAAACGGTCAGACGAAACGCCCCGGTCTCGCCTTCGCTGAGCGTATTGGCGCGGATGATCCAGTTTCCGCCGTTCGAGATGAAGCGCAGTTGCGAGTCGGTGCCCATGTCCGGCCCGTCGTCGTTCGTCACCGAGGTCTCGTCACAGTCGGTTCCGGCGCCGGCCATCAGATAGGTGTCGAAATCCGACGAGCGCATGGTCACCGTATAGGCCATGCCGGCCTGGGTCTGCAGCACGTAGCAGCGATAGTGCGAACCATCATCCATGCGCGCGTCCTTGGCGCTGAGGTTTCCGTTGACGGTCTGCCCCGGTCGGATGGAGCTCTGGGCAGCCGCAGCGCCGGCCAGAATCAGCGAGGACGCCAGAACCGACGTCATCAGCAGAGCGCGCATGGGAATCTCCTTGGGTGCGACGCAAAATACAGGGGCGGAAATGCCCCGCTTATGTGACAGGAAGCAACGGAACTCGTTTCAACGCCGCTAAATTTGAAGCGTTTACGCAGAAACACACGGTCCGCAGCTGCCTTATGACCAGTTGGAACTGTTCGATGACGGCCTCGGTCGAGACGGTGGCCGCCTGAATCACGCCCGAGGCCAGGCCCACCATGTCGGCGCCCAGCCGGATCGCCTTGGCCGCATCCACCCCGTCGCGCACGCCGCCCGAACCGATCAGCAGGGCGTCCGGCAGGGCGTTGCGCGCCTCGGCCAGGGCGCGGGCCGTCGGTATGCCCCATCCGGCGAAGGCCAGAGCATGGGCCTTGTCCGCCGGATCGGTCGCCCGTTCGCCTTCGATCAGGCCCCAGTTGGCGCCCCCGGCGCCGGCGACATCCACGCCCGCCGCCCCCATCGCCATCAGACGCTGGGCCGTGACGGCGGAGATTCCCGCCCCCGTCTCCTTGACGATGACCGGCGCGTCCAGATCGCGGATCAGGGCCTGAAGCGCCGCGCCCACGCCCCACCAGTCGCGGTCCCCCTCGGGCTGGCAGGCCTCCTGAAGGGGGTTCAGATGAACGACCAGGGCGTCGGCGCCGATCATGTCCAGCGCCCGGCGCGCCTCGTCCCGGCCGAAGCCGCGCGTCAGCTGGGCCGCGCCGATATTGGCCAGGATCGGCGTGTCCGGCGCCTTGAGCCTGAGCGCGAAGTCCAGCCCGCCCGCCGCGCCGCCTTCCAGCGCCGCCCGTTGCGAACCGACGGCCAGGGCGATGCCCAGATGCTGGGCCGCTTCGGCCAGACGGGCGTTGATCGCCTCGGCCCTGGCGGGCCCGCCGGTCATGGCGCTGATCAGCAGGGGCGCCTTCAGCCGCCGCCCCAGAAAATCGACGCCCAGATCGATGCGGGCATGATCCACATCCGGCAGGGCTTCGTGCACGAAGCGCCAGTCGTCGAACCCCGCCGAGACAGCGTGACGCCCTCCGCCCGCCAGCACCACGTCAAGATGCTGATCCTTGCGGCCCAGGATCAGGGCCGAGGCGGCGGTGTCGCGGGCATCGCTCAGGGCTGCCGCTCCGTGATCAGCACATAGTCGCCGGTCGAGTTGGCGCTGAAGCTGCGGGCGCGCAGCACATAGGTTCCGTCGCGCGGCGCGGTCCAGTTCAGGCGCGCGTGGGTGTCGGACAGGCTGTCGTCATCCGTGTCCAGTTCGAAGTAGTCGCCGTCCTTCTCCTCGCCGACCTCGACCACCGCGTCGAAACTGCTGGCGATCAGGGTGAAGCGCAGCTTTTCGTCAGCTTTGGCCTTGAAACGATAGGCGTCGTAATAAACGCCCTCGCTCGTGATGCTGGCCCGTTCGGTCAGCCGTCCGCGGACGGTCGAGCCGATCAACAGGCTGCCCGGCGAAGGCTCCCCGCCAAGGTCCTCCAGTTCCAGCGAATAAAGTCCCTTAGCGTCGCGCGACCAGGATCGGGCGCGCAGCACGTAATCGCCCGTCTCGGGCAGGGTGAAGATCAGGCGCGCGTCGGTTCCCTGACCCAGGCCGTCATCGTCGCTGGCGATCTCGTTGAACTCATCTGCGCCCTGCCCAAGCTGCAGGTAGGCGTCGAAGTCGCCCGACCTCATGATAGCCTGAATACGCTGGCCCTCGTTGCCGCTGAAGACGTAGGCGTCATACAGGTGGCCATCATCATCGGTGGCGGCGCTCGTCGTCAGCTCGCCCTCAATCGCCTGGCCGTAGGCGATGGCGGCGGGCGGCGGCGGCGGCGCGATCTCCTCGATCTTGAGCGTGTAAGGCCCCTCGCCGCTGGAGAAGGCGCGCGCCTCGATCAGATACTCGCCGTCCTCGGACAGGGTGTAGGTCAACCGAGCGTTCAGATCGCCGGCACTGTCGTCGTCGCTGGCCAGGCTGTTGTGGTTGGCGTCGAACAGCTCAAGGAAGGTGTCGAACCCGTCAGCTTCCATGGTGATGGCCACACGCTGCCCGGCACGGCCGCTGAAGCGATACAGATCCATCGGGGCGCCGGAATCGCTGCGGGCGCTGTCGGGCGTCAATCGGCCACGCGTTTCATCGCCGACCGCAGCCGGCGTAGCCGTCGGCGCGGGCGGTCCCTGCTCCAGCGCGAGACGATACACGCCCTGAGCCGAACTGTTGTAGGACGTGGCGCGGATCAGATATTCGCCAGCCTGCGGCGCTGTGAACACCAGTCGCGCGTTCAGGCTGGACCCGCCGTCGTCGTTCTCAGCCATCTGCACGAAAACGCCGTTGACGATACGGCCCACGCGCAGGAAGGCGTCGAAATCGTCCGACTCCAGATCGATCTTCACCCGTTCGCCCGCCGAGGCCCGGAAGGCGTAGGCGTCATAGCGATTGCCGTCGTCATCCTCGGCGCTGTTGGGGCCCAGGCGGCCTGATGCGTCACGACCGATGGTGATGCGGCTGGCGCGCGGCAGACGCGCGGCGGGCCGCTCCTTCAGGGATAACTGATAATCGCCGGTCTCCAGGC
Organism: Brevundimonas diminuta 470-4; assembly: GCA_000318405.1. Taxonomy (GTDB): domain Bacteria; phylum Pseudomonadota; class Alphaproteobacteria; order Caulobacterales; family Caulobacteraceae; genus Brevundimonas; species Brevundimonas diminuta_B. The sequence goes on along the minus strand of KB291743.1, from coordinate 68,905 downwards.
CAGAGAAGGGGCGCGCGCGCACGATGTAGACGCCGGCTTCCGGCGCGGTGAACCGGACACGGGCGTTCAGTTCACCCGCGCTGTCATCGTCGCTGGCCAGCGACTGCCGCAGGTCGCCTTCGGCGTAGACCTCCAGATAGGCGTCGAAATCATCCGAGATCAACTCGGCTTCCAGCCGCTGTCCGGCGCGCAGGTTCACGCGATAATCGTCATAGCGATAGGCGTCCGAGCCGCGCGTCCGAGCGTCTCCCTCTTCCAGTCGCCCTCTTATGCTATCTCCCAACCGGGCGTCAGACGCCGTCTGGGCCCAGGCAGCGCCGGTGGACAGAAGAGCGACGGCGCTGGCCGCGGCGAACAGGGAGTAACGCATAAAAACCTCTTTGCTGGCGTCATCATAGACGCCGAACCGCAGCGCCTGTAAATCGCGGCCACGCTTTCCAGTTCCCGGCAGATGGAGCCAAATATGGCTGTCGAACCCGCCCGCGCCTCTCTGATCGACGGCAAGGCCTTCTCACAGACCCTGGTGGAGCGCGTCGCAGCGGCCGCCGCCCGGCTGGAATCCGCTCACGGCGTCAAGCCCGGCCTGGCCGTCATCATCGTCGGCGAAGACCCCGCCAGCCAGCTCTATGTCCGCAACAAGGGCGAGACGACGCTGAAAGCCGGGATGCGGTCCGACACCCACCGCCTGCCGGTCGAAACGACTCAGGACGAACTGCTGGCGCTGATCGCCCAGTTGAACGCCGATGCGGGCATCCACGGCATCCTCGTGCAGTTGCCCCTACCCAGGCACATCGACTCGGCGGCCGTGCTGGACGCCATCTCGCCGGACAAGGACGTGGACGGCTTCCACGTCGTCAACGCCGGGCGTCTGGCCGTCGGTCTGCCCGGCATGATCCCCTGCACCCCGCTGGGCAGTCTGATGCTGCTGAAGGACCAGTTGGGCGACCTGTCAGGCCTGAACGCCGTCATCGTCGGCCGCTCCAACATCGTCGGCAAGCCGATGGCGCAACTGCTGCTGGGCGAAAGCTGCACCGTCACCATCGCCCACTCGCGCACCCGCGACCTGCCCGCCCTGTGTCGCACGGCCGACATTCTGGTGGCCGCCGTAGGCCGCCCCGAGATGATCAAGGGCGACTGGATCAAGCCGGGCGCCGCCGTCATCGACGTCGGCATCAACCGCGTCCCCTCGCGCGATCCGGTCAAGGCCGCCGAGGGCAAGACCCGCGTGGTCGGCGACGTGGACTTCAACGAGGCGGTCGAGGTCGCCGGACGCATCACCCCCGTCCCCGGCGGCGTCGGCCCCATGACCATCGCCTGCCTGCTGGCCAACACCTACACCGCCGCCTGCCGCGCGGCGGGCATTGAGCCGGAAGACCTGAACGGCTGACGGCCGCGGCAAAAATCCTGCCTTGAAGCGGAGCCTTTCGGCCCCGATAGTCTTTAGCGATCAGCGGTCATGAGGACCGCCCGCAGGAGCTTCTTCATGGCTGGATTTTCGCCTCGCATCGCGGCCGTCGCCGCTGTCGTCGTCCTGGCCCCCGCCGTGGGCGCCTGCGGCTACAACACCATTCCGACCAAGCAGGAGCGGGCCGAGGCCGCCTGGGCCGATGTCCAGAGCCAGTATCAGCGCCGCGCCGACCTGGTGCCGAACCTGGTCGCCACCGTGCAGGGCGCAGCCATTCAGGAACGCACCACCCTGACCCAGGTGATCGAGGCCCGGGCCAAGGCCACCAGCGTCAACATCGACGCCTCCAACCTCGATAACGCCGCCGCCTTCCAGCAGTATCAGCAGGCGCAGGGCGAACTCTCCAGCGCCCTGTCGCGGCTGCTGGTGACGGTCGAGGCCTATCCCCAGCTTCAGGCCAACCAGAACTTCCTGACCCTGCAGTCGCAGCTGGAAGGCACCGAGAACCGCATCTCCGTGGCGCGCCGCGACTACAATGAGGCCGTGCGCGACTACAACACGACCCTGCGCACCTTCCCGAACGTGATCTGGGCCAAGACCCTGCATGGCGGCTCCAAGCCCATGCAGTTGTTCACCGCCACGGCCGAGGCTCAGTCTGCGCCCCCGGTGAACTTCGACCTCGGCGCCCCGTCTGCGGGCGCACAGCCCGGGGGCGGCGCGCCTGCGACCACGCCCGGCGCCGCACCGCCCGCGCCCGCCCCGGCGGCGCAGTAAGGCTGGACATGGCTTCTTCCGCCCTCGCCCTGAGGGAAGGCCCCGCGCGGGGCCTGCTGCCCGCCCTGCTGCTGGGCCTCGCCCTGTGGCTGGCGACCCTGCCCGGCGCCAGTCTGGCGGCCGAGATCCGCTTTCCGACCCTGACAGGGCGGGTGGTCGATGACGCCCAACTGCTGACCCCCGCGCAGGAACAGGCCCTGACCGGCAAGCTGGCGACGCTGGAACAGCAGACCGGTGACCAGTTGGTCGTCGTCACCCTGCCCTCTCTCCAGGATCAGGAGATCGAGGACTTCGGCTACCAGCTGGGCCGTCACTGGGGCATCGGCCAGAAGGAGAACGACGGCGGCGCCCTGCTGATCGTCGCGCCGAACGAGCGCAAGGTGCGGATCGAGGTCGGCTATGGGCTGGAGGGCGTGCTGACCGATGCCTATTCCTCGCTCATCATCCGCAACGACATCCTGCCGGCCTTTCGTCAGAGCGACTATGCGGCGGGCATCATCGCCGGGACTGACTCCATCATCGCGCAACTGACCGCCGATCCGGCCGAGGCCCAGGCGCGGGCCGAAGCAGCCAAGAGCGCGGCGGCAGAGACGACCAAGCCGGTCCTGCCGGCCGTCGTCATCCTTCTGGTCTTCGCCTTCATCTTCTTCAGCATGGTCGGCGCGGCTGCGGGCGGGCGCAAACGGCGCGGCGGACGCGGCGACGGCCTGTCCCCGATCCTGATCTGGGCCGCCAGCGAGGCCTTGAAGGACCGCAATCGCGGCGGGCGCGGCGGCGGCTGGGGCGGCGGCGGGTTCGGCGGCGGCGGTGGATTTGGCGGCGGAGGCGGCGGCTTCGGCGGCGGCGGCGCCTCGGGGGGATGGTGATGCAGTTTACGACAGACGACCACGCGCGCGTCGCCAGCGCCATTGCCCAGGCTGAGGCGCATACGTCGGGCGAAATCTTCTGCGTCGTGGCGCGGCAGGTGTCCTCCTACCGCGACATCAGCCTGGGCTGGGCGGCCGCTGCGGCCCTGCTGCTGCCGCTGGGACTGATCCCGTTCGGCTTCAACGGCGACTGGCTGACGTTCGGCGGCGACTGGGAGATCGCCCACGCGCCAGCCGCGTCGGCCGAGATCGGGCGCGCGCTGGCGGCCTATGGACTGGTGCAGGCGGGCGTGTTCCTGGCCGTCTTTCTGCTGTCGCTGATCCCGGCCGTGCGGCGACTGCTGACGCCCGCCGCCCTGCGCCGCACGCGCGTCCGCCGCGCCGCCATGCAGCAGTTCCTAGCCCACGGTCTGCACGTCACCGAGGCGCGCACCGGCGTCCTGATCTTCGCCGCCCTGGCTGATCATCAGGTCGAGGTGGTGGCCGACGAAGGCGTCCACTCCTGCGTCAGTCCCGAGGTCTGGGCCGACGCCGTCGCCGCCCTGACGGGCGCTCTGCGTCGCAACCGCCCGGTCGAGGGTTTCGAACAGGCCATCAACCTGTGCGGCGGGGTGCTGGCGGAACGCTTTCCGCCCAAGCTCGCTGATCAGAATGAGATCCCCGACAGACTGGATGTCATCTAGTCTGGCTATCAGGGCCTCGCGACCGCCGCATTGAAACGCGACAGTCGCTGCGATCGCCAGGCAAGGAATTCATGCCGAGACTTCTGACCTACAACGTCCATCGCTGCGTCGGCGTCGATCGCAAGCTGGACGTGAAACGCATCGCCGATGTCATCGCCGAGCATGAGCCCGACGTCGTCTGCCTGCAGGAACTGGATGTCGGCCGGGCCCGCACCGGTCATGTCGATCAGGCCAGCGCCATCGCTCAACACCTGGCCATGAGCGTACAATTCCACCCCGCCATGAAGGTCGAGGCCGAGCTTTACGGCGACGCCATCCTGACCCACCGGCCCGAGCGGCTGGTGCGCGCCGCCGCCCTGCCCACCCTGCCCGGCATCAAGGGGCTGGAGCCGCGCGGCGCCCTGTGGTCGGCAGTCGATTTCGACGGGGCGGTCGTCAACATCATGAACACCCACCTGGGCCTGATCCCGCGCGAACAACGGCTGCAGGTCGCCGCATTGATCGGCGAGGAATGGCTGGGCGATCCGATGTGTCAGGGGCCGACGATCCTGACGGGCGACTTCAACGCCACCTCGATCACCCGCCCTTATCAGGCCCTGACACGGCGGCTGGCGGACGCTCAGCGACGGTTAGGCCTCAAGCCGTCGATCAAGACCTTTCCGTCCAGCTTCCCGGCCATCCGCATCGACCACTGCTTCGTCAGCCGCGAGATTCGCGTGACAGGCGCCCGCGCTCCGTCCTCGCCTCTTGCGCGCGCCGCGTCGGACCATCTGCCCCTGATCATCGACTTCGAGATCGAAGGTCAGCCCAGGGATCATCCCGGCGCCTGACCGCCCTCGGACCTGGGACGGGTGCGGTGCGAGCGATTCAGCCGCTTCCACGGCCGCCAGGCGTCGGTCGCCGACACCGGATCGCCGAACTGCCACTCGGCGAACATCCGCTCGACCCGCGTCGGCTCAGCGGCGCCCAGCGGCTTCATCCGCGCCTGACCGAAGGTCTGGATCGCCTGACCAACCGAGCCCAGCAGGGTTTCCGCCTCGGCGAAGGCCTCGCCCGACACGCCGATGAAATGGCCTAGTGAATGACGCCGAAAGCGTCGGATCACATCGCGCTGCTGATCCGTCTGCGCCTCGACGGCCACGTCACATTCCGTATCAAGGCCCATCGAGCGGTTGTTCAGATTGCTGGATCCGATCCGCAGCAACCTGTCGTCGATGATGGTCATCTTGGCGTGGACGATGATCCGTTCGCCCTCGTCCGTCACCGGATAGAAGGCGGTGAAGCGGTCGTGGCGGTCCGCGTGCTCCAGCCGATACAGCACCTCCGCCCGCGCCGTATCCATCGTCAGCCCGTCGAACCAGCTGGGGCTGCGCCCGGTCGAGACCAGCACCACCTCCGGCCCGTCGGGTTCAGCCAGACGTTCGGCCAGCGCCGCCGCCAGCAGGGGCGAGGTGAAGTACTGGTTCTCCATATAGATCAGCGACCGCGCCTGTCGGATGGCCTCCAGATGCAGGGCCTCGTTCTCGCGCACCTCAGGTCGGCCCCGGACCTGCGGCTCCGTGCGGGATATGGCGACCGGAACATCATGCAGCGTCGGCTCGACGCCATCGGGCCAGGCGTCGCCATCGCGCGGCGTGGAGATTTCCAGCACCTCGCCCGTCGCTCGCCGCCAGCGTTCGCGCGCCAGATCGCCCAGGTTCTGCGCCGCCGGTCCGTCCAGCACGCACATCACCTCGTGCCTCGGCGCCGGAATGACGCCGGTCGGTTCGCACCGGCGCGGATCGCCCGAGAAATGCTCTTCGGCGTCCCAGCGATCGGTCGAGATGTCGCCGCCGCCGCAGAAGGCGATCTGATTGTCGATCACCACCACCTTCTGATGATGGCAGGCGCCCAGAATGCCCGGCCCGTCCAGCCGAAACTCCACGATCCGGCGGCGGAACCATCTCTGGGCCTTGTGCGGATAGAAGCCCTGCGACGCCGCGATCAGCAGGGGCGAGCGCCAGATCAGCAGGCGCACGTCCAGATCCGGCTTATGCCGCACCAGAGCCTTCAACTGATGACCGATCTCCGCCCGACGATCAGTCAGCGGCCCCTCCGGGTCCAGCCGGGTGCGGGGATCGAACTGCCAGCCCAGAATCAGGATCGACCGTTTCGCCTTGTGCAGGGCCGAGGACAGGGCGTCGAAATAGGCCTTGTTCTCCATCAGCGGCGCGAAACGATGCGCAGGCGCAGACCGCCACACGCCCGGACCCGGCTCGATCAGACTGGCTTCATAAGAACGATCTGGCCCCATGACCCTCCGATGGCCGATTCGCGTGACGGCTTGATGCGCGGCCTCCACAGCAGAGGTCGAGCGGTCGCAGATCGTTCCATTTTCGTAACAGCATGGTCAATGGCGACGCTCCTTCACTTCGCCACATTGTCTCCGGAACCGTGATCTGTCATTATGCGCGCCATGCACGCTCTGATCGAAATGGTGATCGGCCTCATCGCACTGCTCGCCGCAGTCGCGCTGTCGCAGTTCGGCGTCGATCTCAGCCCGACGAAGAAGTCGGACGGCGAGATCCACCGGGTCGGAAAGAAGTGCGGCGACGCCCCGTCCACCCACGTTCAGGTGAACGCCCCGACCTCCTGCTGATCCACAGCTTAGGCTCAGTGAAGCTGCTGCTTCAGGCCGGATAATACGCCCTCCAGCCTTTTCGCTTCTCGTTACAGTCGTTAGGGTCGCTCCGCACACGACCTCGCCCGCGTCTCCAGGCGACCAGTAATCGAGATCGACGCCCATGAAATCCCGCCCTCGGCCGCCGCTCAATCTGACCGACTCCGAGCCCGCCCTCGAGGACGAGGCCCCCGTCGTCGCGCCCGACGTCCAGGCCGATGCGGTCGCGCCCGAGCCGATGCCTGAGCATCCGCCGATGCCTGAATCCGCCCCCGTTCCGGAACGGCCGATGTCCGAGCGTCAGCGCCGCCGCCTGGCCGAACAGCAGGCGATCGCCGAACAGCGCGCGGCTGAGGCGGAAAAAGCGGCCCGCACCCTGGCCATTCTGGGCGAGTCGGCCGACGCGCCGCCCGCCACCGTCGAATCAACGCCCCTTACCGTTCCCGCCTCCCCTCGCGCCAAGTCGGCCAAGAGCGGCGCCAACCACGCCTATCTGATCGCCGGTCTGGCGTCGGCCCTGTGGGTCGGGGGGCTGGCGTCCTGGTTCGCCTACGAGCTGGGTTCGGGGATGATGGAGCTGGATCCGCTGCGCCTGGCCGTTTACGGCCTAATCCTTCTGGCGCCGGTCGGCCTGTCGATCCTGCTGGCCCACGCCGTGCGTCAGGGCGCCGGTCTGGCGCAAGAGACCCGCCGCGCCCGCGAAATGGCGAACGCCCTTGTCGGCCCGACCGCCCTGGCCGCCAACGAAGCCGGTCAGGTGCTGACCAGTCTGCGCGGCGATATCGACCTGGCCGCACAGGCCGCCGAGCGGGCGCGCAACGACATGGCCCAGCTACGCGAAGCCCTGGCCAAGGAAACCGCCCTGCTGAACGAAGCGGCCGAACGCGCCGGCGGCACGGCCCGCCAGCTGACCGAAAAGATGTCGGCCGAGCGGGAGCAGATGCACGGCCTCAGCGGCCGTCTGGAAACCCAAGCCTCAAGCGTCGTCGAAACGGTCGAACGCCAGTCGCGCATGGTGGCCGACGCCTCCGACCTGGCTCAGACGCAACTGCGCGAGGCAGAAGCCGCGCTCGCCGCCCGCGCCGCAGATCTGGCCGCCGCCGCCAACGAAGCCCAGGACGCCGCCCGCGCCGCCGCCGACGACCTGGCCCGCCAGACCCTGCGTCTCGAAACCGCCGGCTCCGGCGTCGCCGAACAGATTCAATCGGTCGAGGAAGGCCTGGGCCAGCAGCGCGCCGCCCTGGTCACCGCCGCCTACGCCCTGCGCACCGATCAGGAAGACTTCTCGGCCCAGGTGGAGAGCCAGCGCGCCCAGCTTCTGGATCACCTGTCCCAGAGCCGTGCGGCAGCCGACGACCTGAACCTGAGAGGCGAAGAAGCCGCCAACGCCATCAAGGCCCAGGTCGAGGCCGTGGTCGATCAGTTCCAGGCCCTGGTGCAGTTGTCCCAACGCGAAGCCGACGGCTTCGACCACGCCACCAAGCTGGCGCTGGATCGGTTCGAGGCGCTGTCCGCTGAATCCCGCGACCTGCTGGTCGAAGAGACCCGACGTTCGCTTGAGGCGCTTCAGGCCACCGCCGACGCCCAGCGTCAGGCGGCCGACACCGCCATCGAACAGGCGCAGATCCGCGCCGACCGCCTGGGCGAATCCCTGTTCGACGCCGCCCAGCAGGCCGACGCCGCCGCCGAGGCCCGCATCGAGGGCGCCCGCCGCATCATCGGCCAGACCGCTGAAATGGTGGACCAGACGGGCGAGCGCCTGGTCGACAGTCTTCACGCCACCCTGACCCGCGTCACCGAGGCCCTGAGCCAGGTCGAACAGGCCGTGTCCGAGATGGACGAGCGCGCCAGCCGTCTGCCGCAGGAAGCCCAGAACCGGGTGGATTCGGTCCGCGCCGCCGTCGAAAACGGCCTGACCGCCCTGAGCGCCGCCTCGCGCAAGGCGGCCGAAGACACCGAAGCCCTGGAAAGCGGCTTCCAGGAGCGCGTCCGTCGCAACTACGACATGCTGACCGAGGCCGTGCGCCTGATGGGCGCCGTGTCCGGCGAAGGCGTCCGTCGCCGCCCCCTGAGCCAGCCTGCCGCGCCCGAGCGTCCCGCTGAACGGCCGCAGGACGGCCTGCGCGGACGACTGCGTCCCCAGAACGCGCCAGAGGGAGACATCAAAGCGATCCCGGCCGCGCCTCAGGCCCGACCGGCGCCGCCGCCGCGTGATACGACGCCGCCCGCGCCGCCCCACAGACACGAGGCGCCCGCCGCCGATCTGGACTGGAACGATCTGTCCGCTCCCAACGGCGGCCCTCAGACCGACGCCGCATCGCACGCCCCGGCGGCGCCGATCGGCTCGCCCGAAGAGATCGACGCCTTGGCCTCGCGCATCACCGACGCCATTCGGCGCATGGGCGTGGACCCCAACGCCCTGCTGCCGCGCCCACGCATCGAGGAAACGGCCCAGGCCTTCGCCGCCCATGACCCGTCGCGCGCCCGCCAGATCGTCCGCAGGGTGGCGCCCGCCGCCGTCCGCAGCGTCTCGCGCCGCGTGCTGAGCGACGACCTTCTGCGCGCCGACGCCGAAGCCTATGTCCGCGCCTTCGCCCACGGCCTGAGGCTTCAGGCCGACCGCGGCGACGCCCATGACATTCAGGGGCGGCTGGCCACGGATGAAGGCCGGGCCTTCATGCTGCTGGACGCCGCCGTCGGCGACCTGGGCTGACGCATCGGCTCAGACTTGACCTCACGGCGTTTTTACCTGCACGCTGACCGAACCTAGCGCCATCCCGACGTACAGGAGCCACGCCCCTTGGTGGACACGGATTCCCGCACCCGTCCTGATCGACGCCCCGCCCTCGCCATCTGCGTGTGGAATCCGGACTATCCGACATGGGATCTGGTCGAGGATCTGTCCGGCGAACCTTGGAGCCCGCCCGGCGCCCGCACCCAGCCGATCGCGGGCGATACCAACGCCCCGGCCCTCGCCGACCGCCTGATCGACGCGCTGAAGGACCAGGGCTGCGCCGCCCTGCTGCTGATCGGGCGCACCAGTCATCCCGGCCCGTTCCGACTTCAGATGCGGGCCGAGAACCGGCGTCTGGACAACTCCGGCCGTCTGGATGAGACCGGCCCCGGGGTCGCGCGCGTCACCGCCCCCGTCGCCGAGATGCTGCGCGATCTGACCGCTGCGGGCCTGCCGGCCATCGCCGCGTCCGACGCAGAGGAAGATGCGGGAAGCTACATCCTATACCGCGCCCTCGCCGACCTGCCGGACAGCCTGAACTCGCCCTCCATCGGCCTGCTGCGCGCGCCCGACGGCGCGACCGAAGAGGCCATGCGCACCGCCATCAAGGCCGTCGCCTCGGCGATGGCGCGTCATTTGACGCCCCTGCCCCGCTCAAGCGCGGCCTGAGCCGCCCAGCCGTCGCGCCAACAACAGTCCCGTCACGCCGCCGACCAGCGCCAGTCCCGCCATGCTGAGATAGGCGCGCGAGCCGAAGGCGTCGTGCAGCGGCCCGCTGGCCAGGGTCGCCAGGCCGATCAGCACCCCGGCGGAAAGGGCCGAGCTCAAAGTCTGCGCCGCCGTATGGCTATCGGGCGGACACAGGCGCTCGACGATCTGCACGCCCGCCAGATAGGTGGCCGCGAACGTCAGGGCGTGCAGGGTCTGCAACGGCCACAACAGCCACAGCGGCGGCGCAAAAGCCATGACGGTCCAGCGCAGCACCGCCGCGCCCGCCCCCAGCGCCAGGATGAACCAGGGCCCGATCCCCCGCCTGCGGCGCCACGGCTCGACCACCCACATGAAGCCGATCTCGACCATGACGGAAAAGGCCCACAGCAGGCCCGTCATGTTCTCGGCCACGCCCTGCGCCCGCCACAGGATGGCGGAGAAACCGTAGTAGAAGGCGTGCGCGGCCTGCACCGCACCGACGGCGAAGATGGCGGTCATGAACACCGGGTCCGCCGCCAGACGCCCCAATCCGCGAAACCGCTCGAACCCCGACAGCGGCCCGTCCTCGCCCACCCGCTCGCCCGGAAGAAGGCGCCACGCCGTCACGGCGATGAGCAACGAAGCGGTCACCGCCCAGATGATCACGACGTCCGCCGACATCCGCGTCAGCAGCCAGCCCATCACGACATTGGCGACGACGAAGGCCGCCGAGCCGCACCCGCGCGGCAAGGAAAAGGGAAAGCCCTCTCGCCCCGCGACCTTGAGGGTCAACACGTCGCTGAGCGGGATCAAGGCGGCGGCGGCTGTCGCGCCGATCAGCCAGAAAACGGCCCAGGGGATGATCCCCTGCACCAGCCCCGCCCCGCCGTAGCCGACCGCCATCGCCAGCCCCAGCAGGGCGATCGGCGTACGTCGATGCGTAAAGCCGTCGGCCCAGACGGCGATCAGCGGCCCGGTCAGCGCCCGCGCGAGCATGGGAATGGCCAAGAGGACGCCGATCTGCGCCCCGCTCAGCCCCTGGCTGCGAAACCACAGCCCCGCGAACGGCAGAGTCACCCCGCTGGCGCCGAACAGCAGGATGTATTGCAGGGCCATGCGCGGGGCGGAAGTCATGGCGCGCCATAGCAGACTTCCCCCGATTTGTGGTCTAGACATAAGCCATGAGTCCCGATCGCAATCTTCTTGTCTTCGCCGGGTTCAACGGCGCCATGGCCGTGGCGCTGGGCGCCTTCGCGGCCCACGGCGCAGCGCCCGCTGTCAAAACCCTGCTGACCACGGGCGGCCAGTATCAGATGGTTCATGCTGCTCTGGCGGTGGCGCTGGCGTTGTGGAGCGGCGGCGGCGGACTGGCGCGCCTCGCCGGATGGCTGGCCAGCATCGGAGGGCTGATCTTCTGTCTGGCCCTGGCCATGATCGGCCTTCTCAGCCTGCCCGTCATGGGGGCCGTCGCCCCGGTCGGCGGGGTCATGATGATCGCGGCCTGGTGCCTGATCGTCGCCGCCGCTCTCAAAGCCGCGCCCAACAACGCCTAATCTCAAGCAGAACAGGGTCCCAGCATGTTTGCCGTGAACGAAACGCCCCGCCGCGACCTCTATCCCGAGATCGAAGCCTACGCCTCAGGCTGGATGCCGACCGACAGCGTCCACGAGATCTATTACGAGGAAAGCGGCAATCCGCACGGCGTGCCGGTCATCGTCCTGCACGGCGGCCCCGGCGGGGCGGTCAATCCGGGGATGCGCCGCTATTTCGATCCGGCCAAATACCGCATCGTCATGTTCGACCAGCGCGGCTGCGGCCTGTCGCGGCCCAACGCATCGCTGGAAGACAATACAACCTGGGACCTCGTCGCCGACATCGAGCGCCTGCGCGAGAAGCTGGGCATCGACAAATGGGTTGTGTTCGGCGGGTCGTGGGGTTCGACCCTGTCGATGACCTACGCCATCAAGCACCCGGATCGCTGTCTGGCGCTGGTGCTGCGCGGCATCTTCCTGCTGACCAAAAAAGAACTGCACTGGTTCTATCAGGACGGCGCCTCGATGATCTTCCCGGACGCCTGGGAACGCTTCCTGGCCCCGATCCCGCAGGCCGAGCGCGGCGACCTGATGGCCGCCTATTACAAGCGCCTGACCGGCGACGATATCGAGGAACGCGACCGCTGCGCCGTCGCCTGGGCCACCTGGGAAGGCGAGACCGTCAGCATCCAGGGGCCGTCGGGCAAACCGGACAAGTTCGCCGATCCAGAGTTCGCCGTCGCCTTCGCCCGGATCGAGAATTGGTATTTCACCAACGGCGGCTTCATGGACAGCGAGAACTGGATCCTCGACAACATCGGGGCCATCCGCCACATCCCCTGCTGGATCGCGCAGGGGCGCTTTGACGTGGTGACGCCGATCTCGGGCGCCTGGTCCCTGCACCGCGCCTGGCCCGAGGCCAAGCTGGACATCATCGGCGACGCCGGCCACGCCTCGACCGAGCCGGGCATCATCGACAGCCTGATCCGCGCCACCGACTGGGCGGCGGCGCTTTAAGCCGTCGGACGGCTGTGTCGCGCGACGCGATCAGCCCCCCGGTTTCGGACTGGTCTTCTGAACCATCTCGTTGAGCTGGAAGCCGATGCGGCGCGCCTCGCGCTCCTCCGGCTTTTTCACCGCGCTCAGCACCACATTGATCTGGCTGTAGTGCTGGATCAGACGCACCGGCTTGCCGTCGGCGTTGCGGCCGAAGAACATGATGAGATCGGGTCCCCAGAAGCCCACGTCCACGATCTGCATGGTACCGTCTCCCGGCAGGCCGACGACGCGCGCGCCGATCTCTTCGTCCTTGTCGAGATTGGCCTCGAATTCCTCGATCAGCTTGGACAGGCGGACAAAGGCCCATTCCGCCGGATTGTCCCGCATCCGAACGCCCTCGGCGAGGACGGCCGCCTCGTTCTGGGGGTCCGCCAGCACAGGCTGCGGACAGGGCGTGTCGCCGCAGTCCGAGAACATGGCGGGGTCGGCCTTGGGCGCTTCGGGGGCGGCTTGGATTTCGGGCTTGTCTTCAGTCATGCCGCAAACCTAGCGCGCAGGAGCGGTCAGAACAGCCCCTGTCCCTTCGGCAGTTCGACATAGCGGTGCACGCGCGTCGACAGGATCAGGCCGAAGCCGACCATCACCGTCATCATCGACGACCCGCCATAGGACAGCATCGGCATGGGTACGCCGACGACGGGCGCCAGCCCCATCACCATCGCCCCGTTGATGAGCACGAACAGGGCCACGAAGGCCGTCATGCCCGCCGCGCTCAAACGACCGAAATGACTGTGCGACAGCGCCGCGATCCGCAACGAAATCAGGATCAGCGCCACATAACAGGCGATGACGGTGAAGGAGCCGATGAAGCCGAACTCTTCCGACACCGTCGAAAAGATGAAGTCCGTGTGGCGCTCCGGCAGGAATTCCAGCTGGCTCTGACTGCCCAGACCATAACCCTTGCCCATCAATCCCCCCGACCCCAGGGCGATCTTGGACTGGATGATGTTGTAGCCCGTGCCCGACGGGTCGGCTTCCGGGTTCAGGAAGGTCAGGACCCGGTTACGCTGATAATCATGCATGCCGAACATGACGAAAGGCGGGATGACCGCCACGGCGGCGGCGACGCCAGCGCCGATCACGCGCCAGCTCAACCCCGCCATGAACATCATCACCGCCCCGGTCAGGCCGATGATCATGGCCGAGCCGAGGTCCGGCTGCTTGGCCACCAGGATGAAGGGAACGCCGATAATCCCGGCCGGAAACAACAGCTTCCACGACCAGCGCGCGTCCTGCGCCGAATGTCCGTGATACCAGCGCGCCAAGGCCAGCACGAGGCCGATCTTGACGAACTCGGCCGGCTGGATGCGGATGAAGCCCAGGTGCAGCCAGTTCTTGGCGCCGCCCGCCACGTACCCCAGCGGCGTGAACTCAACCAGCATCACCATAAACAGCAGGACGCCATAGACGGGATAGGCCGCGTGGAACCACCACTTCGGGTGGACCATGGCCAGGCCGATCATGCCCGCCAGCAGGACCCCGAAACGGATCAGATGCTTGGCCGCCCACGGCTGCCAGTGGCCGCCCGCAATCGAATAGAGCATGGCCGTGCCGATCCCGGCCAGGATGCACAGCAGGCCGATGATGCGCCAGTCCAGCTCTGCGAACTTGGTGGACAGGCGATCGCGTTCGCCGGGGCGGGTCAGGGCGGAAGCGGTCATTGTCCGGGCTCCGTCAGCGGCGGCGGGGCGACGGCGGCGCCTGCGTCGGCATCGCCGTTGTCGATGGGCTCGCCTCTGGCCTCGGCCTCGCGGACGCCCGCGTCTTCCTGAGCCTCGAAACCGGCCGATTCGATGCGGGCGCGGATCTCAGGATCCTTGAGCAGGGCCACCTTCATCGCTTCGCGCGCGCGCGGCGCCCCGGCCGTGCCCCCGCCCAGGCCGCCGTGCTGGACGATGACCGAGACGGCGTAGCGCGGGTTGTCGGTCGGCGCATAGGCCACGAAAAGGTTGTGGTCCTTCTGGTCCCACGGGCGGCCCGCCCCCTTGCGCGACCCGGAGCCATAGTTGCGCGCCTGGGCCGTGCCGGTCTTGCCCGCCATCTTGACCGTGCCCAACCCCAGCTGGCTGTTGCGGAAGCCGGTGCCCCCGGCGGCCGTCACCGCCTCCATGCCGTCGCGCAACACCTTCAGCATCTCGGGCGTATAGGGCAGATCGGCGAAGGCGCTGCCGCCCTGCTCCACCCCGCCGATCGACTTGATCAGGCGCGGCGTCACCGCCTTGCGGCCGTTGGCCACCCGCGCCGTATAGACGGCCAGTTGCAGGGCGTTCACCGTCAGCGCGCCCTGGCCGATGCCATAGCTGGGGTTCTCGCCCGGATACCATTTCGTGTCGCCGCGCACCGGATTCTTGCGGCGCCACTCGCGGTCCGGCACCAGTCCGGCCTTCTGGCCGCCGATGCCGATATCGAAAGTCTGTCCAAAGCCCAGATCCCGCGCCGTCTCGGCGATGGCGTCCGGCCCCATCTCGGTCGCCAGGGTCATGAAGTAGACGTTGCACGACGCCTTGATGGCCCCGCGCAAATCCAGCGCGCCGTGTCGCCCCAGACAGGCGAACCGCCGCCCCAGAAAGAAGCTGCCGCCGCAGAAGATGCGCCGCGACGGGTCCAGCCCCCGCTTCATCGCCGCCAGCCCCACGACCGGCTTGAAGGTGGAGCCCGGCGCAAAGGTGCCGCTCAGCGCCTTATCCAGCAGGGGACGGCGTTCATAGTCGGCCAGGGCGCGATAAATCCGGGACGGCACCCCCGACACGAACAGGTTCGGATCGAACGACGGCGACGACACCATCGCCAAGATGTCGCCGTTGCGCACATCCATGACCACCATGCTTCCGGCCTCTTCGCCGAAGACTTCGAGCGCCCGCTGCTGGACGTCGTTGTCCAGCGTCAGCACGACCTCTGAGCCCTGCACCGCCGGACGCGATCCGGCGATGTCCTCGGCCACGACGCGGCCGCGCGCATTGACCTCGACCCGCTTGCCGCCTTCGACGCCGCGCAGATCCAGATCCAGCGAGCGCTCAATGCCCTGACGGCCGATGCGGAAACCGGGGTTGAACAGGATGGCGGGCGGCTGCTCGCCCTTGTCGCGGATCGCCTTGACGTCGCGATCCGACACCTTGGCCACATAGCCGACCACATGGGCGTAGGCGCCGCCGTGCGGATAGTAGCGGGCCTCGTTCATGTCAGCCATGACGCCGGGCAGCTCGGCCGCGTGCAGATTGACCTTGGAGAACTCTTCCCACGTCAGGTCGCTCTTGACCGGAACGGGCGAGAATCGCGGCGCGGCGTTGACCTCGCGGATGATGGTCCGTCGCCGCTCCAGCGTGTCGGGCAGCAGTTGACCCAGCAGGTCCAGCGTCTGGTCCAGGTCCTTGGTCTCGTCGCGCACGACCAGCACGCGGAAGCTAGGCCGGTTGCCGGCGATGACCACGCCGTTGCGGTCCTTGATCAGGCCCCGCGGCGGGGGCACCTGACGGAAGTTGAACTGATTGCGGGTCGCCAGGGTGGCGAACTCTTCGGACTTGAACAGCTGCAGATGCGCCAGCCGCCCGACCAGGGCCAGACCGCCCAGCGTCGTCGCCCCGCCCATCAGCATGGTGCGCCGCAGGAAGGAGCCCTGGCGCTCGTTCACATCGGAAAAGAAGATATGCGGTTCGCTGCTCATCGGAATCGCACGTCCGCGTCGTCGAAACGCTCGATCAGCCAGTTGGCCAGGGGAAAGAGCAGCAGCGTCGGGATCATCTGCCCCATGATAGCCAGCAGATTGGGCGCATTCCCAAGGCTGCCCCGCGTCACGAAATAGGCGACCGCAAACGCCAGGCCCGTCGAGGCGACATAAAGGGCGAACAGGACGATGGTCGCCTGCCCCGCCAGATATTTCGAAGCCAGCAGAATGGCTCCATAGATCAGCAGCAGGTTAAGCGCCCACATCCCCGCCTTGCCGCCCCAGAAGAAGTCCAGAAACACCCCCAGACCGAACAGCACGACCGGCGCCAGCATCGACGGCCGGATCAGCGGCCAGGCGAAGGCCAGCACCATCGGCCAGACTGGCTCGGGCAAGGTCAGGCCGAACAGGCGCAGCGGAATGGCGAACAGAATGGTCGCGGCTGCGGCGATCAGCGCCGGGTAGCCGATCCACTGCATCGGACCGACCATCCGTACGGTGATCGTCCTTCTCACTCGCGGCCCCCGTCGGGCGTTCCAGCCGCAGGCGCGGCCGGCGGCGTCGCGGCTTGGGGCGGCGCAACGGTCTGATCCGGCGGCGGGGCCGCGTTGGCGGCGCGCACACGGTCAGCGGCGGCCTTGACGGCGGCGGCGCGGCGGGTCGCCACATCCTGAATGGCGGCGGCCTGGGCGGGGGTCGGCGGCGGCGCCGTCTTCAGGCTGGACAGCGGCGGCGCATTCAATGCGTTCTGGTCAGCCAACTGGCCGAAATCCTGGAACAGCAGGACGCGCACATAGTCGATGGCGGTGCGGTCGCTGTACAGCTTGACCCGCCAGGAGCCGTCGACCCCCTTGGCCACGACGCCGACCGGCAGGCCGCGCGGGAATCCGCCGCCATCGCCCGAGGTCAGGATGCGGTCGCCGTCCTGCACCGAGCCTTGTCCACGCACATAGTCCAGACGCGGGCTGCGGCTGCCGTCTCCGGTCAGCATGGCGCGCGCGTCGGTGCGTTCGACCATCACAGGAATGCGCGAAGCCACATCGGTCAGAAGCACCATGCGGCTGTAACCCCCGGCGGCGCCCGCGATACGGCCGACCAGGCCATGTTCGCTCAAGACCGGATTACCGACGCGCACGCCCTTGGCGGCGCCGACGTTCAGCAGGCGCGAGCGCGCGAAGGGGCCGCGCGCATCAGTAATGGCCCGCCCGGCCGTCATCTCGATCGGCGGTTCGGTCTGCAGGCCCAGCAGTTGTTCATAGCGCGCGTTCAGGTTCTTGAGCGCCAGGGCGTCGTCGCGCCATGCGCTCATCTCCGCCAGTTCACGACGCAGGCGACGGTTCTCGGAGACCGCGAAGAAATAGCCTTTGACGAAGTCGACGGCGTCGCCGGTCCACCGGACAGGCGCCGCCAACACCCCGCCCGTCGTTCCGGCGGCGGTATCGAACGCCGCCTGTGCGGGCTGGAGATCGTCCACGCTGGGCGGCGGGCGATCGGCGAGCAGAAGCATGATCGCCGCGACAATGCCGCCGACAACCATGACCGCGGCCGTCCAGGCCAGCGGCACCTTCAGATTCTCGAACGGTCCGTCGCGAAACGCCACGGCCAGCCCTTCCTGCTAGAGCTCAGGGATCAGCGGGCCGAGGCCCGCCTTCGCGTGTGAAACAACCGTCGGGGGCGGCCTATGGCAGTCTGCGGCGCCCCCGGCGGCCAGTCAGTCCGTTTTTAGAGCGAGGCCTCGAGCACGCCCTTCATCCACGACGGGTGCTCCAGCACCTTGCCGCAGCCGATGGCGACGCACGACAGCGGATCGTCCGCCACCTGGACCGGCAGGCCCGTGTGATCGCGGATTTCGGTGTCCAGACCGCGCAGCAGAGCGCCGCCGCCCGTCAGCATGATGCCCTTGTCGGCGATGTCGGCGGCCAGTTCCGGCGGCGTGGCCTCCAAAGCGACCTTCACGGCCTCGACGATCTGGGCCACCGGCTCGGCCAGGGCTTCCGCCGCCTGACGCTCGCTCATCTTCACTTCGCGCGGCACGCCCTGCATAAGATCGCGGCCCTTGACCTCGATCGACAGGCCTTCGCCGTCGGCCGGGACGCGGGCGGTGCCGATGTCCTTCTTGATGCGTTCGGCGGTCGTTTCGCCGATCAGCAGGTTATGGTTGCGGCGCATATAGGCGATGATGGCGTCGTCCATCATGTCGCCGCCGACGCGCACCGAACGCGAATAAACCACGCCCGACAGAGACAGCACCGCCACCTCGGTCGTGCCGCCGCCGATGTCGACGACCATCGAGCCGGTCGGCTCATGGATCGGCAGTCCGGCGCCGATCGCGGCGGCCATCGGCTCGGGCAGCAGGCCGACGCGGCGCGCCGAGGCGTTCAGGCAGCTGTCGTGAATGGCGCGGCGCTCAACCGCCGTGGCGCCCGAGGGGACGCAGACGATCATCTTCGGGTTCACGAAACCCTTGCGGTTGTGAACCTTGCGGATGAAGTGCTTGATCATCTCTTCGGCGACTTCGAAGTCGGCGATGACCCCATCGCGCATCGGGCGGATGGCTTCCATGTGGCCGGGCGTCCGGCCCAGCATCTGCTTGGCCTCAAGGCCGACAGCGTGAACGATCTTGCGGCCGCCGACGTTGCGCAGGGCGACGACCGACGGCTCGTTCAGGACGATCCCCTTGCCGCGCATGTAGATCAGGGTGTTGGCCGTCCCCAGATCCATCGCGATGTCATTGGAAATCATGCCGAAGAGGGGTGAAAGCATGGGCGTCGGTTACCGCTTTAGTTCGGGCCTGCAAGGGCGTGAATTTCATTCGTCCGCTGTGGCGACGCCCTACCCCCGCTTCGCGTAACCGCAAAGCCGTCCTGACCGTCTTCGCCGAGCCGACTACAGGCCCGTTTGCCCTCATGCCGCGGGGATTGCAAGCGCCTATGGCTTCTCGATCACAGGCTTGTCACGGCAAGGCTTGAAAGCCTTGCCGGTCAAGCTTTCCAGCCCCGCTTGGGCCGCGCGCGGATCAGACCGCCGGAACGCCTTCGGCCTCAAGCACGCGCTGTACGGCCGGGCGCGCCTGCACCCGGTCAAGATGGTCGTTCAGCCTGGCGAACCGGGTCTTGTCCAGCAGGCCCGCCTGACGCGCCCAGCGCGTGAAGACCATCAGATAACCGTCCGCCATCGAATAATCTTCGCCCATGACCCAGGGGCCGGTCAGCACATGGTTCTCGGCCAGATCGTACTTCTCCAGCGCAATCTTCACCGCCTCATCCTTCGCGTCGCCTTCCAGCGGCGGCCTGGAGAACAGCGTCTTGCCGATGGCCGGATGCAGCGATGAGGCCAGCCAGCCGTTGACGGCCTGCAACCGCGCGAACTTGAACGGGTCTTT
The DNA here is from genome assembly GCA_000318405.1 of Brevundimonas diminuta 470-4. Lineage (GTDB taxonomy): Bacteria > Pseudomonadota > Alphaproteobacteria > Caulobacterales > Caulobacteraceae > Brevundimonas > Brevundimonas diminuta_B. The sequence continues at coordinate 49,460 of KB291743.1, read as the reverse complement.
CAGATCGGCCAGCCCGGCCTGCGGATGCGTCTGGGCCACATAGGCCAGAATGGCTGCGTTCTGGGTGATCACGCCCTCGGAGGTCTGAAGCGCCGGGGTCACGCCCGCAGGATTGATCGCCAGATATTCGGGCGTCCGCTGCTGACCCGCGCGCAGGTCGATCTTCTCGATCTCATAGTCCGCGCCCGCCTCTTCCAGGCCGATGTGCGAGGCGATGGCGCAGGCGCCGGGGGAATAATAGAGCTTCAGCATGGTCGTTCTCCGATCAATCGACTGACAGGCCGCGCGCAGCCTCACGGCGCTTCACCCACTCGCGCACAGCCAGCATCAATACAAGCCAGACGCCCGCGACCGCCGCAAGGATCACCGAGGTCCAGACGCCGTCGCCGCTGACCGCCGCCATGAAGGATCCGCCGAAGAAGGCGACCAACGCCGTCTTGGGCAGGACGCCCAGCGCGCACCCCGCCAGATAGGCCGGGAATGAGGCGCGCACCGCCCCGAAGGCCATGTTCACGACGATGAAGGGCGCCGAGGGGACATTGCGGATGATGAAGCTGGCCGAAAAGGCGTTGCGGCCGACGAACCTGCGGATGCGCTCGACCGTCCCGCCGCCGTAACGCTCCAGCGTCCGTGCGGTCGGTCCGCGCCCCAACCAATAGGTCACGGCCGCCGAGGCGATGGTGGCGATCCAGCTATAGAGAAATCCAAACCACGGCCCGAACGCCACCACGCAGGCGGCGATCAACAGGAACTGCGGCACGCCGATGAAGGCCGACAGGGTGAAGACGACAACCGCCGCCGCCAGTCCCCACGGCCCGGCGCGATACCCCGCCAGCCAGTGCTCCAGCTGGTCCTCGGCCCCCAGCGCCAACTGCGTCTTGCCCAGGGCGAACAGGGCGATGATTCCCGCCAGCAACAGCAGGGTCACGGCCAGGGTTCGCCACCGCCTGGCCTCCATATTCAGCAGAAAATCGACGACGCGCCGCATAAATTTCGCCCAAATCGCCTTTTGATCGTCCGCGACGCGCACAAACGTTGTGCGGCCCTGCGGGGTTGCGTATCAAGCCTTCGCCTCCCCGGCTCTCTTCACATCCTCCAGACAGGATAGCCATGTCCAGCCTTCAGTCCGCCTCCCTCGCCCGCGTCAAGCCTTCGGCCACCCTGGCCGTGACCGCCCAGGCGCGCGAGCTGAAACGTCAGGGTCGGGACGTGATCGGTCTGGGCGCCGGCGAGCCCGACTTCGACACCCCGGACAACATCAAGGCGGCGGCCATCGAGGCCATCAAGCGCGGCGAGACGAAATACACCGACGCCGACGGCATGCCCGAACTGAAGGCGGCCATCGTCGCCAAGTTCGCCCGTGAAAACGGCCTGACCTACGAGACCAACCAGATCCACGTCGCCTCGGGCGGCAAGCCGGTGATCTACAACGCCTTCGTCGCCACCCTGAATCCGGGCGACGAGGTGATCGTACCCGCGCCCTACTGGGTGTCCTACCCGGACATGGTCCTGCTGGCCGGCGGCGAGCCCGTCACCGTGGTCGGCGAGGAAGCCGACGGCTTCAAACTGCGCCCCGAAGTGCTGGACGCCGCCATCACGCCCAAGACCAAGTGGCTGATCCTCAACTCCCCGTCGAACCCGACCGGCGCCGCCTATACCCGCGCCGAGCTGGAAGCCCTGGCCGAGGTGCTGCGCAAGCATCCGCAGGTCTGGATCCTGACCGACGACATGTATGAGCACCTCGTCTATGGCGACTTCGACTACGTCACCATCGCCCAGGTCGCGCCGGACCTGTATGACCGCACCCTGACCTGCAACGGCGTGTCAAAGGCCTACGCCATGACCGGCTGGCGCATCGGCTATGCGGGCGGCCCCAAGCCGCTGATCGACCTGATGCGCAAGGTCGCCAGCCAGACGACCTCCAACCCCTCGTCCATCAGCCAGTGGGCCGCCGTCGAGGCCCTGAACGGCCCGCAGGACTTCCTGGCCGAACGCGCCGCCGCCTTCGAGAAGCGTCGCGACCTGGTCGTCTCCATGCTGAATCAGGCCGACGGCATTCGTTGTCCGAAGCCGGAAGGCGCCTTCTACGTCTATCCGTCGATCGAACAGTTGATCGGCAAGACGACGCCCTCGGGCGTGGTCATCGACAATGACGAGACCTTCACCGCCGAGCTGCTGAACGCCGAGGGCGTGGCCGTAGTCCAGGGCGCGGCCTTCGGCCTCAGCCCCTATTTCCGCATCAGCTACGCCACATCGGAGGCGGTGCTGGAAGAAGGCTGCACCCGCATCCAGCGCTTCTGCGCCAGCCTGAAATAAGGCCTCAGTGAATCGGCGCCGGCGGAATGTTCAACGCCGGCGCCGTTTTCAGGATGAACTCGCTGCACCAGACGAGAACGCGGTGCGAGTTGTCGACCATGCCGCCGGGTATGCGCGACAGACGGCAGGCGGCGTCCGGCTCTCCGTCCACGCCCGGCCCGGCGTAGAGCACCATCGGGCCGTCCGGCAGGCTGCCTTCACGATACAGCATGATGATCGGCGGCACGGAACGCACGGCCAGTTCGGCGTCGTCCCGCATCATGTCTTCGCCCAGCAGGGCGCGCGCCTGACCTCCGGGATCGCCCGGCTCCAGACGAAAGAGTTCAGCCCTCAGGGCGTCGCCGGGTTCCGGCGTCAGGGTGAAGCGCGGCGGCTCCTGCGCGGCCATCTGCCCCGCGACAAGAAGCGCCGCCAGCATCAGGTGGCCCGACTGACGGCGAAATCGGCCAGCGCCTCAAGCGCCGCGCTCCATGGCCCGGCGGGCAGCACCTGCAGGGCGGCCTTGGCGCGGTCGGCGTATTCCGTCGCCGTATCCAGCGTGGCTTCCACGGCGCCGCTGCTGACGATCAACTGGCGCGCCCGCTCGAAGTCCTCGGGCTTGCGGTCGCCCTTGGTGATGACGCGGTCCCAGAACAGATCTTCGGTTCCCTTGGTCCGCTGAACGGCCAGCAACAAAGGCAGGGTCGCCTTGCCTTCGTTGAAGTCGTCGCCCGCGTTCTTGCCCAGCGTCTCGGTCGCGCCGCCGTAGTCCAGGGCGTCGTCCGCCAGCTGGAAGGCGATGCCCAGGCCCATGCCGTAGTCGCGCAGGGCCGCGACCTGTTCATCCGTGGCGCCCGCCCCGACCGCGCCGGACTCGGCGGCGGCGGCGAACAGCTCGGCCGTCTTGGCGCGGATGATCTGCAGATAGGTGTCCAGGTCCAGATTCAGGTCATGGGCGCGCGTCAGTTGCAGCACCTCGCCCTCGGCGATCACCGCCGAGGCCCGCGCCAGAATGCCGAGCGCGCGCAGCGAATCCGTCTCGACCATCAGTTCGAACGCCCGCGCGAACAGGAAGTCGCCCACCAGCACCGAAGAGGCCGCGCCCCAGATCAGGTGCGCCGCGACCTTGCCCCGGCGCATTTCCGAGCCGTCGACGATATCGTCATGCAGCAGGGTGGCGGTGTGGATGAACTCGACCGAAGCGGCCAGTTTCTTGGGGCCTTCGATGTCGCCGGTCTGGCCCGTCGCGCGCGCCGCAGCGACCGTCAGCAGAGGACGCAGACGCTTGCCGCCCGCCGAGACCAGATGCTCGGCCAGCAGGGGGATCACCGGCACATCCGACTGCATCCGCGCGATGATGAGGGCGTCGACCGCCGCCATGTCGTCCTTGGCCAGACGAACCAGGGCGTCTACATCGCACTTGGGCCGGGAGGCGACGGCGAGAGCTGCGTCCACGAAAATCTCTTTCAGCACAGGGGCGAAGGGGGAGATTCGCCCGAAATTCACACGCATCCGCTTGCCCGGACGCGACGCGGCGCACAATGGTGGCGGCGTCATGATGGGTCAAGCCGAGTCATCCCTTACAACCGCCGCCGATGTTTCGGAATCCGCTCTGCTGGGCGGACGCATACGCTTGCGCCAGCCTGCGCGCGGCTATCGCGCCGGTCTGGACGCGGGTCTGCTGGCAGCCGCCGTCGGGGCTCGACCGGGCGAACGGGTAATCGAGGCCGGCTGCGGCGCCGGGGCGGTGCTGATGCAGATCGCCGCGCGACGGCCCGAAGCCCTGCTGACCGGACTGGAGCGCGACGCCGCCGCCGCCGAGCTGGCCCGACAGAACGCCGAGCTGAATCAGGCCGCCTCGCGCACGACCATATTGGACGGCGACGTGGCCCACGCCTTTCGCGCCCTGGACCTGCCGCCGTTCGACTGGGCGATCAGCAACCCGCCTTTTTTCGACGACCCCGGCGCCTTGCGCGCCCCCGCCGAGGGCAAGCGCGGCGCCTGGATGGCCGACGACGGCCTGTCCGCCTGGACCGGCTTTCTGTTGAAGGCGGTGCGCGAGGGCGGACGCATCGTCATCATCCACCGCGCCGACCGGCTGGCGGACATCCTGGCGCTGCTGGCGCCCAAGGCCGGTTCGTTCGCCATTCGCCCGATCCAGCCTTACGTCGATCAGCCCGCCAAACGAGTGCTGGTTCAGGCCATCAAGACGGGCAAGGCGCCCCTGCGCCTTCTGCCGCCGTTGATCGTCCATGACCGCGGGGGGGCCAAGCACACCCCGGAAGCCGAGGCCATTCTGCGCGGCGAGGCCGAACTCGGGTTCTGACCGCCGGGCCACTATCCCTTCAGCAGGCGATCACGCGCGGCGTTGACGCGGGCGGCCAGACCTTCGGTCCCGCCCTGATCGGGATGGGCGCGCGCCATCAGGCGTCGCCAGGCGGCCTGCACCGTCTGCGCGTCGGCCCCGGCCGTCACGCCCAGAATCGCCCGCGCCTCGGCTTCGCTCATCCGCTCCGAGGGCTGAGCCTTGGGCGCGGGGGGGCGGACGCGCGACTGCACCGCCAGCCAAACGCCCGCCAGCGCCATGCCGCCGCTGATCAGCCACGCTCCGCGGGCCGCCGCCAGCACCGCCCCGGCCAGCAGGGCCGCGCTCAATATGGTCGCCGAGATGCGCCAGTGGCCGCGCCGCGCGCGCTCGGTCTGACGGCCCAGCCGCACCAGCGCCCACAGGGCCACGGCGGCCAGACCCAGCCAGATCAATCCCATGAAGCTCTATCGGCCCGTCAAGCGATCAGGCCGCCGCGTCCATCGCCGCGATGGCGTCGTCCAGCCCCAAGGCCTGCATCAGGTTACGCATTTCCTGACGCGCCGCCACGTGGGCCAGCGACACCGACACCGGGCGGATGTCGTTCGACAGGTCCGCCACCGTCAGGCCGAAGGGGAAGAGTTCGCGAAAGATGACCCGGTCGCGCAGGCCCGGCCCGACGCGGAAACCGACCCGTTTGGCCAGCTTGGCCATGCGCGAGGCCAGACGGCGACGGTTGCGGGCCTCGGCCACGGCCAGACGGTTGGTGACTACGATCCAGTCGATCGTCACCTGGCGGCCCTCGGTGATGGCGCGGTGCTTGCGCGCCTCCCAGACGCTTTCAGAATAGATGGACGGCTTGACCAGATCCAGCGTCACCGGGTCCACCTCGCCCAGCAGATCGAAGTCGACGAAGCTGTCGTTCATCGGGGTGACGATCTGATCGGCCCGGCCGTGCGCGGCGCGCGACAGGGGCGTATCCCCGCCCGGCGTGTCGATGACGATGACGTCGGCGACGCCCTTCGCCTCGGCATAGGCGGCCTCGAAACGCGCCAGTTGCTCGGCCTCATCGGCCTTATGCAGCGCCTTGCCGTCGCCCATGTCCGGCACGAAGGGCAGCGGCAGTTCGTGACCGTTGGCCTTGGTCCAGGCGACGCGGTTGGCGAAGAACCGCTCCATCGAGCGCTGGCGCAGGTCCAGATCGATGATGGCGACCTTGCGTCCGGCGTGCAGAAGGCCGGTGACGATGTGAATGGCCAGGGTGGACTTGCCCGCCCCGCCCTTTTCATTGCCGATGACGATGACCTGAGGCTGCGCCATGTGAAATCCCACTGTGATCAGCAGGCGCGACTCATCTTCGTCCGCCGCCCGCCCATGGGCCGCAAGATCAGCCTCCGAGGGGCAATCGTCAACGAAACCTTAAGCTGAGCCTGTGGACGATCAGGCCGCCGCGCCGCCGGAGTGCGCGCACCAGGGGTCCGACGCCGCCAGATCGCGGCACAGAATCTGCGCCTGTTCAGGCGTGGCGGCGACCTTCAACCGGACCAGATGGCGTCCGCCGACCTCGACCGCTTCATAAGCAGGCTGAAGCCCCGACAGGGCCGCGCCGCCCGCGCTGCGGCTCAGGCGCGACCATGCCGCCCGTGCGCCCTCCTCGCTGGAAAAGGCGCCGAGCTGCACATGGCGTGCTGTCGGCGTCGATGGTCGTTCGGTCGGGACGGCGGGCCCAGGAGCCTCGAAATCAGGATACGCGCTTGCGGCGGGCGTAGCCGCAGAGGTCCGACGAACCCTGCCCAGACCTTCCTTGGCGACCAGACCTTCGCGCTCGTCCCACAACTCGTGCGGGGTCATCAGTTCGACCTTCAGCGGCGCTGCGCGCTGACGCGGAGTGACGGACGACGCCGTCGCCTCGCCTTCCCCTTCAGCCGATACCGGGATGGCGGCGACAGACTGCGCCAGGGCCTCGAAACGATGCGGATCGCGTTCGTTCACGCCGCAGCTAGCCAGCGTCAGGGCGCCCGCCGAAAAGGCGACGGCAAGCGGCAGTCGATGCAGGACGGGCTGGACCATGACGCCACCCTCGCCCGCCCTGCTTTGAGACGGAGTTAACGCGCTGCGTCAGCCGATGGCGCCGACGCCGCCCTCGACCTCTCCCGGCGCCACATCGGCGTCGGTCAGGGCCAGGGTCCAGCCGTGGTGCGTGTTCAGGCCCCAGCGGCGCGCGCCCGAACCGTCGCCGGCATCGCCGCCCGCCGTGACCACCACGCGGCGGCCCTTGGGCAGGGCCGGCGGATCGATCTTGCCGACAGCCAGAGACGTAGGCGTCTCGCCGCCGTAACCGTCGAACACGCTCAGCATCGACCATTCGCGGCGCAGGCCGATCCACCAGGGATCATCGCCGCTGATCGACAGGACAGCCACGCCCTTGCCCTCGGCGGCATGGGCCAGAGCGGCCTGCGGGTCGAGGACCAGCTTGATGTCGGCGGCGGCGCCGAACCGCAGACGGGCGCCGTCGACCGCCTTGGCCGGATCGATCGGGGCCCAGACCTGGACCTGCAGGCGGCCCTGACGCGCCAGACCCCAACCGACGATCTCGCGCCACAGGTGTTCGACGGCTTCGCGGTTTTCGGGTTCGCACTGCTTCAGGAGGCGGGCCTGGACGGCCTGTTCGCGGTCGGGGCGCAGCTTGGTGTGGGGACCGGTCGGGGCGTCCTTGGCCTTGCCCACCTGGGCGGCGACGGCCAGACGGCGCTCGAACAGTTCGAGGATCTGATCGTCCAGGCTGTCGATTTCGGCGCGCAGGGCGGCCAGCGCCTTCTGTTCGGCGCTCAGTTCAACGGTTTCGGCGGGGGTTTCAGCGGGCCAGACTTGCTGGATGGCGGATTGCGACATGGGGAGATGGCTTTCAGCATGGGATTTCGATGGGGAGGTCGCGTCCCGCCGACAGAAGGTCAGGCGTGAACGCGCGTACTGGCCGCTTGGGGAGAAGCGGTCGCCAGCGAGACAGTCAGGGTCTGGTTAGAAGCCCGACGCCTCAGCCGGCGTATCGAAAGCCGTAATAGCCGTAGCCAAAATAAAAGCCGGCCACCGCGCGCGTGGTGGTTTCAAGGGTCATTTGTGCGCGCAGCGAGGACATGAATCCGGTCCGGTTTCTGGATCAGGGTTGATCCGACCGGGTCTTAAAGCCGCAAATTTTGTGCGCGGTCAAGTCTCAGAGGCGACGAAGAGGACAAACCGTGTGCGGTTGTCGCTGAAATCCTGCAGATCGTTGCGCAGAACCGACAGGCCATACACCTCAGCCGCGCGGGCCGGGGCGACAGCCGCGCGCGAGACGTCGCCCGCCTCGGCCACCGCAGCGGCCGCGCCCCCGGTGTCGAACACTTCGACGGCCGTGATCGCCATCTCTTTCAGGGCCTTGGAGCACTGCTGCAGGGCCACCGGGTGGCTCTCGGCCGTCTTCACGTCCGACAGCCGCGCCTCGGGCGCGCCCAGCAGGGCCAGACGGATCGGCCGCCAGGCGTCGCTGACCGCCACCAGCCCCGCCTCTCTCACCAGCGTCGCGGCGGGCTCGACCACGCCCACGGTCGAGTTCTCGACCGGAATCAGGGCGCAGTGGCAGTCGCCGCTCAGGACCGCGTCAATGGCGCCCTGGAACGTCTCAAAGCCGACCGCTTCGTCCCATGGGCGCAGGTCGAGGCAGGCCTCATGGCTGAAGGCGCCCGGCGCGCCCTGATAGGCGACGCGGCCAGGCGTCTGGTCTTCTGCCGTCATGCGGCCTCGGACCGGGCCTGCCGCCCGGCCTTGAGACGCTCGGCGACCAAAAAGGCCAGCTCCAGCGCCTGATCCGCGTTCAGCCGCGGATCGCAGTGGGTGTGATAGCGGCTCGACAGGTCGTCCTCGGTCACCGCCTGGGCGCCGCCGATGCACTCGGTGACGTTCTGGCCGGTCATCTCCAGGTGGACGCCGCCGGGGTGGACGCCCTCGGCCTCGGCCACATCGATGAAGGTGCGGACCTCGGTCATCACGCGGTCGAACGGACGGGTCTTGTAGCCGTTGCCCGCCTTCAGCGTATTGCCGTGCATGGGGTCGATCGACCAGATGACGCGCTTGCCCGCCGCCTTCACCGCCCGCATCAAGCCCGGCAGGCGGTCGCCCACCTTGTCGTGGCCGAAGCGGCCGATCAGCGTCAGGCGGCCCGGAATGTTGTTCGGATTCAGGGCGTCGATCAGCGGCAGCAGGTCGTCCGCCGTCATGGTCGGCCCGCACTTGACCCCGATGGGGTTGGAGATGCCGCGCATGAACTCGATGTGGGCGCCGTCCAGCTGGCGCGTCCGCTCGCCGATCCACAGCATGTGGGCCGAGGTGTCGAACCATTCGCCGGTCGAGCCGTCCAGGCGCGTCAGGGCGCCCTCGACGTTCAGCAGCAGGGCTTCATGGCTGGTGAAGACCTCGACGCGCGACAGATCGGGATGCGTTTCAGGCGTGACGCCGACCGCCTCCATGAAGGCCAGGGCCTCGGTGATCTTGTCGGCCAGCTCGCGGTAGGCCGCGCCCGCGCCGTCATCGGCGAAGCCCAGCGTCCAGCGGTGGATGTTGTAGAGGTCCGCATACCCCCCGCCCGCAAAGGCGCGAAGCAAGTTCAGCGTCGAGGCCGACTGGTTATAGGCGCGGATCAGGCGCTGCGGATCGGGCGTGCGCTCTTCCGGCGTGAAGCCCATGCCGTTGATGATGTCGCCGCGATAGGACGGCAGCTCGACCCCGCCGATCTCCTCGACCGGGGACGAGCGCGGCTTGGCGAACTGACCGGCGATGCGGCCTACCTTCACCACCGGCTTGCGACCGGCGAAGGTCAGCACCACCGCCATCTGCAGGATCAGGCGGAAGGTGTCGCGGATGTTGTCGGTCGAGAACTCCTTGAAGCTCTCGGCGCAGTCGCCGCCCTGCAGCAGGAAGGCGTCGCCCGCCTCGACCTGGGCCAGGTGGCTGGTGAGCTTGCGCGCCTCGCCCGCAAAGACAAGGGGCGGCATCGCGCGCAGCTCGTCTTCGACGCGCGCCAGTTCGGCGGCGTCCGGATAGTCCGTCGGCATATGCAGAACGGGCTTGTTTCTCCAGGATTCGGGGGTCCAGCGCTTACTCATGCCGCCAAGATAGGCTTTTCCCCCGCCCGGAACAATGAAGCTTGCGCGAAATCAGCTGATCAGCGGTTTCCATGCCTCAGCAGAAGGCAGAGCTGCGAACAACGCCTCGATCTGCGCATCGGAAACGCCCGCCAGATCGGCGGGCGACCACTTCGGCGCATTGTCCTTATCGATGATGACGGCGCGGACGCCCTCCTGGAAGTCGTGGGTCTGAACCACGCGGCCGCCCAGCGCATATTCCATCGCCATGTTGTCGGCGAATTCGGTAAGGGTGGCGCCCGTGCGGATCTGGCGCAATGACACCTTCAGCGACTGCGGCGACTTGGTCTTCAGGATGTCGAGTTGCTTCAACGCCCAGTCCGAGCCGTCGGCCTGAAGGGCGGCGACGATCTCCTCGACCGTGTCGAAGGCGAACAGGCGGTCGATGGCCTCACGGTGCGGAGCCAACGGAGACAGCCCGGCGTCCCCGGCGGCGCGGTCAGCGACCGTCTGCGGGTCGGCAGGCGCGGCCAGCAGTTCGGCCTTCAACGCCTCGACGGCCTCCGACGCCACAAAGTGCGTATGGATGCCCAAGGCCACCGTATCCGCCGCCTTCAGCCGCGCGCCCGTCAGGGCCAGCCACACCCCCGTCTGGCCCGGCAGGCGCGGCAGGAACCAGCCGCCGCCCACGTCGGGGAACAGGCCGATGCCGGTTTCAGGCATGGCGTAGGTGGTGCGCTCCGTGGCGATGCGGATGTCGGCAGGCTCGCTGATGCCCACGCCGCCGCCCATGACGATGCCGTCCACCACCGCCGTGATCGGCTTGGGATAGACGAACATCAGATGGTTCAGCTGATACTCGGTCTTGAAGAAAGCCTTGGCCTCGGAGGCGTCCCCTGCCCCGCTCTCGGCGATCATGCGGATGTCCCCCCCGGCGCAGAAGCCGCGCTCGCCCGCATGGTCGATCAGCACTGATTGCACGGCGCTGTCCTCGCGCCACGCCAGCAGCGCCTCGATCATCGCCTCGCACATCGCCCGGTTCAGGGCGTGAATCGCCTTGGGCCGGTTCAGGGTGATGCGGCCGACACCGTTCTCGATGCGGGTGATGACTTCAGATTCAGACAAGACTTCCTCCAGAACAATCGCCACGTGCGGCGTTACTCAGCAGATACAGGGGCTGAAACCATGACGGTTTGCGCCCGCTCAACCAGCTCCAGCTCGATCAGAGCCGCCACCTGCCCTGCCCGCCAGTTGATCGTGTAGTAACCCAGCAGGCTGCCCGATAAGCCGATGATGATCAGGGCAAAGCCAAAGCCGCCTCCGAGCATGACCATCCGTGTGAACTCCGGCGCGATCTGAAAACTGGCCAGGATCGCCGTCACAGGTCCCGAGACGTAAAACAGCGCCGCCAGCTTCCACAAAGCCTCGTTACGCGCCGCGTTAATGCGTGCGATTCCCAACAAAGCCGTCAGTTGCGTCGTGTCCAACCCGGCGAGGATAGCGCCAGCGCCGATCCCCATCGGTGTGGACTTCAACGTCGAAATCACATCCACACCGTACAGACCCCAGCCTGACCTTGAGCGGAGCAGATGGCGCGCCAGCCGGGCGAAGCGGAATTCCTCCGTCAAGCGCCGCCACACATCCCAGAGCCCCTCGCGATCAAGCGAGCCGCCGCTCAGAACGGCAGGCGCCTTCGCACTTTCCGTCACGCCAATCGCTTCGTCAGGCTCGGCCGTCATCCCCGCGCCAGCTCGCGCGCCACGATCACGCGCATGATCTCATTGGTGCCTTCCAGAATGCGGTGAACGCGCAGGTCGCGCACGATCCGCTCCAGCGGGTAGTCCTTCAGATAGCCGTAGCCGCCGTGCAGTTGCAGCGCCTGATCGGCGATCTGGAAGCAGGCGTCGGTGGTCAGGCGCTTGGCCATGGCGCACCATTTGGTCTTTTCCGCGTGGCCGGTGTCGATGGCCCAGGCGCCGCGCAGCACCATCAGACGGGCCGCCTCAAGGTCCGTAGCCATGTCCGCCAGCTCGAACTGGGTGTTCTGGAACTGACCGATAGCCTGACCGAACTGCTTGCGGCCGGCGACGTATTCCTGCGCCGTCTCCAGCGCCAGACGCGCCCCGCCCAGCGAACAGGCGGCGATGTTCAGACGCCCGCCGTCCAGACCGGCCATGGCGTATTTGAAGCCCGCGCCTTCCTCGCCCACCAGATTGGCGACCGGCACCCGGCAGTCGTCGAAGCTGACCACCGCGGTCGGCTGGGCGTTCCAGCCCATCTTCTTCTCATTGGCGCCGAACGACAGACCCGGCGTGCCCGCCTCGACCACGAGGGTCGAGATGCCCTTGGGCCCCTCCCCGCCCGTGCGGACCATGACGACATAGACGTCCGACGTCCCGGCGCCCGAGATGAAGGCCTTGGCCCCGTTCAGCACATAGTGGTCGCCGTCGCGCACCGCGGTCGTTCGCAGCGCCGCCGCGTCCGAGCCGGAACCGGGCTCAGTCAGGCAATAGCTGGCGATCTTCTCCATCCCGACCAGCGACGGCACGAAGCGGGCCCGCAGATCGTCCGAGCCGAAGCTGTCGATCATCCACGTCGCCATGTTGTGGATCGAGATGAAGGCCGCCGTCGCCACATCGCCGCGCGACAGCTCTTCAAAGATCAGCGCCGCCTCGACCCGGCCCAGCCCCATGCCGCCATGTTCCTCGCCCGTATAGATGCCGGCGAAGCCCATTTCGGCGGCGGCCTTCAGCACGTCGACCGGGAAATGCTTGTCCTCGTCCCAGCGGGCCGAGTGCGGCGCCAGCTCGGCCTCGGCGAAGGCGCGGGCCGCGTCCTGAATGGCGCGTTGATCGTCGGTGAGGGCGAAGTCCATGAAAGCTCCCGCATTGCAGCCTGCCCTCTGACGGGGCGTTCGGGGCGCTTCTAACGGCTGGCGGAGCGCGCGTCACCTTGCTGTCGGCGCCCCTATCAGATTTCCGCTCATCCCGGCGGACGCCGGGACCCAGTACGAGCAACGCGCACATCGTTGATGTTCAGGCGTGACATTGCGCGGACTTCAAACACCGACCCTGTGGCCAAATAACTGGATCCCGGCGTCCGCCGGGATGAGCGGTTAGGTGGACCCAGCCTCCTTGGACAGTTCGTCTTTTGCCTCTCCCCCCGCTTTGTTTTAAGCCGCGCGCATGACCATGCCCTTCCAGCCCGCCGCCTTCCCCTACGCCCGCCCGCGTCGTCTGCGCTCGCAGCCCTGGGTGCGCCGTCTGGTCGCCGAGACGACCCTGACGCCCGCCGATCTGATCTGGCCGCTGATCGTCCACGACGGCGACGAGGACCGCCAGCCGGTCGCCTCCATGCCGGGCGTCTTCCGCCTGTCGCCCAAGGAGGCCGCCAAGGCCGCCGTCGAGGCGCGCGATCTGGGCATTCCGATGGTGGCCCTGTTCCCCAATGTGAACGACGGGCTGAAGGACAACGTCGCCACCGCCGCCACCGACCCGGACGGCCTGATCCCCGACTGCATCCGCGCCATCAAGGACGCCGCGCCCGAGATCGGCGTCATGACCGACGTGGCGCTGGACTGCTACACCGACCATGGCCACGACGGCGTTCTGGAAGACGGCCGCATCGTCAACGATTCAACGCTGGAGCGGCTGGCCGAACAGGCCTTCATCCACGCCCACGCGGGCGCAGACGCCGTGGCGCCGTCCGACATGATGGACGGCCGCGTTCAGGCCATCCGTGAAGCGCTGGAAGCCAACGGCCTGAGCGACACCCTGATCATCAGCTATGCGGCCAAATACGCCTCGGCCTTCTACGGCCCGTATCGCGACGCTGTCGGCTCGTCCAAGTCGCTGACCGGCGACAAGAAGACCTATCAGATGGACTTCGCCAACGCCGAGGAAGCCCTGCGCGAGGTGGCGATGGACCTGTCGGAAGGCGCCGACGCCCTGATCGTCAAGCCGGGCCTGCCCTATCTGGATATCGTCCGGCTGGTATCGCAGACGTTCAAGGTCCCGACCTTCGCATATCAGGTGTCGGGCGAGTACGCGATGATGCAGGCCGCCTTCGCCAACGGCTGGCTGGACCCGGACCGCGCCATCCTGGAAAGCCTGCACGCCTTCAAGCGCGCAGGCGCATCCGGCGTCATCAGCTACTTCGCGCCGCAGGCCGCGCGGATGATGGGCTGAACCTCTCCTCCCCACTCGTGGGGAGGTGGCGCGGAGCCGGAGGCGACGTGACGGAGGGGCCGCTTGGTTTCGCTGTCGC
>KB291743.1:0-35457 GCA_000318405.1 Brevundimonas diminuta 470-4 | reverse complement strand
GTCCCCCTCCCCACACAGTGGGGAGGAAAGGCGTCACGCTGTCGGATCGACCGCCTTGCCGTACTTGCCTCGGAAATAGGTCAGCGCGTCGCCAGGCCGCGTGTCGAACGCCTCGACCCGGCCGACGATGACCAGATGGTCGCCCATGACGATACGGTCGTGCGTCTGACAAGTCAGCCGCGTCACCGCGTTCAGAAGGCGCGGCGGCTCGGGATCATCAACCGCGAACTCATCGTCCGACAGGCGGCACACGCCCCAGGCGAAGCGGTCGGACATGGCCTTGTCTTCGACCGGCAGCATATGAACGGCGAAACGCTCGGCCCCGGCGAAGGCGTCGTGACGGTCGGACTTGATGTCCATGCACCACAGCACCAACGGCGGGTCCAAAGAGACAGAGGTGAAGCTGTTCACCGTAATCCCCATCGGCCCGTCGACCGTGTGGGCCGTGACCACGCATACCCCCGTCGCAAACCCGCCCAGCGCCCGGCGATAGGCGCGAGGATCGAATTCGGCGGCGGGAAAAGCGGACGCGTCGGACATGGCCCTCAGCTAGGCCGTGCGGCGCGGCTCGGCAAGGGCGCACGGGCGCCGCATCGCTCTGCAACCGCTTCTTAAGCCCAGCATGGGATGTAAGGCGAACGAACACGGTTAAGACGGACCCGCCCATGGCGCTGAACGATCGCCCGATCCTGATCAAGAAGGTGAAAAAGGTTTCCGGCGGCGGGCACCATGGCGGCGCGTGGAAGGTGGCCTACGCCGACTTCGTCACCGCCATGATGGCCTTCTTCCTGCTGATGTGGCTGATCAACACGACCGACCCGGAACAGAAGCGCGGCATCGCCGAATACTTCGCCCCGGCCAACGTGTCCGCCTCGACCTCGGGCTCGGGCGGCATTCTGGGCGGCACGTCGCTGGGCGATTCCGAAGGGGCCAAGGGCGCCGGCTCCAACGCCGTGATCGAACAATTGGCCCCGGCCGCGCCCGACGCGCCGCAGGACGCGGGCCAGAACTCCAATCTGGCCTCGGCCAGCGAGGCCGCCCTGCGCGCCGAGATCGCCCGGCGCGAGGCCGCCGACTTCGCCAGCGCCGCCGAATCCCTACGTCAGGCCATGCAGTCCATGCCGGAACTGGCCGAACTGTCGAAACAGCTGATCATCGATCAGACGCCCGAAGGCCTGCGCATCCAGCTGGTCGATCAGGAAGGCCGCTCGATGTTCGAGAACGGCTCATCGCGCCCCAATCCGCGCGCCCAGTTGCTGCTGCGCGCCGTGGCCAGGGTCATCAACCAGCTGCCCAATCGCATCTCCATCACGGGCCACACCAGCGCCGTCGCCGGCTCCAGCCGCGCCAGCAGCCCCGGCGACTGGCCCCTGTCCTCGGCCCGGGCCGACGCCTCGCGCCTGACGCTGCAAGGCGCGGGCGTGAACGCCGACCGGGTCTATTCCGTCGCGGGCAAGGCGGGGTCCGATCCGCTGTATCCGGACGACCCGTCGCTGGCGGGCAACCGCCGCATCGCCATCGTCCTGCTGCGTGAGGCGCCGGTCCTGCCGACCGACACCAGCCTGTGAGGAAGCGCGGCGATACGGCCGCTGCGCGAAGAAGGCTTGCGAAATCGGCTGGTTGCGCGCCAAATCAAGACATGAGCCGCGCGTACCCATCCAGCCCCTGTGCGGGCGCTGACACCGTCACGGAGCGACAGCCGTGACCCAGCACTTCTTCTCGCGCCAGCTCCGCTTCTTCATGACGGCCAGCGCCCCCTGCCCTTACCTGCCGGGCAAGTTCGAGCGGAAGGTCTTCGCCAACCTGCCGTTCAGCGACGGCGCCGACGTCAACGACGCCCTGACCCAGGCCGGGTTCCGCCGCAGCCAGAACATCGCCTACCGCCCGGCGTGCGAGGCCTGCATCGCCTGCGTCTCGGTGCGGATTCCGGTGGCGGATTTCGAACTCTCGCGCTCGCGCCGCCGCATCCTGGCCCGCAACGCCGACCTGTCGCGCGACCTGGTCGAGGCCGAGGCGACGATGGAGCAGTTCGACCTGCTGCAACGCTATCTGAACGCCCGCCACCCCGGCGGGGGGATGAGCGACATGGGCTGGTCCGACTATGTCTCCATGGTCGAGGACACCGCTGTTCGCACCCATCTGATCGAGTACCGCCTGCCCAGCGAAGACGGCGGGCCCGGCCGTCTGGTCGGCGTCTGCCTGACCGATCTGCTGCATGACGGGCTGTCGATGGTCTACAGCTTCTTCGACCCGGATATGGAGCGCCGCAGTCTGGGCCGCTTCGCCATCCTGGACCACCTGCAACAGGCCGGGACGGTGGGGCTGCCCTACGTCTACCTCGGCTACTGGGTCCAGGGCTCGCCCAAGATGGACTACAAGGCCGAGTTCCGGCCTCTGGAGGCGCTGCGCCCCTGGGGCTGGGAACGGCTGTAAGGCCCTTCTCCCACAAGGAGAGACAGAATTACGTCGTCGGCACCGCCGTACCCGCCGCCTGCGGCGCGGCGCCCCACGGCCCATCATCACGGCCGCCGGCGAACTGCACCAGCGCGGCGATGCGCTTCTCAATCGGCGGGTGGGTCGCGAACAGGCCCGAAAAGCCCGTCTTCTCGGCCGTGTTGTCCAGGAACATGCCGCGCAGTTCGTCCGGCGCCTCGATCTTGGACTGGCCCGACACCTTCCTCAGCGCCGAGATCATCGCATCCGGGTTCTTGGTCAGCTCCACCGCCCCCGCGTCGGCGACATATTCGCGTGTCCGCGACAGGGTCATGCGGATAACGGCGGCCAGACCGAATCCGATCACCCCGATGGCCAGGCCGATCAGGATCAGCGGCATGGCGTTCTTGTTGTCCCGCCCGCGCCCCCCGCGCATGTAGAACAGGCTGCGGAACACCAGTTCGGCGATCACGCTGATGATGCCGGCAAAGATCGAGGCGATCACCATGGTCCGCACGTCCTTGTTGATGACGTGGGTCAGTTCGTGCGCCAGGACGCACTCCATCTCGTCCCGGTTCAGGGTCTGCATCAGGCCGCGCGTGACGGTGACGCTATAGTTGCCCTCATGCAGGCCCGACGCATAGGCGTTCAACGACGGGCTCTCGATGATGCGCAAAGCGGGCGTCTTCATCCCGCGTGAGATCGCCAGGTTCTCCAGCAGATTATAGAGTTCCGGCTCGACCCGACGCTCCACCTTTCGCGCCCCGGTCATGACGTCGATCATCATCTGGTTGCCGAAGTAGGCGATGACGAACCAGATCGCGGCGGCGATGGCGGCGAAGGGTACCGTCCACCCCAGCATGGAGGCCGCCAGCGCCAGGTCCTGACCCAGATCCCCGCCCGAGTTGGGCAGCAGGCCGAACCCCATCATCAGCACCTGAACCCCGAACAATATGCCGACCAGCAGCACCGGGAACCCGGCCAGCAGGATCGCTGACCGGGCGTTGTTCCGCCAGATGTGGGTCTTGAGGCCGACGGCCTGACCGAAAACCGCCATTGGGGTTTAGAACTTCACCGTCGGCGGCGCGGCGTTCAGACCGGCGCGCTCGCTCTCGCCCACGTCGAAGAAAGGCTTGTCGGCGCCGAAGCCGAACATCCCGGCGAACAGGACCGTCGGGAACTGGCGACGCACGGCGTTGAACTCGCTGACCGCGTTGTTGAAGAAGCGGCGCGCGGCGGCCAGCTTGTTCTCGATGTCCGACAGGTCCATCTGCAACTGCTGGAAGTTGGTGTTGGCCTTCAGGTCGGGATAGGCCTCGGACACGGCGAACAGGCGGCCCAGCGTCGCCGTCAGCATGTTCTCGGCCTGCACCTTCTCATCGACCGTCCGAGCGCCCGCAGCGGCGGCGCGCGCCTGGGTCACGGCGTCCAGGGTGCCGCGCTCATGCGTGGCGTAGCCCTTCACCGTCTCGACCAGGTTGGGGATCAGGTCCTGACGCTGCTTCAGCTGCACATCGATGTCGGCGAACGACTGGTTCGCCGTCTGATCCAGCTTCACCAGCCGGTTGTAGGCGCCGACCACAACGAGCAGCAGAATGGCGACGATGACGCCGATGATGATCAGGGTGATCATTGAGCCTCCTCCGAAATATCAGGCGTGAATATGGGGAGCCGATGGCTCCCCTCCTAATGACAATCGCGACAGGTTCGCCGCGTCAGGCGCGAAACTTCCTCAGCCCGCGCGGCCCCTGGCGTCCGGCGCCCGCGCGCTTGCCCAGCCAGTCCTTCCAGTCGGGCCAGTTGCGGCGGCGGCCGCCGCCATCAACCCATTCAGGCCCGGCTTCGGCGTTGAACACCGTCACATCGGCCAGGCCGCCCTGCTTGTAATTCTGCAGCTTCACGCCCTTGCCCCGGCCCATTTCGGGCAATTCGGCCAGGGTGAAGACCAGCGTCTTGATGTTCTCGCCGATGACGGCGACGTGGTCGGCCTGGGGGTTCGACGGCACGCGCAGCATGGCCAGCATCTCGCCGTTCAGCACCTGCTTGCCGCCGCGCTTCTGGGCCAGAAGATCGTTCTCGGGCGCCACGAAGCCATAGCCCGCTTTCGACGCGATCAGCAGCTTGGCGTCCGGCTCGTGCGCCACGACGTTGATGATGTCGGCCTTCTCGTCCAGGTCGATCATCAGGCGCAACGGTTCGCCGTGCCCGCGCCCCGAGGCCAGCTTGTCGGCGCCGATAGTGAAGATGCGGCCGTCCGAGGCGCCGATCAGCAGCTTGTCCGTCGTAAAGGCGGGGATCAGAAAACCCAGCTTGTCGCCTTCCTTGAACTTCAGCTCGGAGGGGTCGTCGACCTTGCCCTTGGCGGCGCGGATCCAGCCGCGATCCGACAGGATGACGGTGATCGCCTCGCGCGGGATGAAGGCTTCCGGCGCGACGAAGGCCGAGGCGTCAACCGCCTCGCCGATCACGGTGCGGCGTGGCGAGATCAGCGCCTTACGCACGGCCTCCAGCTCCTTGCCGATGGCCTTCCACTGCTTAGCCTCGGAGGACGTCAGCGCCTGCAACGCTGCAAGTTCTTCCGACAGCTCCTTGAATTCCTTCTCGATCGTCATCTCTTCGAGACGGGCCAGCTGACGCAGCCGGGTGTCGAGGATGAAGTCGGCCTGAAGCTCGCTTAGCCCGAAGGTCGCGATCAGGGCCGCCTTGGGCTGCTCTTCCTCGCGGACGATGCGGATGACCTCGTCCAGGTTCAGGAAGACGATGCGCAGGCCTTCCAACAGGTGCAGGCGCTTCTCGACGCGGGCGATGCGCCACTGGCTGCGGCGGTTCAGCACCACGCGGCGGTGATCCAGGAAGGCCCGCAGACAGTCCTTCAGTCCCATGACGCGCGGCGTGCCGGTGGCGTCCAGCACGTTCATGTTGATGGGGAAGCGCGTCTCCAGATCGGAAAGCTTGAACAGGCTTTCCATAAGGACTTCAGGCTCTACCGTCCGGGACTTCGGTTCCAGGATCAGCCGGATGTCCTCGGCCGACTCGTCGCGCACGTCGGCCAGCAGCGGCGCCTTCTTGTTCTCGATCAGGTCGGCCAGCTGTTCGATCAGCTTGGACTTCTGCACCTGATACGGGATTTCGGTGACGACGATGCGCCAGACGCCCCGGCCCAGATCCTCGGTGTCCCAGGCGGCGCGCAGGCGCACACCGCCCCGGCCCGTCTCATAGGCGTCCAGCATGGACGCGTGGCCCTCGACCGACACGCCGCCGGTCGGGAAGTCCGGCCCGGGGACGATCTTGACCAGGTCTTCGGTCGTGGCGTCCGGCTGTTCCAGCAGCAGGTGGCAGGCGTCGATCAGTTCGCCGACGTTATGCGGCGGGATAGAGGTCGCCATGCCCACGGCGATGCCCGACGATCCGTTGGCCAGCAGGTTGGGGAAGCCCGCCGGCAGGACCACCGGCTCTTCGTCCTGATCGTCATAGGTGGGGCGGAAATCGACCGCATCCTGATCGATGCCCTCCAGCAGCAGGACGGCGGCGGGCGTCAGCTTGCACTCGGTATAGCGCATGGCCGCCGCGCTATCGCCGTCGATGTTGCCGAAGTTCCCCTGCCCGTCCACCAGCGGATAACGCTGGGCGAAGTCCTGAGCCAGACGGACCAGGGCTTCATAGATCGAGGCGTCGCCGTGCGGGTGATAGCCGCCCATGACCTCGCCGACGACCTTGGCGCATTTGCGCGCCGCCGCCTGCGGGTTCAGCCGCATCTGATGCATGGCGTACATGATGCGCCGGTGCACGGGCTTGAAGCCGTCGCGCACGTCGGGCAGCGCGCGGTTGGTGATGGTCGACAGGGCGTAGGCCAGATAGCGGCGCGACAGCGCCTCGCCCATCGGCTCTTCAACGATGCGGCCGCCGTCCGGCGTCGGGGTGTGGATGGTCATACGACTTCGAATCAATGATCGGACGAGGAAAGTCTAGCGCAGCCGGGGCATGACGCCGGGATTGTCAGCGCCTATCTGTGCAGAAACGCGCGAAGGAGCCCCGATGAAGACCGCCCTGACTGAACGCCTCGGCCTGTCCTTCCCCTTGATCCAGGCGCCGATGGCCGGAACCCCGACCGCCGAACTGGCCGCAGCCGTGTCGAACGCAGGCGCGCTTGGCTCCATCGCCCTGGGGGCCATAGACGCTGATGCAAGCCGCAAGGCCATCCGCGCGGTCAAGGCGCTGACCGACCGGCCGTTCAACGTCAATCTGTTCTGCCATGCGCCGATCGCGGCGGATCCGGCGCGTGACGCAGCATGGATCGACAGCCTGCGTCCGATCTTCAGCGAGTTCGACGCGGCCCCGCCCGAACGGCTCAACGACATCTATCAGAGCTTCCTGACCGACGACGCCAAGCTGGCCGTTCTGGTCGAGGAAAGGCCCGCCGTGGTCAGCGTCCACTTCGGCCTGCCGCGCGCCGATCAGGTGGCGGCGCTGAAGGCGGCGGGCTGCGTCCTGATCGCATCCGCCACCACGCCCGAGGAAGGCCGCGCCGCCGTCGCCGCCGGGTTCGACATGGTGATCGCCCAGGGGGTCGAGGCGGGCGGCCATCGCGGCGTCTTCGACCCTGCCGACGATCCGCGCTTTGCGACCCTGCCGCTGACGCGCCTGCTGGCGCGCGATCTGTCGGTTCCGGTCATCGCGGCGGGCGGGATCATGGACGGCGCCGGCATCGCGGCGGCGCTGGCGCTGGGCGCCGCCGGGGCGCAGATGGGCACAGCCTTCGCATCGTGCCCGGAATCGGCGGCGGATGCGGCCTATCGGACAGCCTTGTCGGGGGCGGAGGCCGGGCGCACGCGAGTCAGCGCGGCCATCTCCGGCCGCCCGGCGCGCGGCATCGAGAACGCCTTCATGCGCCGCGCCGATGAAGCGAAGATCGCCGCCTATCCTTACGCCTACGACCTCGGCAAGGCGCTGAACGCGGCGGCCAGGGCGAAGGGCGACAACGGCTACGCCCCGCACTGGGCCGGTCAAGCCGCGCCGCTGAGCCGCACCCTGCCTGCTGCCGAACTGGTCGCGATGTTGGAAGGGGAAACGCGCGAGGCGATTGCGGGGCTGACCCGCCTCTAACCCGCCACCGGGATGAGCGGCCGTGGGGGCAGTTATAGCCGCCCCGCCTCGCCCAGCTTGTCGATCATCCACACCCGCGCGGGCGGCAGGGGCCGGTTCAGGGCGTGGAAGACGAACTGCTCAAGGAAGTGGCCCGTCAGCTCCAGCCCCGCCTTCACGTCCCCTTCGCCCAGCCCGGCCTGCGCGCCCAGCATGAAGGGCGGCAGCGTCAGCAGCTTGTCGGCATAGGGCGCGCCCGCCTCCCGGCTGACGGCGCGTCCGGTGCGGGGGCTGACCCAGACCAGATCGTCCATCGACCCCGTGGAGGCGCATCGCGACAGGTCGAGGCCAAAGCCCAGATCCTCCAATAACCCGGCCTCGAACCGCACGAAGATGGCGGGCCAGACCTCGGGCACGGCGAAGGCGCCCATCAGCGCCTCGAAGGCATAGAAGGCGCCGGGGTGCGGCTCCCGCTCTGGCAGAGCGCCCTGCGCCACCGCTGCGGCGGCGCTCAACCCGGTCAGGGCCAGCGGGTCGTCGAACAGAGCGGCTGGGCCTTCGCCCACCGGCTCCAGCCGCGCCGAGCCCAGCTGATCTGAGGTCCGCGACCGCAGATCGGCCACGACCCGCGCGCCCGGCTGAAGAAAGGGCCGCATACGACGCGACGCCCCGCCCGCGACATAGGCGGCGCGACGGCCATGATGCTCGGTCAGCAGATCGACCACCGCCCCCGTATCGCCATGCGCCCGCGCCGACAGCACGAAGGCGTCGTCCTGAACCTCCATCAGTCGGCCTTGATGGCGTCGACGACGGCGCGCGCCTTGTCGTTCGGCACGGCGAAGCTGAGGACATACTGCTCGATCTTCCAGCCGTCGTCGGTCAGGCGCAGCACGCCCGAGCCGCGCGTGGTCCCATAGGCGTCATTATCCAGCACCTCGTCGAACCAGGCGACGCAGCGGCAGTCGATGGCAGCGATGGTCACGGTCCGCGCCGTCGGCCGATAGGTCCAGCCGCGCCCTTGCGAGAAGTAGGGCGTAGCGTAGGCGCGGAACTCCGGCAGGCTCCACCGCTCGCCCGCGTCGGTGCCGATGAAGCGGGCGTCCGGCGTGAAGGTCGCGAAATAGGCCTCGCCGTCCGCGACCGAGGCGGCGGCGTGCATGGCGTCAAGCGTGCGCTCGACCGGCGCGGTCTCGGCCGAAGCGGCGGACAGTTGAAGCATCATCAGGGCGGCGGTGATCATGGCTTTGTTCTAGTCCTGTTCCGCAAATGAGGGAAGCACGGCCCGCCCGCGCGCATCCCTGATCTGCCCTCGCCTTCTAACGCCTTTGTGATCACAGACCGTTACGACCAAAGCCGTATTGGAATCAGAATGATGCGGGGCCTATCTCCGCCCCTTCCCTGCGCCCTCCCCGGCCACAGTCGTCAGGTTTGCGATGTCCCGCGTCCGTAACGCCGCCCTCAAGTCGAAGATCATGTCCGCCCAGGACGCCGCCGCCCTAATCCCGGCCAACTCGACCGTGGGCATGAGCGGTTTCACCGGCTCGGGCTATCCCAAGGTCGTGCCCATGGCCCTGGCCGAGCGGATCGAGGCCGAGCACGCAGCCGGCAACCCGTTCCGGCTGAAGGTCTGGACCGGCGCCTCGACCGGCCCGGAACTGGACGGCGCCCTGGCCAAGGCCGACGGCATCGAGTTCCGCCTGCCCTATAACTCCGACCCCATCGCCCGCGAGAAGATCAACAAGGGCGAGATGGAATATCTCGACATGCACCTGTCGCAGGTGGCGCCGGTCGCCTGGCAGGGTTTCCTCGGCCCCCTGGAGACGGCGGTGGTCGAGGTGTCGGGCATCCGTGAGGACGGGGCGCTGATCCCCTCGTCGTCCATCGGCAACAACAAGACCTGGCTGGACCGCGCCGACCAGATCATCCTTGAGGTCAACAGCTGGCAGAACGCCGCGCTGGAGGGGATGCACGACATCTATTACGGCACGGCCCTGCCGCCCGCGCGCGTGCCGATCCCGCTGACCAGGCCGACCGACCTGATCGGCGAAACGGTCTTCCGCGTCGATCCGTCGAAGATCGCCGCCATCGTCGAGACCGACAGCCCCGACCGCAACCTGCCCTTCGCCGCGCCCGACGCCAGCGCCACGGCCATCGCCGGGCATCTGTTCGAGTTCCTGCAGCATGAGGTGAAGCTGGGCCGCCTGCCCGCCCATCTGCTGCCGCTGCAATCGGGCGTGGGCAATGTCGCCAACGCCGTGCTGGCCGGCCTTCAGGACAGTCCTTTCGAGAACCTGACCGCCTATACGGAGGTGCTGCAGGATGGGATGCTGGACCTGCTGGACTCGGGCAAGCTGACCGTCGCCTCGGCCACCGCCTTCTCGCTCAGCCCCGAGGCCGCCGCCGATCTGAACAGCCGGATGGAGCAGTTCCGCGGCAAGATCATCCTGCGCCCGCAGGAAATCTCGAACCATCCGGAGATCATCCGCCGTCTGGGCTGCATCGCCATGAACGGCCTGATCGAGGCTGACATCTACGGCAACGTCAACTCGACCCATGTCATGGGCTCGCGCATCCAGAACGGCATCGGCGGCTCGGGCGACTTTGCGCGTAACGCCTACATTTCCTGCTTCGTCACGCCGTCGACGGCCAAGGGCGGCAAGATCTCGGCCATCGTCCCCATGGCCAGCCACGTCGACCACATCACCCAGGACGTGCAGGTCATCGTTACGGAACAGGGTCTGGCGGACCTGCGCGGCCTGTCGCCCAAGCAGCGCGCGCGGGTCATCATCGCCAACTGCGCCCACCCCGACTATCGCGACGCGCTGAAGGACTATTACGACCGCGCGCTGGAAGGCTCATACGGCCTGCAGTCGCCGCATCTGCTGACCGAGGCGCTGTCGTGGCACCAACGCTATATCGAGACGGGGTCGATGAAGCCGTGACCGCCTCTCCTCCCCACTTCGTGGGGAGGGGGACCGTGTAGCGGTGGAGGGGCTTAATCACGGCGCAACCAAGCGGCCCCTCCGTCTCGGCGGCTATCGCCGCCGATCCACCTCCCCATGAAATGGGGAGGAGAAACCGCGCCTCAGCGCGCCAGCGCGGCCGGGACCGGACGGCCGAGAGCCTCGGCCATGGCCTGCTGATTGATCAGCAGCACCAGGTCGCGCAGGTGGTAGTTGTTCGACAGCACCACCACCGTCACCTCCTGATCGGGCTGATAGGACACCAGGTTGCGGAAACCCGCCCAACTGCCGGTGTGATAGATCTGGCGATCGCTGAATGGCGATGAGGTCCGCTCGCCCAGGGCGCTGACGTAAACGCCGTAGCCATAGGCGCGGTGCGGCCCGCGCCGCTCCGGCATGTCGTCGGGCGCGTGGTCGGCGATCAGGTCGGCATAGGCCTTCTGGCTCAACACATGACCCTGATGCAGGCCGCGGTTCCAGGCTAGCATGTCGTCCAGCGTCGAATACAGGGCCCCTGCCCCCGCCACGATGCTGACGTTGGCGATCGGCTGTGGCGTCAGCCCGGCCGGGAACAGGCCATAGCCCATCGCCAGGCCCTGAGCATCGTCGTTCACGTCAGAGCCGGTGTCCTTCATGCCCAGCGGCCTGAGGATGGACTGCTCCAGATAGTCCTCGAACGCCATGCCGCTGGCCTTGGCCACGATCTCGGCCGCCAGGTTGAAGGCGGCGTTGTTGTAGCGGACCTTGGTCCCCGGCTCGAACTGCAGGCCATAGCGGGCCGAGGTCTCGGTCAGCTCCTGCGGCGTGCGGCGGGTGACGCGGATGCGCCCCCATTCGGCCTGAGCCATCAGGTCCGGAATGCCCGAGGTGTGCGACAATAGGTGATGAATGCGCAGCGGCGCCCATGCGGCAGGGCACGGCTCGATCCATTTGCAGACGGGATCATCAACCGACAGCTTGCCCTCGTCCTGAAGCTTCAAGACAGCGACGGCCGTGAACTGCTTGGACACCGAGGCCAGACGGAAGCGGGTGTCCAGTGCGAACGGCGTGTCCTGTTCGTAGTTCGCCTTGCCGTAGACCTGGCGGAACAGGACCTGATCGCCCTTGGCCACCAGAACGGCGCCGGTGAACTGTTTGGTCGCGGCCAGGTGATCCAGCCGTTCCTTCAACTGCGGCAGGGCCTCGACGACCTCGACCGGCGGACGCTTGGGCAGGCCGATCTGGTAGACGGCCGCCGCCTGCGTCTCCGGCGCGACAGCCTTCAGAAACCAGGCCCCCGCCCCGGCCGATATCAGGCCGGCGGCGACGAGAGAGCCGAGGATCCAGGGCCTGCCGCCCGCAGTCTTGGGAACGATGAACACGAGACTAGACGTCAAACTCCAGGCCGAACTGGGCGTACAATGCCTTTGAGTCCTGCCATTTGGGATCGACTTTGACGGTCAAAAACAGGTGAACGGGGCGATCCAGGATCTCGATCAGCTCCTCGCGCGCCTTCTGGCCGATCCATTTCAGGGTCTGGCCGCCCTTGCCCAGGACGATCGGGCGCTGGCTTTCACGCTCGACATAGATGGTCTGTTCGATGCGGGCCGAGCCGTCCGGGCGATCCTCGAAGCTGGTCGTCTCGACCGCCGCCGAATAGGGCAGTTCCTCGTGCACACGCAGATAGACCTTCTCGCGCGTGATCTCGGCGGCCAGCACGCGCAGAGGCACGTCTGCGGACTGGTCTTCAGGATACAGCCACGGGCCCTGCGGCATGGCCATCGCCAGCCGCGTCAGCAGGTCGTCCACGCCGTCGCCGCTGAGCGCCGAAATCATGAAGACCTCGGAATAGACGCCCGTCTCGAACAGGCGCTGAGACAGGGCCAGCAGGGTGTCCCGGCGCATCCCGTCGATCTTGTTCAGCGCCAGAATGACCTTGGTGTCCGTCGCCTGCAGGTTGGCGATGATGGTCTCGGTGTCCTCGGCCGAGCGACGGTCGGCGGGCGTGCCTTCGCGGCCTTCGGCGTCGATATGCGACTGGGCGTCGATCAGGTGGACGACCACATCGGCGTCCTGCGCCCCGCCCCAGGCCGAGGCGACCATGGCGCGATCCAGACGGCGGCGCGGCGTAAAGATGCCGGGCGTATCCACCAGCACGATCTGGGCGTCGCCCTTGATGGCGATGCCGCGCACGGGAAAGCGCGTGGTCTGCACCTTCTGGGTGACGATCGAGACTTTGGAGCCCGTCAACCGGTTCACCAGCGTCGACTTGCCCGCATTGGGCGCGCCGATGATGGCGGCGAAACCCGCGTGCTGGTTGCTGATCTCGGTGGTTTCGGGGGTCTCGGTCAAATCACGCCTTCACGTTTCAAAAGAGCGATGGCTGCGGCCTTTTCCGCCTCCTGTCGCGAACGCCCTTGTGCTCGGGCGGGTTCATATCCTGCCACCGTCGTCTCGACCGTGAAGGTCGGCGCGTGGTCCGAGCCGGTGCGCTCGACCACCGCATAGGTCGGCAGCGGGCGGCCCTGGCCCTGCGCCCATTCCTGCAGGGCGGACTTGGGATTGGTGATGGCCGGCGCCGGGGGCGCAGCCAGTTCTTCGGCCCAGGCGCGCTCGAACACGGCCTGAGCCGCGATCAGGCCGCCGTCGCGATAGACAGCCGCCAGGATCGCCTCAACAGCATCGGCTATGACTCCGGCCTTTCTGCGGCCGCCGGTCTTGGTCTCGCCGGGCGACAGGCGAAGGGCGTCGCCCACGCCCAGCGCCTCGCCCACGCGGGCGCAGGCGCTCTTGTCCACCAGGGCGTGCAGGCGGGCCGAGAGCTGCCCTTCGTCCGCCGCCGGAAAGTCGCGCACCAGCCGGTCGGCGACCAGCAGGCCCAGCACCCGGTCGCCCAGGAACTCCAGCCGCTCATTGTCGGCCGGAACCTGCGGCCCGGCGCCCTCGCCCACGCTGGAATGCGTCAGGGCGTGCTCCAGCAGGGAGGAGTCCTTGAAGTCATGCCCCAGACGGCGACGCAGGGCCGCCACGGCCTCGGCGCGCACATTCGTGCGTCCGCCCGCCATCAGTCGAGGATCTTGAAGAACCGGCTGAAGCGCACATTGGCGAACCAGCTGACCGGGTTGAACAGCGAAGCGCCCGGCGTCCACGAGAACATGATGATCTCGGCCTTGCCGACCAGATTTTCGGCCGGGACCATGCCCACGCCCGCCGACATCTCGACGCGGCTGTCGATCGAGTTGTCGCGGTTGTCGCCCATCATGAAGTAGTGGCCGGCCGGAACCTCATACAGGGGCGTGTCGTCCAGATCGCCGCCGGGGCCGAAATCCTGGGTCATGAAGCTCTTGCCGCCCGGCAGGGTCTCGCGCACCTGGGTCACCGAACGCGGGCCGAACATGTCCGCCATCTCGGCGCGGCTGACCACCACGTCCTGCACCGGCGCGCCGTTGATGTAGAGCTTGTTGGCGATCATCTGCACCTTGTCGCCGGGCAGGCCGATCACGCGCTTGATGTAGTCGGTCTTGTTGTCGCGCGGCAGCTTGAACACGACGATGTCGCCGCGCGCGGGCCCCTTGCCCAGGATGCGGCCGTTGAACACGGGCGGGCTGAACGGGATCGAGTGCTTGGAATAGCCGTATGACCACTTCGACACGACGATATAGTCGCCCTCGTACAGGTTCGGCTCCATCGAGGCCGAGGGGATGGTGAAGGGCTGGAACAGCAGAACCCGCAGCACCAGCGCGATCAGCAGGGCGAAAACGACGGTCTTGACGATCTCGACCGTTTCGTTGCTCGCAGACTTTTCTTTCTTCACTCGCTTGGCCTTCCTGGCGCGCCGGGGCGCATAGATCGGGGTCTCGCTGTCGAGCGCCTCGGGGTCATCCCCCATGTCGAAGGGCGCGTCGCCGTCATCGCTCCAGATCGGCCGCTGGTCTGCCGGATCGAGGGCTGGATCGGCCGCTGCGCCGTTCGCCTTGGGGTCGTCGCTCATAGTCTGCTCGAATCCCCCGCCGAACGCGGGGTTTGAACGTCGAGGCGTAGTCTCTGAAATCGCCGCGAGCAAGACTTTGGATGATGAAGGAACCGCAACCTTCGCGACGGCGTCAGGCCTTTGGCACGGCCTCGATCACCACGAAGGCCAGCGCATAGGGGTGTTCGTCGCTGAGGGTCAGGTGGATGCGCGCCTCATGTCCCGGCGGCGTCAGACGGGCCAGATGCTCGGCCGCGTGGCCGGTCAGGGCCAGCGTCGGCTGGCCGGACGGCAGGTTCACCACCCCCATGTCGCGCCAATAGACGTCAGAGCGCATCCCTGTGCCCAGGGCCTTGGCGCAGGCCTCCTTGGCGGCGAACCGCTTGGCGTAGCTCCAGGCCGGGTCGGCCTTTCGGTCCGAGCGCGTCCGCTCCAGTTCGGTGAAGACACGCTGTTTGAAACGATCGCCGAAACGGTCCAGCGACGCCTGTATCCGACGGATGTCCGACAGGTCGGCGCCGACGCCGATAATCACGAAACCGCCTCGTCCATCGCCGCCCGCATCCGGCGGATGGCGGCGTCCAGCCCGACGAACACCGCCTCCCCGATCAGGAAGTGGCCGATATTCAGCTCGACGATCTCTGGAATGGCCAGGATCGACCCCGCCGTGGCGTAGTTCAGACCGTGGCCCGCATGGACCTCCAGCCCCAGAATTTCGGCCTGGGCGGCGGCGGCGGCGATACGCTCGAATTCGGCTTCACGCTCGGCCGGATCGCCCAGCAGGCAATAGCGGCCGGTGTGGAACTCGACCACCTGGGCGCCGACGGCGGCGGCGGCTTCGACCTGATCCTCGGACGGCTCGATGAACAGGCTGACGCGGATGCCAGCGTCCGACAGGGCCTTCACCACCGGGGCGATCCGGGCCTCATTACCGGCGACGGCAAGCCCGCCTTCGGTCGTGACCTCCTCGCGCCGTTCCGGCACCAGACAGGCGGCATGGGGCGTGTGGCGCAGGGCGATGGACAGCATCTCCTCCGTCACCGCCATCTCGAAGTTGAGCGGCTTGTCCGCGCGGCGGCACAGCGCCGTCAGCACATCGATGTCGGCGTCAGTGATGTGACGGCGGTCCTCGCGCAGATGGGCGGTGATGCCGTCTGCCCCGGCCGCCAGCGCCGCCTCCGCCGCGCGGGCCGGATCGGGATGAGCGCCGCCGCGCGCGTTACGGACCGTGGCGACGTGGTCGATATTGACGCCCAGACGAACCCGCTGACGCTTCATCCCGTTCTCTTTCTTCTACTTCGACAGGCGGCGGCTGCCCGGATCCTCGACCGGCAGGGCGGCCAGTT
This sequence comes from Brevundimonas diminuta 470-4, assembly GCA_000318405.1. Taxonomy (GTDB): domain Bacteria; phylum Pseudomonadota; class Alphaproteobacteria; order Caulobacterales; family Caulobacteraceae; genus Brevundimonas; species Brevundimonas diminuta_B. Next base: position 19,684 of record KB291743.1, on the reverse strand, counting down.
CCGGCGGCAGTGCGTCGGCCGGATAGGCAGGCACTTCCATCGAGGCCAGGGCGATCAGGGGCACGCCCACATCGACCTTGCCGCCTGAACGGTCGACGATGCAGGCGGCGGCGACGACATGGCCGCCCGCCTTCTGGATCGCGGCGATGCATTCGCGCGAAGACAGCCCCGTGGTGACGATGTCCTCGACCATGACGATCTTCTCGCCCGGCTCGACCGAGAAGCCGCGGCGCAGTTTGAACTCGCCGCCTTCGCGCTCAACGTACATGGAGCGGACGTTCAGGTGCTTGGCGGTCTCATAGCCGGGAATGATGCCGCCCACGGCGGGCGAGATCGCCGCATCGACAGGCCCGACCGTGGCGACGATCTTTTCCGCCAGCGCCTTGCACAGGCGCGCGCAGCGAGCGCCGTCCATGAAGACCAGATTCTTCTGCAGGAAGACCGGGCTGTGCAGGCCGGATGAGAGGACGAAATGGCCTTCGCGCAGGGCGCCAGCGTCGCGGAATTCGTTGAGGACGTCTTCAGTGTTCATGAACGCCGTCCTTAGACCCTGTGACGGCCGCCCTCAACCCGCGCCCTATTTGATCTCGGCGTTCGGCTTCAGCCCGCCTTCCAGCAGTTTGGTCCACACCGTCTCGGCGTCGTCGGCGAAGGCGAACAGATCCATGTCAGACGCCTTGACCATGCCGTGCTCGATCAGAGCGTCGAAGTTGACGACCGAGCGCCAGTAGGCCTCGTCGAACAGGACGATGGGGATCGGCGGCGCCTTGCCCGTCTGACGCAGGGTCAGGATCTCGAACAGTTCGTCCAGCGTGCCGAAACCGCCGGGGAAGACCACCAGCGCATTGGCCCGCATGGCCAGATGCATCTTGCGCATGGCGAAGTAGTGGAACTGGAACGTCAGCTCCGGCGTAGACCATGGGTTCGGGAACTGTTCGTGCGGCAGGGTGACGTTAAAACCGATCGAGGGTGCCCCCGCCTCGTGCGCGCCCTGGTTGGCGGCCTGCATGATGCCCGGTCCGCCGCCGGTGGCGATGACGTTGTCGCGCACCTCGCCCGGTTCGCCCCGGAAGGCGCCGCCGCGTTCAGAGGCGATGCGGCCGAACTGACGGGCCTGTTCGTACCAATAGGCGTGGCGGCCGTCGCCGTTGACGCCCACGCGGGCGCTGCCGAAGACGACGATGGTCGAGCGCACGCCCCAGGCCTTCAGCGCCTGCTCAGCCTTTTCATACTCCATCAGGAAGCGCACCCCGCGCATCGACTCGCCCAGCAGGAAGTCCTGATCCAGGGCGGCCAGACGATAGGAGGGCGAGGCCAGTTGGGCCTCATTGGCGAGTCTTTGTTGTTCGGGGGACATTTCGACCTTTGAGAAAATGGATGGCGTCGGCGCGGCTCAGCCGCGCGCGCGATCGACCGTATCGACGTAAGGGTTGGCCCTCAGCGCCGCAATGATCATGGTGGCGTGGCGGGCGTCCTCGACCTCCACGTCGATATCGACGTCATAGAAGTCGTGCTGCCGATGGGCCATCGACAGGTTCAGGATGTTGCCGCCCGCCTCGCCGATGATGGAGGCCACCTGCCCCAGCACGCCGCGCGCATTGGTCAGGGTGGCGTGCAGCTTGACCGACCCGACCGCGCTGCGCTCGGCCTGCGGCGTCCACTGCAGGTCCTGCCAGACAGAGTCGTCATCGGCGAAATCGGCCAGGGTCTGGCAATCGATGGTGTGGACCGTCAGCCCCTTGTCCGGCTCGAGGATGCCGACAATGCGGTCGCCCGGCACCGGCGAACAACACTGGCCGAAATGGATGCTGACGCCGGGCGTCAGCCCGCCGCCGCGCACGAACAGGCGCGGCGATTCCTCGCCTATGCGCTTGCGCTCCGGCCCTGCCTTCAACTGCCCCTTCAACGCCGGGAACAGGGTTTCGGCCACGCGCGTCGCGCTCAGACGTCCACGACCGATGGCGTCGAACATGTCTTCTTCAGACGGCATGGCGAAGGTCTTCAGCACCTCCGTCAGCTTGACCTCGGCCAGCGACTTGCCCGCCCGCTCCAGCGTCTGCTCCAGCGTCGTCTTGCCCAGACGCACGAACTCTTCACGCTCCGACGTGCGGATATGGCGGCGGATGGCCGAGCGGGCCCGGCCCGTGACCGTCAGGCTGCGCCAGTCGGTCGGCACCTCGCGCTTGGTCCCGCGGATGATCTCGACCACATCGCCGTTCTGAAGCGCCGTGCGCATGGGTTTCAGCTCGCCGTTGATCTTGACCCCGACGGCCGTGTCGCCGACCTCGGTGTGGACGGCATAGGCGAAGTCCAGCGGCATCCCGCCGCGCGGGAGGGTGATCAGCGTCCCCTTGGGCGTGAAGACGAAGACCTGGTCCAGGTACATTTCGAGCTTGGCGTGCTCGACCCAGTCCTCGCCCCCCTCTCCGTGCTCGATCACCTGAACCAGATGGCGCAGGTTCAGCAGGGGGTCGCGGCCGCCGTCAGCCTCCATCGCCTCCCGGTCGAAACCGTAGGACTGGTTCTTGTAGCGCCAGTGCGCCGCCACCCCGTCCTCGGCCACCCGGTCCATCGCCTCGGTGCGGATCTGCATCTCGATGCGCAGGCCGCCCGGCCCGACCACCGTCGTATGCAACGAGCGATAGTTGTTCGACTTGGGCGTCGAGATGAAGTCCTTGAACCGCTCCGGCACCATCGGCCAGGCGCGGTGGATCACGCCGAGCGCGCGGTAACAGTCGTCCTCGCTCTCGACGATGACGCGGAAGCCGTAGATGTCCGACAGGGACGAAAAGCCGACCGTCTTGCGCTGCAGCTTGCGCCAGATGGAATAGGGCGTCTTCTCCCGCCCCTTGACCCGCGCCTGCACCCCGGCTTCGGCCAGGACGCGCTCGATCTCGGGCGAGACGGCCTCGATGGCGCTGCCGTTCTCGAGCTTCAGGGCCTCCAGCCGCCGCTGGATGGCGACGCGGGCCGTGGCGTTCAGATGCTCGAACGCCAGCTCTTCCAGCTCGGCGGCGATGGAGTGGATGCCGATCGACCGGCCCAGCGGCGCATAGACTTCCAGCGTTTCGCGGCTGATGCGCTCGCGCTTCTCCGGCTTCACGAAGTGGAGGGTGCGCATGTTGTGCAGGCGGTCGGCCAGCTTGACCAGCAGCACCCGCACGTCGCGCGAAATGGCCAGGATGAATTTTCGCAGATTCTCGGCCTGGCGCGTATGCTCGGCCTGAAGCTCCAGCCGCGACAGCTTGGTCACGCCCTCGACCAGGACGGCGATCTCCTCGCCGAACATGTCCGCAATGTCGTCGCGGGTGGCCGAGGTGTCCTCGACCACGTCGTGCAGCAGGGCGGTGACGATGGTCGCCGTGTCCAGCCGATAGTCGGTCAGAATGCCCGCGACCTGGATCGGGTGGGCGAAATAGGGATCGCCCGAGGCCCGCAACTGCGAGCCATGCATCTTCATCGCATAGACATAGGCGCGGTTAAGCAGCGCCTCATCGGCGGTCGGGTCATAGGCCTTGACCGCCTCGATCAGTTCGAACTGGCGCATGATCGGTGCGCGCTTGGTATCAGACAATGCAGGGCCTTCAGACGACTTCGGCGCCGCCTCGGGAAGAGACGACGCCGATGTCTTGTCCTGCAGATTCGCGGCGGGGTCCATCGGCGTGTCCATAAGAGGTCGCGCCGTCCGCCTGGCTACCCTGGTGACCGGATCGGCCGTCAGTAGCGCTCCTCCTGGCCCCCGTCGCGGTCGCTTTGCAGCGCGCGGATCAGTTCGGCCTCGGCCATGTTCATGTGCTGCGGCTCGGCCAGCAGGGCCACGACTTCGGCTTCGTCCTCGGCCTCGGTGCGCTCATCGACGCGCTGCAGGGTGGTGATGATGTTCTCGCGCAGTTCTTCCGGCACGACGGTTTCATCGGCCAGTTCGCGCAGGGCCACGACCGGGTTCTTGTCGTTGTCGCGATCCAGCGTCAGCGCGGCGCCGTTGGCGATGTTGCGGGCGCGGTGGCCGGCCAGCAGAACCAGACCAAAGCGGTTCGGCACCTTTTCGATGCAGTCTTCGACAGTGACGCGGGCCATGAAAATCCTCTGGCGGCAGGGAGAACCGCACAAAATATAGGTTGAAAGCCGATTGTGCAACGCCGCGAAGGCGTCATTGAGGCGGATCGGCGTCCGTCCTCCCTCCCCTCGCCCGACAGACCGTCCCGCGTCAAGCCCCGCGCAGGGGGAAGGCGTCGCGCCCGACCTGCGCCGCCGCCGCCAGATCGCGCGCCGTTCGGCCGCACACGGGATGCCTCCACTCGGGCGCCAGCTCGGCCAGCGGCCCCATCACGAACAGCCGATCGGCTGCGCGCGGATGCGGCAGGATCAGCCCGTGCAGGTCGCCGCTCAGCCGCCCATAGGCGATCAGATCCAGATCCAGCGTGCGCGGCGCATTGCGCGTGGTGCGCACCCGCCCGCAGACATCCTCGATCCGCGCCAGCGTCCGCATCAGGGCGGGGGCGTCCTGAGCGGTGCTGACGATCGCCACCCCGTTTAGGAACGGCGGATCGGTCGGGTCGGGCCAGGCCTGCGACGACCACCAGGACGACCGCGCCAGCACATCCACCCCCTCGGCGCGAAACCGGGCCAGCCCCGCCTCCAGCGCCTCGACGCACGACGACCAGGCGCCCTTGTCATTGCAGCCAAGGGCGACGATGACTGCGTCGTCCAGATCAGACGCCGCTTCGGCCGCGTCGTTAGGGGCGTTCATTTTCTCGACCATTCCGACGGACTCATTTTCTGCATGACCGATCACCCCGACGACCGCATCGCTCTGTTCATCGACGGCGCCAATCTCTATTCCGCCGCCCGCGCCCTGAACTGCGATCTGGACTTCAAGAAACTGTCTCAGCGCTTCACCGGCGAGGGCCGGCTGATCCGCGCCTATTATTACACAGCGGTGATCGAGGGCGAGGAATTCTCGCCGATCCGGCCTCTGGTCGACTGGCTCGACTACAACGGCTTCACCGTCGTGACCAAGCCGGTCAAACGTTATGTCGATGCTCAGGGCCACAGCCGCACCAAGGGCAATATGGACATGGAGATCGCGGTCGACATGCTGGAACTGGCGCCGCGCCTTGACCACGCCGTGCTGTTCTCGGGCGACGGCGACTTCCGCCGTCTGGTGCAGGCCATGCAGTCCAAGGGCGTGCGCGTCACCGTCGTCTCGACGGTCAAGAGCCAGCCGCCTCAGATCTCGGACGACCTGCGCCGTCAGGCCGACGCCTTCATCGACCTGGCCGACATCGTCAATGAGGTGGGCAAGCCCAAGGCCCCGATGAATCAGGGCGTCACCCGCACCCTGGATCGGAACGACCGCGCGTGAGCGTTTCCCTGAACCCGGAGCCGCCCCGCGACTGTCCTCTCTGTCCGCGTCTGGTCGCCTATCGGGCCGAGAACGCGCGCCAGAACCCGGACTGGTGGAACGGCCCTGCGCCCTCGTTCGGCGACCCGGACGCGCGCCTGCTGATCGCAGGCCTGGCGCCGGGGCGCACCGGCGCCAACCGCACGGGCCGCCCCTTCACCGGGGACCACGCAGGCTGGCTGCTGTACGACACGCTGAAGAAGACCGGCTTCGCTGAAGGCCGATATGATCCGAACGGCGATGACGACCTGCGGCTGATCGACTGCATGATCACCAACGCCGTGCGCTGCGCCCCGCCGCAGAACAAGCCGACGGCGACGGAAGAGAACACCTGCAGGCCCTTCCTGGTGGACCGGCTATCCGCCCTGCCCCGCCTGAAGGTGATTGTCACGCTGGGCGACGTGTCCCGGCGCAGCATCCTGCGGACGCTGGGCTATCCCGGCTCGGCCATTCCGGCCGGGCATGGGGTCGAGGGCAAGGTCGGCCCCTACACCCTGATCAACAGCTATCACTGCTCGCGCCTGAACACGAACACCGGCCGCCTGACCGCCGAGATGTTCGAGGACATTTTCAGGCGGGCGAAGGCGGCTCTGGAGGCCTGAGGCTTCAGCCCCCGGCGATCTCGCCAGCGACCATCACCGGGGCGGCCGGCTCGCGAAAATAGCGGTCGATGCCCTCCGCGACCGAGCGCATCAGGCGGCGGCGGGCGCGTTCGTCGGTCAGGACGCGCTCGTCTTCCGGATTGGTGATGAAGCCCATCTCCAGCAGCACGGCGGGCACGTCAGGCGCCAGCAGCACCGCCAGACCGGCGTCGCGATGGCTGCGGCGCAGCAGGGGGTGGTTGTCGCCCTCGATATGGGTCAGCAGCACACGCGCGAACTGGGCCGAGCGATTCTGGGTGGCGCGCTGGGTCATGTCCAGCAGGATGCGGTCGACCGACGGATCGCGGCCCGGCAGGCGCAGGTCGCGCTGCCAGTCTTCGCCCTTGGTGAACTCGCGCACGGCCCGTCCGGCGCCCTGTTCGGACAGGGTGTAGACGCTGGCGCCGCGCAGCGCCGGGTCGGAACCCGCGTCGGCGTGCAGGGAGATGAACAGGTCCGCGCCCGCGTCGCGCGCCACCTGAACCCGGCGGCCGTGGGCGACATAGACGTCCCCTTCGCGCGTCAGCCGCACGCGATAACGGCCGGTGCGCTCCAGCGCGGCCTTCAGTTCCTGAGCGGCGGCCAGGGTGACGGCCTTTTCCTGAACATGCTGGCCCCGAGCGCCCGGATCGCGGCCGCCGTGGCCCGCGTCGATGACGATCAGGGGCTTTTCAGCCCGAACCTGCTCGCGGCGCGGGGCGACGACGGGCGCAGCGGCTGCGCCGGTCGCCTTCAGGTCGATGACATAGCGATAGTGAGCCACCCCGTCGCCGGGCGGCAGCAGGAAACGGCGCTCGATCTCGGCGCCGCGCGCCAGATCCAGACGCACGCGCGATGAAGAGCCCGAAGCCGAAACCTCATAGCCGCGCACCAGCCCCGAGCCCGAACCGTCCAGTCCCCGCCCCGGCTGGACGCCCGACAGCGCCAGGACGACCCGCCCCGAAGAGCCGTCCTCGATCACCTGACCGCGCGTGCTGCGGCCCAGATCGACAACGATGCGGGTGCGCTGGGCGTCGCCGCCGAAGCGCAGTCGCATGACTTCTCCGTCCGGCCCGAAAGCCAGCCCGCGCCCGGCCGCCAGCACGACCGCGCATACGACGAGAACGGCGACAGCCGTCATAGCCCATTCGCGGACGCCCCAAAGGGCCAGATTGTCACGCCACCGACCGGCCATGAACCGAAGTTACCCTGTAGTTTGTCCCTGCAGGATGCCGCCGCAGATTAAGGATTTCGTTAAGACCTCTTACCGTCGCGGTTCTTTTATTTTCCGTCGCATATGCCTATTATGAGTTCCGCATGCGACTGATCGCGCCGCCCGCAGTTCTGCGGGACCGGCCGCGCCCTCCTCGCGGCGTTGACTTTCACCTATTCCGAGGATCGCCCGGCCTGGCCGACGATCCGGAGAACGGGTTCGGGATGCAGCCTTGATCGGCGCGTTCGGACCCAGGACCGACAACCTTATGGGCCACTACGCCTGCGATCCTCTTCGGCAAGACCTTGCCGCACTCGCATTCTGCGAGGGGATGACGCGCGCCCGGGCCCCCATTTCCATTCGGCGAGCCGCCCCCATTCCCGCGATTGAACTCGCGGCGCACGGCCTGGCGCGCCTGAGAGAGACCCTTCATGTCAAAAACCATGTTGATCGACGCGGCGCACGCGGAAGAAACGCGCGTCGCGATCGTGGACGGCCGCCAGGTTGAGGAATTCGATTTCGAATCCCGTGCGCGCCGTCAGCTTCGCGGGAACATCTATCTCGCCAAGGTCACCCGCGTAGAGCCCAGCCTGCAGGCCGCCTTCGTTGAATACGGCGGCAACCGCCACGGCTTCCTGGCCTTCAACGAAATCCACCCGGATTATTATCAGATCCCGGTCGCCGACCGCGAAGCCATTATGGCCGAAGCGCAGTCGGACGATGACGACGATCACGACGATCTGGGCCGCGAAAGCGACGACGGCGATTCGGAGGGCGGCCTGGCCGACGAGGAGCGCCTGAAGCGTCGTCTGATGCGCCGCTACAAGATCCAGGACGTCATCAAGCGCCGTCAGATCCTGCTGGTTCAGGTCGTCAAGGACGAGCGCGGCGCCAAGGGCGCGGCCCTGACCACCTGGCTGTCGCTGGCCGGCCGCTACTGCGTGCTGATGCCCAACACCGGCAAGGGCGGCGGCATTTCGCGCAAGATCACCAACACCTCGGACCGTCGCCGCCTGAAGGCCGCCGCCGCCGCGCTGAAGGTGCCGCAGGGCATGGGGCTGATCATCCGCACGGCGGGCGCCAAGCGCACCCGCGCCGAGATCAAGCGCGACTATGAATATCTGCTGCGCCTGTGGTCGACGATCCGCGAGACGACGCTGAGCTCCAACGCGCCGGCGATGATCTACGAGGAAGAGAACCTGGTCCGCCGCGCCGTGCGCGACATGTACGACAAGGACTTCGACGGCATTCAGGTCGAGGGCGTCGAGGGCTTCAAGCAGGCCCGCGACTTCATGCGCGTGCTGATGCCGTCCCAGGCCAAGAAGATCCACCTCTATCAGGGCTCGCGCCCGCTGTTCGCTTCGAACGGCATCGAAGAGGTGCTGACCCAGATTCACCAGCCGGTCGTGCCGCTGAAGTCGGGCGGCTATCTGGTCATCAACCAGACCGAAGCTCTGGTCGCCATCGACGTGAACTCGGGCCGCGCCACCAAGGAGCGCAACGTCGAGGCCACCGCGACCAAGACCAACATGGAAGCCGCCGTCGAGGCCGCCCGCCAGCTGCGCCTGCGCGACCTGGCCGGTCTGATCGTCATCGACTTCATCGACATGGACGAGGGCAAGAACAACCGCGCGGTTGAGAAGGCCCTCAAGGACGCCCTGGCCAAGGACCGCGCCCGCATCCAGATGGGCCGCATCTCGGGCTTCGGCCTGATGGAGATCAGCCGCCAGCGTCGCCGCCTGGGCGTGATCGAGGGCGCGACCGAGGTCTGCGAATGCTGCCAGGGCGCCGGGCGCGTCCGCTCGGCTGAATCGGCGGCCCTGACCACCCTGCGCGCCGTCGATATCGAGGCTGGCAAGAACGGCGCGGGTTCGGTGAACCTGCGCGTCTCGACCGCCGTGGCGCTCTACATCCTGAACCACAAGCGCGCCTATCTGCAGTCCCTGCTGGAACTGCGCGGCCTGAACGTCGTCATCCAGATCGACGACAGCCTGGCCCAGGGCGAGCACTCGATCGAGCGCACCGAAACCAATGAGGACTTCGTCGCGCCGGAAAGCCACATCGACCTGGCCGAACTGGACGACGGCTTCGACGACAGCGCCTTCGCCGATGAAGACGAGGATCACGACGAGGACGAGGACTTCGGCGACGATCAGGACGAGGCCGAACTGGACTCTGAAGACGAGGACGACGACGAAAGCCGCGCCCGTCAGGAACAGGACGATGACGGCCGTGGCGGTCGTCGCCGCCGTCGCCGTCGCGGCGGACGCCGGGACGACGAAGCCGAAGTCGCCGCTGCAGAGGACGATGACGACGGTCGCGGCGGTCGCCGCCGCCGGGGTCGTCGCGGCGGTCGCCGGGTCCGCGAGGAAGGCGAACGCGACGTCTTCACCTGGGTGCGCGGCCGCACGCCGTCGCTGCAGGACCCCTATGTCTGGTTCGACCCCATCAACCCGACGCCTGTCCGCGCCGAACGCGTCGCCGAGGATGACGCCGAGCGCAGCGACGAGCCGCGCAACACCCTCGTCGAACAGGCGACGGAAGGCGAAGGCCGCAACGGCCGCTCGCGCCGTCGTCGCGGCCGTGGTCGCGGTCGGGGCGAGGCGACGCACGACGCCAAGGTCGAGGATCGCGCCGTCAATGAAGGCCTGCCGCCCGTCGGCTCGCCCGACACGCCCATCGCCGTGGTGATCGAAGACGAAACAGCGACCGAGGCTGCACCCGAGGCCGCCCCGGTGCTGGAACCCGTTGAAGCGCCCAAGCGTCGCCGCGTGCGCCGCAAGGTCGCCTCGGCCATCGCCGAGGAGTTGAACGAGGTCGCCGCCGAGCAGCAGGCCGAACCCCCTGCGGCTGAAGCAGAAGCCGTCGCTCCCGAAGTCGAGGTCGAAGCCGAACAACCGGCGCCGGTCCCGGCCGAACTGGACGTCACGCCCGCCGTGGCCGCCCGCATCGAGCAGGCGATCGAAGAGGTGCTGGCAGAGGAAGCCGTCGTCCTGGCCGAACCCGTCCCGGCGCCGACGCCTGAGGTCGACATCGCCGCCATCATCGCCGAGGATCCGAATCAGATCGTCGCCCCGCCCGCCAAGCCGAAGCGCGGCTGGTGGCGCCGTTGATCGGACACGATTAGGCTGGAAGCTGCGGGGGAGACGATCGCTCTGGAGTTCTTCATGACCAGGACGCCCCCCGCCGCACCCCGCTTCCGGCGCTATCTGGCCGCCGGGGTCGGCGCCCTTGCTGTGCTGACCTCGGCTGTTTCCGCGCAGGCCCAGAGCCTGATCCGGGATACCGAGATCGAAGGCATCATCCACGACTGGTCCGAGCCGGTGCTGGACGCGATGGGCCTTGACCCGAACGAGGTCGAGATCCTGCTGGTCAACGACAACGACCTGAACGCCTTCGCCACGCGCGGGCGGATCATGGGGTTGAACACCGGCCTGATCCTGCGGACCAAGAGCCCCAATCAGCTTCTGGGCGTGATCGCCCACGAGGCCGGGCACATCAAGAACCGCCACACCCTGCGCGACGGCGCCCAGAACGCCGGGATGCAGCCGATGATCATGACCATGGCGCTGGGCGCCCTGGCCGCGATCGCGGGCGCCCCGGACGCGGGCGCTGCGCTGCTGGCCTCCAGCCAGTATTTCGGCACGCTGGGAGCCCTGCGCTACATGCAGAGCCAGGAAGGCGAGGCCGACATCACCGGCGCCCGCGCCCTGGAACGCGCCGGCGAATCCGGGCGCGGCATGGTCGAGTTCTTCGAGAACTTCCGCGCGCAGGAAATCTTTTCGGACCAGCGGCGCTATCCCTATTTCCGCAGCCACCCCCTGTCGTCACAGCGGATCGAGGCCCTTCGTCGCCCCGTCGAAGCCGCCTCCAACTACGAGAAGCGCGACAGCCCGCAGCGTATGGCCGAGCACGCCCTGGTCGTGGCCAAGATCCGCGCCTTCATGGACGCGCCCAACGCCACCTTGCGCGACTATCCGTCCAGCGACGCCTCCCTGCCCGCCCGTTACGCCCGCGCCATCGCCTGGTATCGCGACGGCCAGACGCAGAAGGCGCTGGACGCCGTCGACGTGCTGCTGACCGAACAGCCCGAAAACCCCTACTTCTGGGAGCTCAAGGGGCAGATCCTGTTCGAGGAAGGCCGGCCGGCCGAGGCCATCGGCGCCCATGAACGCTCCGTCCAGCTGAAGCCGGACGCGCCCCTGCTGCGCATCAACCTGGCCCACGCCCTGATCGAAACCAATGACACGACCAAGCTGACCGAGGCTGAGGACCAGCTGAAGCGCGCGCTGGCGCTCGAAGGCGACAACAACCTGGCCTGGCGCCTCCTGTCTCAGGCCTACTCCAGCCAGGGCAAGGAGGGCGAGGCGCGCCTGGCCTCGGCCGAATACTGGTTCGCCCTGCGCCGCTCCGAACAGGCGGCCCAGTTCGCCATGCGCGCCCGCGACATGCTGGACCGCAACTCCATCGAATGGCGCCGCGCCACCGACATCGTCCTGGCCTCGGGCGCGACCGAGAAGGACATCACCGACGCCGAGCGCCGCAACGAACAGCGCAGCCGCTCCGGCGTCATCCCGCCCGGCGGGGAATGATCCGCCCTAACGCCCTGCCCATAAGACGAGACCCCTAGATGACCGACGACGCGCGCCCCGAACCGACCCCGACCGCCACGCCGAAGAAGGCGCGCCTGGGGCTGTCGGGCACGACGCTGGGCTGGGCCGCTGCAGGCATGTCGGCTGTCGCCCTGGCGCTATCGGCTGCGCCCTATCTGACCGGCGGTTTCGGCGAGCGGGTGCGAGCCTATCTGATCCAGAACCCGCAGGTGCTGGACGAGGTTCTGGCCGCACGTGAAACGGCGGAATCCCAATCGCGCGTTCAGAGCATCAACGCCGCCGCCGCCGCCAATCCGACCCTGCTGGCCGCCGATCCGCGCGACCCGGCCTTCGGACCCGAGAACGCCAAGGTGACGGTGATCGAGTTCTTCGACTTCCGCTGCCCCGGTTGCAAGGCGGTGGCCCCCGAATACCGCGCCCTGATGGCCGCCCACCCCGAGGTGCGCTTCGTCTTCAAGGACTGGCCGATCCTGGACCGGGGCGAGGACGTCACCTCACAGTACGCCGCCCGCGCTGCCCTGGCCGCGCATCAGCAGGGCAAATACCTGGCCGTCTATGACGCCCTGATGGCCGAACGGGCGCTGGACCGCGCCGCCATCGACCGCATCCTGGCCGACAACGGCGTCGACATGGCCAAGGCGAACGCCGCCATATCGGCCCCCGAGATGACGCGCCACGTCGCCGACATCCACACGGCGGCGGCGGCCCTGGGCCTGCAGGGCACGCCGACCTTCTTCATCAACGGCGTCGCCAGCCCCGGCATCGACCCGCGCGAGGTCGGCGCCCTGATCGAGGCAGCGAAGAAAAAGGGCTGACACCTGTGCTTTCCTCCCCACTGCGTGGGGAGGGGGACCGCGTAGCGGTGGAGGGGTTTGACGACAGCGGAACCAAGTAGCCCCTCCGTCTCGTCGGTTACGCCGTCGATCCACCTCCCCATTTCATGGGGAGGAGAGCCCTAGATCAGCCCCGCCAGCGGCGAGGACGGATCGGCGTAGAACCGCTTCTTCATCCGCCCGGCCAGATAGGATTCCCGCCCGGCGATAACCGCGTGCTTCATGGCGCTGGCCATCAGCAGCGGATCGCGCGCCTCGGCGATGGCCGTGTTCATCAGCACGCCGTCGCAGCCCAACTCCATCGCGATGGCGGCGTCCGAGGCCGTGCCGACGCCTGCGTCGACCAGCACCGGCACCTTCGACTGCTCGACGATCAGGCGGATGTTGATCGGGTTCTGCACCCCCAGGCCCGAGCCGATCGGCGCGCCCAGCGGCATGATGGCCACGGCGCCCGCGTCCTCCAGCTTGCGCGCATAGACCGGGTCGTCGGTGCAATAGACCATGACCTCAAAGCCCTCGGCGGTCAGCAGCTTCAGCGACCGCAGCGTCTCTTCCATGTCGGGGAACAGGGTCTTGGGATCCGCCAGGACCTCCAGCTTGACCAGGGTCCAGCCGCCCGCCTCGCGCGCCAGGCGCAGCGTCCGCACTGCGTCCTCACCGGTGAAGCAGCCCGCCGTATTGGGCAGATAGGTGTATTTCTTCGGGTCGATGAAGTCCGTCAGCACCGGCTGGTTCGGATCGGTCAGGTTCACCCGGCGCACGGCCACGGTGACCATCTCGGCGCCCGAAGCCTCGGCGGCCGCCGCATTCTGGGCGTAATCGCGATACTTGCCGGTGCCCACGATCAGGCGCGAGTTGAAGGTGCGGCCGGCGACGGTCCAGCTGTCGGTGCGGGGAGCGGTGTCAGTCATGCCTAGGGAAGTAGCGCCGCCCGCCGCCGGGGGGAAGCGGCGTTGCGGGATTTGATCGGCTGTCACATCCCTAACCGCTCATCCCGGCGGACGCCGGGATCCAGTGAGAACTACGCGCGCGACCTTTGGAAGGGCGAACCTGTCGCCAAATAACTGGATCCCGGCGTCCGCCGGGATGAGCGGAGCATAAGACGGTCTCAGCCCCCGCCCACGAACTGCACCAGTTCGATCCGGTCGCCCTCTGCCAGCGCCGTCTCGCCGTGCAGCGAGCGCGGCACGATCTCCAGATTGCGCTCGACCGCCACCTTCTTGGGATCCAGCGACAACTCCTGAACCAGGCCCAGAATGGTCGTGGCTGCGGTATCCCGCGCCTCGCCGTTGACTTCGATACGCAAACTGTTCGCTCCAAGGGATGCAGAGTGGAGAGGCGAGGCCTCTTTGGGAGACGTCAGATAATGGGGGTTCCGGCGCGGGACATCAAATCTACGACTCCAGTGAGCTGTCGCCCCATTGCGGGCCTCGGCCATATGTCGTTCACTTCCGATATGGCCGACGAAATCGCTCGATCAGCAAATGCCATCCGTCACCACATCGTGGGCACCTTGAGACGGGAATTTTACGTCGAGGAGCCGATCTGCGATGAGGCCGAACTTTACTATGATCTCCATCTCGCGGGCGATGATTTGGCTGATGCCATTGACGCGATCAGAAAACCGTTCGGGACTGACTTCAGCCTGATGGATTTGCGACGCTACGCTCCCAATGAGGTGGGCCATAGCTTCGGGCTAAACTTTCTGCGTGAATTTCGCGAATGGCGAGGTGAGCGCACTTATCGCAGCCTGACAGTGGCAAGCATCATCCACGCCGTTCAAGCCGGATCGTGGAACGATCTCTGAGCGGTATTAATCGCCTTCTCAGGCTAGGCTCGCCATCGCCAACCTCCCCCTACGTCACCCTTTTTCCCCGCCCGCTTTGCGCGGCGCGCCACCTGGGCTACAACGCGCGCTCGATTCCGCGCGGCGGCGCGCCTGTTTTGCGAGCGAATGCCCGAAACTCTCACCCTGTATGTCCTGAACGGGCCGAACCTGAACCTGCTGGGGGTTCGGGAGCCGGATATCTATGGCCGCGAGACGCTGGCCGATGTTCAGGCCATGTGCGAGGCGGCGGCCGATGGCGCGCGCGTGGTGTTCCACCAGTCGAATCATGAAGGGCAGCTGGTCGACTGGATTCAGGAAGCCAGAACTGAGGCTAACGCCCTGGTCATCAATCCGGCCGCCTTCACCCACACCTCGGTGGCCCTGCTGGACGCGCTGAAGACGCTGAGCATCCCCGTGGTCGAGTGCCACCTTTCCAACCCCGCCGCGCGCGAGCCGTTTCGGCATCACTCCTATGTGTCCCTGGCCGCGACCGGCGTGATCGCCGGCTTCGGCCCCCGCAGCTATGAATTGGCCGTCCGGGCCGCTCTGGATCTGGCGCGCCGCGCCGGGGCCCAGGGCTGACCGCCGCGCGCCGTCTGAAGATCAAGTAGAAGAGACCCCCATGTCCGACGACAAGAACAAGCACATCGACGCCGAACTGGTCCGCAGCCTGGCCGACATCCTGAACGACACCGATCTGACCGAGATCGAGGTCGAGCGCGGCGATCTGAAGATCAAGGTCAAGCGCGAAGTCACCGTCGCCGCCGCCCCGATCCAGTACGCCGCCGCCCCGGCCCCGGTCGCCCACGCGGCCCCGGCGGCCGCCCCGGTCTCCATGCCGTCGGACCCGGCGACCATCGTCGCCCGCTCGGGCGAAGAGGTGAAGTCGCCGATGGTCGGCACCGCCTATCTGCAGCCCGCGCCGGGTTCGGACCCCTTCATCAAGGCCGGCGACAAGGTCAAGAAGGGCCAGACCCTGCTGATCGTCGAAGCCATGAAGACGATGAACCCGATCCAGGCGCCGCGCGACGGCGTCGTGGCTGAAATCCTGGTGGGCGACGCCCAGCCGGTCGAGTTCGGCGAAGCCCTGGTCGTTCTGGAAGCCTGAGCCCTATGTTCACCAAGGTCCTGATCGCCAACCGGGGCGAGATCGCGCTGCGCATCCACCGCGCATGCAAGGAGATGGGAATCTCCACCGTCGCCGTTCACTCCGAGGCCGACCGCGGCGCCATGTGGGTGCGCCTGGCCGACGAGAGCGTCTGCATCGGCCCGGCGCCGGCGGCCAAGTCCTATCTGAACATCCCCTCGATCATCGCGGCGGCGGAAATCACCGGCGCCCAGGCGATCCACCCCGGCTACGGCTTCCTGGCCGAGAACGCCCGCTTCGCCGAGATCATCGAAGCCCACGGCATGACCTTCATCGGTCCCAAGCCGGACCACATCCGCATCATGGGCGACAAGATCACCGCCAAGCAGGCCGTGAAGGACGCGGGCATCCCCGTCGTTCCCGGCTCTGACGGCGAGGTCGAGACGGTCGAACAGGCCATCGAGGCGTCCAAGGCCATCGGCTTCCCCCTGATCGTCAAGGCGGCCGCCGGCGGCGGCGGTCGCGGCATGAAGGTGGCCCAGACCGCCGATGATCTGGTCGAGGCCGTGCAGACGGCTCAGGCCGAGGCCCTGGCCGCCTTCGGCAACGGCGCCGTCTATATGGAGCGCTATCTCCAGAAGCCGCGCCACATCGAGATTCAGGTCATCGCCGACAGCCACGGCAACGTCGTCCACCTGGGCGAACGCGACTGCTCGCTGCAGCGTCGTCACCAGAAGGTGTTGGAAGAGGCCCCCTCTCCCGCCCTGTCGGCCGAGGGCCGCATCAAGATCGGCGAGACGGTCAACAAGGCCATCGCCGCCATCGGCTATCTGGGCGCCGGGACCATCGAGTTCCTGTGGGAAGACGGCGAGTTCTTCTTCATCGAAATGAATACCCGCCTGCAGGTCGAACATCCGGTCACCGAGATGATCACCGGCGTCGATCTGGTGCGCGAACAGATCCGCATCGCTGCGGGCCTGCCGCTGTCCTTCACGCAGGAAGACATCACCTTCGAGGGCCACGCCATCGAGGTTCGGATCAACGCCGAGAACCCGGACACCTTCACCCCCTCGCCGGGCACGATCACCGAGTTCCACGCGCCGGGCGGCCTGGGCGTGCGCCTGGATAGCGCCATCTTCGCCGGCTATTCGATCCCCCCCTATTACGACAGCCTGATCGGCAAACTCATCGTCCACGGCCGCGACCGCGAGGAAGCGCTGGCGCGCCTGAAACGCTCGCTGGGCGAGACGGTCATCAGCGGCGTCGACACCACCATCCCCCTGTTCCAGAAGCTGTTGGCCGAGCCGGACATCCTGTCGGGCGATTACGACATCCACTGGCTGGAGAAGTGGGCGGCGGCTCAGAAGGCCAAGGCCTAACCCCTCTTGCCCAAGGCTCCCGACGAGCCCGGCTTCAGCGCAAGCGGCGCCTCTGACGTCTTCGGACCGGAGGCGCTGCTCGCCTGCTACGCGCGGGGCGTCTTCCCGATGGCCGAGGCGCACGACGATCCGCGCGTCTTTCTGGTCGAGCCGGACCAGCGCGGCCTGATACCGCTGGATCGCTTCCACATCCCCTCGCGCCTGCGCCGCACCGTACGGGGCGAGCCGTTCGAGGTGCGGGTCAATACCGCCTTCGCGGCCGTGCTGGATGCCTGCGCCGCCTCTGCGCCGGGACGCGAGGACACCTGGATCAACGCCCCGATCCGTCGCCTCTATGTCGAACTGCATCAGCGCGGCTTCGCCCACAGCATCGAGTGCTGGCGGGACGAGGCGCTGGTCGGCGGCCTTTACGGCGTGACGCTGGGCGGCGCCTTCTTCGGCGAGAGCATGTTCAGCCGGGCGACGGATGCGTCCAAGGTCGCCCTCGTCCATCTGGTCGCGCGGCTGAAAAAGGGCGGCTGGCGGCTGCTGGACACCCAGTTCCTGACCGAACACCTCAGCCAGTTCGGCGCCGTGGAAACGCCGCAGGAGGCCTATTTGAGAATACTGCCGTGGGCCTTGCAGGCGACGCCCGACATGGACGCCTTTACGGCGCCCATAAGCGGGGCCGAGGCCGTATCTTACGCCTTACAGCCGACCACCCAGGCGTCATAGACCGGGTGCTGCAGGCCGCTGACGCTGGGCGATGAGGCGAACATCCAGCCCTTGAACACCTGACGCGCCTCGGTCGGCGCCGCCAGACCGCGCGGCTGAACCCCGACCTCCATATAGGCGATGGCGTCCTCGGTCATTTCGTCGGAGGCCGAGACCTCGCAGGCGCGGGCCTTGAACAGAAGCGTCCTGCCGAACCGCACCGGACGACCGCCCACCTCGACCTCGAACCGCATGGTTTCGGCCGTGGTCTTGTCCACCGCCTGAATGACGGCGATGCGGCGACGCTGGCGCACGCCCGGCGGCGAGGCCGGCTCCTTGGGCGCAGGCGCGACCTCTTCGGCCGGGATTTCGTCGGGCAGTTCTTCCTGAATCGCGACCTCTTCGCCCTGCGCCGCCACAACGGGCGTCGCTGGCGCGGCGGCCGGCGCCGTCGGCATGATGATGGTCGGGCTGTTCGACTGGCCCTGCGGCTGCGTCGCCGGCCCCTGCGGGTTCTGCAGCGGCGTACGGCTGGTGTCGCGCAGCATGTCGCCGATCGGATCGGCCGGAGCCGGCGTCGCGTCCTGCGGCAGATCCATCAGGACGCTGGCCACGCCGGCGCCCGATATCGCCAGTCCCGCGACGACCACCCCGGCCAGCAGGACATGGCGAAGGCTCATTCCGGGCTCCAGGCCTGATAGTCGCCGGTGGCGGCCGGGCGTTGGCCCAGGGCGGCCAGCGACCCTTGCGGACGACGCGCCATCGGCGTGCCCGTCATGTTCGGCAGGTGATCCTTCTCCCACGCCTGACGCGGCAGCGGGCGCTCGGCCGGCGTCTCGTCATAGGTGTAGCGTAGCCAGCCCTGCCATTCCGGCGGCACCTTGGTCGCCTCGGCATAGCCGTCATAGATGACCCAGCGGCGCTTGCGGCCGTCATAGCTGACGGTGTCGCGGGATTCGTAATAGCGGTTGCCGAACTCGTCCGTGCCGACCTGCTGGCCGCGTTTGCCAACGGTGAACAGGGTGCCGATCGTGGCGCCGTTCCACCAGGTGAAGATCTTGCTCAGCACGTCGTCGAACTCACTCGAATCCACCGCCCCGGGGAGGTCCGGCGGCGCAGCCCGATCATAGAAACCGCGACGCCCTACGTCCAGCATGGACCGCAAGGGAAACGCCTCAACATCTTGTGGGCAACACCCCCGATAGCCGCAACATCTATTGAACGCCGTCATGATCGCCCGATAGGTTGTCTTCAGGACACGCTCCACCTCCAGCGTGGGAGACGCCTGATGCGCTTCAAGCCCCTGTTTGCTCCCCTGGCCGCCGCCTTCCCCGTCGCGCTGCGCGAGATCGACCGCGCCGACGCCGTCGAGAGCCTGCTGGCGCCCGACGCCTGGCCCGATGTGCAGGTCGAGGCGTGGCTGGACTGGGCCGACGATTCATCGACGCCCCGGCCCGACCTGCCGCTGAACGGAGCCGTGCACGATTGGGCGGCGCGTCTCGCTGTCGCAGGGCGCGAGGGCGGCGCCTTCGCCAACGCCGCCGAAGCCAGCCGATTCGAGGCGGAATTGACGGGCGCGGTCCTGCTGGGTCTGGCCGCCATCAGCGATGCCGATATGCCCGCAGCGCCCCCCCTTCGTCTGGATCTGTCCGAGCCCGAGGCCGAACGCCGTCTGGGCCAGCAGGCCGCCGCATGGCGCCGCGACCGGCTGGCCGGTCAGGCCGCCGAGGCTCTGGCTCAGGCGCTGGCCAACGTCGCCGACGCCGTGGCGCGCTGTGAAGGCGACGCGACCGCCTGCGCCGATCCCGTCTCCAACCCCGCCCTGACCCGCGCCGCCCATGTCGCGCGCCAGTGCGGCGCCGCTGATGCGGACATACTGCGCGCCATCAAAGGCGAGGGCCTGTCGCGCAACGCCGCGCCGTCGGCCGACGCCCCGCAGACGCCGATGATCGTGCTGGCGTCACCCGACACGGCCGCCGCCGGCGGGCCGCTGGCGCTGGCCCTGGCCGAGGCG
>KB291742.1 GCA_000318405.1 Brevundimonas diminuta 470-4 | reverse complement strand
CCAGACGGATTCAATCGACCATGACTTGCTCGAACCGGAGCCGATTGTCATGGTCCGGGCATGGTCTCCCAGACGATCCAGCCAACGATCCCAGCGACTATCTATGTGCGTTGGTCCAGTGAAGCCCAGACAGGGCGAGACAGCCTTCGACGCCAGCTTGAATCGGCCCAGCGGTATGCGGACGAACATCGTCTCCTGATCGTCGAAACCATCATCGATGAGGCAGTCTCGGCATTCTCCGGTCATCATCTGACCAAGGGTCGGCTGGGAGAGTTTATCCGTCGTGTGCCCGCTTGGCGAACTGGCCAAGCGGACCACGCGCGGGATCGGACTTCTGGGGCACGCAGCTAAACGAGACCGCTCCTTCATATCCGACGCATCGCAGTTCGACACGTCTCTCGTGCTCGTGGAATGTAGCGGTGAAGCCAGCGGCTTTGGCCGCGTGGGCAATGCGAGCACGCACGACGAACATCGAAGACGCGGAAGTGGATTTGTCCGCTGCTCGGAGTTCCGAGATCGCGGCTCGGAGGTCTGGTAGATTGGCGCCGTATTCCTCGACGACCAGTTGATCTCGCAGCCCTGCCTCCTCGATCCGAGCCAATCGCAGTTGGTCGCGCGCCGTCTCTACGGCGACCACAATCTCGTCAGTCGCATCGTCACCAAACGAGTCGAGCAGCTTCATCAGACGACCAGATAGACGGGCAACATCACGGCTGGCGCGACGAAGGTCTTCCCTCGTTCGTGACGCGCCGGGCGTGTTCCGCTCGGAGGGGTCGAAGGAGAGCGCAGCGTCGAGAAAATGACGCTCGGCTTCGTTGAAGTTGAATAGGGTTCGACAGTGACACCCTCGTCGTCGTCGTGCGGAGGAGCACGTCAGATAGCGTTCGGCATCCCCCTTGCCGACGTAGGTCATGGTTCCACCACAGGCAGCACACTTGGCGATGCCGGTGAGGATGTTCCTGAATTCCGACCCCTTTCGACCTGCCGCCCCCGTCCTGCGGGCAATGATCGCGGCCCGCGCCTTCATCATGAGGGCGTGATCCACGATGGCTGGGAAGTAGTTCAGCACGGGCGGTCCTATCGGCACGCGACGACCGTTCTCCATCGTATGGGGCTGATACGTTCCCACCGCCGCATCGCTGGACAATAGCTTCTGGATGTAACTCGCATGCCAGCCGTTCGTGCCTCGAAATGCGGTCACGCCAGCGGCGTTCAATCTGGCTGCGATTGAGCCTTTCCCGACGCCAGCGGTCGTCTCCGCGAAGATCATCCGAACGACGTCAGCGCGCTCGTCGATGATCTCAAATTGCGAACGATCTGGGGACAAGCGAAGCCATGCCGGGCAGGTCTTGGTCAGCTTCCGAACGTCGACTTCACGACGCTTCCGCTCCCAAGCGGCTCGCACGCGCTTGCTCTTCGTCGCCGATTCCTCGTGCGCGCGTAGCATCACGATCAGGCTACCCAACAATCGCAGCCCACCGTCATCGGCCATACTTTGCCGGGTGAACCGTTGTCGATCTGTCAGCGTGACGAGGGTGATGCCAGCGTTGATAAGGCCGATGAACGGGGCCAGCGCATCGAGAGGGGCCTGACGATTAAGACGGTCGAGACTCTCACAAATCAGGAAGTGCGGCATCGCAACAGCGCGATCCTCGACACGACGGATAAACTCTCCCAGCCGACCCTTGGTCAGATGATGACCGGAGAATGCCGAGACTGCCTCATCGATGATGGTTTCGACGATCAGGAGACGATGTTCGTCCGCATACCGCTGGGCCGATTCAAGCTGGCGTCGAAGGCTGTCTCGCCCTGTCTGGGCTTCACTGGACCAACGCACATAGATAGTCGCTGGGATCGTTGGCTGGATCGTCTGGGAGACCATGCCCGGACCATGACAATCGGCTCCGGTTCGAGCAGGTTGTGGCCCCCGGCGGCAGCGATCTCCAACGCCCGCTTGGCGCCCTCCTGTCCCTTGACCTCGCGCAGGTCGGGCACGGCGCCCCCCTCCACTACCGGGCCCGGCTGAGGCGGGCGCAGCACCTGGGTCCCGCGAAAATGATTGATCAGGCCGATCAGGGAACGGGGCGCCAACAGCCGCACATCCCCCGCCCAGGCCGCCTCCGGCCCGTTCGTCTCGGGACAGATCAGGCCCAGTCCCATCGCATTCACCGCCATGGCGGCGGGCAGGGTTCCGCCGACGCCGGCGATCTGACCGTCCAGACCCAGTTCGCCGACCGCCGCCCAGCCGTCCAGCGCGTCCGGCCCGATCACCCCCATCGAAGCCAGCACGGCCAGGGCGATGGGCAGGTCGAAATGGCTGCCCTCCTTGGGCAGGTCGGCAGGGGCCAGATTGGCGATCACCTTCTTGGCGGGCAGGGCCAGACCGATGCCGGCGAAGGCGCCGCGCACCCGCTCCCGGCTTTCGGCTACCGCCTTGTCCGGCAGGCCGACGATGGCGAAGGCCCCGGCGGGCGAGCCGACCTGCTGCACCTCGACATCGACCCGGCGCGCATCGACGCCGTCGAACGCCACCGTCACCACCCGCGCGACCATCGTGTTCTCTCCCTCAGCAAAGAGAACAAATCACGAACTCATGCAGACTGCAAGAGCGTCGTTCGATCAGGGCTGCAGGTCGGCCTCGGGCGCCAATTTATGGATGACCTGGCCCTGGGCGTTCAGGAACTGGATGGCGCCGAAACCTTCTTCGGTCACCGTCAGGCGCAGGCGCGGCTGATCGTTCCGGTCCGACAGCTCCACCGCCGGTGCGCCGTCGGCGGCCAGCGACAGACGCATCCGCGTCGGCGTCTCGACGCCGGGAACCAGCGCCCCGTCCAGTCCTGGCTCGCGCACCAGCGGCGGCGCCTGGTTGAAGACGAAGCTGATCGAGCCGTCCGGCGACACCCGCCAGCCGACCGCATCCATCGCCGGATGATCCAGCGCCAGAACGGCCATGCCGCCCTCGATATCGGCGGTGCCGAAGCCGCCGCGCTCGCTGCCCTTGTCGTCGTAAAGGATCAGACCCGCGACGTTGAAGGCGCGCTTGTACTGGACGCCGTCGATGATCGGCGGCGGGGTCGCACCCGACAGGGTCATGCGGATGGTCCCGTCGGCGTCGACGATGTCGATGCGCCGGGCGGTGATGCGGTCGTGATCCGGCGTCTCGACCCGCGTCTGCGGCGTGCGGGTCTCGATGATCCGCTCCAGCACCTCCATCGACGGACGTTTCGGCGCGGCGATTTCCTGCGCCGTCGCCGGGCCGGCGATCGCCAGCGCCAGACCGACCAGCGCGCCGGTCTTGATGAGTGCAGCCACGGTCTCCCCTCCCCTGCGGCGCGGCGTCAGGCGGCCGCCGCCTTCTTCTGCTCGATGACCGCCCACATGCGCTCGGTGGCGTCGATCCCGGCGAAGTTGAGCAGTTGCTGGGCGCCGGTGGGCGAGGTCACATTGATCTCGGTCAGATAGTCGCCGATCACGTCGATGCCGACGAAGATCAGGCCGCGCTCCTTCAGATAGGGGCCGATGGCGGCGCAGATCTCCAGGTCGCGCGGCGTCAGCTCGACCGGAGCCGCCGTGCCGCCGACGCGCAGGTTGGAGCGCACCTGATCCTTGGCCGGAATGCGGTTGATGGCGCCGACCGGCTCGCCGTCGATCAGGATGATGCGCTTGTCGCCCGCCGCGACCGCCGGGATGAATTTCTGGATCACCAGAGGATCGCGCGACCCGGCGGCGTGAATCTCGATCAGGGCTTCCAGGTTCGGGTCATCCGCCTTCAGCCGCACCACGCCCGAACCGGCCGCGCCGTGCAGGGGCTTCAGCACCACATCGCCATGACGGCGGTGGAAGTCGACAAGGGCTTCCGGGTCGGACGACACCAGGGTCGGGGGCTGCAGGCCGGGAAACAGGGTGGCGATCAGCTTCTCGGGCGCAGAGCGCACCTCGGCCGGATCATTGACCACCAGGGTCGCGGGATGCACCCGCTCCAGCAGATAGGTGGCGGTGACATAGGCCATGTCGAAGGGCGGGTCCTGACGCATCAGGATCACGTCCACGTCCTGCGCGAGATCCAGCCGCTGCTCGGGGCCGAAATCGGCGTGGTCGCCCTGCTTGCGCTGCACCGTCACCGGCCGGGCGCGGCAGAACAGGCGGCCGTCCTCCAGCGCCAGGGTGCGGAAGTCATAGACCCACAGCTTGTGGCCGCGCGCCTGCCCGGTCAGGGCCATCAGGAAGGTGGTGTCCGACTCGACATTGACCGCCTCGAGCGGGTCCATCTGGATGGCGACCTTGAGCATGGGGAGTCCTTCTTGGTGGGCGCTATCGCTCGCGCCGCGGGCGCTCGCTGCTTGAGCTGGTTTTAGTGGCGCCAACGCTCGCCCCTCAGGCGCGCGCTGCTTGAGCGCCGAAGCGCCGTCAGCGCCTACTTGAGGCCGCGACAGCTCGGCTGCAAGGCCGCGCTTCAGTTCAGTTGCAACCGCATCCGGTCCAGCCGGACGTCGCAGGCGGCGAGCGGCTCGCCCAGGGTGCGGGCGCGCGACAGGGCCTGCATGGCGCCGGTCAGAGCGCCCTGCTTCTCGCGGGCGGCGGCGACGTCCAGCCAGGGGCGGTGATCCTCCGGGTCCAGCAGGGCGCGGCGCAGAGCGGAGCGCTCGGCTCCCTCATAATCGCGGGCCTGAAAGGCGCGGTTGAACAGGATGTTCTGAAGACGGATCAGGGCCTGACGCTCGCTGACCGGCGCCATCAGCAGGTCCAGCCGGTCGGCCACGTGCGGCGTCAGCCCCGCCAGCAGGGCGCGGCGCGTCAGCTCCGACGGCAGCACCAGCCGCCCCTGGCTGAACGGGTCCAGCGCCACCGGCCCCTCCGGCGTCTCGACCCGCAGCAGGACGTGGCCGGGAAAGTCGACCGGCGCCGCGTTCAGTCCCGCCCGGCGCGCCGCGTCCAGATAGAAGATGACCAGCACCGCCGACAGGCCGCGCCGCCGCTCGGCCACGTCGATCACGTCCGTATTGGCCGGATGGTCATAGTTCAGCAGATCGCCGTTCAGCCGCAGATCGCCGGCCAGCGCCTCGGTCAGGGCCTCATCGGGGCTCTCATTGGCCGCCCGCTCCTTCAGCCGCTGGGCGGCGTGGTCGGCCAGGATGCGCACCCCGTCGGCGTCGCGGAACGGATAGTCATGGATGGCGCAGGCGATGGCGCAATCCAGCAGAGGAAAGGCCGCGTCCGGCCCCTCGCCCGCCTGCGCCAGCACCGCCTCTGCTTCCTCGCGCGTCACGGCCGGTCCGCTCCCATGGAGATCACGCCGCGAAGATGACGCGGAAAGCGTCCGGGGGCCAGCGTCACCATGTCGATTCTTAAGTCCAGCCCCGCCAGGGCCGGTCGCCCGCGCGCCGCCGCTTCGGCCGCGCGGATCAGGCGCTGGTGCTGATCCGGTCCCAAAGCCAGCGCCGCCGCCTCCAGCGTGGCGCGGCGCTTGACCTCGACCGCGGCCAGAACGCGCCCGCGCCGGGCCAGAATGTCGATCTCCCCGCCCCGGCCCTTCAGCCGGAAAGCCAGCACCTGATACCCCTTGAGCATCAGCCACAGAGCGGCGATCCACTCGGCGTCATGCCCCTGACGGTGCGACTGTCCGCCGAGCCTGCGGCGCCAGCCCGCCTTGGGCCTTTTCGGCGGCGGCTGCGGGCGCAGGGTGGGGCTCACCGCCCCTTCAGCTCCAGCGCCCGCTTGTAGAGCGGCTTGCGCGGCAGGTTCAGGGCCTTGGACACCTCGGCCGCCGCTTCGCCGGGCGGCAGGCGGGTCAGCGCTTCCGACAGGGCGGCGTCGGCGTCGGCGGCGCTGGCCGTCTCGGCCTCGCCGGGGCCGACCACCACCACGATCTCGCCCTTGGGCGCGTCCAGACGCGGATCGGCGGCCAGCTCGGCCAGATCGCCCCGCACGCATTCCTCATAAAGCTTGGTCAGTTCGCGGGCCACGGCGGCGGGGCGCGGCCCCAGCACCTGCGCCATATCGGCCAGGCTGTCGCGCAGGCGCGGCCCGCTTTCAAAGAAGACCAGCGTCTGACGCCCCGTCCTCAGTTCCTCCAGCGCCGTGCGGCGCGCGCCCGACTTGGGCGGCAGAAAGCCCGCGAATAGGATCCGGTCGGCAGGCAGGCCGGCGATGCACAGGGCCGCCAGCAGGCTGGACGGTCCCGGCACGGGATGGACCGGCAGGCCCTCGGCCACCGCAGCGCGCGCCACCACATAGCCGGGGTCGGACACCAGAGGCGTGCCCGCGTCGGACACCAGGGCCACCACCTCGCCCGCCTTCAACCGCTCGACGGCGATCTCGGCGGCGCGGGCCGAGGCGTGGTCGTCGCAGCGCTCCAGCTTCGCCTTCAGCCCATAGGCGGTCAGCAGCTTGGCCGTCACCCGCGTGTCCTCGGCCAGCACCAGGTCGGCCGCCGCCAGCACGTCCAGCGCCCTCAGCGTCATGTCGCGCAGGTTGCCGATCGGCGTCGCCACCAGATAAAGGCCAGGCGAAACGGGGCGCGCGGGCGGGGCGGTCGGCGGAAAAAGCGGGGCGTCTGACATCGGCCGGACCCTGCCAGTCCGGCGCGGCGCGGTCTAGGTCAGCAAAGCCTTCAGCACGGCGTCCAGCAGCGGCCGCCCCGTCGCCGTGGCGGCGACGCGCCCGTCCTTCAAGGCGACAAAGCCGTCGGCCAGCAGGTCGCCCAACTTGCCTTCGTCCGCCGACAGGCCCAGCCGCTGCAGCAGGGACAAGGGCACGCCCTCGACGGTGCGCAGGCCCAGCAGCACCCGCTCCTCGTCGGCGTCGCGGGGGTCCAGAACCTCGCACTCGGCCCAGGGGTCTGCGTCGGCCACGCCCTGCACATAGTCGCCGATGCGCCGGTGCGCGACGGTGGCGACGCGGCCTTCCGCCAGCGTCATACGGCCGTGCGCGCCCGGCCCCAGACCCAAATAGTCCCCGCCGCGCCAGACGTGCAGGTTGTGGCTGGAACGGGCGGCCACGTCGCGGGCGTGGTTGGACACCTCATAGGCCTCGAACCCCGCCGCTTCGAGCGTGGCTTGCGTGGTCTCATACAGTTCGGCGGCCAGGTCCTCGTCCGGCGGCGCCCAGGCCCCGCGCGCCACGGCCCGCCCGAACGCCGTCGTCCCCTCGATGGTCAACTGATAGGGGGAGACATGCTCGAACCCCAGATCGAGGGCGGTGGACAGTTCCGCCCGCCAGTCGGCGACGCCCTGTCCCGGCCGGGCGTAGATCAGGTCGATCGACAGTCGCGAGAACGCCCGCCCCGCCAGACCGATCGCCCGGCGCGCCTCCTCGGCCGAATGGTCGCGGCCCAGAAACTTCAGCGCCGCGTCGTGGAACGACTGCACCCCCATCGACAGCCGGTTGACGCCTGCCTGCGCCAGGGCGGCGTAACGCCCGGCCTCGGCGTCGGTCGGATTGGCCTCAAGGCTGACCTCTATGGCGCCCGTCGGCGGGAACAGGGCGTGGGCGCGCTCCACCACCGCCGCCACCGCGTCCGGCGGCATCAGCGACGGCGTGCCTCCGCCGAAGAAGATCGAGGCCAGCGCCCGCGGCCCGACCAGCGTGGCCTGCGCCTCCAGGTCGTTCAGGATCGCCTGCGCCAGCCCGGCCTGCTCCTCGGTGCGGCCGCGATCCCGCACGACGTTGAAGTCGCAATAGGGGCAGATGCGCGCGCAATAGGGCCAGTGCACATAAAGGGCGATGGAACTATTCTCGCCCCTATCGCCGCCCTTGCGAAGGGCGGCTGCTTGAGGGGCGGGCCGGGTTTCGCCCCTACCGCAGCCCTCGCGGAGCGCGGCTGCTTGAGGGGCGGACGCCTCAATCAATCAGCGCCGCCTTGAGCTTGTCGAAGGCCCGGCCGCGGTGGCTGACGGCGTCCTTTTCGGCGGCGTCCATCTCGGCGAAGGTCTTGTCCGAGCCTTCCGGCTGGAACACGGGGTCGTAGCCGTGGCCGCCGTCGCCACGCGGCGGGAAGACCAGCTGGCCGTCGACCCGGCCTTCGACCACCACGCAGGGCCCGTCCGGCCAGGCCACCGCCAGGGCCGAGGTGAACCAGGCCGAGCGATCGCGCGATCCCGTCTCCTCCAGCCGCTGCTCGACCTTTTGCATGGCCAGGGCGAAGTCCTTGTCCGGTCCCGCCCAGCGCGCCGAATAGATGCCCGGCGCCCCGTCCAGCGCCGCGACCGACAGGCCGGAATCATCGGCCAGGGCGACCTCGCCCGAGGCCTGGGCCGCATGGCGCGCCTTCAGCATGGCGTTGCCGGCGAAGGTGCTCTCCGTCTCCTCCGGCTCGGGCAGATTCAGCTCTCCCGCCGTGACGATCCGGTAATGTCCGTCCAGCAGCGCTTCGATCTCGCGCGCCTTGCCGGGATTGTGGGTGGCGGCGACGAGCCGCATCCCCTTGATGAGCTTGAGATTCATGGCGCGACCTTACTCCCGTCGGATCCATTGCGAAATGGTAACATCGTTAAACGATATGTAAGTTGGCTTTCGCCGGGGCATGGCCTATCTTCATTATCAAGAACGAAGGCCGCACCGTTCAAATGCGAGAAACAAATCGCAACAATGATCCAGCGGCACAACATAAACGCACAAAAAATGTGCTTTGACGGAGAGACCGATATGCAAGCCATGCGAAAAACCAACATGATGGACCGTCTGGCCCACAGCCTGGGCAACGCCTTCCTGCTGGCCGCCCTGCCGGCCGCCGCGATCGCCCTGATCGTTCAGAGCTTCTGATCGCGCTGAACGGGAGGGGACTTTGACGATCGTCAGGAACGCCGCGAAGAATAACGCCGCGCGCGGGTCGGCCGGACCCGCCGCGGCGACCGCGCCCCTTCCCCCGGCCTGAGACGACGCCGCCCATGCGCTTCCCGAATCTGAACCCCGCCGGGAAGTCGACGCCGCGCCCTCGGCGCAACCCCAATCTGCTTACGCCCAATCTGCGGACCTTAGGCCCCGGCTCGGTCGCCAGCGTGCTGAAGATCGCCCTGGACGTCGCCTATGTGATGATGATCCTCGTCACCGGCCTGCTGCTGCTGCTTTGGGTCGCCTCCATCTTCATTCCGCTCGACAATCTGAACGTGACGGTTTCGGACGGCGCCGACGGCCGTGAGATGCCGCTGTCGCGCCCGCTGCTGTTGTTCGGCCTGGGCGCCCTGAGCGCCTATTTCGGCGGCTTCCTGCTGATCCTGCGTTATCTGCGCAAGATTTTCCGAACCCTGACCCTTGGCGATCCGTTCCAGCCGGACAACGTCCGCCGCCTGCGCCAGATCGGCCTGATCCTGGCTGTCGTCACCGGCGGCGTCTGGATCGTGCAGGGCCTGGTCGCCGCGCGTCTGGCGCCCGGCGTGATGGAGCCGCAGGGGATCAGCGACCTTCTCACCCCCGTCTTCTCGGTCCTGGTCGTCTTCGTCCTGGCCGAGGTGTTCCGCGAGGGCGCGCGCCTTCGTCGCGAATCCGAACTGACGATCTGACCGGGACACGCTAAAGCATTCGCATGGCCATCCACGTCCAACTTGACCGCATTCTCGCCCAGCGCCGCATGTCGCTGACCGAGCTCGCCGACCGCGTCGGCGTGACCGTCGCCAACCTGTCCATCCTCAAGACGGGCAAGGCGCGCGCCGTGCGCTTCACCACCCTGGACGCCCTGTGTCGCGAGCTGGACTGCCAGCCCGGCGATCTTTTGGCCCATGAGCCCGGTCCGCCGGACGCCCTCGACGACGAGGACTGAGCGTGGCCCGCCCCCCTTCGGGCAAGCGGCCGCCGAAAGCCGGCTCCGCGACCAGCGAAGAGGACAGGCGCATCTGGGGCCGGGTGACCGCCACGGTGACGCCGCCCGCCCAGCGCAAGGCCGCCCGCGTCACGCCCGGCGCCGTCCTGCCCGCCGTCGATGACGCGCCCGCCCTGAC
>KB291741.1:4182-32251 GCA_000318405.1 Brevundimonas diminuta 470-4 | reverse complement strand
CGGGCCGGGCCGGGCGGCGGGGCGTCCAGGGCTTCGGTCCAGTCGGCGACGCCCGCAGGGGCGCTGAGCCGGACCGGCGTGTCGGACGCGTCGGCGCCGCGCGTCAGCATCTCCAACCGCCAGAGCCAGCGCGAGCGCACGGCGGGCTGGCCGCCGCGCCGTTCGCAGTGGACCAGGATCGCCTCATCGGCGCAGGCGGCCTGGACGAAGTCCTGCGCCGTCTGGCCCAGACGCCGCTCGGGCGCGGGCAGGGGCAGGGCGGCGCGCATCGGCCGCGACAGGAAGGGATCGACCGGGGCGGCGTTGGGCCAGACGCCCTCCTCCAGCCCGGCCAGGATCATGCGGTCGGCCCGCGCCAGACGGGCTTCGATGGCGCCGAGGATGCGAAGGGACGGATGGGTGGCGCCGCCGGTCCGCACCGTGGTTTCGGCCGCCAACGCGGCGATCAGGTCTGCGAACTCTGCGGGCGTGGTCTGGCCCAGCGGACCGCCGCCCTCGATCAGGGCCGACAGCAGGGCGGCCGCCGCCTCACCGTCCGGCCCGGCCCAGGCGTTCTGGCCGGCCAGGGCCTCGATCAGGGCGGTCAGGGTTCGGGCGGCCTCGTCCGGCGGACAGGGGCGGGCGGGCGCCAGCGTCTCCAGCCGGTCTGCGAGGGTCTGCGCGCCCTTCAGCCGGGCCAGCTTCCAGTCGGCCAGCGGCAGGCCGCCGCGCCGGGGCTGGGCCGCCTTCAGCAGGCGTTCCTGCAACTGGGACCAGCGGCGCGGACGCGGGCCGCGAAGGGCGTGCTCCTCCAGCGCTTCGGCGGCGTCGGTGAGCGACGTCTCGCCCAGATCGAGGCGGACCAGCGGGTGCTTCAGCAGGGCCAGCAGGGTCTGGGGCTTCAGCGGCTCGGCCAGGAAACGGGCGCCGAGGTCGACCAAAACCCCCGCCGTCATCCGCGACAGGGGCTGGCCGGTGGAGGAGTCGGCGATGATGCCCCAGCGCGCCAGCCGCGCCTCGACCCGGCGCGACAGCTGCAGGTCCGGCGTCACCAGGGCGCAGGTGATCGGGCGGCCGTCGGGCGTGCGATGCTCCAGGCTCTCGCGCATCATCAGGGCGACGGCGGCGGCGGCCTCTTCCTCGGCGCGGACGGACAGGACGGTCAGGCCCGACAGGCCCTCGGCGATGGGGTCGGCGGCGCGGCCCGCCTCGGCCGAGCGGGCGCGAAGGCGTTTGATCTCGCGGCGCCAGTCGTCGGTGGCCTCGGCGGGGCGCAGGGCTTCGTTGATCAGGCGCTGGCGGGCCAGACCGCGCGCCTCCACGGAGGGGGCGAGCGATGGCTGGAACCACGGTTCGACGGCCTCGCGCGCGACTTCGGCGCGGGTCAGTAGGGCCTTCAGCGCGGCCTGCGGGTGCTGGTCGTCGATGCGGTCCCAGGCGTCAGCGGCCAGATCGAGGTCGAGGCCGGGCAGGACGACCACGCCCTGCGGCGCTTTCGCCACGGCCTTCAGCACGTCGGCGGCGGCGGGGACGGTGCCGGTGGAGCCGGCGGCGATGACCGGGGCCTGCGGCGGGCGCGCGTCCCACGCCTCGGCCAGACGGCGCAGCAGGGTGGCGCGGCGCCAGGCGGGATCGACCAGTCCCAGCGCCTCCAGCCGCTTGGGCCAGGCCTCGACGGCGAGGCCGAGGAAGCGGGCGCTCTCGCGCCAGTGCTCGGCCAGATCCTGTTCGGCCAGGGTGGCGATGCGCGACAAGTCGGAGACTTCCTCCAGCTGGCAGGAATCGAGGAACCCGCCGAGCGCATCGGCCATTTCGAGGGCGCGCAGGGGCTTCATCCCCGGCTCGAAATCCTCGGCGATCATGCGCGCCATCTCGAAACGGCGGGTCAGGGGGGCGATGGCGGGCGGCAGGTCCAGCCCCAGTTCGCCGGGGGCGAAGGGCGGCTCGTCCTCTTCCAGATCGCCGAGCGGGCGCACCTGAGGCAGCAGGACGGGGCGCTCGCCCGCCAACTTGCCGAGCGCGAAGGAGAAGGCGCGGGCGGCGCGGCGGTTGGGCAGCAGGATGGTGGCGTCGGTCAGGGTCTCGGGCGGGGCGTCGCCCAGCCAGTCCAGCACCCCCGCCGCCAGGTCTTCGAGGAAGGGCCGCCAGGCGGGCACGGCGCGCCAGCGCGGCCCGCTTCCGGCGAACGGATCGAAGCGCCCCCCCGTCATGGTCAGGTCTTCGCCTTCAGCCGCGCCTCGGCCTCATCGCGCGCCTGCGGGTCGCCGACGTGCATCCAGTCGCCGTCCAGCACGCAGCCGAACAGGCGGCCCTCGGCGGCCGAGGCGCGCCACAGGGGGCTGAGCGAGAAGGGGCCGTCGGGGCCTTGGTCGGCGTAATCGGGCCGGGTGATGTGGACGCCCATATAGGCGTAAGGGGCGCTGGCCGCCTCGCCCCGGAAGGCCAGGGCGCCGTCGTCGCCGAGGAAGAAGTCGCCGCCGCCCTCGAAGCCGATGGAGCCTTCACGTCGGGCCAGCAGCAGTGCGGCGTCCATGCGTGCGGGATCCCACAGGCGGATCAGGTCCGACAGGGCGTCGCCCCGGTCGATCCAGACGCTGTCGATATTGGCGACGAAGACGGGATCGTCGGCCAGCAAGGGGCGGGCCTTCTTCAGGCCGCCGCCGGTCTCCAGCAGTTCGACGCGTTCGTCGGAAATGCGGATCGTCGGGCGGGCGCGGGCGGCCAGATGGCTTTCCAGCCGGTCGGCGAACCAGTGGACGTTGACCACGGCGTCGGTCACGCCCGCCTCGGCCAGCCGGTCGAGCACATGGTCGATCAGCGCCTTGCCGCCGACCTCGACCAGCGCCTTGGGCCGGTCGTCGGTGAGCGGACGCATCCGCGTGCCGAGCCCGGCGGCGAGAACCATGGCTGTGGTGGGGGTGGTCACCGACGCACATCCTCCGGCACGTAGCGGTCCATCCAGGCGGCGACGGCTTCGAGGCCGGGCGCCTTCAGATTGGCGTTCAGGTGCGCCCACATGCGCGGCATGAAGGCGGCGTAGCGGGGCTTGCCGTCGCGGGCGATCAAGCGGGCGAAGATGCCGAGAATCCGCGCCTCATTCAGGGCGGCCAGACCGGCGTAGGACGCCATAAAGGCCTCGCGGTCGGTATCGGGGCGCAGGGCGAAGTAGTGGTCGAGAGCGAGCGCTTCCAGTTCGGGCGCGACGTCGCGGCGGGCGTCCTGCAGCAGGGAGTGCAGATCCCACGACGGGTGCGCCTTCACCGCGTCCTGGAAGTCGATCATCCCAACCGAGGCGGCGCCGGTCCTGCCATCCAGCCGGATCAGGTTCTCGGCGTGATAGTCGCGGTGGGCTATGACGGTCGCGCCCGCCTCGCCCGCCGCCGTTATGGGGGCCCAGGCGGCGCGCCATTCGGCGACGGCGTCGTCGTTGAAGCTGAGCGAGGGGATCAGTTTCGGCAGCCAGTCGACGAACAGGTCGGCCCCGCCCTGCAGCGCCGTCTGGTCATAGGTCAGCAGGGGCCAGACGCCTGCAGGGCCGGTCAGGACATCGGGCGTCGGGGCGGCGTGCAGGATGGCCAAGGCCTCGACGGCGGCGCGATAGAGGGGGGCTGGGTCGGCGCCGTCCTCGATGACGCGGGCGAACAGGGCGTCGCCGAAATCCTCGATCACGGCCAGACCATTGGGGGCGTCGACGGCGACGATCTCAGGCGCCGACAGGCCGAGCGACTTCAGATGGGCGGCGACGGCGGAGAAGGCTTCGATGCGGCCGGCGGACAGGCGGGCGACGGCGTTCCAGCCGTGGGCGTGGCGTTCTTGCGGCGTCCACGACGGATCGCAGGGCTGGCTCTCGGCGGCGGGGGCCTGATCCATCAGCATCAGGGAGGCGCCCGAGGGCGTGGTCAGCCGCTCGTAACGCCGCGTCGAGGCGTCGCCGGGCAGGGGCGCGCGGGCGGCCCCGGCCAGACCGGCTGAGCGCAGGAAGTCGAGACGAAGGGCTTCGCGGTCAGACATGGAGTTCCTTCAGTTTGGCTTCCCACGAGCCTGCGCCAGATACGGTCGCAAGGCGGCCCTCGCCGTCCTCGGCGATGGCGATGCTCAGCCGGTCGGGGCCGAGCATATGGCCGGGGTCGTCGCCCAGCCGTTCGGGCCATTCGATCAGGGCGCAGCCCTCGTCCAGCGCCTCGTCCAGCCCGATCTCGAAGGCCTCCTCGGGGCGGCTGAGGCGATAGAGATCGAAATGGGCGACGGGCGGGTCGCTTTCATAGAACTGGACCAGGGTGAAGGTCGGCGACGGCACGTCCTCGTCGGGGCGTGTCAGGGCGCGGATCAAGCCGCGCGCCAGGGTCGACTTGCCCATGCCCAGCGGGCCGTAGAGCAGAACCGCCTCGCTCGGCGCCAGCAGGGGGGCGATGGCTTGACCGAGGCGGGTGGTGGCCTCGGCGTCGGGAAGGGTGAAGGTCTTCATGCTGGGGTCATCAGGCGAAGGTCGCGTCAGGATCGGCGGCCAGGGTCCGCTCGACAAAGGCTTTCAGTTTCAGGGTGGCCGCCTGGGCGTCGACGTCCAGCGCCAGCGGCGGGATGGGGCGGCCGACGATCAGGTCGAAGGCGCGGCCCTTCTTGTTCAACAGTTCGTGGAAGAGGGTGATGTCGCGCAGCTCCTGCGACACCTTGTCGAACAGGTGGAACAGGCGGCTGGTCGGACCGGCGACGTGGATCGGAATGACCGGCGCCTCATATTTGCGGGCGAGCGAAGCGGCGGTGGCGGCCCATTCGGGGTCGGTCAGCAGGCCGTCCGGGCCGACACGGGCCAGGCGTCCGGCGGGGAACATGACGACGCAGCGTTCGGCTTCGAACGCCTCTTTCGCGGCCTGGAGCGTGGCGCGGGTCTTCTCGCGCGTGCGCTTGGCCGTGACCCATTCGACCGGGACGACGGTCTCCGACAGGCGCGGCGAGACGCGCAGGGCGTCGGCGTTGGCGAAATAGATCAGGTCGTCGCGCACCGTGCGCAGGGCGTCATGAACGGCCAGACCGTCGGCGATGCCGGTCGGATGGTTGCACACCACCAGACAGCGGCCCGTGACCGGCAGGCGGTCCAGATGCGCCGTCCGCACCGTCAGCTCCAGCAGGTCCGAGACATAGTCCAGCGCCTGTCGCCCGCCCATGGGGCCGATGGCGTCGGCCATGCGTCGCGCCTTGGCGTAGTCGAGCAGGCCGTAAAGGGCGGGGCGGACCAGCGGCCAGGCGGCCGATCCGGTCAGCCGGGGCGCGCGCTCGGCGATCAGGACATCGACGATGTGGGGAGCCGGACTCATCGCCTGCTTGTCGCCGAGGCGGCGGCGACGGGCAAGCGCCATCGCGCTTGGCGCAGACGGCATGGCCGCCTATGCAGGAAGCCTGACCATTCATTGGGGAGTGTAGCGTAATGGCCCGATCACACTGGATGACGGCGGCGGCCGTTCAGATGCTGTTGCTGGCCGGCGGCCTGGCGGCCACGCCGGTTCTGGCGCAGCAGGCGCCGGCGGCGGCGTCTGCTCAGGCCTCAGCGTCCGACCGGCTGGGCCTGAAGGATCTGGCGATGATGGAGCGCGTCGGCGACCCGCGCGTCTCGCCGGACGGGCGTCGCGTCATCTATGCCGTGACGACGACGGACTGGGCGGGCAACAAGACCCAGACCGGCCTTTGGATGGTCGATGCCGACGGCGCCGCGCCCGCGCGTCGGCTGCCGATCTCTGATGGCGGCGTGTCGGGCGCGCGCTGGACGCCCGACGGGCAGGCGATCTATTTCATGTCCGCGCGCGGCGGGTCTAACCAGGTGTGGCGGGCCGACCGCGACGGCATGGCGGCGGCCCAGGTCACGACCCTGCCGGTGTCTCTGTCAGGGTTCCGCTTCACGCCGGACGGCAAGGCGCTGGTGCTGGGCGTGTCGGTCTATACGGAATGCGAAACCCTGGACTGTACAAAGGATCGCCTGGCCGAGCGGGCCAAGTCGACGCAGCAGGTATATGACCGGATGCCGTTGCGCGTGTTCGACCGCTGGGCTGACGGGCGCCAGAGCCACCTCTTCCTGCAACCGCTGAACGGCTCGGGTTTCGCCGAGGGCCAGCCGCGCGACCTGACCGCCGGGCTGGATGCCGACATCGGCGTGGGCGAAAGCAGCCTGACCATCGCGCGCGACGGGCGCACCTTCATCTATGCGGCGCGCAAGCAGGCGGACCGCGCGCCTTTCACCAACGACAGCGACCTGTATCGACTGAGCCTGGACGGCGGCGCGCCGGTCAATCTGACCGAAGGGCATTCGGGGCCGGACGGGGCGCCCGCCCTG
Organism: Brevundimonas diminuta 470-4; assembly: GCA_000318405.1. Taxonomy (GTDB): domain Bacteria; phylum Pseudomonadota; class Alphaproteobacteria; order Caulobacterales; family Caulobacteraceae; genus Brevundimonas; species Brevundimonas diminuta_B. The sequence goes on along the minus strand of KB291741.1, from coordinate 25,950 downwards.
TCGCCCGACGGGCGCCGTCTGGCTTGGCTGGCGGCTCCGCGTGAGAACGTCGGCGGCGATCAGCCGGTGGTCATGGTGGCCGATGCGAACGGCGCGAACGCTCGCGCCCTGACCAATTGGGATCGCGGCCCCAGCGGCCTGACCTGGCGCTCGGACGGCCGGGCGCTTTATGTCACGGCCGCCGATGAGGGCCAGAACCGTCTGTTCGAGATCGACGCCCGCACCGGCGCGGTGAAGGCCCTGACCGACATCGGCTCGGTCGGCGATTTCGACGAGGTCGGCGGCGTTCTGGCCTATGCGCATGAGAGCTTCACCGCTCCGACGCAGGTCTTCATCGCCAGAAACGGCCAGCCCGCGCGCCAGGCGACGCAGCACAACGCCGAGCTGCTGGCCCGCATCGACCTGCCCCGTCCCGAGGAGATCCGCTTCCCCGGCTGGAACGACGAGACGACGCACGGATGGGTGTTCAAGCCCGCAGGCTTTGTCGAGGGGCGTAAATACCCGGCCGTCTATCTGATCCACGGCGGACCCAAGTCGCCCTGGACCGAGAGCTGGTCCTACCGCTGGAATCCGCAGGCCTATACGGCGGCGGGCTATGCGGTGGTGATGGTCAACTTCCACGGCTCGCCGGGTTACGGCCAGGCCTTCACCGACGCCATCAACGACCACTGGGGCGACCGCCCGCTGGAAGACCTGCGCAAGGGCTGGCAGGCGGCGCTGGCGGCCAATCCGTGGATCGACGGGGAGCGGGCCTGCGCGCTGGGCGCCTCCTATGGCGGCTATATGGTCAATATGATCGCGGGCCAGTGGAACGAGCCGTGGCGCTGCCTGGTCAACCACGCCGGGGTGTTCGACGTGCCCCAGCTGATGAACGCCATGGACATCTCGACCTTCATCCATGAGTTCGGCGGCGCGACCTGGGACCGCAAGGCGGTCTACGACGCCCACAACCCCGAGACCTATGCGGGCGACTGGAAGAAGCCGATGCTGGTGCTGCATGGCTCCAAGGACTTCCGCGTGCCGATGGAGCAGGGGTTGGCGACCTTCTCGGCCCTGCAGCGTCTGAACATCCCCAGCCGCTTCGTCCATGTGCCGGACGAGAACCACTGGGTGCTGAAGCCGCAGACCTGGGTCGAGTGGCAGCAGGAGATTCTGGACTGGACGGCCGACTGGACGAAGGAAGGCCAGTAAAGCTGCGCTAAACAGGAGACTTTGCGGGCGGCGCGCGGCGGTGTTAGGCCTTCGGCCAGACTTCACATCCGCATGAGGAGCGCCTGAATGCGCCGCCTGCCCCATCTCCTGTCCGGCCTCAGCGCCGCCGCCCTGCTGACCGCCACGGCCCTGCCGGCCCTGGCCGAGGGGGCGCCCGCGGCTGCGGCCGCCTCTGCTGCTTCGGCGTCGAACGCCTTCACCTATCAGGACATGATCTCGGCCAACCGGCTGGGCGATCCGCAGGTGTCGCCGGACGGCGAGTGGGTGGGCTATTCGCTGACCCAGACCGACGTGGCGGCCAACAAACGCTCCAGCGCCCTCTACATCCTGAGCCTGAAGGGCGAGGCCCAGCCGCAGAAGCTGGCCATCTCCGAAGGCGGCGCCAACACCGCCCGCTGGGGCGCCGACGGCAAGCTGTATTTCCTGTCCAGCCGTTCGGGCTCCAGCCAGGTCTGGGTCTCGGCTGACAAGGGCGCGACGGCGACGCAGGTCACGGCCCTGCCGACCGACGTCAACGCCTATCGCATCAACGGCGCGGGCGATGCGGTCGCCGTGTCCCTGGCCGTCTATCCCGACGCGGCGGACCTGAACGCCTCGGTCGCGCGCGGCAAGACCGAGGCCGAGCGCAAGTCGACCGGCCAGGTCTATGACCGCATGTTCGTGCGCCACTGGGATACGTGGAACGACCACACCCAGAACCACCTGTTCGTCCAGTCGATCGGCGCCGACGGCAAGGCGGGCGGCGAGCCGGTCTGGGTCACAAAAGGCTTTGACGGCGACACGCCCTCCAAGCCGTTCGGCGACGAGAGCGAGTTCACCTTCGCGCCCGATGGCCAGTCGCTGGTCTTCTCGGCGCGCAAGGCCGGGAACAGCGAGCCGTGGAGCACCAACTTCGACCTCTATCAGGTGGCCGTTTCGGCGCCGGGGCAACTGACCAATCTGACCGAGGCCAACCCGGCGTGGGACACCGGCCCGGTCTTCTCGCCCGACGGCCAGACCCTGGCTTACCGCGCCATGGCCCGTCCGGGTTTTGAGGCGGACAAATATTCGATTTTCCTGCGCGACGTGGCCACCGGCCAGACGCGCCAGATCGCGGCCAACTGGGACCGTTCGGCCGACACCCTACAGTGGTCCAAGGACGGGAACACCCTCTACCCCCCGCCGGCGACGTCGGTCAGACCCGCCTGTTCGCCATCGATGCGCGCAATGGCGTGGTAACGCCGCTGACGGGCGAAGGCCACGTCGGCGCCTTCGGTCAGACCCCCTCGGGCTTCGTCTTTGCGATGGACAGCCTGACGTCGCCCAGCGACCTCTACTTCAAGACCTGGCGCGGTCGCGAAATGCCGCGCCGCCTGACCAATGTGAACCCGCAGCTGGCGACCAAGGCTTTCGGCGAGGCCGAGCAGTTCACCTTCCCCGGCTGGAACAATGAGACGGTCCACGGCTACGTCATCAAGCCCGCGAACTACGTCAAGGGTCAGAAGTATCCGGTCGCCTTCCTGATCCACGGCGGTCCGCAGGGCTCGTTCGGCAACTCCTGGTCCTACCGCTGGAACCCGGGCACCTATGCGGGGGCAGGCTATGCGGTGGTGATGATCGATTTCCACGGCTCGACCGGCTACGGCCAGGACTTCACCGACGCCATCAGCCAGCACTGGGGCGACCGTCCGCTGGAAGACCTGCAGAAGGGCTGGGCCTTCGCCCAGTCGAAGTATGACTTCCTGGACGGCGACAACGCGTGCGCCCTGGGCGCCTCCTACGGCGGCTATATGATCAACTGGATCGCGGGCAACTGGCCGGGCGAGTTCAAATGCCTGGTCAACCACGACGGCGTCTTCGACACCTTCGGCATGGGCTACGGGACCGAGGAGCTGTGGTTCACGGAGTGGGAATACGGCGGCACGCCGTGGGAGAATCCGCAGGGCTATCAGAAGTTCAACCCGGCCAACCACGTGCAGAACTGGCGCGATCCGATGCTGGTGGTTCAGGGCGACCTCGACTTCCGCATCCCGACCTCGCAGAGCCTGTCGACCTTCACCGCCCTGCAGCGGCGCGGGATCGAGAGCCGTCTGGTCTTCTTCCCGGATGAGAACCACTGGGTGCTGAAGCCCGCCAACAGCCTGCAATGGCACAACGAAGTGTTCGGCTGGCTGGACAAGCACCTGGCCAAGTAAGGCTGGGCCTGACTTCGGGGCGCGGTTCGTCGGGGCCGCGCCCTTCGTCTTTCGGGGGAGGACGCATGACGCGACGAGGGCTTCTGGCTCCGCTGCTGGCGACTGTGGCGACAGCCGCCTGCGCGCCATTGATCGGGCAGGGGGCGATGACGCCTGCGCCGTTGGGGCCGCCTGGCTGGCGCACGGCGCGCGCAGCCTACGGCGCCGACCCGCGTCAAACCTTGCGCCTCTATCGACCGGCGGCGGCGAACCGCTTGCCGATCCTGATCCTGTTGCCGGACGGCGCGCCCGAAGCGGCGGACGAGCGGGCGGCGCGCGATCTGGCCGAGGGCGGCTTCATTGTGGTCCTGGCCGACCGACGCGAGGCGCCGGACAGCCCCCATCCAGCGTTCATCGGCGACGCGGCGACGGCTGTCGCCTGGGCGAAGACGCGGGCCGACGATCTGTGCGGCGATGCGGGACGCATCGGCGTGCTGGGCCTGGGCGAAGGCGGGCGCGCGGCCCTGATGTTGGCGTTCGATCGACGCTATCTGGCGGCGGCCGGAGCGCCTGCCGCCGTGCGCGCGGCGGCGGCTCTGGGCGCATATCCGGGGCCGGATGCGACCTTCACCGCCCCCTCGGCCTATGGAGGCGCTTCTGATTCAGCGCCTGTGTGGCGTGGAGCGGCGGGCGATCTGGCGGGGGCTTTCGCCTTCCTGCGCGAAGCCCTGGCCTAGGTCGCGACGGTCAACTGTCATGTCGGCGTGTTTCCCCTGTCTCGCCAAGGTCACGGTTTTCCGCTAGAGGAAGCCATGACAGACAAGATGACCCCCCAGGCGGTGCTGGACCGCCTCGAAACCCTCTACAATCAATCCGTCGCCAATCTGCGCCAGGCCGTGAAGGTCTTTCTGGCGACCGGCGAGCGCGCCGAACCCGAAGCCCGCGCGGCGGGCCTGTTCGCCTATCCCCGCCTGACGGTGACGTGGCACGGCGAGCGGCCGCAGAATCTGGAAACCCGCGCCTATGGCCGCCTGTCGTGGCCCGGCGTCTATTCCACGACCATCACCCGGCCTGAGCTGTTCCGCGATTATCTGCTGGAGCAACTGACTCTGCTGGCGAACGAATACGGCGCCGATTTCAAGGTCGAGCCGTCGGATCAGGAAATCCCCTTCCCCTATGTGCTGGACGGCTCGGACGTGGTGCTGGACCGCACCATGACGGCGGCCATCGCCCGCTGGTTCCCGACGACCGAACTGGCCCACATCGGCGACGAGGTGTCCGACGGCCTGTGGGAGCCTGGCGAGGAGCATCCGCTGGCCCAGTTCGACGCCCTGCGCACCGACTTCTCGCTGGCGCGTCTGCGGCACTACACCGGCACCCCGGTCGAGGACGTGCAGAGCTTCATCCTCTTCACCAACTACAACCGCTACGTCGACGAGTTCGTGCGCTGGGCTACGGCCCAGATCGCCGATCCCGACAGCCCCTATGAGGCCCTGTCCTGCGCCGGGGGCGTGGTGGTGACGCGCGCCACCGACGATCCGGAGGCGGCCATCATGGACGCCGCCTGGCGCAAGCATCAGATGCCCGCCTATCACCTGACGCGGCCGGACGGTCAGGGCATCACCCTGGTCAACATCGGCGTGGGTCCGTCCAACGCCAAGACTATCTGCGACCACCTGGCGGTCATGCGGCCCCACGCCTGGATGATGATCGGCCACTGCGGCGGCCTGCGCGGCAGCCAGACCATCGGCGACTATGTGCTGGCCCACGCTTACCTGCGCGACGACCATGTGCTGGACGCGGTCCTGCCCGCCGACATCCCCATCCCCAACATCGCCGAGGTGCAGCGCGCCCTCTATGACGCGACCAAGCTTGTCTCGGGCGCACCGGGCGAAGAGGTGAAGAAGCGCCTGCGCACCGGCACCGTCGTCACCACCGACGACCGCAACTGGGAGCTGCGCTATTCCAAGTCGGCCCTGCGCTTCAACCAGAGCCGCGCCGTCGCCATCGACATGGAAAGCGCCACCATCGCCGCCCAGGGCTATCGTTTCCGCGTGCCCTACGGGACCCTGCTGTGCGTCTCGGACAAGCCGCTGCACGGCGAGATCAAACTGCCGGGCCAGGCCAACCGCTTCTATGAGGGCTCGATCTCCGAGCACCTGCAGATCGGCATTCAGGCGGTGGAGCTGCTGCGGGCCGAGGGCGCGCGCCTGCACTCGCGCAAGCTGCGCGCTTTCGACGAGCCGCCTTTCAGATAAGAGGAGGGTTACCGCTCGCCGCGCGGCGGCTCGCTGCTTGAGCCCCGCGCCGACGCCTCTCCCTCCCGAGATGGGGAAGGGTGCGGCGGTTCGAAGAAAGAACTTTACAACATAAAGTTCTTGGCTCATCTTCTGCGAGACAGGCAGGGAGAGACGCCATGACCCGCGACCAGGTTCAATCCGTTCACGACGACATCGCCTATATGAAGGCCCTCGCTCAGGAGGGGCGGCAGGCGCCGCTGGTGGGCGGCCGCATCCTGGTCACCGCCGGACTGGTGTTCGGCGCGGCGGCGATCATTCACTATGCGATCAGCAGCGGGCTGCTGGATGTGGCGCCGGTCGCCTATCTGGTCCTGTGGGGCTCGGCCATGTTGATCTTCTTCGGCGCTCTGATCGTCGAGATCCGGCGTTGCGAGGGCAAACCGGGGGCGCAGTCGGCGGGCAATCGCGCCGCCAGCGCGGGCTGGATGGGCGCGGGTCTGGGAATTTTTGTCATGTCCCTGGCGATGGGCGTGATCGGCTGGAAGACGCAGAGCAGCGCCGCCGCGGCGGTCTTTCCGTCGCTGATCTTCGCCCTCTATGGGTCGGGCTGGGCGGTGTCGGCGACCATGAGCGGGCAGAAGTGGCAATGGTATCTGGCGGCCGGATGCTGGATCGCCACGCCCATGATCGCCTTTCTGATCGGCAGCCCCGCCCTGTGGCTGGGCTATGCGGCAGGCCTGTTTCTCTTTGCTTTCGTTCCAGGCCTGATCCTGATGCGTCAGGAACCGACGGAGACGGTCTGACATGACTGCCGCAGAACCGGCTGACGATTTCGACATCGGCCGCATCGACGACGTGATCCACGGCCGGGTGCGTCTGGGGATCATGGCCTATCTGTCGGGCGTCGAGAGCGCCGAGTTCGGTGAGCTGAAGGCCCGGTTGCAGGCGACGGACGGCAATCTGTCGGTCCATTTGCGCAAGCTGGAGGAGGCGGGCTTCGTCGCCGTGTCCAAGAGCTTTCAGGGCCGCAAGCCCCTGACGCGCGCCAGCATGACGACGGCGGGCCGCGACGCCTTTCTCGCCTATCTGGACGCCATGTCCGCCCTGGTGGCGGGCCGCTAGAGCGGCTGGCGCCGGACGCTGAACCGGCTATGGAGGGCGGGTATGAGCCAGCGCCCTTCATCATCCGACACAGACGGGCCCGGTCCGTTTTCGGCTCTGGTCGTCGAGCCGTGCGGCTGGGCCGACCCGGTCCAGGTCGCGGCGGGGCTTAACCGACGCGAAGGGGCGCTGGCGCTGATCGCCGGAGCCGGCGATCCGGCCGCGCACGGAGGGCGAATGTCCTTCGTCGCCTGCGAGCCGGATCTGTGCGTGATCGGGCGGGTGGACCAAGCGGCGCCTTTCGAGGCCTTGCGGTATCCTGCCTTTGCGGGCGGCGGCGTGGTCGGCCTGATGAGCTATGACGCCGGCGCCCGCCCGGCGACGGGCGAGCGGGGCGGGAACTGGCCGGATCTGATGCTGGCCCGCTATCCGGCCTTGCTGGCGTTTGATCACCAGACGAAAGAGGTGCGCGCCGTGGGGCGGGGCCGCACCGAGGCGCAGGCGCGCCAACAGGCGCGCCGGGCGGCCGCCTGGCTGACGCAGGCGCGGTCGCCGACGACGCCGTCGGCGCCCGCTTCCGCCTTTGAGGGCGAGGCGGCGCCCGAGGTCTATGAGGCCGCCGTCGCGGATGTCGTGGCGCGCATCGCGGCGGGCGAGCTGTTCCAGGCCAACATCGCCCGCGCCTGGTCCGGTCGGCTGGATGCGGGACGCGACCCGTTCGATGTCTTTGCGCGGCTGTCGGCGGCGCGCGGCGCGGCTTACGGCGCCTTCTGGCGGCTGGGCGATCGGGCGATCGTGTCCAATTCGCCCGAGTTGTTCCTGACCTTCGACGAGACGAGCGGACGGATTGAAGCCCGGCCGATCAAGGGGACGCGGCCGCGCGATTCCGATCCTGAGCGGGACGATGCCCTGGCGGCGGAACTGGCGGCCAGCGCCAAGGATCGGGCCGAGAATCTGATGATCGTCGATCTGATGCGCAATGATCTGGCGCGGGCGGCGCGGCCGGGAACGGTCCGGGTCGAGGGGCTGTGCGAGTTGGAACGCCACCCCACGGTGCATCATCTTGTCTCGACCGTCAGCGCTGAGGCGGCCGCAGGTTTCGGTCCGGCCGAGGTGCTGGAGGCGGCCTTTCCGCCCGGCTCGATCACCGGAGCGCCCAAACATCAGGCCATGAAGGTGATCGCGGCGCATGAACCGCCGCGCGGGCCGTGGTGCGGTTCGCTGTTTGGGTGGGGGCTGGCGGGCGATCAGCGTCTGACGGCGTCGGTGCTGATCCGCACGGCGGCCTTCGTTCGGGATGAGAAGGGCTGGCGCTGGCGCGCTCAAGCCGGGGCGGGCATCGTCGCCGACAGCGAACCGCGGGCCGAGCGGCTGGAGACCGAGGTCAAGATCGTGGCCTTGAAGCAGGCTTTGACGGGATAGGTCAGCAGTCGGTGCAGACCACGCGGTCAACGGTACGCGGCCGAAGGAAGTAACGGCGCGACAGGGTGACCGGCTTGGGCAGGACGGCGGCGAACGGCGACCTGTAGATGTACTGGGTCTCGCCCATGATCACCGTCTGCTCCCTCTCGACCACGTCGGGCGGCAGGTCCGTGACGCGATTGCCGCGCTGTAGAGGCGCCAGCGCCTTGCCGTTGCCGTGGCTCCACTCGATGGTCGCCACGCCCCGGGCGTCGACGGAGATGCTGGTGGTGCGGATGGACAGGTCGGCGGCGGGGAAGGGACGCATGATCAGGCCGCCGACGGCGTAGATGGCGTTGATCCCCGCCCGATTGGTTCTTTCGCTCTGGGCGACCAGGTCGGACACGACGGAGGCGGCGTGGCTGGCGCGCCGCTGGGCCATGAAGCCCTGGCTGAACTCGACCAGACCGAGGTAAAGCAGGATCATCACCGGGGCGATCAGGGCGAACTCGATCGCCGTGGCGCCGTCCCGGTTGTCGGGCAGCCGGCGCAGGGAGCGCAGGCGCCGGCTCATTGATAGGGCTCGTTGCGGAAGGCCAAGGTGGTCGTCAGCATTACCCGTCCGTCCTTGGTGCCCGACACCGCCTGGGCGATCATCGGGGTGACGATCGGCTGTTCATACCAGACCCGCACGAGGACTCGCTGTCCGGGGCCGCCGGGTTCGAACTTCAGGCCGGTGGGATCGAACAGGTCGCCGCTGGTCGGGTCCGGCGGGGCCTTGCTGGGGTCCGTCAGGGAAAAGTCGTCCAGCACCCGCACGTCGATGAAGGCGCGGCGGCCGCAGTCGCCGGAAAACAGACTCATCTCGGCGCAGAACTTGTCCTTGAACTGCTCGGGCGTGAGTTCCTGCGTCTGGGCCTGGCCGGTGCGCACCTGACGGGCGGCGTCCGAGGCGGCGGTCTCGACCAGGGCGTCGACCAGCAGCATCAGGCCGATCTCCAATATGCCGAACAGCAGCAGGAAGAAAGGAAGGGCGACCAGGCCGAACTCGATGGCGTTCGAGCCCTCGCGTCGCTTCCGGTCGTGAGAACGTCGCGCCAAGACCCGGCCTTTTAGGAGCCGCGACCGGCGGGCGCAGCAGGGGCGCAGGTCGAGCCGCAGGTCACTTCGGTCGTCTCTTGGCCGCGCCAGACCCGCACTGTTCCGGCGCTGCTGGGCGCCACTACAATCTGGCGCTGGAACAGGGGGCGGCCCAGGCCGTCCACGGCGATGACTTCCGTCACCCCATAGGCCTTGCCGGTGATGAACAGGGTGCGGGCGTCGGTGACGGCGACGTCGGCGATGGCGGGGTTGGCGACGATGACCGATCCGGCGGCGGCGCCCAGCTGGACGCGCGTCGCCTGGTGGATCGGCACTTCCAGCTGACGATTCTGCGCCGTCGCCGCCGTGGCGCCCAAAACAACCGGAAGGCCGACAAGCAGCAGGCGGAACAGGCTGACGCCGCTGGGCTTGGCCGATGCCGTCATGTCGCAACCTCCGAGGTCAAAAGAACGGGCGCGCGCGACGCCGCGCATGAACTGTCGCGCGCAAAGGTCAAGATTTCCTGAAATTCACGCCTCCTCTGAAGACGAGGCGGTTTCATAGTAAATATATGAGTAACCATCATAATTCCGCAGCATGGGTCTAGATTTTACTCGTCCTTAATCCGATCCGGCGCACGATCGTCAGGCATACGGGGATCAAGCGGGCAGAAAACCGGTGACCCTGAATGGTGGGACTGTTGCTCGCTCTGAACAAAGGAAGACAACTCATGCGTAACTTCATCAATCGCTTCGCCAAAGACGAATCCGGCGCCACGGCCATCGAATATGGCCTGATCGCCGCCCTGATCTCGGTGGTCATCATCGGCGCACTCATCACCATCGGTCCGAAGGTTGCGGGCATGTTCGAGAAGGTCGACACCGAACTGAACGCGGCGCAGTAAAGCCGGGGATACAGCATCCTTGAATCGGACGGCCGGAGCGTACGCTCCGGCCGTTTTCCGTAGGGCCGGAGTTTCCGAACAGATGTTAAATCTCAAACCGAGTTTTAAGGAGTTGGGGGCAGGCTGGCTTTATGAACCAACTCGTCTTCCCATTTCTCGCCGTCCTTCCGGTGCTCGCCGTCGTCGCGGCCCTGCATGATCTGACGACGATGAAAATCCCGAACTGGATCTCGATCGCCCTCGTCGTCGGCTTCTTTCCGGCGGCGCTGGTGTTGGGATTGCCGTTGAGCGTGGTGGGCGTTTCCGCCGGGATGGCGCTGGCGGCGCTGTTCATCGGCGCGGGGATGTTCGCCCTGAACTGGATCGGCGGGGGCGACGCCAAACTGCTGGCGGCGGCGACCCTGTGGATGGGGCTGTCGGGCAGGGTGCACTTTCTGCTCTATACGGGCCTGGCGGGGGGAGCCTTCTGCATGGTGTTGCTGACGGCGCGCAGTCGCCTGCCCATCCTGGCCCAGGCGGGGCCGGGTTGGATGATGCGGCTGATGCAGCCCAAGGGCGACATTCCTTATGGCGTCGCCATCGCGATCGGCGCTCTGTTGGCCTATCCCGCCAGTCCGCTGATGGCTGCCTTCATCGCCGGTTGATCGATGTTCGTCAAAGACTGTCCCGCTTAGGGACGCGTTAACCTCGATCCCTCATCATTGTTAACGGCAGGGGGCGGCCCGCGCGCTATCGCGTCGTCGCGTCTGCCGGAGACCCTCGATGAAGCCCGCCAAGATCGCCGTCATCTGTATCGCCGCCCTGGCCGCCATCGGCCTGGCGTTGGTGGTGCGCGCCATGGGCTCCCCCAGTCGGGAACCGGCGACGGCCTCGGCCGCCGTCGAAGCGCGGCCGATGACAAAGGTGCTGGTCGCCGCGCGCGATCTTGAGGCCGGTCGACGCCTGGCCGACGCGGACCTGAGCTGGAAGGACTGGCCGGCCGAGGAACTGAATCCCCTCTTCATCACTGACGGCTCGACCCCGCCGCCCGCCAAGCCCGAGGGCGCCGCCGCAGAGAACGCCGCCGCCGCCGCCAAGGGCGAGCCGAGCCGTGAGCAGGCGCGCGCCCAGGCTGTCGAGCGCGCCCTCAAGGCCGCCGCTGAACTCAATGGGCCGGGCGCCAAGTCCGACTATATCGGCGCCGTGGTGCGCGAACCCATTCTGGCGGGCGAGCCGATCGTGGCGCGCAAGATCGTCCGCGCCGGGGACAGCGGCTATATGGCGGCCTATCTGGAGCCGGGCGCGCGCGCCATGGCCATTCGCGTCAATGTCGAGACCGCCGCCGGGGGCTTCATCCTGCCCGGCGACCGCGTGGACGTGCTGATGACGCGCGAGATCAAGAATAACGACAGCAGCGCCGGGCCGCGATTTACGACCGCGACCATCATGCGCAACATGAAGGTGCTGGCCATCGACCAGACCACTCGCGCCGCCGAGGACGAAAAGGCCGTGGTGGGCGCCACCGCCACCCTGGCCGTCAGCGAACGCGACGCCGAGCTTCTGGCCCTGGCGCGGTCCGAAGGGGACCTGTCGCTGGTGCTGCGCTCCTATGCCGACACGGCGGGGCCGTCAGGCCATGTTCCCGGCGCGGTGAGGCGCGGCGGCGAACGGGCCGGCGCGGTGGTCAAGATCTATCGCGGCGGCGACGCTCAGGAAGTGCCGACGCCATGAGGATTTCGCGCATGAACCGTTTCGCTGTCGCCGCCAGCGTCGCTGTGCTCGCTCTGGGCGGCGCGGGGGCGCCGATGGATCAGGCGGGCGCCCAGACGACCCGCGCCGCCATCACCGCGGGCTCGGCGCCGCAGCTGGTCAACCTGCCGCGCGGGACTTCCTTTGCGGTCGACCTGCCGTCGGACGCGCGCGACGTCATCATCTCCAACCCGCGCGTGGCCGAGGCCATGCTGCATTCGCCGCGCCGCATCACCATGATCGGCCTGGAGGGGGGCGAGACGGACGCCGTGTTCTTGGACGGAACTGGCCGCACCATTCTGGCGCTGCGCGTGCGGGTGGATGCGGGCGTCAGCGCCCTGCAGGACACGCTGAACCGGATCGCGCCCGGATCAGATTTACGGGCCGAAGCGGTCAATGACAGCATCATCCTGAGCGGTCTGGCCGCCAGCCCGGCCGACGCCGACCGCGCCGTCCAGGTGGCTCGCGCCTTCGTCAGCGCGCCCGAAAAGGTCATGAACATGATCTCGGTCGCCGGGTCGGACCAGGTGACGCTGAAGGTCCGCGTCGTCGAGGTGCAGCGCAATGTCATCAAACAGCTGGGCTTCGACACCCAGGCGGTGATCGGCCGCGTCGGCGATACCCAGTGGCTGCTGGGCAACAACGCCACCTGGGGCGTCAACGGTTCGCTGCTGGGCGGGCTGGCGGGCGGGATCGCGCGCGACACGACCAAGAATTTCCAGATGGAGGCGCCCTGCATCGGGCCGGGCTGGCCCGAAGGCGCCATGTGCCCGCATACCGTGACGGGCGCCCCAGGCGATCCCTCCAACTGGGACACCGCCCAGCCGGGCACGGGGCCCGGCTCTGACGGTCTGAACAAGGGCTCGGCGACGCTGAAGGCGTTCGAGCGCGTCGGTCTGGTCCGCACCCTGGCGGAACCGAACCTGACCTCGGTCAACGGCGAGGCCGCCAGCTTCCTGGCGGGCGGCGAGTTTCCTGTGCCCACCGGTCGCGATCGTGACGGTCAGGTCACGGTGCAGTACAAGCCCTATGGCGTGGCTCTGGGCTTCCGCCCGGTGGTGCTGTCCGAAGGGCGCATAAGCCTGCAGGTCAAGGTCGAGGTGTCGGAGCTGACGCCCAGCGGCGGCCTGACCATTGGCGCCGGAACGCCGTCGTCGATCACCCTGCCGGGCCTGACCGTGCGGCGCAGCGAGAACACCATCGAACTGCCCTCGGGCGGGTCGATGATGATCGCGGGCCTGTTGCAGGAGAGCACGCGTCAGGCGGTGGATTCCCTGCCGGGCATGACCAACATTCCCGTACTGGGGCAGTTGTTCCGCTCACGCGACTATCTGATGGGCGAGACCGAACTGGTGGTCATCGTCGAGCCCTATGTCGTCACGCCGACGGCGCCGGGGCGGATGCAGACGCCGGCCGACGGCCTGCGCATCGCTCATGACGCCCAGACCATCTTCTTCGGCCAGTTGAACCAGGTCTACGGCTCGCCCGCGCCGACCGCCCAGGCGGGCGCCGGATGGCGCGGCCCCGTCGGCTATGTGATCGAGTGAACGCCATGACACGACTTTCCTCGCGGTACCTCGCCCTGATCGCCCTGACGGCTGGGGGATTGGCCCTGTCGGCCTGCGTCGGCGGCCCGGCGGGCCTGGGCGGCGAGCCGCCGCTGACGCCGACGTCGCGTTATTCCCTCCAGGTCGAGCCAGGTCTGGAGCGCATCGCCCTGGCGGTGCACGAGACGGGCGTGTCGGCCAATCAGCGCGCGGCCCTGGGCGATCTGGTCAACCGCTTCGCCATGGAGGGGGCGCCGGTCCTGGTCATCGAGGCCCCGTCGGGCGGCGATCCCGTGGCGGCCGAGGCGGCCTGGGGCGTCCGGGCGATCCTGCAGCAGGCGGGGGTGCCGGAGAACCGCATCCAGGTCGCGGCCTATGTCGCGCCTGATCCGCGCGCGCCCGTACTGGTCGGTTTCGAGACCCTTCGTGCGGTGGTGCCTCAGTGCGGAACGCAATGGGGCAATCTGGGCCGCAGCGGCGACAATCAGTCCGCCTCCAACTTTGGCTGCGCCGTGAACGCCAACCTGGCCGCCCAGATCGCCGATCCGCGCGATATCGTGGCCCCGCGCGGCATGACGCCGTCCGAGGCCGGGCGGCGGACGGTGGTGTTCGACGCCTATCGCAAGGGAGAGGCGACCTCGGCGGCGCGTGAACCCCTGCTGTCGCAAATGCGCATCTCACAGGCCATTCAATGAGCAAGCTGGCCGACACCCATTCGAGCGGGTTCGACGCCCTGGACGGCTTTGATCTGGACGACGAGTTTCTGGATCTTGATGACGGTCGGCCCGGTCCGGCGCTGACGCCGCCTCCCGCCGCCGCGCCGATGTCCGTCCCTGCTGAAGCCGCGTTCGTGCAGGCGGCGCCGCCCGCCGTTGCGACGCCTTCGGCCCTCAACCCGGTGAGCGGGGCGGTGGAAGTCGCCATTCCGCGCATCGCGGTTCATGTCTTCGCCGAGCGTCAGGATACGGCCGCCGCCGGCGAGCGCGCCGGTCAGGACCGCCGCATGGCCCGCGCCGCCACCCAGATCCGTCTGGGCGGGGTGCAGGCGGCCATCGAGGCCTATCAGAACGAGCCGACGCCGCCCCTGGTCATCGTCGAAAGCCTGAAGGACCCGCAGAGCCTGCTGGCCGAGATCGACCAACTGGCCCAGGTCTGCGATTCCGGCACCAAGGTCGTCATCATCGGCGCGGCGAACGACATCCTGCTGTATCGCGAACTGATGCGGCGCGGCGTCAGCGAGTATCTGGTGGCGCCGATCCAGCCGTTGCAGCTGATCGCGGCGATCGGCGGCTTGTTCGCCGATCCGGCCCAGCCCTTTGTCGGTCGCACCATCGCCTTTGTCGGCGCGCGCGGCGGGGCCGGGGCCTCGGCGGTGGCGCACAACACCGCCTATGCGATGAGCGAGCGGATCGGCGTCAACACCGTCATCGTCGATTATGACCTGCCGTTCGGCACGGCGGGGCTGGACTTCAATCAGGACCCGCTGGGCGGGGTCGCCGACGCCCTGAAACAGCCCGAACGTCTGGACGCCACCCTGCTGGACCGGATGACGGTGCGCTGCACCGACAAGCTGAGCCTGTTTGCGGCGCCCGCCACTCTGGACGCCGACTGGGACTTCAGCCCTGACGTGTTCGAGGAAGTTACGGGGCGTATCCGCGCCACGGCGCCTTTCGTCGTGCTGGACCTGCCGCACCTTTGGTCGGGCTGGATGCGGCGCGCGCTGATTTCAGCGGACGAGGTGGTCGTGGTGGCGACGCCGGACCTGGCCTCGCTGCGCAACGCCAAGAACATGATCGACCTGATCAAGCAGGGGCGGCCCAACGACGCCCCGCCGCGACTGGTGCTGAACCAGGTCGGCCTGCCGGGACGACCCGAGATCCCGGTCAAGGATTTCGGCGCGGCGCTTGGGGTGCATCCCAGCCTGATCATCCCCTTCGACGCCAAGGTGTTCGGCGCCGCCGCCAACAACGGCCAGATGATCATCGACTCGGCGGCCAAGACCAAGCCGGCCGAGGCGTTCGAGACCCTGGCCCAGATCGTGTCTCATCGCGAGCTGCCGACCGCTGGAACGCAGACGCGGGCCAGGGCTGCGGCGAGCGGTTCGTCGCTGTTCGCCGGTCTGTTCAGCCGGAAGCGGGCCTAGGTGTTCGGCAAACGGACAGCGCCCGCGGCGGCCCAGACGGCTCCGCGTCCGGCGGTCGTGCAGGATCCCGGTCTTGAGGAGGCGGCGTCCCGCCGTCCGGCGTTGGAGCCGGTCGACGCCTTTTCGCCCGAGGAACTGGACCCTCTGACGCCGACCGCGCCCAAGCGCCCCGATCCGTTCGAGCACGCGCTGGGACAGCAGGATCAAAAGGCGCATCCAGCGGCGGGCGGCGCCGGGCCGCGCGCCACGGCCGGTCTGGCCCAGCTCAAGAACGCCCAGGCCGTCGCCGAGATCGTGCGCGAGCAGAGCGACTATTACCACGCGACGAAGACGACCATCTTCAACGCCTTGATGAACACCATCGATCTGGCCCAGCTGGCGCAGCTGGATCAGAAGGCGGCGTCCGAGGAGATCCGCGACATCGTCGCCGAGCTGGTGGCGATCAAGAACGTCTCCATGTCGGTGGCCGAGCAGGAGCATCTGGTTCAGGACATCCTCAACGATGTGCTGGGCTACGGCCCGCTGGAGCCCCTGCTGTCGCGCGACGACATCGCCGACATCATGGTCAATGGCGCAGGGCGCGTCTTCATCGAGGTCGGCGGCAAGGTGCAGCTGACCAACGTCCGTTTCCGCGACAACACCCAGCTGATGAACATCTGTCAGCGGATCGTGTCGCAGGTCGGTCGCCGCGTCGACGAAGCCAGCCCCATCTGCGACGCCCGCCTGCCCGACGGCAGCCGTGTCAACGTCATCGCTCCGCCGCTGGCCATCGACGGCCCCACGCTGACGATCCGCAAGTTCAAGAAGGACAAGCTGACGATGCGCAATCTGGTGGAGTTCGCCTCCATCAGTCCCGAGGGGGCGCGCGTGCTGGGCGTCATCGGCGCGGCGCGGTGCAATCTGGTCATCTCGGGCGGGACGGGCTCGGGCAAGACGACCTTGCTGAACACCCTGACGGCCTTCATCGATCCGACCGAGCGGGTCATCACCTGTGAAGACGCCGCCGAACTGCAGTTGCAACAGCCCCACGTCGTGCGCCTGGAGACCCGGCCGCCGAACCTGGAGGGGCAGGGCCAGATCACCATGCGCGATCTGGTGAAGAACTGCCTGCGGATGCGCCCCGAGCGCATCATCGTCGGCGAGGTGCGCGGCCCTGAGGCCTTCGACCTGCTGCAGGCGATGAACACCGGCCACGACGGCTCGATGGGCACCCTGCACGCCAACAGCCCGCGCGAGGCGATCAGCCGTCTGGAATCCATGATCACCATGGGCGGCTACGGCCTGCCGTCGAAGACCATCCGCGAGATGATCGTCGGCTCGATCGACGTCATCGTTCAGGCCGCGCGCCTGCGCGACGGCAGCCGCCGGATCACCCACATCACCGAGGTGGTGGGGCTGGAAGGCGACGTCATCGTCACCCAGGACCTGTTCGTCTACGACATCACCGGCGAGGACGCGCACGGCAAGATCACCGGGCGCCACCGCTCGACCGGCATCGCCCGCCCGCGCTTCTGGGACCGCGCCCGCTATTACGGTCTGGAGCGCGAGCTGGCCGAGGCCCTGGACGCGGCGGAGTAGGGCGGATGCTGCTTCCTGTGCTTGCGGCGGTTCTGGCCTTCATCACCATCGGCGGCGTCGGCTGGGTGCTGGTCGGCGGCGACGACTCTTCGGGTCAGGCGCTCAAGCGCGCCAAGGTGCTGGCGACCAGCCGCACCGAGTCGGTGGCGGCGGCCAAGCGGGCGGCTGTAGCCAATACGCCCGAGGCCCGACGCAAGCAGATCATGGTCCAGTTGCGCGAGGTCGATCGCCGCGAGCGCAAGGCGCGCATGACCACCAGCGCCAAGCTGAAGCAGGCGGGGCTGGAGCTGTCGCTGCGGACCTTCGTCATCATCAGCGTGGTCATGGGGCTGATCGGCGCCCTTCTGGCCTTTGTCCTGGGGGGCAACATCCTGATCGTGCTGGGCGTCGGGATCGCCATGGGGCTGGGACTGCCGCGCTGGGTCGTGAATATGAAGGCCAAGGCGCGGATGAAGAAATTCTCCCTGGCCTTTCCCGATGCGGTCGACGTGCTGGTGCGCGGCATCAAAACCGGCCTGCCCGTTCATGACTGCTTCAAGGTCATCGCCCGCGAAAGCCCTGAACCTCTGGCGGGGGAGTTCCGTCTGCTGGTCGAGGGGATGGGCGTGGGGCTGACGCTCGCCGACGCCCTGGACAAGATGTACATGCGGATGCCGACGCCGGAGCTGAAGTTCTTCGCCATCGTCATCGCCATCCAGCAGAAGTCGGGCGGCAACCTGGCCGAGGCCCTGAGCAACCTGACCTCGGTGCTGCGCGCCCGGCGGATGATGGGCGAGAAGATCAAGGCCATGTCGTCCGAAGCCGTGGCTTCGGCGGCCATCATCGGCTCCCTGCCGCCGGCGGTCATGATCATGGTGACCCTGACCAGCCCCAGCTACATGACGGTGCTGTTCACCGACGTGCGCGGCCACGTGATGCTGCTGGGCGCCGCCCTGTGGATGGCCACCGGCGTCTTCGTGATGAAGCGCATGATCAACTTCAAGTTCTGAGGAAGGGGCCAGGACCATGAACGCCTTCATGCGCTTCATCACCGATCCACAGAACCTGCTGAGCATCGGCGTGGGCGTGGCCGTCTTCGCCAGCGTCCTGACGCTGCTGTCCTCTTTCGTCGGCGGCGGGCCGCGACTGGACAAGCGGATGAAGGCGGTGGCCGAACGCCGCGAAGAGCTGCGCCGCCGCTCGCGTCAGGCCCTGCGGGGCGGCGGGGGCGAGGCAGGCGGCGGGCTGCGCCGCACCGACGACAGTTTCCGCAGCCGGGTCGTGGCGCGGCTGAATCTGGTCAAGCTGTTGGAAGACCCCAAGGTCGCTGAAAACATGACCCAGGCCGGCTTTCGCGGGCCGGGACCGCTGAACACCTTCTACTTCTTCCGCTTCACCCTGCCGTTCATTCTGATGGCGCTGACGGCCTTCTATCTGTTCGTGGTGATCAAGCCGGACCTGCCCGGATTCACCCTGTTTTCCTTTGTGATCGTGGCGGCGGGCGTCGGCTTCTATGCGCCGAACGTCTATCTGAAGAACCTGATCGACAAGCGGCGTCAGTCGATCGTCGCGGCCTTTCCCGACTCGTTGGACCTGCTGCTGATCTGCGTCGAATCCGGCATGTCCATCGAGGCGGCGATCCAGAAGGTCAGTCAGGAAGTCGGCGGTCAGTCGATCGAACTGGCCGAGGAGCTGTCCCTTCTGTCCGCCGAGCTGAGCTATCTGCCGGAACGGCGTCTGGCTTATGAAGGCATGGCCAAGCGGACGCAGCATCCGGGCATCCGCGCCGTGGCGACCGCCATGACCCAGGCCGAGACCTACGGCACGCCTCTGGGCAGCGCCCTGCGGGTGATGGCCAAGGAAAACCGCGACCTGCGTCTGGCCGCCGCCGAAAAGAAAGCCGCCGCGCTTCCGGCCAAGCTGACCGTGCCGATGATCCTGTTCTTCCTGCCGGTGCTGTTCGTCGTCATCCTGGGACCGGCGATCATCAACATCACCGATACAATCAAGGGCGGCTGACGGCTGGCGGCCGACGGGGCGCGTCCGTCAGCCCTGTTCGGCGACCTGTTTCAGCTTCTCGCTGATGGCCTCATAGGCCGGGCGGATGCGGCCGCGATGCTTGTCGTGAAACAGTTCGGCCCGCAGCCCGGTGAAGACCATGCCGTGCGAGACGATGCAGGCGCCGCGATCCAGCTCCTCGATCTCATAGTAGCGCAGGGTGCGGAACAGGAAGCCGCGACGCTCGACCCAGACCAATTGGGCGTTCGGCTCCCACTCGCCCAGATGCGCCTGCACCTGGCGGTCGCCCAGTTCCGGTAGGCGTTCGGTCAGGTTGATCGGCGCGCCATAGCCCAGGGCGCCCTGAACCTCGACCTCGTGGGGATTCCAGCGCTCCCAGCCGGGGAAGTCCGTCAGCACGTCCCAGAGGCGTTCAGCCGTGGCGCGCACGCCGATGCGGTGTTCGATGCGGATCGTTTCCATGCGCTCCCTGTGACATGGCTTTTTCGGTTTAGGAAGATGGCGCGGCGTCCGGCCTTTGTCCTTGGAGCCGCCGCCCCGCCGCGTTAAGTCCGGGCCTCAGCGCAAGGAGCCGTCATGATCACCCGCATCCAGCCCGACAGCCGCATGAGCCAGGCCGTGATCCACGGCCAGACCATCTACCTGGCCGGACAGGTCGGCGAGCCGGGCGAGGACGTCGCCGCCCAGACGCGCACGGCCCTAACCGAGGTCGAGGCGATCCTGGCCGAATGCGGCAGCGACAAGACGAAGATCCTGTCGGCCCAGGTCTGGCTGGCCGACATCGCCGATTTCGAGGCGATGAACGCCGTCTGGGACGCCTGGGTCGACCCGGCCAACCCGCCCGCCCGCGCCACCTGCGAGGCGAAGCTGGCCACGCCCGACTATCTGGTCGAAGTCATCGTCGTGGCGGCGCGCTGACATGGCGCGCGTCATCTCGAACGAGAGCGAGCTGGAGCGGTTCAAGGCGACCCGCGTCACCGCCCTGTATCGCCTCGATCTGATCGAGAAGGGGGCGCAGCTGACCTATGACGACGGCACGCCGGTCGACATGGCGTCCGAGGCGCAGCGGCTGAAAGATCAGGTCGCCGACATGGACCGCCGCATCGCCCGGCTGGAAGCGGCGCAAAAGCCGTGAGCCTGGACAGCGTCCGCGCCTTCTTCGCGCAAAAGGCGCCCGACGTCGCCGTCATCGAACTGGACGTCAGCACCGCCACGGTGGCCGAGGCGGCCGCCGCCCACGGCGTCGAACCGGGCCAGATCGCCAAGACCCTGTCCCTGCGCGCAGGCGACCGCGTCGTCCTTCTGGTCACTGCGGGCGACGCGCGGCTGGACAACGCCAAGGCCAAGGCGGCCTTCGGCGGCAAGATCAGGATGCTGGACCTGGCCGAGGTCGAGGGCGTGACCGGCCACCCTGTCGGCGGCGTCTGCCCCTTCGGCCTGGCGACGCCCCTGCCGGTCTACTGCGACGCCTCGCTGAAGGCCTGGGACGTGGTGATCCCGGCGGCCGGCGCCATCCACTCGGCCGTCCGCATCAGCCCTGAGCGGATGGCCGCGCTGACCGACGCCGAATGGGTCGACGCCTGCCGCTGAGCCAGATTAGGCGGCCAGTCGTTCCAGCACCGTGACGATGACGCGTTCATAGGCGTCGCTCAGGGCGCGCAGTTCGGCCTCGGGCACGCGCTCGTCGACCTGGTGCATGGTCTGCCCGACCAGACCCAGCTCCAGCACCGGACACAGGGCGCGGATGAAGCGGGCGTCGGAGGTGCCGCCGGTGGTCGAGGCTTCGGGGCGGCGGCCCAGCACGGCCTCGACCGCGTCCTGCACGGCGCTGACGAAGACGCCGGGTTCGGTCAGGAAGGCCTCGCCCGAGCACATGTGCTCCAGCTCGATCTGCAGGCCCGTCTCGGCCTGAAGCATGCCAGCCTCGCGATTCAGCCAGTCGATCAGGCCGTCGCCGGTGTGGGTCGGGTTGAAGCGGATATTGAGGCGCGCCTTCGCCTCCGCCGGGATGATGTTGGTCGCCGGATTGCCCACGTCGATGGTGGTGATCTCAAGGTTCGAGGGCGGGAACTCGGGGTAGCCGTCGTCCAGCACATGGGCGTCCAGCCGGGCCAGCAGGCGAGCGATCACCGGGGCCGGATTGGCGGCGCGGTCGGGATAGGCGACGTGGCCCTGCTTGCCGTGCACCGTGATCCAGGTATTCAGCGAGCCGCGCCGTCCGACCTTGATCATGTCGCCCAGGTGGTGGGCCGAGGAGGGTTCGCCGACCACGCAGGCGTCGATGACTTCGCCCTCGGCGGCCAGGGTCTGGACCACCCGTTTGGTGCCGTGCAGGGCCGGGCCTTCCTCGTCGCCGGTGATGAGGAAGGACAGGGAGCCTTCGATCTCGCCCCCCTCTTCGGCATACTGCGCCAGTACGCGCGAGACGGCGGCGACCCAGGCGGCGATGCCGCCCTTCATATCCACGGCGCCTCGCCCATAGAGGACGCCGTCGCGGGTCTCGCCCTCGAACGGGCCGGCGCTCCAGGCCTTCAGATCGCCGATCGGCACCACGTCGGTGTGTCCCGCGAAACAGAGATTGGGCGAGGCGGTCCCGCGCCGGGCGTAGAGGTTCTCGATCCGGGCGTCATGGCCCGCGCCGCTCGGCCCCTCGAACACCATGCGGCGGCAGGCGAAGCCGAGG
>KB291741.1:0-4162 GCA_000318405.1 Brevundimonas diminuta 470-4 | reverse complement strand
TCGTCAGGGCGCGTTCCAGCACATCCATCGCCCCTTCGTCGGCGGGCGTGACGGAGGGGATGCGGATCAGGTCGCGGGTCAGGTCGACAGGATCGATGACGGAATGTGATGCGGCGCTCATGCCGCTATGCTTTAGGCATATCGCGCACCCGCGAGAAGGCCCGAAAACCGTGCCCAAGATCGACATCGACGCCGCCCCGACCATTCACGGAACGGGATATCCGGAAGAATTCGCCGGTCCCTGCAAGCCGCGTCGCCGCTGGCGGCTGGGCGACGCGGTCGGCCTGGATCAGTTCGGCGTCAATCTGTTGCGCCTGCCCGCCGGGGCCTGGTCCAGCCAGCGCCACTGGCACAGCGCGGAAGACGAGTTCGTCTGGGTGCTGGACGGCGAGGTGGTGCTGGTCGAGGACGAGGGCGAAACTCTGTTGCGCCCCGGCGACTGCGCCGGCTTCAAGGCGGGCGTCCCCAACGGCCACAAGATCGAGAACCGCAGTGATCGCGAGGCCGTGTTGCTGGAGGTCGGTTCGCGCCGTCCCGCCGAGGACGCCTGCGACTACCCCGACATCGACATGATCGCCCCCAAGGGGGAGGACGGTTATCGCCGCCGCGACGCAACCCCCTATCCGAAGACGCCCAGACGAACGTGACGACTGAAACCATAGATTCCACCCCGACGGTTCCGCCCCAGCCGCCTCTGCCGCCTGGACCGCCGCCCGGTTCGCCGCCCGATGACGGGCCGTCCAGTCCGTGGGGCATTCGCGACTTCCGCCTGCTGTGGCTGGGCCGGATGGTGGCGGTTCTGGGCATCCAGATCCAGTCCTCGGCCCTGTTGTGGCAGGTCTATGAGATCGCACGGCGCGACCATCCGATCGAGCAGGCCAGTCTCTATCTGGGGCTGGTGGGCCTGTGTCAGTTCCTGCCGCTGCTGGCCTTCACCCTGCCGGCCGGGGCGATGGCCGACCGGCGCGACCGCAAGCATACCGTCACCCTGTCGATCATCGTCGAGGGGATGTGCGCCGGCGCCTTCCTGATGATGGCGCTGCACGGATCGCCGCCTCTGTGGGGCCTGCTGGCGGTCGCCGCCGTGTTCGGCGCGGCGCGCGCTTTCCTTGCTCCGGCCAGCCAGGCCTTCCTGCCGATGGTGGTGGGTCGCAAGGCCCTGCCGCCCGCTATCGCCGCCCAGTCCATCGCTTTCCAAACCGGCGCTATTGCAGGGCCAGCGCTGGGCGGAGTCATCGTCGGCGTGAACGTGCCGTTGGCCTACGCCTCGGCGATGGCGCTGTTTCTGGCGGCAATCGCCTGCTTCATCTTGATCCGCACCAAGGGCAAGCCTCAGGTCGATCCGTCCAAACTGGGGCCGGTGCAGCAGGTCCGCGAAGGCCTGGCCTATGTCTGGAAGACCAAGATCGTGCTGGGCGCCATTTCGCTGGATCTGGTCGTCGTCCTGCTGGCCGGGGTGGCGCTGCTGACGCCGATCTTCGCGCGCGACATCCTGCATGTCGGGGCCATCGGTTTCGGCCTGCTGCGGGCCTCGTTCGGGGTGGGGGCGCTGATCATGGCCCTGTATCTCAGCCGTTTCCCCATCGTGCGCCATGGCGGACGCTGGATGTTCGGGGCGGTGGCCGTGTTCGGCGTCTGCACCCTGATCTTCGGCCTGTCCAGGAGCGTCTGGCTGTCAGGGGCGGTGCTGTTCCTGGGCGGGGCGGCGGACATGATCAGCGTCAACATCCGCCAGACCCTGATCCAGCTGGCTACGCCCGATCACATGCGCGGGCGGGTGTCGTCGGTGTCCATGCTGTTCATCGGCGCGTCCAATGAACTGGGCGAGGCCTATTCCGGCGTCATGGTGCGCCTGCTGGGACCGATCGGAGCGGCGGTGTTCGGCGGCTTCGGGGCGCTAGCCGCGACGGGTGTCTGGGCCAAGGTCTTTCCTGATCTGAGGAAGGCGAACAAGCTGACCTAGATCTGCAAGAAAAAGGCCCCGTGATCCTCTGATCTCGGGGCCTTCATGTTTCTGGCGGTCACCCCCAGGGGCGGAAGTGTTTCGACAGCTTGAGCCCCTGGCTCTGATAGTGGCTGCCGCCTTCGCCATAGAGGCGCGAGGGCCGCTCAGTCAGCGGCTCATAGACCAGTCGGGCGACGATCTGGCCGTGTTCCAGCAGGAAGGGGGGGTCGTGGGTGCGGACCTCCAGCACGCCCTTTGAGCCCGCGCCGTGCGCCTCGTCCGTGCCGAAGCCGGGGTCGAAGAAGCCGGCGTAGTGGACGCGGAATTCGCCGACCGAGGGGTCGATCGGGGTCATTTCGGCGGCCTGATCGACCGGAATCTCCACATCGTCCGATGAGGCCAGGATGTAGAACTCGCCCGGATCCAGCAACAGTTCGCCGCGACGCAGGGTCAGCGGCTCCCAGAAGTCGCGCGGGTCGTGGCCGTCGATGTGGTCCATGTTGATGACGCCCGCGTGGCGGCGGCCGCGATAGCCGACCACGCCGTGCTCGCCCGCGCGCAGGTCGACGCCGACGCTGCGGGTCTCCAGCTTGGGCGGCTCGCCCGCCTTGAGGCGCAGCTGGTTCAGGCGGGTGCCCGGCTTGACCAGGATGGAGAAGGTCTGGGGCGCGATCTCGAGATACAGCGGGCCGTCATAGCCCTCGTCCACGTCGTCGAAGCTGCCGCCCTGATCGGTCAGCAGGCGCACGAAGACGTCGACCCGGCCGGTCGAGCTCTTGGGATTGGCGCGTGCGTTCAGCCCCTTGGGCAGGTGCAGGCGCTCCTGCAGGCGGGCGATGTAGACACAGCCCTTCTCCATCACATAGCCGCTGTCGGGCAGGTCGATGGCGTGCATGGCGACGTCGGCGATGCGTTCCTCGACCTTGCGCTGGCCGGGCAGGAAGGAGGCGCGCACGCGCCAGGCCTGGTTCGACAGACGCAGGTCCAGGCTGGCGGGCTGGACCTGATCGACGTCGAACGGGGTGTCGGAAGCGATGGCGCCGATCGCGATCAGGGTCTCAATACCCTGGAAGGGAAGGATGCCGGGCTGGTCGGGGATCTGAAAGCTGGTCATGCCGTCCTGTTCTCACACGGATTTTCCCGTCTGTGTAGCTTGTCGGCGACGACAGACGCTTGAACCCCGCGCACGGCGGACCGCATATAGCGTATGCACTCCGCTCCTGCCTATACCGCCGAGACCGAAGGCGTCGTCGTTCGCGTCCGCCCCTCCTATCTGGCGGGCCAGTCGGACCCGGCCGAAGGGCGCTGGGTCTGGGCCTATCAGATCGAGATCGTCAATCTGAGCGGCGGCCCGGTGCAACTGGTCGCCCGGCGCTGGACCATCACGGATGCGCTGGGTCGGGTCGAGGAGGTGCGCGGTCCCGGCGTGGTCGGGGAACAGCCGGTGATCGAGCCGGGGGACAGCTACGCCTACGCCTCGGGCTGCCCGCTGACGACGCCGTCGGGTTCGATGGTCGGCGCCTATTTCATGCAGGACGCCGAGGGGCGGATGTTCGAAGCGGCCATTCCCGCCTTCAGCCTGGACGTGCCCGATGCGCGACGGGTGCTGAACTAGAGCGAGGGGCGCGGCAGGGGCGCCTAACTCGGCCCTCAAGCAGCGCGCAGCGCGGTAGGGCGCTATCAAGCCCTCAAGCAGCGCGAAGCGCGGTAGGGCCAACAAAAAACCCCTCGCCGGAGGCGAGGGGGATGGGACTGCGTCAACCCGGAGAACCGCAGTCCCGCCCCGGAACCCGCAGGAAACCGGCGGGGCGGACGGCGGCCCTGTTAAGGGGCGTTGGTGTCGGCCGTGGGGCCGAAAGTCGACGTCGCGGCGGCTGCGCCGCGTAGCGAACTCCCTGCTCAAGCAGCGAGCCGCCGCGCGGCGAGCGGTAGCAGACTTAGATATACCTACGCAGGCTGCGGGCCAGGTCGGAGGAGGCGTCCTTGCCGGCGCTCTTGCGGACCTGGGGCTGGTAGGCGACGCGGGCGTGTTCGACGCAATAGACGCCTTCCGAGGCGCGGCGGCCGCAGAAGCTGAAGTCGCTGGTCGACGGGTCGCCGATCGGCCATTTGCACATGTGAGCGCCCAGGGTCAGCACGGTGGCGGTGCCGGGCAGTTCCGGCGCGGGGGCCGGGGCGGGCGACTGCGGCGCGGCGGCGACGACCGGGCGGGGGGCG
>KB291740.1:3078-20446 GCA_000318405.1 Brevundimonas diminuta 470-4 | reverse complement strand
CTCATCCTGGGCCGCGCCATCACCGGCGAAGCCGCCTTCTGAGCCAAGCGTTGCAGAAAACGCGCGGCGGGCCGATCCTTTGCCGTCGTCGCGCGTTTGTCTCGCCTGCGGGGCGGCGGTCCTCGCCAGTCTGTCGGTCCAAGGCGGTCGGCGCGTGAAGGAAATCGGAATGACCAAACACAGCCTGCTGGCCGGCGCCGCCCTGGCGATCTTCAGCTTCAGCGGCATGGCTCAGGCGGCCCCCGTGATGGCGGCCCCCGTGATGGCGGCCAGCGCGGCGGCGCAGTCGCCCGTCGCCGCCATGCCCTATGACGCGCGGCGCGGCGTCTTCACCTTCGCCGCCGGGTTGGAGGAAAGCCTGCCCGCCGTGGTGCAGGTGACGACCCTGGGTCAGTCGCGCGGCCCCAGCTCGGCACGCAACCCGAAGCCCTCGCAGGGCGGCTCGGGCGTCATCATCGACGCACGCGAAGGCATCATCGTCACCAACCACCACGTCATCGAGAACGGCCAGAAATTCACTGTCGACCTGATCGATGGCCGCCTGTTCGACGCGACCCTGATCGGCGCGGACAAGGCGACCGACATCGCCGTGTTGAAGATCGACGCCACGGGCCTGTCGCAGGTGACGACGGTGGATTCCGACACCCTGCGCAGCGGCGATCTGGCCTTCGCCGTCGGCTATCCGCTGGGACTGGATCAGACCCTGACGATGGGCGTCATCTCCGGCCTGAACCGCTCGGGCATGGGCGACGCCATCGAGGACTATATCCAGACCGATGCAGCGGTGAACTCGGGCAATTCGGGCGGACCGCTGCTGGACAGCCGGGGGCGGCTGATCGGCATCAACACCGCCATCCTGTCGGGCGGCTTCGGCGGCGGCAACGACGGCATCGCCTTCGCCGTGCCGACACGGATCATGATGTTCGTGGTCGACCAGCTGCGCGCCTCGGGCGAGGTCAAGCGCGGGCGGGTCGGCCTGGGGCTGGGCTCGCTGACGGCCGAGCGGGCGCGCGAGATCGGGCTGAACATCGTGCGCGGCGCCGTGGTCTATGACGTCGAGCCGGGTTCGGCGGGCGAGACGGCGGGGCTGACGGCGGGCGACGTGCTGACGCGCATTCAGGACCGCCCCGTGGCCAACGCCGGCTCGGTTCAGGCCACGGTCGGCATCGCCCGCGCCGGAACCCGGATGCCCGTCGTCTATCTGCGCGACGGTCGCGAGGCCTCGACCCAGTTGACGGTCGAGCCGTCTGATCCGCCCGCCGTCCGTCTGGGCGCGCAGGCCGCCATCGCGCGCGGCCTGACCCTGCGCAATCCCACGTCCGGCCGGGGCGCCCAGATCGCCGTGGTCGAGGCCGGATCTTCCGCCGCCGCCGCCGGCTTCACGGCCGGGGATGTGGTGGTTCAGGCTGGCGGCGTCGAGATCGTCGACATGAAGGATCTGGCGCAGCGTCTGCAGGCGGCGGGCGAGGCGGTCGTGCCGCTGATCGTCCAGCGCGACAATGACCGCGTCGAGATCGACCTGCCGGCCTGATCGGCGTCGTCTGAAGCTCTACGGCATCGCCCGCGTGACCCTGCTGTTGCGCGGGCGAAGTCTTGTGCGCTGAAGCGCAAAGCAGACAGCAAAACGCCCGCGCTGCCGGGAGGGGGAGGGGAGGCAGGCGCGGGCGTCGCTTGGAGGAAGCATCGACCCGCCGAGGCCCTTTACGCGGAAAAATCCGGGGGGCTGGGGGGGCTGTTCAGGATCCGGGACTTTTCCAGGCTCCGACGGGCCGATGCTGCTTTTGTGGCCGCTCTTCCGGGCGGACGAAGGACCGAATGGGGGCGTTTTCGTGTCGCTTCGGATTTTCCTGATCGGCGAAAATCGAAGCGGAAGCGGTCCCTACACGGGGCGTATGAACCTTCGTCGGTGATCTAGACTTTTGACAGGATCAGCGTCGCATTGGTGCCGCCGAAGCCGAAGCTGTTGGACATGACGTGCTTCAGTTCGCCGTCGTGGCGTTGACGCAGGATCGGCATGCCCTCGAACTCGGGGTCCAGGTTCTCGATGTGGGCGCTCTCGGCGGCGAAGCCGTGCTTCATCATCAACAGGCAGTAGATGGCCTCCTGCGCGCCCGCCGCGCCGAGCGAGTGGCCCGTCAGCGACTTGGTCGAGGAGATCATCGGCAGGTCGTCGCCGAAGACGTTGCGCACCGCGCCCATCTCCTTGCTGTCGCCGACCGGCGTGGAGGTGCCGTGCGGGTTCAGGTAGTCGATCTTGGGGTTGCCCGCCATTTCCAGCGCGATCTTCATGCAGCGCTCGGCGCCTTCGCCCGAGGGGGCCACCATGTCGTAGCCGTCCGAGTTGGCGCCGTAGCCGGTGACCTCGGCGTAGATGGTGGCGCCGCGCGCCACGGCGCGCTCGTATTCTTCCAGCACGACGATGCCTGCGCCGCCGGCGATGACGAAGCCGTCGCGCGTCGTGTCATAGGCGCGGCTGGCCTTGTCGGGCGTGTCGTTGAAGTTGGAGGACATGGCGCCCATGGCGTCGAACATGTTCGACATGGACCAGTCGATATCCTCGCAGCCGCCGGCGAAGACCACGTCCTGCTTGCCCCAGGCGATCTGCTCGGCGGCCGCGCCGATGCAGTGAGCGCTGGTCGCGCAGGCCGAGCTGATCGAATAGTTGATGCCCTTCAGCTCGAACCAGGTGGCCAGCACGGCCGAGGGGCCTGACGCCATGGCCTTGGGCACGGCGAAGGGACCGACGCGCTTGGGCGAGCCCTTTTCGACCGTGGTGGCCGCGGCCTGCAGGATGACCTGGGTCGAGGGGCCGCCCTCGCCGACGATCAGGCCGATGCGCTCGTCCTTGATCTCGTCGGCGGACAGGCCGCTGTCCTTCAGCGCCTCTTCAAAGGCGATGTGCGCCCAGGCCGTGCCGTTGGCCAGGAAGCGTGCGGCGCGGCGGTCGACCAGCGGCGCCCAGTCCTCAGCCGTGTGGCCCAGGGCGGGCGGCGCCCAGACCTGGGAGCGGAAGCCGTATTTGGCGTGGTCGGGGGCGTGCTGAACGCCCGACTTGGCGTTGCGCAGCGAGGCCGCGACCTCGTCCTGGCCGGTGCCGATGGAGGAGACGATGCCCAGTCCGGTGACGACGACACGCCGCATGGTGTTTCCAATCCTACAAAGTCTTCGGACGCCGCGTAGCCCGCGGCTGTCCATCAAGTGGGGTCAGGCGGCGCTCGGTTCCACCGCAGCCGCGCCGCCGAACAGGCCGACGCGCATATCGGCGCAAGTATAGATGACCTCGCCGTCCGCTTCGAGCACGCCGTCGGCGATGCCCATGACCAGCTTGCGGTTGATGACGCGCTTCAGGTGGACCTTATAGACCACCTTCTTGATGTCCGGGGTCACCTGGCCGGTGAACTTGACCTCGCCGACGCCCAGCGCCCGGCCCTTGCCCGGTCCGCCGATCCAGCCGAGGTAGAAGCCGACCAGCTGCCACATGGCGTCCAGACCCAGGCAGCCCGGCATGACCGGATCGCCGATGAAGTGGCACTGGAAGAACCAGAGGTCGGGGTTGATGTCGAGTTCAGCCTCGACATAGCCCTTGCCGTAGTCGCCGCCGTCCGCGGTGATGGTCTTGATGCGGTCGAACATCAGCATGGGCGGCGCGGGCAGCTGGGCGTTGCCCGGGCCGAACAGTTCGCCCCGGCCCGAGGCCAGCAGGCCTTCGTGATCGAACGACGACGGATATTGCGACGACTGGCTCAAGGTGGATCGGCTCCGAAAGGTGTTGCTGGCGGGTTACACGACCCGAAGGCCGCGCTCAACCATGCCGTCATAATGGGGGATCAGGAGGCGCGGCCGGTTCCGGCGGGGCGGGCGGCGTTGCACAGGGCGCGTTCCTGGGCGCCGAAGACGGCTCTTTGCTGCACCCAGCCGCGCAGCTTGCGGGCCCGAACACGGCACCAGCCGTCCTCGCACTCGTCCAGCGACACCAGGGCGTGCGGCGACAGCAGGGCGCGGACCGAGGCGGTTTCTGACCGGCCCGATCGGATGGGCACAGCCTCGTCCGAGCGGTTGAACACGCTGCGGCGACCCGAGGCGACGGTGCGGTGGATCCAGGCCACGGAGCCGTCGGGGTCGCAGATCTTTCGCCACTCGCGCGTCTCGGCGATCACCTGCACCGGCAGGCCGGCGGCGCGATACTCCCACAGGATGCGGTAGTCGAGGCCCGGCCCCTGACGCGCCCTTACCTGGGAGGATTTCAGCGTCACCCAGCGCGGCACCTCCAGCCCCGTCGGGGTGGGGCGGCCGTCGGGCATGGTCGAGCCCGCCGAGAGCAGAACCCCGGTCATCAGGACAGCGGCGAGGGCCGCGACGCGAGGCGCCCTTTTGTTCCTGACCGCAGCTTTGCTAGACACCGAATATCGACCCGTTCCGAACGGGCGCCGCCCGTGGAAAACCCAGGTCCCCTATGTCCGCTCGCAAGCTTAAGGTCGTATTAACCAGACGCCTGCCTGACGCCGTTGAAACGCGGATGCGCGAACTTTTCGACGCCGAGCTGAACCTGACCGACCGGCCGATGTCGCGCGACGAACTGGCCGCCGCCCTGCAGCGGGCCGAGGTGTTGGCCCCGACCATCACCGATCATCTGGACACCGAACTGATCGCGGGCGCAGGCGATCAGTTGAAGATGATCGCCAACTTCGGCGCCGGCGTGGACCACATCGATATCGACGCCGCCGTCGGGCGCGGCATCATCGTCACCAATACGCCCGGCGTCCTTACCGAGGACACGGCCGATCTGGGCATGAGCCTGATCCTGGCGGTCAGCCGCCGCATCGTCGAGGGCGCCGCCGTCGTCGAAGACGGTCGCTTCGAGGGCTGGAGCCCGACCTGGATGTGCGGCCGCAAGCTGTGGGGCAAGCGTCTGGGCATCGTCGGCATGGGCCGCATCGGCCAGGCCCTGGCCCGCCGGGCCAAGGCCTTCGGGATGCAGGTCCACTATCATAACCGCAAGCCCGTCCCGGACATGATCGCCGAGGAACTGGGCGCCACCTGGTGGGACGATCTGGACCAGATGCTGGCGCGGATGGACGTCATCTCGTTGAACTGCCCGGCGACCAGGGAGACGCACCATCTGCTGTCGGCCGAGCGTCTGGCCCGGCTTCAGCCGCACGCCATCGTGGTCAATACGGCGCGCGGCGAACTGATCGACGAGGCGGCCCTGGTCGAGGCGCTGGACCGCCGCGCCCTGTTCGGCGTCGGTCTGGACGTGTTCGAGAACGAGCCGAAGGTGCATCCCGGCCTGATCGGTCGCCCGAACGTGGTGCTGCTGCCCCACCTCGGCTCGGCCACGATCGAGGCGCGTCAGGACATGGGCGACCGGGTGATCGCCAACATCATGACCTGGCAGAACGGCCACCGTCCCCCGGATCGCGTGATCCCGGCGATGCTTTAAGCGTGCGCTGACCCGCAGACCGGGCAGGCTGGATCGGCGGCGATCTTCGCCACCCGGCTGGTTCCGGCCAGACCGTCATAGAGCATCAGGCGTCCGGTCAGCGGTTCGCCCGCGCCGGAGATCAGCTTGATCGCCTCCAGCGCCGCCATCGCGCCGATGACGCCCGCCAGGGCGCCCACCACGCCGACGCGGGCGCAGGTCTCGGCGTCAGGCGGAATCTCGGGCACCAGACACTGGTAGCAGGGCCGCCCCTCGAACACCGACACCTGCCCCGACCAGCGGCCCAGGGCGCCCGACACCAGCGGCTTGCCCGCCGCCACGCAGGCGGCGTTGACGGCCCGCCGCGTCTCGAAGTCGTCGGTCCCGTCCAGCGCCAGATCGAAGTCCTGCATCAGGGCCGCTGCGCTGTCGGGCGTGACGCGCTGGTTGAAGGTCCGAACCGCCACGTGCGGGTTCAGGGCGTTGAGGCGTTCGGCGCCCGCCTCGACCTTGGCGCGGTTGGCGTCGGCGGTCGTGAAGGCGATCTGGCGCTGCAGGTTCGACAGGGCGACCGTGTCGTCGTCGACCAGACCCAGCGTACCCACCCCGGCGGCGGCCAGATAGAGGGCGGCCGGGTTGCCCACCCCGCCCATGCCGACGATCAGCACGCGGGCGCCCTTCAGCGCCTGCTGGCCGGGGCCGCCGATCTCGGACAGCACCAGCTGGCGGGCGTAACGCTCGACCTCTTCGTCGGAAAAGCGAACCGGGGCGGCGGGGGCGGAAGACTGGGTCACGCCGGACTGTCTAGCGCAGTCCGGCCGATGCGTCAGGCAGCATACTTCAGGCCGAAAGCGCCAGGACCTCGGAGGCGGTGACCAGCAAGGCCTCGGCCTGGGCCGCGCTCAACTGATCCAGCGAGGGGCGGCTCATGTGCGGCCAGACGGGGCGAGGCATCTCAACCAGCGTCATCGGCCATTCCTCGAACAGGCGCACAGCAGTGTTCTGGTCCGACAGCAGGCGGATATTCTCATGGCGCGGGTCGGCGCGCAGCCGGTCCATCAGCCGATCGACATCGGCGCGGCGGCCTTCGATGGCCTGAAGGAAACGGCCCTCGTGGCGCATCAGCACCCCCGTGATGCGGTCGCGCCGATTGTTTCTCAGCGAGGCCCCAAGAATTTCGGCGAGAACCAGCAGACTCGTCGCGGCCTCGCCGACGGCGTCGCTGACGTAGATGGCGCGGTGCAGAGGCAAGAAGAACTCGAAGGAACGCGTACGGGGAGGGGCTCCTGTCACGCGGCCGGGCCAGAGGCAAGCGGAGCCATTAGCGCCGTGCGCCATCCCCTGCGGCGCAGGACCGTCTTGCGGCGACGCCGGTTCCTCGCCATCTGACCCGCCATGAACACGACCGCTTCCAACTTTCCCGACTGGCACGGCACCACCATCCTGGCGGTGCGCAAGAACGGCCGTACCGTCATCGCCGGCGACGGCCAGGTCTCGATGGGGCCGACCATCGTCAAGGGCGCCGCGCGCAAGGTGCGGACTTTGGCGAACGGCAAGGTGCTGGCGGGCTTCGCCGGGGCCACGGCCGACGCCCTGACCCTGATCGAGCGGCTGGAAGCCAAGCTGGAGCAGTATCCGGACCAGTTGGCCCGCGCCTGCGTCGAACTGGCCAAGGACTGGCGCACCGACCGCTATCTGCGCCGTCTTGAGGCCATGCTGCTGGTCGCCGACAAGGACACCATTCTGACCGTCACCGGCGTCGGCGACGTGCTGGAGCCGGAATACGGCGTGGCCGCCGTCGGCTCGGGCGGCAACTACGCCTTGGCCGCCGCCCGCGCCCTGATCGACGAAAATACCGAACTGGACGCCGAGCAGATCGCCCGCAAGGCCATGAAGATCGCCGCCGACATCTGCGTCTACACCAACGGCAACCTGACCATTGAAAGTTTGTAGGGCGTTATCGCCGCGCGGCGGCTTGCTGCCTGAGCGCCTGATAAGCGTATTTCTGGACCGTCTGAACCATGACTGATCTGTCTCCCCGCGAAATCGTTTCTGAACTGGACCGCTTCATCGTCGGTCAGAATGACGCCAAGCGCGCCGTCGCCGTGGCCCTGCGTAACCGCTGGCGCCGCAAGCGCGTGTCGGACGATCTGCGCGACGAGGTCACGCCCAAGAACATCCTGATGATCGGCCCAACGGGCGTGGGCAAGACCGAGATCGCCCGGCGTCTGGCGCGGCTTGCCGGTTCGCCCTTCCTCAAGGTCGAGGCCACCAAGTTCACCGAGGTCGGCTATGTCGGCCGCGACGTCGATCAGATCATGCGCGATCTGGTCGAAAGCGCCCTGGTCATGGTGCGCGACAAGCGCCGCTCGGGCGTCAAGGCTCGCGCCGAAGGGCAGGCTGAGGAACGCATCCTGGACGCCCTGGTCGGACCGGGCTCGCAGCCTGCGACGCGCGAGGCCTTCCGCAAGAAACTGCGCGCGGGGGAACTGGACGACAAGGAGATCGAGATCGCTCTGGCGGACACGACTTCGCCGCTGCAAGGATTGGATGTGCCGGGCGGCGCCGGCAATGTCGGCCTGCTGAACCTGTCGGAGATGCTGGGCAAGATGGGCGGCGGCCGCACCAAGACGGTCAAGCTGACCGTGCGCGACGCCCTGGCGCCCCTTGTCACCGAAGAGAGCGACAAGCTGCTGGATCAGGAAAGCCTGACCAAGGAAGCCCTGCTGCTGGCCGAGAACGAAGGCATCGTCTTCCTGGACGAGATCGACAAGGTGGCCGCGCGTCAGGATCGCGGCGGCGGCGCCGACGTGTCGCGCGAAGGGGTGCAGCGCGACCTGCTGCCTCTGATCGAGGGCACGACCGTCTCGACCAAGTATGGTCCGGTGAAGACCGACCATGTGCTGTTCATCGCCTCGGGCGCCTTCCACGTCGCCAAGCCGTCGGACCTGCTGCCCGAGCTTCAGGGCCGCCTACCGATCCGGGTCGAGCTGAAGGCCCTGACCCGCGACGATTTCAAACGCATCCTGACCGAGCCGGAGGCGAACCTGATCCGTCAGAACCAGGCCCTGCTGGCGACCGAAGGGGTCGAGCTGGTCTTCACCGACGATGCGGTCGAGGCCATGGCCGACGCCGCCGTGGCCGCCAACTCCACCGTCGAGAACATCGGCGCGCGCCGCCTGCAGACGGTTATGGAGCGCGTGCTGGAAGAGACCAGCTTCAAGGCCTCGGACCTGTCCGGCCAGACCCTGACCTTCGACGGGGACAAGGTGCGTGAGAAGGTCGGCGATCTGGCCAAGAACGTCGACCTGAGCCGGTTCATTCTGTGATCAGCTGACGCCTTTCCTCCCCACCATGTGGGGAGGGGGACCACGAAGGGGTGGAGGGGCTTGCGCCGTTAGAACCAAGCAGCCCCTCCGTCTCGTCGGCTTCGCCGCCAATCCACCTCCCCATTGCATGGGGAGGAAAAATCAGCCCCGCATCGCCTCGACGGCGTCCACCAACCGCTCCAGCTCCGCCGGGCTCGACAGGCGGTGGTCGCCGCCCTCGATCAGGTCGAGGCGCAGGTCGCCCCCGGATAGGCGTTCGGCCAGCTCGACCTGATGGCGCCACGGCACCACGTCGTCGGCGCGGCCCTGCAGGACGTGGACCGGGGCGCTGATGTCGATCACGCCGTCCAGCAGCAGCCAGTCGCGAGCCTCCTCGAACATCCGCCGGGTCAGGACGTAGGACCCCAGCCCTTCCTCGGTGATGACCGTCTCGCCGTCACGCAGGATGGCCTGACGCTCGTGGTCGGCCAGACCCGGCCACATCAGCTTTTCGGTGAAGTCCTGCGCCGGATTGACCAGCACCACGCCCTTGACCCGCCGCGGCCGCGCCAGCGTCGCCAGCAGCGCCACCCAGCCGCCCATCGAAGATCCGACCGGGATCACCGGCCCCTTAAGGCTGTCGATCAGGGCGATGGCGTCCTCGCGCCAGCGCCCGATGGTGGCCTGTTTCCAGTCGCCGCTCGACACGCCGTGGGCGAAGTGGTCGTAACGGACGTAGTTCCAGCCGCGCTCGCGAGCCGCGGCGTCCAGCGCCAGGGCCTTGGTCCCCTCCATGTCCGAACGGAACCCGCCGATCCAGATGACCGTCGGGCCGTCGCCGGTGACCGCCTTGAAAGCCAGGGTCTCGCCGTCGGGGCGGGTCAGGGTCTGGACGTCGGACATGGAAACTCCTCGGACTGTCATTCCTCACGGAATGGCTTTAGCAGAGACGAGGATTGTTCACAGAGGCCGCGAGGCGCCCGCTTGTCTGCTCCCAAAGCCCTGTTCGTCAGCTCCAACCGCATCGGCGACTGCGTCATCTCTTCGGGCGTGATCCGCGAGATCGCGCGCCAGTTGCCGGGCGTTCAGATCACCGTCGCCTGCGGCCGCCCGCCCGCGCCCTTCTTTCGCTCCGCGCCGAACGTCGAGCGCGTGATCATCCTCGACAAGAAGAAGGCCGCCGGACACTGGATCGACCTGTGGAAGCAGGTGCGCGGGACACAGTGGGACATGGTTGTGGACATCCGCGGCTCGGCCCTCGCCTATCTGATCCCGGCCAGGCGCCGCATCGTCTACAACCGCCGCTGGGAGACCGGCCTGCGCAAGGTCGAGATGGTGTCTCGCCTGATGGGCTCGGCGACGCCGCTGGACCCGGAAATCTTTCTCGACGATCAGGCCCGCGCCGAGGCGGCCGCCATCATCGACCCTCAATTGGCCGCCGGGGCGGGCGAAGGCCCGATCATCGCTCTGGCGCCTATCGCCCACCAGCCGGGCAAGTCCTGGCCCGCCGACCGCTGGGGCGCGCTGGTCGAGAAGCTGAAGGCCGAACCGCGCTTTGACGGCTGGCGCTTCATGCCGGTCGGCGGTCCTGGCGACCGGCCGCCCGCAACCCCGGCGCTGGAGGCGGCGGGACCGCGCGGCGTCGACTGCGTGGGCAAGGGCGACATCCTGTGCTCGGCCGCCGCCATCGACCGGGCGACCCTGTTCGTCGGCAACGACAGCGGCCTGATGCACGTCTCGGCGGCCTTGGGGCGGCCGACGCTGGGCCTGTTCGGCCCGACCGAGTGGTGGCTGTATGGGCCGTGGGGGCCGAAGACGCGCACCGTCGCCTCGAACGAGACGCGCGGCCAGTTCGCCCCGATCGAGGACCTGAGCGTGGATCATGTGTTCGACGGGGTGCTGGCGCTGCACGACGCCTATGTCGCAAACGGGTTTAACCCCGAGAAGCCTTGAAATCCGGGCCTTCTGTCGCCATATTCGCGCCGCTCGAAGGGAATGGCGCCTGGCGTCGATCGCCTTCGTCCGCTCATTTCGCCTATCTTCTGATCACATAAGGAAACGACGCCCATTCGCCGTCCCATGCAAGCGCCGCCCGTAAAGGACGGGCCGCCCATCAACCAGGATATCCGCGCCGCCCGCGTTCTGCTCATCGACCAGAATGGGGAAAAACAGGGCGTCATGCCGCTGTCGGCCGCGCTGGAGGCCGCCGAGGAGGCGGGCCTGGACCTCGTTCAGATTGTCGCAAACGCCGAAACGCCGGTGTGCAAGATTCTGGATTACGGCAAGCATCGTTTCCAGGAACAGAAGAAGAAGGCTGAGGCGCGCAAGCGTCAGAAGGTCGTCGAGCTGAAGGAAATCAAGCTCCGCCCGAACATCGACACGCACGACTACGATGTGAAGGCCAAGGCCATGCATCGCTTCTTCGACGACGGCGACAAGGTCAAGGTGACCATCCGCTTCCGCGGCCGTGAAATGGCCCACCCCGAACTGGGCATGAAGCTGATGAACAAGGTCCAGGCCGATTTCGAGGAAGAGGCCAAGGTCGAGTTCGCGCCCAAGATGGAAGGCCGTCAGATGATCATGATCCTGGCGCCCCGCTGATCTCGCATCGCTGACACCGCGTTTACGAAACCCCGGCCGAAAGGTCGGGGTTTTTTAATGCCTTGCACGCTTGGCGAACGCTGTCAGGTTAGGCGCGGTTAAAAACGCCGACGGGAGGGGGCGCAATGGGAGGCTTGCGGGCAGGGGCGATCGTCCTGGCGTTGGTTCTGGCCATGTCGATTTGGGCAGGACGTGTCGCGGCCGACGCGCCCGCGCTTGACGCCTATGGCGCCGCCCCCGCCGTTGACCATGTGGAGCTTTCGCCCAGCGGCGACCTGATCGCCCGGGTCATGGTGGTCGGCGAGAAGCGCGCCCTGGCGGTCAGTCGGATAACGACCGGCGAAAGCGTCTTCGCCGCCTCGATCGGGGAGACCAAGGTCCGCGACCTGCGCTGGATCGGCGAAGAGCGGATTCTGATCACCACCTCGCAGACGCACAGCCTGCCGCTTCTGGGCGTGCCGCGCTCGGAACTCTTCTTTGGCATGATGCTGGAGTTGAAGACCAAGGACATC
This sequence comes from Brevundimonas diminuta 470-4, assembly GCA_000318405.1. Taxonomy (GTDB): domain Bacteria; phylum Pseudomonadota; class Alphaproteobacteria; order Caulobacterales; family Caulobacteraceae; genus Brevundimonas; species Brevundimonas diminuta_B. The sequence goes on along the minus strand of KB291740.1, from coordinate 8,606 downwards.
GTCCAGGTGCTCCGCGCTACTCCCGATGTTCTGGCGACCCTTTACGGCGGCGCGGCCGTTCGCCGGACGTCGCAGGGCGACGCTGTCTTTGCGCGCGGCGTCAATGTCCTCACAGGTCAGATCGACCTTCACAGGATCAATCTGAGCAGCGGACGCGGGCGGTCGGTTTCCGCGATGGACCGCGACACTGAAGATTATGTCCTGAACGCCGAGGGCGAGATGATCGCCGAGTCGCGCTATGTCGAAGGTCATGGTCTTCATGGGCGCCGAGAAACTGAATGATCGGGCGCTGGACGCCCTGTCTCCCGCCATGCTGGCCGATCAGGTCGAAGGCCCGCTGTTGCTGATCCACGGCAAGAACGACACGGTGGTCAACATCGAGCAGAGCCGCGTCATGGCCGACGCCATGCGCCGCGCAGGCAAGCCGGTGGAGCTGGTCGAGCTGGAAAGCGAGGATCACTGGCTGTCCCGGCCGGAGACGCGACAGAGGATGCTGCGGGAGACAGTGCGTTTTCTGACAGCCCACAACCCCGGTTGATTGATGCAGGGCGGCGCCCCGGCCGCTGGGTGCATGTGGGGCGTCAGCTGCGGATAAATCTCGGGCGCTGTTCCAGCAGCAGTTGATTCCGGGCGCGCCGAAAATGCTCTAAGGCGGGACCATGTCCGTTTCCCTGTCTCCCAAGGCGCAGGCGCCGACCCTGGCGGTCCTGTTCGCGGTGGTGTTCATCAATCTGGTCGGGTTCGGACTGGTGGTGCCGCTGCTGCCGTTCTTCGCCCAGAGCCTGCAGGCCGAGCCGTGGCAGATCACCCTGATGTTCTCGGCCTATTCCCTGGGCCAGTTCTTCGCCGAGCCCTTCTGGGGGCGTCTGTCTGACCGGATCGGGCGCAAGCCGGTGCTGCTGGCTACGCTGGCGGCCAACGCCGTGGGCTATCTGCTGCTGGCCTTCGCGCCCAACATCTGGGTCGCGGTGGCGGTGAGGCTGTTCACTGGCCTGGGTGCGGGCAACATCTCGACGGTTCAGGGCTATATCGCCGACGTCACCCCGCCCGAGCGCCGGGCCGGACGCATGGGGATGATCGGCGCGGCCTTCGGTCTGGGCTTCATCGTCGGGCCGGGGCTGGGCGGGCTGCTGGCCCAGCCGCAGATGGGTCATGTCGGCTATCAGCTGCCGATCTTCGCCGCCTCAGGCGCGGCGGTGCTGGCGGCGCTGGGGGTTATGTTCTTCCTGCGCGAGAGCCGGACCAAGGCGGATCCGGCCGCGCCGCGTCCCGCCTTCCTGTCGGGCGTCAGCTTCGCCCGCACCGACGAGGTGATTTCGCGCGTCCTGATGGTCAGCCTGATCTATCTGGCGGGCTTTTCGGCGATGGAGGCCGCCTTCGGCCTGTGGGCCGAGCATCGCTATGCCTGGACGGCGCGCGAGGTGGGGCTCAGCTTCATGATCGTGGGGCTGATCTCGGCGGTTAACCAGGGGCTGGTGGCCGGGCGGCTGGCGCGGCGGTTCGGCGAGGCGCGGGTGCTGGCGGTCGGCATGCTGCTGTTCGGCCTGTCGATGGTGCTTCAGGTGGCGGCGCCGGTCGCCTGGTTCCCGGCGGGGCGGATCGACCTGGGCCTGTTCAGCATCCCGCTGGTCGCCGGGTGGATCATTCCGGTCATCATGGGGATCGGGGCCTGCGGGATGTCGCTGGCCATGCCCAATATCTCGTCCCTGATCAGCCGCTCGTCGCCGCCGGACCGGCAGGGCGCCATGCTGGGGCTGAACATGGCGGCCGGTTCGATGGCGCGCATCGTCGGCCCCATCGTCGCCGGGGCGCTATACTCGGCGGTCGGACCGAACTGGCCCTTCCTGATCGGCGCCGTCCTGACCGTTCCCGCCGCGGCCATGGCGATCAACGCCGGCCGAGCCGTGCGCCGTCGTTCGGCTCAGGCGTGAAAGGACCGGCGCGGGGTGGTGACTTAGCAAACGGGCAATTGTTAGTAAGCGCCGTCGGATGGGCTGACGCCTTGCTCCAGGGGCTCGTCCTGCTGGCGAAGCGTGACGATGCGGCTGGCTACTAAGCCTGCCGCTTCCTCGTCCAGTTCGTCCGCATATTCGGACATGTGCTGGCGACGGAGCATCCGGGTCCACGCACCATCAGCGCCTCCCCGATCTCGCTCTTCCGCATAGTCGAACCACATCCCGTCGACATCGAGGCTGGCGCTGGCCACGGCGTCGAAGAAGTCCTCACTCAAGTCGTCCTCCTCTTCAGGCTGCCAAGGGCCGAACCGTCGCGCATAGTCCTGGTCCGCTGCGCCGAAGAGAGAATTGGTGAAAGCCTCGTGGTTGCCTGAGTCGAGTCCAAGATCATCGCGGAAGGTCTGCCTGTAGGCCTCCTCAACCAAGGCGGTCAGGTAGATATAGAACGCGGGCTGCTCGCCAGTGGGGCGCCTCGGTCCAACCGCCTCGAAGGTCGTCTTCAGTGTCTCGATCGCATGCGCGATGATCGGCTGGCCGGGGAATATGAGGCCCTCAAACAAGCCGGGCGTGCCTTGCTCATGCTCGGCCTCGCGCTCTTCCCGGACCGGGCTCGGTGCGCTCGACGTTCGGGCAGACGCTTTGAGAAGCCCCCTGAGCACCGCTCCGGCCAAGACCCACAGTAGTCCCCATTTCGCCAAGCCGGTGTATTCGTCCATGAGCGCAAGCTACCCGCGTTCGCCCACGGGGCAAGGCTGTGCGGCGTAGCGGGGCGACCGGCCGAAGCGCCAAGCCAGCTAGAGCGCGCGGATGACCTTTTTGGCTTGCTTGCAGACCGAACAGGTCCCCATCTCCTGCCGAAAGTCGGAGGTCGTTGCGAGCGCGCCCGTGACCTGCGCCGGATGCGCGCCGTCATTCGAAAGCCCGGTGCCGCGCGCGACGCACTTGTTGCAGACGGCCTGCGGCCGCAGTGAGGTGATGTAGTCGTTGATCTTCTGCGGAACCGTCATCACCACCCCCGTCATCTGTTGAGCCCGAAGCGTAGCAGCCGGCGCGCAGATCACACCAGGGTCAGCGAGGATCACGATAGCCGCGCGTGTGATAGCTGCCGAGACACATGTTGCAGATCGTGCTGCGGTCGGGCTGGAGGGCTTCGGCCAACGCCTTCGCGCCATCGAGGTCTTCACAGGCCAGCCAGCGACCGGACTTGGTGTCGCCCTTGCCTCCCTTGCCCCGACCGTCGTTGCAGTTCTTGCACGCGTGGGAGTGCACCTTCGTCTGATGGTGCACCTTGCTCTCGTAGACCCAGAAGGGCGCGCGCACGGGCTGGTCAGCCTTCGGCTTCGAGAAGAGAGCCTTGAGGCGCTCGGCCGCTTCCTTCTTCGCCTGCCGCTCCTGACGCCGCCGCTCTGCGGTGAAGCTGTCGGTCAGGTCGAGCAGATGGTCGACCTCCCACACGCCGTCGGCGATGCCGGCTTCCATGGCCGGGGTCAGGCGCTTGATCCACGGCAAAGGGTTGCCCTCCGCGTCTTTGAGAGGCTTGCCCTTCTTGTCGGTCTGGCGCTTCGGAGCCGGCACGACGCAGTAGTTCTGATAGACGAGCGTGAGCGCGAGTTGCCTCTCGTGGTGCTCTGCCGACTTCGAGAAGGCGTTAGTGCGCCGTCCGAACCGACGGTTCTTCATCCGCACGTTCAGGTTCTGACGTTCGACGAAGGCGGTGTGGATGTCAGTCTCGTCGATCTCGCCCGACTGCACGATCCGGTCAGCGCCGACGCACCGCTTGCGCTGGAGTGTTTGGCCGTCCTTACCCTTGGTCTGGTAGCGCTTCTTGTAGACGCCGTGATCGGCATACGACCCGAACACGTCGCCCACGGCGTCGACATAGGACGTCAGGCCGTCCGTAATGATCTTCGGCCGCACGACGAAGGGCCCGCCCGCGTTCTCGCGCAGAAGCTTGTCGGCCGTCGATTGCATGAATGCCCTCGCATGAGGGTAGCTGCGGTCGCCGAGGTGGTAGTTGAAGATCAATTTCGACTTGGCGCAAACGGCCAGATAGCCCCAGACCGTTCCGGCGCCCTCGACGGGGACGGTCATCCTGTCGACGTTCACCTGCTTGGCGCCCACGAACGAATAGAGTTCGTCCGCCTGGATCGTCTCGACCATCAGGCCCTTGGTGCGCTTCATCAGAGTGATGGCCATATCGCCCGTGTCAGCAAGCAACTTGGCGACAGAGTTCTGCTCGACGTCGAAAATGCGCTCGCACGAGCGGATGGAGACCCCTTCGCAGAGGCTCGCAAGGATTTGGCGGCGCGTGCGCCGATCGAGTTTAGCCATCCAGCCCCGTAGCTGACGGGGCAGGGCCGGCAGTCCTCTGAGTGTCTTGGTTGATCATGGCAGGCTCCAGATTTCACTGTCGGGTAGCTCCGACACCTGGGGCACTAGCAAAATCTCGGCTTCAAGTCAAGTATAAACTGCACTAGTGTCGACACTATACTACGTTAACCTTACTGGTATCAACCCAGTTAGGTTAACATTGGGTTATTACAATAGTAATCTTTCGCCGTCCAAAAGAATATCTAGCATGGCCTTGCACTACCTGCTCGACCTCCCCTTAGGCTCAGGACTCATAGCCAGAACAGCACTGTGGCGGCGAGGGCTATGGCGGACAGGAAGACGGTCGGGCAGCGATCGTAGCGAGTGGCGACCCGTCGCCAGTCTTTCAGGCGGCCAAACATGATTTCGATCCGGTTTCGCCGCTTGTAGCGTCGCTTGTCGTAGCGGATGGGTTCGGTCCGGGATTTGCGGCCAGGGATGCACGGCGTGATCCCCCTGGCCTGCAAGGCGTCCCGGAACCAGTCGGCGTCGTAGCCCCGGTCCCCCAGCAGCCACTGGGCGCGGGGCAGACTGTCCACGAGAGCGGCAGCGCCGATGTAGTCGCTGACCTGACCCGCTGTCATGAAGAGGCTGATGGGCCTTCCGTTGACGTCTGTCACGGCGTGAAGCTTGGTGTTCATGCCGCCTTTCGTGCGTCCGATCAGCCGCCCGAGGCCCCCTTTTTTACCGCGAGGCTCGAAGCCGTGCGGTGCGCCTTCAGATAGGTCGCGTCGATCATGACAGTCCGACGTTCGGTCTGGGCGCCGGACAGGCCCTCCATCATCCGGACGAAGACGCCCGCCTCGCTCCACCGCTTCCAGCGATTGTAGAGCGTCTTGTGCGGCCCATAGGCCGACGGCGCATCCCGCCAGCGCAGGCCGTTGCGGTTGACGAAGATGATCCCGCTCAATACCCGGCGGTCGTCAACGCGCGGCTTGCCGTGGCTCTTGGGGAAGAAGGGCTCCAGCCGAGCCATCTGCTCGTCCGTCAGCCAATACAGGTCGCTCATATCCAGACTCCTCAGGAGCCTGAATCAGATCGCACGCCTCACTTCAATGGGTCCTGAGCCTACATCACCGCCTTCTTCATGCCGCGCCAGGTCGGCGATCGGCCCGACGTGGTGCCGGAGGGAGCGGTCAACTTCGCCTTCATTGGCCAGTTCGCGGAATCCAGACAACGCGACTGCATCTTCACCACCGAATA
>KB291740.1:0-3058 GCA_000318405.1 Brevundimonas diminuta 470-4 | reverse complement strand
GGAAGTGTTCAACTCCACCTATGACATTCGGACCCTGCTCGCCGCCATCACGCCTCTTCGGGATGGCGAAGGCATAGAAGTTCCCGGCCCCGCCTTCCTGCGCAAACTGCTGATGAAGAAGCTTGAAGGCACCGAGATTGCGAAACTGATCGAGGAGTTTCACCTGATATCGGAGTGAGCGAAGCGCGACGTCGTCGCGAAAGAAGGTGAAGAATGACCAACGACGATCGCCGCAGCGGCCCCGCCGCAGGCCGGCGACATCACCATCCTAAGGGGTCGGACGGCGCGACGCCGGCCGGCCCGCCCCTGCGCGATCCGGTCTGCGGCATGGCGGTCGATCCCGCGACCGCCGTTCATACGGAGCACGAGGGTCGGCGCTTCTTCTTCTGCTCGTCAGGCTGCAAGGCGAAGTTCGTTGCCGATCCGCACCGCTATGCGTCATCGGCCGGCCAGAACAACGCCTTGAGCGCCGATGACCGTCCGCATGCCCGCCCCCATCCGCACGGAAAACCTGCAAGCCGAAACACGGCGTCGGCATCCATGGACGTGATCTGGACCTGTCCGATGCATCCGGAAATTCGCCGCGACGCGCCGGGAAGCTGCCCGATCTGCGGCATGGCGCTGGAGCCTCTGGTCGCGACGGCGGACCTCGGCCTAAGTCCCGAGCTGGTCGACATGACGCGGCGGTTCTGGATCGGTCTGGCGCTGGCTCTTCCGGTCTTTCTGCTGGAAATGGGCGCTCACCTGGTCCCGGCGCTGCACCATCTCGTGCCGATGCGCGTCTCTGTCTGGATTCAGTTCGTCCTGGCGACGCCGGTGGTCCTCTGGGCGGGATGGCCGTTCTTCGAACGCGGCTGGGCCTCGCTGGCGAACCGCAATCTCAACATGTTCACCCTGATCGCCATGGGAACAGGCGTCGCCTGGGTTTACAGCGTCGTCGCGACCCTGGCGCCGCACCTCTTCCCCCGGGCCTTCCGCACCGCCGACGGCGCGGTCCCGGTCTATTTCGAGGCGGCCGCCGTCATCACGGTTCTGGTGCTGCTCGGCCAGGTGTTGGAGTTGCGCGCCCGCGAACAGACCTCCGGCGCGATCCGCGCTTTGCTCGACCTCGCACCGAAGACCGCGCGGAGGATCGGACGGGACGGTCGGGAGGAGGATGTGCCGATCGACGCCGTCGCCATCGGCGACAGGCTCAGGATCCGGCCCGGCGAAACCGTGCCGGTCGACGGGGTGGTCGAGGAGGGGCGCTCGTCGATCGACGAATCCATGGTGACCGGAGAATCCATGCCGGTCACCCGCACGGCCGGCCAGGCCGTGACCGGAGGCACGTTGAACCAGACGGGAGCGCTCATCATCCGCGCGGAAAAGGTCGGGCGCGACACCATGCTGGCCCGGATCGTCCAGATGGTGGCCGATGCGCAGCGGTCGCGTGCGCCGATCCAGCGCATGGCGGACAGGGTTTCGGGATGGTTCGTCCCGATCGTCATCGCCATCGCCCTGTCGGCGTTCACGGCATGGGCGATCTGGGGGCCGGAACCTCGCCTCGCCCATGGTCTGATCGCCGCCGTCTCCGTCCTGATCATCGCCTGTCCATGCGCCCTCGGGCTCGCGACGCCGATGTCGATCATGGTCGGCGTCGGCAAGGGCGCGGCCAGCGGCGTTCTGATCCGAAACGCCGAGGCGCTCGAACGGATGGAGACGGTCGACACCCTGGTGGTGGACAAGACCGGCACCCTGACCGAAGGCCGGCCGTCAGTGGTCCGGATCGTCGCCGCGCCCGGCTTCGGCGAGGAGCCCCTCCTGCGCTTCGCCGCCGGGGTGGAAAAGGCGTCGGAGCACCCGCTCGCCCGGGCGATCGTCGCCGCGGCCGAACAACGCCGCATTCCGATACCCGAGGTGTCCGACTTCGATTCGCCGATCGGCCAGGGGGCGACCGGTCTTGTGGACGGGCAGTTCGTCCTTCTCGGCGGCGCGGCCTTCCTTGCGGAACACGGCGTCGATACGGCCGCGCTCGCGCGGGAGGCGGACGCTCTGAGACGCGACGGCGCCAGCGCCATCTACATCGCCATCGACCGCGCGCTCGGCGGGGTCTTCGCCATCGCCGATCCGATCAAGGCCACGACGCCGGCGGCGCTGAAGGCCTTGCACGGCGAGGGCATCCGCATCGTCATGCTGACCGGCGACAATCGCACGACCGCCGAGGCGGTCGCCCGCGAGCTCGGCATCGACGACGTCGAGGCCGATGTGCTGCCCGACCAGAAGGCGGCGGTCGTCGCACGGTTGAGGGCTCAAGGCAGGGTGGTCGCCATGGCGGGCGACGGCGTCAACGACGCGCCCGCGCTCGCCGCCGCCGATGTCGGAATCGCCATGGGCTCGGGCACGGACGTGGCGATCGAAAGCGCCGGCGTGACACTGTTGAGGGGCGATCTGACCGGCATCGTCCGGGCGCGGCGCCTGTCGCGGGCGACCATGGCCAACATCCGGCAGAACCTGGCTTTCGCCTTCCTCTACAACGCCGCCGGCGTGCCGATCGCGGCGGGGGCGCTCTATCCGGTGTTCGGCCTGCTGCTGTCGCCGGTCATCGCCGCCGCGGCCATGGCTCTCTCGTCGGTCAGCGTGATCGGCAATGCGCTTCGGCTGCGGACCACGAGGATATGACGGACGCGGCTCTCGCCGGAGTGGAACGGCGAGGACCAAACACCTATCGTCAGCCAGACCGGTCGAAACGGTGCGGCGCTTGAGGATGGCAATGGACGTGTCGATGCAGATCATCCGGTCCGAACTGGCGCCCCTGGGACGGTTGCGCGTGGCGATCAATCTCGGCAATCCAGTCTTGGCGCAGAGGGCGGCGGACGGGGCTCTCGCCGGCGTGTCTGTCGATCTCGCCTGGGAGATCGCTGTGCGCCTCGGCGTGGAGATGGAGCTGTCGAACTTCGCCACGGCGGGGGCGGCGGTGGCGGCGCTTCAGGATCAGGCCTGCGATCTCGCCTTCCTCGCAATCGATCCGGATCGTCGCGCCGTCCTGGACTATACCGCGCCCTACGTCCGGATCGAAGCC
>KB291739.1 GCA_000318405.1 Brevundimonas diminuta 470-4 | reverse complement strand
CAGATGGAAGCGGGCACGAAATATCGACCACGCCAGCACTGCGTTTGCGGGCTGTGAAACAGGCCAAATTCGGAGGTGTTTGAGAGAACGCCTGCCAACGGCGCCAACAGCGTCGATAGCGACGGAAACCTGTCTCCCGCGTGCTTGATCGGCCTGCGGCCATCACCACAAAATTGCCGGGTCTTTGGAAACGACAAAGCCATAAGGGATTTCGACTGGGAGATGAGCGACACGTCGTGTCGATCTCGACCAAGGCGAACGACGCCGTGACCGGAGCGTCAGCGGAGAGAACGGCTCGTCAGATCAGCCAGACCATAATCCGGATCAGGCTAAAGCCTCATCACCATGATTAGCGAGGCGACCGCCTTTGGCGTTCACCTGCGACGCGGCGGTTCGTCTCGCCCTGCGGTTCTCGCCTTTGGCTCGTGTCCTCGTGCAGTCGAGACCACCTCGTCGATTTCCAAAACCAACGAGATCACTTCGTTTCCAGAGAGCCGATATCCATAAAAGCGTCACCTTCTCTTAAAGAGGCACGCAGGCGACGCTTTATTCATACTCTTTACCCCATGCAGTCATGACGATGGCCAACGACGCTATCGGCAGAAATGACAGATGACGGGGGCAGGGCATGGT
>KB291738.1:29624-39532 GCA_000318405.1 Brevundimonas diminuta 470-4 | reverse complement strand
CTCGCGGGCGCCGGGGGCCAGCAGCGGACCGCGCGGGGCTTCGGCGGCGATCAGGCGGGCCAGGGCGTGGATGTCGCCGGAGGCCGAGCGGACGTCGGTGAAGCCTGCGGTGCGGGCGGCTTCGGCGGTGGCGTCGCCGACGGCGAAGACCGGGTGGTCGCGAAAGCGCGGGATCAGGGGCGCGAAGGCCTCGACGCCGTTGGGGCTGGTCAGGGCGAGGACCGCGACGGCGTCGGGCGAAGGGGCGACGTCGAGGGCGCCGGGCAGGGGCGCGAGCGTCAGCAGGGGGGCGACGAGCGGGGTGAAGCCGAGGGCTGTCAGCCGGTCCGCCGTGCGGGCGGCGCCCGGCTCGGCGCGCGTGACCCAGACGCGGCGGATCGGCGTCATGGCCCTAGAGCGCGATTTGCTGGTCGCCGGCGACGGCCTGGACCTGACCGCCGAGGTCGAGGCCGAGGGCGCGGGCGGCGGCGTGGCCAGCAATGGGGTCAACGTCGGCGGCGATGTCGCCCGAGCGGGTCCAGCGGCCCGAACCGTCGGGGCTGAGCATTTCGGTGCTGAGATGCAGGCGGCCGTCCGCGATGTGGGCATAGGCGCCGATGGCGGTGCGGCATGAGCCTTCCAGCGCGGCCATGGCCCCGCGCTCGGCGGCGACGGCGAGAGCGGTGGGGGCGTGGTTCAGGGCGCGGGTCCAGGCGGCGTCGACGTCGCCCTCGCGGGTCTGCAGGGCCAGGGCGCCCTGACCCGGCGCGGGCAGGAAGGCGTCCAGCGGCAGGCGCTGGCGGATGACCTCACCGAGGCCGAGGCGGTTGAGGCCCGAACAGGCCAGCAGGATGGCGTCGAAGTCGCCGTCGCGCAGTCGCTTCAGCCGGGTGTCGACGTTGCCGCGCAGCATCTCGATGTTCAGGTCGGGGCGCAGGGCCAGCGCTTGGGCCTGTCGACGCAGGGAGGCGGTGCCGAAGCGGGCGCCCTGCGGAAGGTCGGCGAAGGTCGCGTAATGGTCGCTGATGAAGGCGTGGCGGGGGTCTTCGCGCTCGGGCACGGCGGCGATGGCCAGGCCGGGGGGCTGTTCGGCGGGGACGTCCTTCATCGAGTGGACGGCGACGTCGACGCGGCCGTCCAGCAGGGCCTCCTCGATCTCCTTGGTGAACAGGGCCTTGCCGCCGACTTCCAGCAGGCGGCGGTCCTGAATACGGTCGCCGGTGGTGACGATCTCGACCAGAGGAACCAGAATCTCGATCTCGGCGTCCGGCAAGCCCAGGGCGCGGCCGATGGCGCGCTGCATCATGCCGGACTGGGCCAGGGCCAGGCGCGAACGTCGGGTGCCGATGCGCAGGAGAGGTTGAGTCACGTCGAGACGCCGTTGCGAAAGGGGGGGCGGGTCGCTAACTCCGCCCAATGAAGATGGACGCGGACTATAGCAGGGCGACGGACGGGGCAACCGGAGCGACTCTGACCGTGCTGGGGCTTGAGACCAGCTGCGACGAGACCGCCGCCTCGGTGGTGCGCCTGTCGGCGGCGGGCGCCGAAGTGCTGTCCAGCGTCATTCACAGCCAGATCGACGACCATGCGGCCTATGGCGGCGTCGTGCCGGAAATCGCCGCCCGCAGCCATGTGGAGATGATCGACGGCGTGACGCGCCGGGCCATGAGCGAGGCCGGGCTGGACTGGAGCGCGCTGGACGGGGTGGCGGCGACGGCGGGGCCGGGGCTGGTCGGCGGGGTCATGGTGGGCCTGTCCTACGGCAAGGCGGCGGCGCTGGCGCGGGGGCTGCCGCTGATCGCGGTCAACCATCTGGAAGGCCATGCGGTGTCGGCGCGGCTGGGGGCCGAGACGACCTATCCCTTCCTGCTGCTGCTGGTCTCGGGCGGGCACTGCCAGCTGCTGGAGGTGCGCGGCATCGGCGACATGAGCCGGCTAGGCACGACCATCGACGACGCGGCGGGCGAGGCCTTCGACAAAATCGCCAAGGCCATGGGCCTGAGCTATCCGGGCGGGCCGGCGCTGGAGAAGCTGGCGGCGAGCGGCGACGGGTCGCGGTTCGAGCTGCCGCGGGCTCTGCTGGGCCGCAAGGACTGCGACTTCTCCTTCTCGGGGCTGAAGACGGCGGCGTCGCGTCTGGCCCAGACCTGCGAGACGGAACAGGATCGGGCCGATCTGGCGGATGCGGTGCAGAAGGCGATCGCGCGCCAGCTGGCCGAGCGGACTGAACGGGCGATGAAGGATTACGCCGAAGCGCATGAACATCGCCTCTTTGTCGTGGCCGGGGGCGTGGCGGCGAACAAGACGATCCGGCGGACGCTGGAGGATCTGGCGACCAAGCACGGCTTCGCCTTCCTGGCGCCGCCGATGGCCTATTGCACCGACAATGCGGCGATGATCGCTCTGGCGGGGGCCGAGCGGCTGGAAAAAGGTCTGACCTCCGACATCGATGTCGCCGCTCGACCACGATGGCCACTGGACGAGGCGCGCGCGAACGTCGATCCTGTGCACAAGAAAACGGGCCGCAAGGGCGCCAAGGCCTGAACGGCCTGGCTCTCGGCGGGGGTCGGGGGACCGGAGAAGACATGGAATTTCATACGGCAGGCGTAATTGGCGGCGGCGCCTGGGGCACGGCCCTGGCGCAGAGCGCGGCGGCGGCGGGGCTGGCCGTGGTGTTGCAGGCGCGCGAGTCCGAGGTGGTCGAGACCATCCGCACGCGCCGGGTCAATGAGGCGTTTCTGCCGGGGATCGAACTGGATTCGGCCATCAACGTGACTTCCGATCTGGCGGATCTGGCCGACTGCGATCTGATTCTGGCCGTGCCGCCCGCCCAGCACATGCGGGCGACGCTGAGCGCCTTTGCGCCTTACGCCCGGCCGGGCCTGCCGATCATCCTGTGCTCCAAGGGGATTGAGCGCGGCTCGCTGAAGCTGATGACCGACGTTCTGGCCGAGACGATTCCGTCAGCCACGGCCGCCGTGCTGTCGGGGCCGAGCTTCGCCGCCGAAGTGGCGCGCGGCCTGCCCAGCGCCGTGACGCTGGCCTGCGCCGATGCGGCGATGGCCGAGGCGCTGGCGGGCGCCCTGTCGGGGCCGGTCTTCCGCCCCTATTACGCCGACGACCTGATCGGGGCCGAGACGGGCGGGGCGCTGAAGAACGTCCTGGCCATCGCCTGCGGCATCGTTGAGGGCCGCGAACTGGGCCGCAGCGCCCATGCCGCCGTCATCACCCGCGGCTATGCCGAGATCGTGCGCGTGGCCACGGCGCTGGGCGGCAAGGCCGAGACGGTGGCGGGCCTGTGCGGCGTCGGCGATCTGGTGCTGACCTGCTCCAGCCCGCAGTCGCGCAACATGAGCCTGGGCTTGGCGCTGGGGCAGGGCCTCAGCGTCGAGCAGGCGCTGGCCGGCAAACGCTCGGTGGCCGAGGGCTATGAGAGCGCGCCCGCCGTGCGCGAGCTGACCCGCAAATTGGGCGTCGACACCCCCATCTGCGAGGCGACGGCGGCGGTTCTGGCCGGCGAGCTGACCGTGGATGAGGCGATCGACAGCCTGCTGACCCGCCCGCTGAAGCCCGAGCGCGAATAGTGACCGAACAGGTTCCGGCGCCCGAAACCCAGGAGCGCAAGCGCGTCTGGACGACGCCGCCGAACGTCGCCCTCTGCCTAGAGGCCGATATCGCCGATCCCGGCTCGCGCGGCTTCGTGCTGCAGATCGGCGAGGCCTTCTTCCACGGCTTTGTGGTGAAGAAGGACGGGCAGGTCGCAGGCTGGGTGGATCGCTGCCCGCACGCGGGCTTTCCCATCGCGATGGAGCTGGACCGCTATCTGACGCCGGACGGGTCGCTGATCCTGTGCGGCTGGCACGGGGCGGCGTTCGAGCCCCTGTCGGGCGCGTGCGTCGCCGGGCCCTGCGCGGGCGGCCAGCTGACGCCCTGGCCTGTCGAGACGCGAGACGGGGTTATTCGGACGGCGTAAGCGCGGCCTATTCCTTCGGCACCAGCTTGGGGTCCTTGGTGAAGGCGTCGTCGACCTCGTCCTCGCTGATCCGCTTGGACGGATCGCCCGGCTGGTTGAGGTTCTGTTCCTCGGTGCCGTCGCCCATCATGCCGGGATGAGGGTCCTTGGGGTCTTTCTCGGCCATCGTGATCTCCTTTGCATGGCTGCAGAGGCAATCCGGGGATGGAGCCCGGCGTTCCATCACGCCCGCGCGAGCGTAAGAGACGTCTAGCGTTTCAGGCGCCGGGCGTTGGCCATGGCCTTGGCGTGGACGGGGGCCAGGGCCTGTCCCTGCGCCTTCAGGGCCGCGCCGTAGAGGGCCCAGCCGTCGCGCATCGCCCGGCTCCACGCGCCCATGGCCCAGTCGGTCTGGGCGGCGGCGAAGGCGAAGGGGGTGTCGGCGCGGGCCAACCTGGCCATGCAGTCGGCGGCCTCGGCCCCCTCGCGCGCGGCCATGCGGCCCGCCCGCTGGCCCAGGTCCATGGCTCCGGCGAAAGCCGCCCCGGCCGAGGCCGTCATGGCCTCGACCTTCTCGGCGCCCATCCGGCTCAGTTCGGCGTGGTCGGCGCGCAGGGGATCAGCCATGGCCTCGCCCATGATGCCCAGCCGCCGCGTGATCACGGCGGCCGAGGCCTCGGCCAGTTCCTGACCGGCCTGGGCGTTGCGCAGGGCGTTGCGGGCGGTCTTCTGCATGGGGCTCATGACGCGACCCTGAGCCTGTTTCAGGCGACCGGCAAGACTTCCTGCGCGAACGCCGTCAGGTCCTGAATCAGGGCCGGGACGGCGGCGTCGATGATGCGCTGGCCCTTTTCCGGGGTCGCCTGCGCCGGGTCCGAGCCGATGCGGCCGTCGGGGAAGCGGGCGCGATAGTCATTGGCGTCGCGGATCGGGCCGAAGGGGGCGATCTTCGGCTCATAGTCGGCGGTCTTGATCCGGTCGGGATAGCCGGCTTGCGTCACCGCAATCTCGGACGGGGTGGCGTGGCTGCCGTGGCCCGTCGGGAAGATGTCCTCGCACAGCTTCTGCACGCCCGGCAGATCCCACCAGTTGCGCAGCTTCAGCACGAAGGGCGGGCGCTCGGCCCACGGCTCGGGCGTGAAGGACCAGTCGGCGTAGATTTCGGCGAAGGCGGCCTCGATGGTGGCGACGTTGCCGCCGTGGCCGTTCAGGAAATAGATGCGCTCGAAGCCGTGGCGCGTCAGCGACGACACCCAGTCGGCGATCGCCGCCATGAAGGTCGACGGGCGCAGGGTGATGGTGCCGGGAAAGGCCAGGTGGTGCTGGGCCATACCGATGTTGAAGGTGGGCGTGACGACAAGGCTCTCGTCGCCCTTTTCGGCGGCGTGGGCGATGATCTCGGGGCACAGCCAGTCGGTGCCGAGCAGGCCCGTCGGGCCGTGTTGCTCGTTCGAGCCGATCGGCACGATCACCGTCTTGGACAGCAGGGCGCCGGACTTCAGGCGCTCGTCGATCTCGGGCCAGGACGACAGGTGGATCAGCATGGGGAAGGGGCTCCGGCAGGCGGAAGAAACAAGGGATTGAGGGCGGCTTTACGCTGATCCGCCGTCAGGGCCAATCGGGCGCATTCGTCTATTCCGGCGCGAAGGCGCGGACGAAGCGGCGGGCGACCTCGCGCGCCCGACCGGGCAGGTCGGCGATGTCCGGATGCGGCAGGCCCAGCACCGAGCGCAGATGGCCGTGGCCCAGGGCCATGCCGGTGAACATCTCGGCGGCGGCCAGGGGGTCGGGCACGCTCAGGCGCCCCGCCTCGTCCTGGACCCTCAGCCAGGCGGCGATGCGCCGGACGCTCTCGCCCGGACCGGCGTCATAGATGGCGCGCGCCAGTTCCGGCGCCTCGGGCGAGACCAGGGCCACGCCGCGCAGGGACGCGCCCTTGCCGCCCGTGCAGATCTTGCTGATCAGGGTCTCGGCGATGGCGGCCAGCACCGCCTCCGGCTCGGCGCCCGAGGCCAGGGGGGCGGTGACAGCGTCCGAGCGCTGGGCCGCCAGCGCCCGGCCGATTTCGGTCTTGGAGGCGAAGCGGTTGTAGAGGGTCTGTTTCGACACGCCCGCGCGCCGGGCGATCTCGCTCATCGTGGCCTTGGCGCCCTTTTCGACGAACAGGCTGGCGGCGGCCTGAAGGATGGCCTGGCTCTTTTGCTCGTCGATCTGGCCGAGGGCGCGGGGCATCAGTGGACGTCCGAAGGAGCGGCGCCGGGATTGGGCTTGGCCGGTTTGGACAGCAGGGTCAGGAAGCCCGCGCAGGCGCAGCCGATGGCCAGCAGGGCGAAGGCGTCGCCGAAAGCCAGGGTCGTCGCCTGTTTCTGCAACAGGCCATAGACCGCCTTCATCGCCGAGGCCTGCGGGTCGATGGAGCCAGAGAAACGCACGGCCATGCCGGCGATCATGTCGCGCACTCCCTGATGGGTCTGGTCGATGGCGCTGGTCAGCTCGGCCATGTGCAGGGCGGTGTTCTGGGTCAGGGAGGTGTTGAGGATGGCCAGACCGAAGGCGCCGCCCACGTTCCGGCTGAGGTTCACCAGGCCCGAGGCGTTCTTGACCATGTGCGGGGGCAGGGTGGCCATCGTCACCTGCTGCGAGGCGATCATGGCCAGCATGACCCCGGCGCCGCGCATGGCCTGGACCCCGGCGAACTCCCAGAAGCCCCACTGGTCCGTGACGATGCGGGCGTCCCACATGCCCCAGGCGGCCAGCATGAAGCCGACGAACATCAGGATGCGCGCGTCGACCTTGCGCACCAGCCGCCCGGCGAAGGGGGCGGTGGCGAACATGGCCAGACCGGACACGATCATGGTGGTGCCGACCTCGGCCGCCGAGTACTCGCGCACCCGGCCCAGAAACAGCGGCAACAGGAAGGTGCCGCCGAACAGAGCCGCGCCGACGATGAAGGTCATCAGCACCCCCACCACGAAGTTGCGGTTGCCGAAGGCGCGCAACTCGACGATCGGATTGCGGTAAGTCAGCGAGCGCCAGATGAAGGCCGGGCCGCAGAGTCCCGCGATGATGCTGAGCAGCAGGATGTTGTCGTCCGCGAACCAGTCCTCCTTGGCGCCTTCCTCCAGCACGAACTGCAGGCTCATCAGGAAGGCGGCCATCAGGCACAGGCCCCACCAGTCGAACCCCTTGGCCAGGCTGGGGTCGCCCTTGTCGAAATGGGCGTAGCGCCCGACCAGGAACAGGACGATCACGCCGGGGAAGACGTTGATGAAGAACAGCCAGTGCCAGCTGAGTTGTTCGGTCAGATGGCCGCCCAGGGTCGGGCCGACGGTCGGCGCCAGGGTGACGATCAGGCCCATGATGACGCTGGCCGTCACCCGCTTCTCGGGCGGGAAGGCGGTGAAGGCCACGGCGAAGACGGTTGGGATCATGGCCCCGCCGACAAACCCCTGCAGGGCGCGGAACAGGATCATCATCTCGATGGACGACGACAGGCCGACCATGACGCTCATGATCAGGAAGCCGGTGCAGGAAGCCAGGAAGACGATCCGCGTGCCCCATAGCCGCGACAGATAGCCCGACAGGGGGATCATCACGACCTCGGGGATCAGATAGGCGGTCTGGATCCAGCTGATCTCATCGGCCGAGGCGCCGACCCCCGCCTGAATCTGCGGCAGGGAGGCGGCGACGATCTGGATGTCGAGAATGGCCATGAACTGGCCGATGACCATGCCCGCGAAGCCGAGCAGCAGGGCCGTCCAGTCGATCTCGGGCTGGGCGCCCTGTGCGTTCGCCGGGGACGCCGATGTTGAGGGCGCTCGGGCCGATGACGCGGCCGCGTCGGTCACAGGGCGGGACTCGTATTGGCGGCTTCGGCGAAGGCGGCGCCGCCCCGGCTCTTCAGATCGACCTTCACCTCGACCGACAGGCCGGGGCGCAGGATGATCGGCTGGCCCTTGTCGTCGCGTTCGACCGCGATGCGGACCGGCACGCGCTGGGTGATCTTGGTGAAGTTGCCGGTGGCGTTCTCGACCGGGATCAGGGCGAACTCGGAGCCGGTGGCCGGGGCGAAGCTGTCGATACGGCCCTGCAGCGACCGGCCGGGGAAGGCGTCGGCCTTGATCTCGACCGTCTGGCCCAGATGCATCCGCCCGACCTGCGTCTCCTTGAAGTTGGCGACCACATAGGTGTCCTGTAGCGGCACAAGGGACATCAGCTGGCCGCCCGCCTGAACGACCTGGCCGACGCGCACGCCGCGCGCGCCGACGACGCCCGCCACCGGGGCGCGGATCACCGTGCGCTCCAGCGTCAGCTGCGCCTGCTCAACCAGGGCGCGCGCCTGCTCCACGGCGGCCACGCTCTGCTGGCGCGATGAACCCAGGACGGCGGCGGTGCGCTGCTGGGCGGTCAGGGCGGCCTGGGCCTGGGCGACCGAGGCGCGGGCGGTCTCGGCCGAGGCGCGCTGGGTCTCGATGCGCTGCTGCGAAACCCAGCCCTGATCGGCCAGCTTGCCGTAGCGGTCGACCTCGGCGCGGGCGAGATTGGACTGGGCCTGGGCCTGGGTCACGGCGGCGGCGCGGGCGGCGATGTTGGCCTGTTCCTGTTCGGCGCGGGCGTCGACATTGGCCACGGCGGCGTCCAGAGCGGCCAGATTGGCCTGGGCCTGAGCCAGGGCGGCGCGGGCGTCCGCATCATCCAGCCGGACCAGAATCTGACCGGCCTCGACGCGCTGGTTGTCCTTGACCAGGACCTCGACCACCTCGCCGCCGATGCGGGGACTGACAGCCACGGTGTCGGCCTGGACGAAGGCGTTGTCGGTGCCTTCCCAGCGCTGCTTGCCCTGCCACCAGACGACGCCTCCGACGATGAGGCCAAGGCCGACGACGCCGGCGACGATCAGGGGCAGGCGCTTCTTGAGCGGGGCGGGGAGGGCCATGGGGGAGACAGCTCGCTTGGAATTTCGCGCGTAAAATGGACGGCGGCGTCCAGAATACAAGGGCGAACTGCGTAAAAATGTCGCAGCAATTTTCGCGCGGCCTGCTCGTGTCAGTCCTGTGCTGGCGCGAAATCGGCGCGCTCGAACCGCTGGCCCCGTTTCACGGTGAAGACCAGACGGCGCAGATTGGCCACGTCAGCGGACGGATCGCCCGCCACGAAGATCATGTTGGCCAGCTTGCCCGGCGCCAGGGTTCCCATGTCGGCGTCTTGATTGAGCGTGCGGGCGGCGGTGGCGGTGGCGGCGACGATGACGTCCCCCGGCGTCATGCCGACGGCGTTCTGCAGCAGCTCCATCTCCTGCAACAGGGCGGGCCAGGGATCGGCCTCCGGCGTCTCGCCGTCGGTGCCGGCGGCGATGGCGACGCCGGTGCGATAGGCCTGACGGGTCAGGGCGAAGACCATCGGTCCGGAACAGATCGGCTGGCGGGCGCCCGGCCGGTCGGAGACGGCGCGTTCCTGATCGGCGTAGACCCAGACCGTCGCGTCCAGGACGATCCCCTTGTCGCGCATCTGATCGAGCAGGCGCTGAACCACGGGATTGTCGCCGTTCAGGAAGGGGGCGCGGTCGATCGGCGTGCGGCTGGCGTAGCTCTGAGGCCGTTCGGCGGGCGTCTGGGCCTGGTGCGCCAGGATGCAGGCGTGGGACATGACGTCGGGGCCGGCGTCGATGACCTCCTGCGGGGTGGCCGGATAGACCATGGCGTGCGTCCAGACCGGGAAGCCTTGGCGATGGGCCTCGGCGGTGACGGCGGCGATCCGCTCGGCCGGCAGGTCGGCGTAGATCTTGATCCCGGAGGCGGAGGTTCCGCGCGCCATGGCGACAGCCAGGGGCAGATCCGTCTTGGGGGTGATCGCCTGCATCCAGGGCGTTCGGCCCGGAATCTCGCCCGCCGTCACGGCCCTGGTGCGCGGGTCGTCGAAGAAGCCTTCGCCCGCCATGAGGGCGGCGTAATAGATGTCGGGCGACGGAACCTCTCCC
>KB291738.1:0-29604 GCA_000318405.1 Brevundimonas diminuta 470-4 | reverse complement strand
CCTCTCCCACCCGCGCCTGACGCGCCAGTTCGCCGACGGAGCGCAGGTCGTCGGCCATGCCGCGCACTGCGGTGACGCCCGAGTAGAGCCAGCGCCGCATGTGGACATGCGCCCTGTCGGCGTTCGGCGGCGTGGCGATATGGACATGGCTGTCGATCAGGCCGGGCAGGACATGAAGGCCGGAGACATCGACCCGTTCGGCCCCTTGAGGCGCGGCTGCGGCGTCCGGCTGGATCGCCAGGATGCGCTCGCCCTGGACAAGGATGGTGGTTCCGCGGCGCGGCGCGGCGCCTGTGCCGTCGATCAGGATCGCGCCGTGATAGGCGATAACCGGGGTGTCGGCGGCGGGCGTCTGGGCGGACGCCGACGCAGCCAACGCCAAAAAGGCCGCCGCCGTCAACGCGCGCGAAAAATGGTTCATGGCCGTCTTTTCCCCTTGTCCCTGTTGCGGCTTGGTCGAAGGCGCTGCGCGCGTCAAGCGGACGGCCCCCGTTGACGAGGCGTGCGTGGAAGGCGAAGCCAGACGCATGACTGGCCGAAAATCGACCCTATCTGCGCCCGCCGCCCGCCCGCGCGCCGCGTCCCGCACCGCCAAGGCCGCCCTGACCCCGCCGCCGGGCAAGCGCTCGCGTCAGCCGAAGAAGGCGCCGGTCGGCGCGATCATCAGCTGGCCGCCAGACGAGGACCGGGTGGAGGAAATCTTTGTCCGCCTGTCGGGCGTCATGCCGGACCCGAAGACCGAGCTGGATTTCGTCAATCCCTATACGCTGGTGGTGGCGGTGGCCCTGTCGGCCCAGGCGACGGACGTGGGGGTCAACAAGGCGACCAAGGCTCTGTTCGCCGTCGCTGACACGCCGCAGAAGATGCTGGCTCTGGGCGAGGAGGGGTTGATCCCCCTGATCGCCTCCATCGGCCTTTACCGGACCAAGGCGAAGAACGTCATCGCCGCCGCGCGGATGCTGGTCGAGAAACACGGCGGCGAGGTTCCGCTGAACCGCGCCGACCTGCAGGCCCTGCCGGGCGTGGGGCGCAAGACGGCCAGCGTGGTGCTGAACGAACTGGGCATCGAGCCGGCCATCGCGGTGGACACCCACGTCTTCCGCGTCTCGCACCGGCTGGGGCTGGCCAATGCGGCGACGCCGGACAAGGTGGAGGCGCAACTGCACCAGGTGGTGCCCGAGGCCTGGCTGCCCAAGGCGCATCACTGGTTGATCCTGCACGGCCGCTACACCTGTCTGGCGCAGAGGCCGAAATGCGAAGGCTGCGTGATCTCCGACCTTTGCCCGTCGCGGGCCAGCTTCATGGGGGTGTAATCGTTTCTCTTCCGTCATCCTCCGGCGAGCGGAGCGAGACCGGGGATGACGGAAGTGGAGTGCTAGCGTCAGCGCTCCAGCCGGGCCCGCACCGCTTGGCCGAAGCGGGCGCCGGCGTCCGGCGCGGCGGCCAGGTAGAAGTCGGGCTCGATCAGCTCCGCCTCCATCAGCACCCAGTCGCCGTCGTCGTTCAGGGTCATGTCGATGCGGGCGTAGAGCAGGTCTTCGTCGATGGCGGCCAGGGTGCGTTCGGCCAGGTCCAGCGCGCCCTGCGGCGCGACGTCCAGCGCCTGATACTGACCGCCATACTGGGTCTGGATGCGGAACTCGCCCGCCGCGCCGGGGCGTTTGTTGACGACATGGCTCAACTCGCCGCCGAAATAGAGCAGGGAGGTCTCGCCCTCGGTCTCGATGGCCTTGAGTTAGGGTTGGATCATCGTGCCGCCGACGGGGGCGTTGGCCAGGGCCATGTCCAGGGGCTCGCCCGCCGTCACCCGCAGGGTGCGCCAGGCGCCGCCCGAGACGGTCGGCTTGACGATCAGGGTCTCGGCGCCCGTCGCGGCGAAGGCGGCTTCCAGAACCGTCGCATCCACATGGTCGGCGAAGATCGTCCGCGGCGCGGCGACGCCCTTTTCCGACAGGCGGGCCAGATAGCGTTTGTCGGCGTTCCAGCGCACGGTCTGGGCGGGATTGGCCAAGGGCGCGCCCGCCTCCGCCCAGGTCGTGCAGGCCTGGAGCCAGCGGTCGTGGTCCTGATGATAGCCCCAGACTAGCAGCGGCAGGACCAGGGGGTAGTCCATCAGGGCGCGGGCGTTCTCGACATGGTCCGTCCACGGCGTCGGCCGCGCCGTGATCCCCGCCGTCGCCAGCGCCTCGCCCAGCCGGTCCAGCACGCCGGGCCACAGCGTCGAATAGGTGGGATCGGCCGGATCGGGGGTCAGGACGGCGACGTCGGTCATGGCGGGGCTCCGCAAGCCCCGGCGAGGGGCGTCTGCAACAGGTCTGACGGCTTTAGGCCGGTTTTCACTCGCGGCGAAGGTCTGAAGTCTGGCGCGCGGCCGTCCGCCCCGCTATGGGGCGCGGATGACCCAAGCTCTGCCCGACTTCGCTCAGAATACCCGTTTCGACGTCTGCGCCCTTGGCAACGCCATCGTCGACGTCCTGGCCCCGTGCGAGCCGACCTTCCTTGAAGCCAAGGGACTGGTCCCCGGCTCGATGCAGCTGGTCGACGAGACCCAGAGTGCGACCCTGTATGACGCCATGGCGGCGGGGGTCGAGGCGTCCGGCGGTTCGGCGGGCAACACCGTGGCGGGCGTCGGCTCGTTTGGCGGGCGCGCGGCCTATATCGGCAAGGTGGCGAAAGACACGCTGGGCGAGGTCTTCACCCACGACATCCGCGCCGTCGGAGTCCACTTCGACACCCCCGTGCTGGAAGACGGCGCCGGGAACGGCTTCGGCACCGGCCGCTGCCTGATCAACGTCACGCCGGACGGCCAGCGCACCATGTGCACCTTCCTGGGCGCCGCCAACCAACTGACCACGGCGGACGTGGACGCGGGCGTGATCGGCGACAGCGCCATCGTCTATCTGGAAGGTTATCTGTTCGACCCGGCTCCGGCCCGCGCCGCCTTCGAGGCCGCCGCCGCCGCCGCCCACGCGGCGGGCCGCAAGGTCGCCATCACCCTGTCGGACAGTTTCGTCGTGCATCGCTGGCGCACCGAGCTGCTGGAGTTCATCGAGGCCTCGGCGGACATCGTTCTGGCCAATGAGGCCGAGCTGCACGCCCTGTTCGAGACTGAGGATTTCGACCACGCCGCCGCCCACCTGGGCCGCATCGTCGAGGTGGCGGCCGTGACGCGCGGCGCCGCCGGTTCGGTGCTGTTCCGTGGCGGCGAACGGGTCGAGGTCGACGCCTATCCGGTCGAGAAGGTGGTCGACACCACCGGCGCTGGCGATCAGTATGCGGCAGGCGTGCTGCTGGGCCTATCGCGCGGCCTGTCTCTGGCGCAAGCCGGGGCGCTGGGTTCGCTGGCGGCTTCGGAGGTCATCGGCCACTGGGGTCCGCGCCCGATGGTCGAGCTGAAGGATCTGGCGGCCCGGCACGGCCTCAGCCTCTAGGCAGCCGCGACGATGGGTCGAACGCCGCACCCGCTTGCCGTGGGGCGCGGGGCCGCGTAATCGGCAGCCCATGTTCGGCCTCGCCAATCCCGACCGCTTCATGCGCTTCACCGGCCCTCTGGTCCCGGTGCTGTGGATCTGCGCGCTCGGCCTGCTGCTGGCGGGGACCTGGTTCAGCTTCACCGCGCCTGCGGACTATCAGCAGGGCGACACCGTCCGCATCATGTTCATCCATGTCCCGGCCGCCAGCCTGGGCCTGATGGCCTATGGGGCGCTGGGCGTGTCCAGCTTCTTCGCCCTGGTGTTCCGCCATCCGCTGGCCGATGCGGCGGCGCGGGCGGCGGCGGTGCCGGGCGCGGCCTTTACGGCGCTGGCCCTGATCACCGGCTCCCTGTGGGGCCAGCCCATGTGGGGCACCTGGTGGGTGTGGGACGCGCGCCTGACCAGCGTGCTGGTGCTGTTCCTCTTCTATCTCGGCTACATGGCCCTGCGCGCCTCGATCGACGATGAGGCCAAGGCGGCGCGGGCGGCGGCGGTGCTGGGTCTGGTCGGGCTGATCAACCTGCCGATCGTCAAGTTCTCGGTCGACTGGTGGAACACCCTGCACCAGCCCGCGTCGCTGCTGCGCTCGGGCGGGACCAGCGTGGACCCGGTCTTCCTGCCTGCCCTGCTGACCATGATGGCGGCCTACGCCGTGCTGTTCGGCGCGATCTGGCTGACGTCCATCAGGACCGAGGTCCGGCGTCGTCGTGTTCTGACCCTTCGCGCCCGCGCGGCGCTGGAAGCCTGATGGAGGTTCTGCGTGCTTGATCTGGACATGAGCCCCTACGGCGCCTTCGTCTGGCCCGCCTGGGGGATCAGCGCCGTGGTGCTGGCCGCCCTGTCGGCCCGCGCCCTGATCGCCGCGCGCCGCTGGAAACGCGAACTGGCCCGGCTGGAGGCGGCTCGCAAATGAAGCGCTGGCTGGCCCTTCTTCCCATCGTCGTTCTGGTCGCGCTGGGCGTCTTCCTGATGACGCAGATGGACCGGATGGCGGGCGATCCCGCCGCCGGGCCGACCTATCGTCCTGACGCGCTTGTCGGTCAGCCGATCCCGGAGACGACCGTCCTGCCCATCCTGTCGGGCGGCAAGGCCAGCGACGACCTGCTGGACCTGAAGACGGCGGGCGTGGGCAAGCCGATGATCGTCAACGTCTTCGCCAGCTGGTGCGCGCCGTGCCGTCTGGAGCATCCGCAGCTGATGAAGCTGAAGGAACAGGGCGTCGCCGTGGTCGGCGTGGCCTATAAGGACGACCCCGTCGCCACTGACGCCTTCCTGGAAGAACTGGGCGATCCCTATCGTCTGGTGCTGATCGACCGCGAGGGGCGGGCGGGGCTGGACCTGGGCGTCTCGGGCGTGCCGGAAAGCTTCGCCGTGGACGCCTATGGGACCATCGTCGCCAAGTCCTCGGGACCGGTGTTGACCGACGTCGACCTGAAGAAACTCACCGACGCTCTGGCTGCACCCGCGCGTTGAGCGGGATCGCCTGAAACAGGGTGAATCGAGCGTTAACCATATTTAGACGAAGCGCGGGCATCCTCGCCCCATGTCCGCGATTTCGTCCGAGCGGCCGGCCTTTCCGCCTCAGGCGGGCGGTGCGGCCCACGCCCTGAGAACGGCCCAGTCGGCCTTCTTCCGTCAGGCTATGGGCGTGGCGACGCCGGCAGCGGCCGAGGAGACGGCGCGTCCGGTTGCAGCCGTTTCTGCGCCGGTCGAACAGGCGGCGCCGAGCGCGCGCCTGCAGCGCCCCGGCTCCCTGCTCGACATTCGGGTTTAGGCAGCCTCCATAACCGCTCATCCCGGCGGACGCCGGGATCCAGTGCTTTGGCCGCAAACATCTGCTTTCTGCCGTAGAGCGCGTGGCTCTTACTGGGTCCCAGCGTCCGCCGGGATGAGCGGGATAGGAAGACCTCAGCCTTCAGTCGCGCCCTTGAGCGGGACCACGACTGGGTCGGCAGCGTCATCAGCCTGCGGTTGTTCCACGACAGGCTCGCCCTTTTTCTTCTTCTTGCCGCGGCCGTCGCTCTTGCCGTCGCCCTTGCGCGCGGCTTTTTCCGCCTTCTTGGCTTCCTTGGCGGCCTTCTTCGCCGCCTTGATTTCAGCGCGAGCCTGCTCGGGAACGGCGTCGGCGGCGTCGGACAGACTGCAAAGCAGGTCCAGGAAGCTGTCGCGTTTGGATTTGGGCAACAGGGCCATGATCCGCTTGTCGGCGGCCTCGACGCGCGGGCGGGCGGCCAGCAGGGCGGCCTCGCCCTCAGGCGACAGACGCACCGCCTTGGCGCGGGCGTCCAGCGTCGAGCGTTCGCGCTCCAGCAGGCCCTTGGTCGTCATCCGCGCCACCAGATCGGCCAGGGTCGAGCGGTCGATCCCGGTGGCCTTGACCAGATCCGTCTGCGTCAGGCCCGAACGGGCGGCCACGGCCTCCAGCACGGCGAACTGGCGCTGGGTCAGGCCGTCCGACCCGGCTTCCTCGGCGTAGATGTCCAACGCCAGCTGCAGCGCACGGTGCATCAGGTGGCTGGGCGATTCCGCCAGCCCGCCCTTGATCTTCCCCTGCTTGCCCGACTTGATCATCGCCTTCATTCCCGAACAGCCCGAAACCGGCCGTGGCCGGATGATGCTGCAACAGCTAACAGCCCCCCTTAACGCTTTGACGACGCAAACGCTGACGGTTTGAAGACATTTATTCTTGGGCCTACCGCGCTTCGCGTATTCTGGGGCCTACCGCGCTTCGCGCTGCTTGAGGCCCGGAAATGGGAGGCGGGGCGGCGGTCAGAGCCCCGTGTCGGGCGAGATGGGGCCGGGCTCCTCGTCCTTGATCATGTTCTTCATGATCAGAGGCACCTGCGACAGGCCGAAGAACGAGGCGGCGATCCACAGCACGCCGCGGAAGGCGGTCCAGACGCCGTTCGGGTCAGGCGTGCCGAGGTTCAGGGCCGACCAGATGGCGGTGACGGCGGTCGGGCTGCGGAACACCTCGTTGGCGATGGCGACGGCCAGGAAGTAGAGGCCGTAACGGAAGGTCAGCTTGCGCCAGGCCTCGTCCGTCACCTTCAGCGCCGAGCCCAGCAAGGCCTTGAACGGCGACTTCTTCAAGGGGATCGAGCCCAGCAGGACAGCGGCCAGCAGGCCGTTCTGCACCGTCAGCTTCAGCTTCACGAACAGGTCGTCGTCCGTGACGATGGTCAGGACGCCGAACACCAGGGCGAAGCCGCCGGTGATCAGGGGCATGGGCGCCAGGCGGCGCTCCAGCACGAAACCCACGACCAGGGCGATGATCGAGGCGATGACCAGAACCCAGGTCGCCTTGATCATGTCGCGGGTGATGAAATAGGCGGCCATGAAGGCGACCAGGGCGCCGAAGTCGACGGCCTGCCGGATCCATTGCGGACGTTTGCTCTGGGTCGCTTCGGTCATGGATCAGTCCTCAAGCCCGACCAGGGATCGGGAAAACGCGCGGGCGTCGAACGGTTGCAGGTCATCGACCCCTTCGCCGACGCCGATCAGCTTGATCGGGGCGTCCGAGGCCTGGGCCACCGGCACCAGGACGCCGCCGCGCGCGGTGCCGTCCAGCTTGGTCATCACCACGCCCGAGACATAGGCGGTGCGGCCGAAAATCTTTTCCTGCTCCAGCGCATTGCGGCCGACGGTGGCGTCCAGGACCAGCAGGGTCTCGTGCGGGGCGTCCGCATCGACCTTCTTCAGTACGCGCACGATCTTCAGCAGTTCGTCCATCAGGGTCGACTTGTTCTGCAGCCGCCCGGCCGTGTCGATCAGCACGACGTCGAAGCCTTCTTCCTTCGCCTTGGTGAAGGCGTCGAAAGCGAGCCCAGCGGCGTCCGCGCCGTCGCGGCGGCTCTCGAAATGGGCGCCCGCGCGGTCGGCCCACACCTTGAGCTGTTCGCGGGCGGCGGCGCGGAAGGTGTCGCCGGCGACGATCATCACCTTGGCGCCCCTGGCCGTCAGGTCCGAGGCGATCTTGCCCAGCGTCGTCGTCTTGCCCGAGCCGTTCACCCCGACGAACAGGACCACATAGGGCTTGGGCCCCGACAGCGGGTCGAAGGTCGCCTGACGCGGCGTCAGTTCGGCGGCCACGGCCTCGGCCAGCGCTTCCTTGATCTCGCGTTCGTCGGAGGTCTTGCCGAAGCGAAGGGCGCGGAACCGCTCGACGATGCGGGCCGAGGCGGCGGGGCCCAGATCGCTCTCGATCAGATGCTCCTCCAGCCGCTCCAGCGCCTCTTCGGACAGAGGCTCCTTCACGAAGGTCGAGACGACCTGATCGGTCATCTGCTTGGAGGATCGGGACAGACCCGCGCTCAGCCGCTGAAACCAGCCTTTTTTGGGCGTATCGCTCATGGTGTGAGCCTTAGCCGACGGCGGTTCGCAGGTCACTATAAACCGCTCATCCCGTCGGACGCCGGGATCCAGTGCTTTGGCTTCATCGCGCAACCCTATATTGATCCAGAAGGTTGTTGGTTCAGTGCCTGCGGCTCTCACTGGGTCCCGGCGTCCGACGGGATGAGCGGAAAGATTGATGGCGAAGTCCAAGACGCATCCCTTCCACGCCCCGAGCAGCCACGGCTTCGTGCGCGTCGCCGCCGCGACGCCTGTGGTCCATATCGCCGACCCGGCCGCCAACGCCGAAGAACATGAACGGCTGATCCGTCAGGCGGGCGAGCAGGGCGCAAACCTGCTGGTCTTCCCCGAACTGTCCTTGAGCGCCTACGCCATCGACGATCTGCACATGCAGGCGGCCCTGCTGGAAGAGGTCGAGCGCCAGATCGCGCGGCTGGCCCAGGTCGCCGACGAGGCGGGCGTCATCGCCGTGATCGGCGCGCCGATCCGCAACGGCGACGCCCTGTTCAACTGCGCCGTGGTGCTGGGCGGCGGCGAGGTGCTGGGCGTGGTCCCCAAGACCTATCTGCCCAATTACCGCGAATACTATGAGAAGCGCTGGTTCGCGCCCGCCGCCAGCCGCAGCGAAGATGCCGTCTTGCTGAACGGCACGAGCGTCGATTTCGCGCCCGGCCTCATCTTCGAGGCGACGAACCGGCCCGGCTTCGTCTTCGCGGTCGAGATCTGCGAGGACTTCTGGGCGCCGCAGCCGCCGTCGACGCGGGCGGCGCTCGCGGGGGCGCGCATCCTGTGCAACCTGTCGGCCTCCAACATCGTCATCGGCAAGGCGGACGAGCGCGCTCTGCTGTGCGCCAGCCAGTCGGCGCGCACCCTGTCAGCCTATGTCTTCGCCGCCTCGGGCTGGGGCGAGAGCACCACTGATCTGGCCTGGGACGGTCAGGCGACCATCCATGAACTGGGCGCGAAACTGGCCGAGGGCGAGCGCTTCGCCCTGAACAGCCATCTGACCATCGCCGATGTCGATGTGGACCGCATCGGTCTGGATCGTCTGCGCAACGGCACCTTCGCCGACTGCGCCCGGATCGAGGGCGAGGCCGCCACGGTGGTCCCGTTCGAGGCGGGGGAGGGGGCGACCGACGCCCTCATCCGTCCGCTGGACCGCTTCCCCTTCGTGCCGGACGACGCCGCGCGTCTGGATCAGGACTGCTTTGAGGCCTTCAATATCCAGGTTCAGGGCCTGATGCGGCGGATGAAGGCGACGGGGTCGAAAACGTTGGTGATCGGCGTCTCGGGGGGGCTGGATTCGACGCAGGCCCTGCTGGTGGCCTGTCGCGCCTTCGATCGGCTGGAGCTGCCGCGCACGGGCATCCTCGCCTTCACCATGCCGGGGTTTGCGACATCGGAGGGGACCAAGTCGAACGCGTGGGCGCTGATGGATGCGCTGGGGGTGACGGGGGCCGAGATCGACATTCGCCCAGCCGCCGAACAGATGCTGCGCGACATCGGCCATCCTTTCGCTGACGGTCAGCCGGTCCATGATGTGACGTTCGAGAACGTGCAGGCGGGTCTGCGGACCGACTATCTGTTCCGGCTGGCCAATCAGAACCATGGCTTCGTGCTGGGCACCGGCGATCTGTCGGAACTGGCGCTGGGGTGGTGCACCTATGGCGTCGGCGACCATATGAGCCACTACAACGTCAACGGCGGGGTGGCGAAGACCCTAATCCAGCACCTGATCCGCTGGGTGGCCGAGCGCGGGCTGGTCGGCGAGGCGGCGGTTCCGACGCTGCACGCCATTCTGGCCACGGAGATTTCGCCCGAACTGGTCCCGGCGGGCGCCGATGGGGCGATCCAGTCGACGCAGTCCATCGTCGGCCCCTATGCGCTGAACGACTTCTTCCTGTTCTACATCAGCCGCTTCGGCCTGAAGCCGTCGAAGGTCGCCTTCCTGGCGCATCAGGCCTGGGGCGACGCCGCGCGCGGAGACTGGCCGCAGGGGCTGCCGGAGGCGGAGCGCGTCGCCTACGACCTGGCGACGATCAAGGGCTGGTTGCGCAAGTTCCTGATCCGCTTCTTCCAGACCAGCCAGTTCAAGCGATCGGCCGTGCCGAACGGGCCGAAGGTGGTCACGGGCGGGTCGCTGTCGCCGCGCGGAGACTGGCGCGCGCCGTCGGATTCCTCGGCGCGGGTATGGCTGGACGAACTGGACGCCAATACCCCCGAAGGTTGAAAGCGCCGCTGCGGGGTTTACCCGCCCGCAGGACGCGGGTTAGCGTTTCGACCTCCCCGCCCTCTGTGAGACTGTCATAGCCCGGTCGTGCGGGAGAGCCCGGACCTGTCCGGGTCAGCCTTGGGGCTGAGCGTTCGGGACTGAAGAAGGATACGCCATGCGTTTTGCAACGGCCGCCGCCCCGACCGCCATTCTGGCCGCCCTGTTTCTGACCGCCGCCCCGGCCCTGGCGCAGGACGCCGCTGAACCGGCCCCCGCCGCCGCGCCCGCCCCGACCGGCGAACCCACCGACGCCGAATTGGCTCAGTTCGCCGCCGCCATGAAGACGGTCTCGAGCGTGGCCGCCTCCGTCCAGAACGGAACGCCCACCGAAGAACAGCAGGCCCAGATGGCCGGCGCTGTGCAGAACTCGGGCCTGGCCGTCGAACGCTTCAACGCCATTTCGGCCGCCGTCTCGGCCGATCCTGTGCTGCAGGCGCGCGCCGCCGTGGCCGGCGCCGCCCCGTCCGCGCCGGGCTCGGTCGGCGCAGGCGTGACGGACGCTGAAACCGGCCAGTTCGCCGCCGCCATGGCTGAAATCTCGGACATCGCCCGCGCCCTGAACGGCGCCCAGCCGAATGAGGAGCAGCAGGCCCAGATGGCCGCCGCCATCCAGAACTCGGGCCTCGATATCGAGCGTTTCAACGCCATTTCCGCCGCCACGGCCCAGGACGAGCACCTTCAGGCGCGCATCGCCCTTGCCCAGGCGCGTCAGGGCGAATAGGCCCATGAGGGACGGGCCGTCGCGGATGCGGCGGCCCTCTCTCTATTTCAGGCAGGACCGATCATGAGCGACGACGTCACCAAGGACACCAACGGCAACATCCTGTCGGACGGCGACAGCGTGACCCTGATCAAGGACCTCAAGGTCAAGGGCTCGGGCGGGGTGACGCTGAAGCGCGGCACGATGGTCAAGAACATCCGCCTGACCGGCGATCCTGACGAAATCGAAGCCAACGTCGAAAAGGTGCGCGGCCTGGTCCTGCGCACGGAGTTCGTCAAGAAGGCTTGATGCTGGGCCTACCGCGCTTCGCGCTACTTGAGGCCATTGGACGCAGAGCCCAGTGGCCTCGCGCTATTTGAGGCCGCTCGGCATGGCGTCTCAGCCCACCCCGGCCAGAAACTCGAAGATGGCCGCCCGCGCTTCGGGTTCGTCCAGCATGGGCGCGTGGCCGACGCCGGGAACCTCGGCGTAGGCCATGGCGGGGGCGGCCTTCTTCATCTTGTCGGCGATGGCGGGGCTGAGCAGGTCCGAGGTTTCGCCGCGCACCAGCAGGGTCGGCTTCTTGCGCGCCAGAGCCCGGAACGAGGGCCACAGATTGGGGACCAGAGCCTTCGATCCGGCCGCCTTGATCGGCGCCGAGATGTCGGGATCGTAGTCCAGCACCGGCGACCCTTCCGTCCCCTCGCGGAAGATGCGGCGGGCGAAGGCGGCCCAGTCGGCGTCCGTGTAGTCGGGGAAGGCCGCCTCATTGATGCGTCGGGCATAGGCGGTCGCGTCATCCCAGCTCTCGATCACGACCGGCTGGCCGGTATAGGCGGCGATGCGGGCCAGACCCTCCACCGCGACCTCGGGGCCGACGTCGTTCAGAATGGCGGCGGCGATGGCCTTGGGCTTGACGGCTGTCAGCGCCAGGGTGATCAGCCCGCCCATGGAGGTGCCGAGGAAGACCGCCTTCTCGATCCCTGACTGCTCCATCAGCGCTACTATATCCTTGGCGTAGACGTCCGGCGTATAGGTCATGGGATCGGGCGCCCGGTCGGACCGGCCGCGCCCGCGCACGTCGACGGCCAGCACACGGCGACCGCTGTGGGCGATCAGTCCGGCGATGACGCCGAAATCGGCGCTGTTGCGCGTCAGGCCGTGGATGGCGATGACCGGCAGGCGCGCTGGGCCCTCGGCCGGGGCGTAGTCGCGGGCGTAGAGGCTCAGGCCGTCCGGCGAGGTCCAGCGCCGCTCGACAAAGCGGTCTGCCAGCGGGGTGGTCATCGGCATGGGGCGTCTCCCAACAGTCAGTCTATTGGCGGCGACGTTAATTCATCGGATGCGGAATAGCGATCAGCCGGGAAGAAGATCGCGCACGAATTGATCCAGGTCGCCTTCGGCGAAGCGATAGCCCGCCACGCCCGCGCGCCGCGCCGCCTCCATGTCCGACGGCTGGTCGCCGATCATCAGCGAGCGCGACAGGTCCAGATCATGATCGGCCGCGGCCCGCAGCAACATGCCGGGATTGGGCTTGCGATCCGGGTGATCCGGGTGGCGATAGCGCTCATCCGCCGCCTCGGAATGGAAGGGACAGGCGTAGACGGCGTCGATGCGCCCGCCGCCCTCGGCCAGGCGTTCGACCAGCAGGCGGTTGAACGCCTGCATCGTCTCTTCGCTGAACATGCCGCGCGCCACGCCGGACTGGTTGGTGACGATGACCGTCACATAGCCCGCCGCATTGAGCCGCTTCACCGCCTCTGCGGCGCCAGGGATCAGCACCAGCTGGTCGGGTCGGTGCGGATAGCCGCTATCGACGATCAGCACGCCGTCGCGATCCAGAAAAGCCCCTGGACGTTTCATGGGTCGGCTCATGACGGCTCCGTCAGCAGGGCCGAAAAGGCCGTCATCAGATGATAGAAGGTCGAGGCGGGGACGGACCCGTCCTGCGCGCGCCCCTCTGCGTCGAAGGCGTCGAACCACAGGCCGCGAACCGGCGTCGCCAGGTGAGTCTCGAACAGTCGGTCGACCAGCCGGGCCGCCCGGTCCTGATCGCCGCGCAGGTGCAGGGCGCGCAGCAGTTCCGTCTGGGCCCACAGGCGCACGCCGCCGTCGCGGACCTGTCCAATCCGGCTGATCTCGCGCACCGCCAGACCATCGGCGCGGACCCCGCAGGTCAGGGCGCTGGTGTAAAGCGCCCGCGCCGCCGAGCCGTGATCCGGCAGGCCGAGCCGCGCCGCTTCGCTCAGCAGCCAGACCCACTCCATGTGGTGGCCGGGCTCGATGCACTGGCCCTCAGATCCTAGACGCACGGTCCAGTCGCGCTCATAGAACTCGCCCAGCATCAGATGCTCGCGGTCGAAGAAGCGTCGGTTGAACAGCTCCAGCACCGACCGGGCCGCCGCCTCGAACGCGGGATCCGGCGCTGTCGCCTGCCAGGCCAGCAGGGCTTCAAGCATGTGCATGTGCGGGTTCTGGCGACGCGGCAGGACGGGCGGCAGGGCCTCCTGCCAGCCGCCATGATCCGGGTCGGCCATCTGCGTCTCGATAGCGGCCAGCGTCGCCAGCGCCAGAGGCCGCGCCCGCCCATCCTTCAGCACCCGATGCGCCCCGGCCAGGGCGAACAGCACGAAGGCCAGATCATACAGGTCCGGCGTGGCGTCGATGACGGCGCCCGCATCATCGGTGGCCCGCACCCACAGGCCGTCGTCGCGCCGGGCGCCGTCGATCAGGGCGTCCAGTCCGGCGCGGGCGATGACCTCGCCCTCGCTCCAGCCCAGCGCCGAAGCCTCGGTGAAGACATGGATCTGGCGCGCCTGAACCCGTGTACGACGTGGGACGCCCGCGATGGCCCGCCCGTCGAAACCCAGCTTCTCAAAGAAACGTCCGTCATCGCCGATCCCGGCCTTGGCCCACAGCGGCAGGGCCTGGCCGAACAGCCAGTCGCGAACCTGTTCCTTGGCGGCGGGATCGAAGCGCATGACCCCGGATTAGGCGGCGCCCATGGCTTTGCCAAGCCGCGCTTTCGTTGCATCGCGCAACGCGAAGTGACCCTGGGGGGTTTGTTCAGCACCCCGCCGCTTTGGTAGGACGCAGACTGACCCAGACGACCCGCCTTCGCGTCCGCGCCCGGGAAGACCATTCCCCGCCGCGCCGGCCCCATCGAGAGAGCGATATCGCAATGACCATCCCCTTCATCGACCTTCAGGCCCAGCGCCTTCGCCTCGGCGGCAAGATCGAGGCCGCCGTTCAGGAGGCCGTCGTCGGCGGCGCCTGGGTCATGGGCCCGCAGGTGCGCCAGTTCGAGGCGGACCTGGCCGCCTTCGGCGAGGCGAAGCACGCCCTGGGCTGCGCCAACGGCACCGACGCTCTGGCCCTGCCGCTGATGGCCTGGGGGATCGGGCGCGGCGACGCCGTCTTCGTCCCCAGCTTCACCTTCGCCGCCACCGCCGAGGTCGTGCCCTGGTTCGACGCCGAGCCGGTCTTCGTCGACGTGGACGAAAACACCTACAACATGGACCCGGCGGCGCTGGAACGCGCCATCGAAGGCATCAAGGCCGAGGGTCGCCTGACCCCGCGCGTGGTCATCGCCGTCGACCTGTTCGGCCAGCCCGCCGACTATCAGGCCATCAAGGCGGTCTGCGACAGGCATGGCCTGAAGCTGATCTCGGACTCGGCCCAGGGCTTCGGCTGCACCATCGACGGCGCGCATCCGCTCAAATGGGCCGATGTGACCACCACCAGCTTCTTCCCGGCCAAGCCCCTGGGCTGTTACGGCGACGGCGGGGCGGTGCTGACGAATGACGACGAACTGGCCCAGCTGATGGATTCCATCCGCATTCACGGCAAGGCGGTCGGCGTCGACCTGAAGGACAGGACCTTCGACCACGACCCCAAATATCTGAACATGCGCGTCGGCCTGAACAGCCGTCTGGACACCATCCAGGCCGCCGTCTTGATCGAGAAGCTGAAGGTCTTTGCGCAGGAGATCGAGTGGCGCAACACCGCCGCCGGCCGTTACAACGAGGCCTTGCGTCCGCACGTCGCCAAGGTCCCCGACGTTCCGGCGGGCAACGTCTCAAACTGGGCGCAGTACACCGTTGAGCACTCTGACCGTGACGCCCTGGCCGCGCATCTGAAGGATCAGGGCGTGCCGACGGCGGTCTATTATCCGATCCCGCTGCACCTGCAGCCCGCCTACGAGCACTATCCGCGGGGTGCGGGCGGCCTGCCTGTCACCGAGCGGCTGAAGGATGTGGTGATCAGCCTGCCGATGCACTCTGATCTGGACGCCCAGACCCAGGACCGCATCATCGCCGCCGTCGCCAGCTTCAAGGCCTGATCCGCATGACCATTCAGCAGACCCCTCTCAAGATCGGCGTCGCGGGCGCTGGCGTCATGGGCCGCAACCACGCCCGCGTTCTCGCTGAGTTGCGCGATGTGGAGCTGACGACCGTCTTCGATCCTGACGCCGTGACGGCCGAGGGCGTGGCCGCCGCCTATGGCGCGACCGCCGTGACGACCGCCGAGGCCTTCGTCGCCGCCGGGCTGGACGCCGCCGTCATCGCCACGCCGAACCGCTATCACGCCGAGCTGGGCGTGGCCCTGCTGAACGCCGGCGTTCATGTGCTGGTGGAGAAGCCGATCGCGGCTACGGTGGCCGATGCTCAGGCGATGATCGACGCGGCCAAGGCGAACAACCGCGTGCTGATGGTCGGCCATGTCGAGCGCTTCAACCCCGCGGTCGAGACGGTCAAGCGCGCCATCGACGGCGACGAGATCATCTCCATCCAGATCACCCGCGTCGGCCCCTTCCCGCCGCGCATGGGCGAGGTCGGGGTGGTCATCGACCTGGCGGTGCATGACATCGACATCATCCGCCATCTGACGGGGGCCGAGATGACCGAGGTCCAGTCCCTGCTGGGCCACACCCACGCCTCGCGTGAGGATTCGGCCCTGCTGCAGTTCCGCATGGACAATGGGGTGATCGCCCACATCACCACCAACTGGGTCACGCCCTACAAGACCCGCGTCCTGCAGGTGGCGACCAAGAGCCGCTTCATCGTCGCCGATCTGATCACCCGCCAGGTGACCGAATTCTTCGGCCAGCAGCCGGACGGCTCATACTCCACGCGGATGCTGAACGCCTGGCCCGCCGAGCCGCTCAGGAAGGAGCACGAGGCCTTCATCCACGCCATCCGCACCGGCGAGACGGCGGCCGTAAGCGGCGAAGACGGGCTGCGCAACCTGGAAGTGGCGCTGAGGTGTCTAGGGGAATAAGGCCCATGCGTTTCCGCTCACCGCAGCGTCTGCCGGGATGAGCGGGAATTTTAAGCCTTCACCACCTGCATGGTCAGCCATTCGGCGATCAGGGCGGGCTTGTCGCCGCCCTCGATTTCGACGGTCAGTTCGTGCTTCAGCAGCCAGCGCGTCATTCCATCTTGGGCGCCCTTGTCCTCAGCCGACAGCAGTTTGAAGCGGCCGCGCACGCGCGATCCTGACGGCGCCGGGGCGAGAAAGCGCAGCCGGTCGAAGCCGTAGTTCACGCCCATGACCAGATCATCCAGCGGGGCGACCGCATCCATGCTCATGGCCGAGGCGAGGCTGAGTGTCAGAAAGCCGTGCGCAATGGTCCCGCCGAAGGGCGTCGCCTTGGCGCGCTCGGGATCGACGTGGATGAACTGCTCGTCCTCGGTCAGGCGAGCGAAGGCGTCGATGCGCGCCTGATCCACCGTGAACCAGCGGCTGACGCCGAGCTCCTGACCGATCAGGGTCTGTAGTTCGCTGGCCTTGGTCATGGACGCCCTCCCGTTTGCGCCAGCCTCGCGCGAGGAGGGGGCGGAGGCAAGGCCTACCCCTCGAACCGCCTCTCGATGACGGCGCTGAACAGGCCGGGGTCGACGTTGCCGCCCGACAGGACGATGCCGGTCGTCAGCCCTTTGGCCTCGACCTTGCCCGCCAGCAGCGCCGCCAGGGACACGGCGCCGCCCGGCTCGATGACCAGTTTCAGCCAGCGAAAGGCGAAGCGCATGGCCTGCGCGACCTCGGCGTCGGTGACGGTTGCGGCGCCCGCCAGGCGTTGGTTGATCGGCCAGGTCAGCTCGCCCGGCATGGGCGCCATCAGGGCGTCGCAGATCGAGGGCGCGCCGTCGGGATGGCCGACGCGGATTCCGGCCGCCAGCGAGCGGCGGGTGTCGTCGAAGGCGTCGGGCTCGACCACGATGACGCGGGTGTCGGGGCTCTGTTCGGCCATGACCAGATTGATCCCGGCGATCAGCCCGCCGCCTGAGGCGCCGCACAGCAGCTGATTCATGGGCACGCCTGCCTGTTCGAGCATCTCCAGCCCGACCGTGCCCTGACCCTCGATGATGAAGGGGTCGTCGAACGGCGGGACCAGCACCGAGCCGCGCTCGGCGGCGATCCCGGCGCCGATGGCCTCGCGGCTCTCGGTCCAGCGGTCGTAGAAGCGCACCTCGCCGCCGAAGGCGCGTACGCCCTCGACCTTCACCGCAGGGCTGTCGGACGGCATGACGATCAGGGCGGGCGTGCTGACAGCTCTGGCGGCGGCCGCCACCCCCTGCGCATGG
This sequence comes from Brevundimonas diminuta 470-4, assembly GCA_000318405.1. Taxonomy (GTDB): domain Bacteria; phylum Pseudomonadota; class Alphaproteobacteria; order Caulobacterales; family Caulobacteraceae; genus Brevundimonas; species Brevundimonas diminuta_B. The sequence goes on along the minus strand of KB291738.1, from coordinate 12,219 downwards.
TTGCCGGATGAATAGGCCACGACGCCGCGCGCCTTCTCGTCCTCGGTCAGTCGGCTGATGCGGTTATAGGCGCCGCGGAACTTGAAGGCGCCCGCCACCTGAAACGTCTCGGCCTTCATCAGCACACGGCCGCCGACGGCCTCGTTCAGGCCCGGATGCTCGATCAGCGGCGTGCGGACGGCGGCGGGGGCGATCTGGCGGGCGGCGTCGATGACGCCTTCGATGCTGGGCGTAGGCATGGATTTCCTCTTACGGAGAGACGCAGCCTCTGCATAACTGCCAGAATGCACACAAATATGATCCTCGCCATCGACCAGGGTACGACCTCGACGCGGGCGATCGCGTTTGAGGTGTCACCGCCTCAAGCAGGGCGAAGCCCGATAGGCGACAAAAATGCAGGCGGCGGCGACTTCAACGCCATCGCCGTCATCCAGATCGAGCTGGCGCAGCATTTTCCGCGCTCGGGCTGGGTCGAGCATGACGCGGCCGAGATCTGGCGGGCGACGCTGCAGACCTGTCGCGAGGTGGTCAGGAAGGCGGGCGGCGTCGGGCGTTTCGCCGCCATCGGCATCACCAATCAGCGCGAGACCTCGGTGATCTGGGACGCGGCGACGGGAGAGCCCCTGCACCGCGCCATCGTCTGGCAGGACCGGCGCACGGCCGAGGCGACGGGCAAGCTGGCGGCGGCGGGGCATGAGGCGATGGTTCAGGCGGCGACGGGCCTGATCCTCGACCCCTATTTCTCGGCCTCGAAATACGCCTGGCTGCTGGACGCCGTGCCCGGCGCGCGCGAGCGGGCGGCGCGGGGCGAGGTGAAGCTGGGCACCATCGACTCCTGGCTGATCTGGAAGCTGACCGGCGGGAAAAGCCACGTCACCGACGCCACCAACGCCAGCCGCACCAGCCTGATGGATCTGACGACGCGCGCGTGGCGACAGGACCTGTGCGACCTGTTCGGCGTGCCGATTGAGGCCCTGCCGGAGATCCGCGACTGCGACGCCCTGCTGGGGAATGCGGATCCGTCCCTGTTCGGGCGCGCGCTGCCCATTCACGGCGCGGCGGGGGATCAGCACGCGGCGCTGGTCGGGCATGGGGCTCTGACGGCGGGGGACGCCAAGATTACATACGGGACAGGCGCCTTTCTGGTGGCCAATGTCGGCGCCGCTCCTGTGGCCTCGACCTCGCGCCTGCTGGGAACGCTGGGCTATGCGGCGGGAGGTGAAGCCGCCTATGCGCTGGAGGGGTCCATCTTTTCGGCGGGCTCCGCAATTCAGTGGCTTCGCGACGGGCTGAAGGTGTTGTCGGACTCGCGCCAGTCCGAGGCCGTGGCCCAGTCGCTGACCGATAACGGCGGGGTCTATCTGGTTCCCGGCTTCACAGGCCTGGGCGCGCCGTGGTGGGAGCCGGAGGCGCGCGGAACCGTCGTCGGCCTGACGCGCGACAGCGGCCCTGCGCATATGGTCCGCGCGGCGCTGGAGAGCCTGGCCTACCAGACCCGCGACCTGCTGGACGCCCTGAAGAAGGACGGCGCGCCGCCGCTGAAACGGCTCAAGGTCGACGGCGGCGTCACCGCCAACGCCTTCGCCATGCAGTTCGTCGCCGATATCTGCGAAGTCGAGGTCGAGCGCCCGGCCTTCCAGGAAATGACGGCGATGGGGGCGGCGCGGCTGGCGGCCTATGGCGTGGGGCTGACGTCCGCGCTGTGGACCGCGCCTGCCGAGTCGCCTGCTGTCTGGACGCCGAATATGAACGAGGCTGAGAGGGCGCTGTTGCTGAAGGGGTGGCGCGGCGCGGTCCGGGCGGCGGTGGCGGCCGCGCGCGCCGAGGATGCGGATCCGGTCACAATCTAGAACAGTTATTATTGCAGATTGATTTGTGAAACAGGCGCGGAAGGCCTACCTATCGGTCTGGAGCATGAACACTGATGTCTGACAGCCAACGTTTTCCCGTCGCCGCCCACGCCCTGGCCTATCTGGCCCACAAGGGCGCCTATTCGGCGACCGAGGCCGAGCCGAGCGCCGTCCTGGCCGCCTCGGTGCCGACCAATCCGGTGGTGATCCGTCGGGTGACCGCCCTGCTGGCCAAGGCAGGGCTGATCGCGACGCGGCCCGGCGCCTCGGGCGGATCGTGGCTGCTGCGGCGGCCTGAGACCATTTGTCTGGACGAGGTGCTGCGGGCGGTGAACGGCTGCGCCCATCTGGGCTCGCCGCCTGCGGGGGCCAAGGGCTGCCCGATCGGCGAACATATTCCGCGTCAGGTCGCCAAGGCCCTGACGGCGGCGGATCAGGCGGCGGGCGCGGCCTTGTCGAAGATCACCATCGCCGACCTGCTGGAAGAAGATCCCGAGGTGCTGCGCGCCTTCGCCCCGCATCCGTCCTGCCCCAACGCCGACGCAGCCTGACGGGCGGAACGTGGGGGAGGGGCGCCGCACCATTCTGATCACGGGGGCCTCTGCGGGCATAGGGGCGGCGCTGGCCCACGTCTGCGCCGGGCGCGGCTACGACCTGATCCTGACCGCCCGGCGCGAAGGGCCGCTGCAGAGCCTGGCCGAGGAACTGAGCGCCGCATACGGCGTCGCGGCCGCCGTCATTCCTGCTGATCTGGCTGATCCTGACGCCCCCGCGCGTCTGGTCGAGGCGATCGCCGTGCGGGGCCTGGCCGTCGACGGCCTGATCAACAACGCCGGCTTCAGCCGAACCACGGGCTTTCTGACCACGGACCCGGCCGACCACGCCGCCATGATCCGCGTCATGCTGAGCGCCCCGGTCGAGCTGTCGCGTCTGCTGCTGCCGGGCATGGTCGCGCGCGGATGGGGCCGGGTGCTGAACGTCGCCTCCCTGGCCGGACAGATGCCCGCGACCGGCGGCGACACCCTGTATGGCCCAATCAAGAGCTTTCTGATCAAGGCGTCGCAGGGGCTGTGGCTGGAGATGCACGGGACCGGCGTGCACGTCACCGCCCTGTGCCCCGGCTACACCTATACGGAGTTCCACGACGTCAACGGCTCGCGCGAGCAGGTCTCGGCCGCCTATCCGAAATGGATGTGGATGGACGCAGACCGCGTGGCGCGCATCGGTTGGGATGCGGTGGAGGCGAACCGGCCGCGCGTAACGCCGGGCGTTATGAACAATGTGCTGGCGGCGCTGGGCGGACTGCTGCCCGACACGATGGCGCTGAAGATGGTCGGCGGCCACGCCAGGCGGCTGGACCGCCTCTAAGCGGCTACTGGCCGCCCGCCGGATAGGGGGCGGTGACGCCGGCGCTGAACATGCCCGGCAGGGCCTCGCCCAGACCCATCAGGATGAACTGGATCGCCAGGGCGCACAGGATCAGGCCCAGCACCCGCACCACGATGGCCATGCCCACGTCGCCGAGGATGCGGCTGATCGGCCCGGTGGCTGAGAAGCACAGGAAGGTGACGACGCAGGCGGCGATCATGGCGACCAGGGAGGCCAAGGTTCCGGTCAGGCCCAGCTTGGCCGCCTCTCCGGCGTTGATGATCACGGCCGAGATGGCGCCTGGGCCGATCATCAGGGGAATGGCGAAGGGCACGATCAGCCGCTTGAAGCGGCGCTTGGCGTAGCCGCGCACGTCCTGAGCGTCCGTCACCGCGTCGGCGTCGGCGAAAATCTTCAGGAAGTCCTCGCGCGCCATGTCCAGACCCAGCAGCAGCAGCAGGATGCCGCCCGCGATGCGGAAGGCGGCCAGCGAAATGCCGAAGAACTGCAGCAGGCCCAGGCCGGTGAAGAAGAAGAAGCCGAGGAAGACCACGGCGAACAGGCAGATCATGGCTGAGACGCTGATCCGCTGACGTAAGGAAGCGCCCGCCGTGGCCGCGGCGAAGATCGGCACATTGCCGATGGGGTCCAACAGGGCGAACAGCGCCACGAACAGGTTGACCCCCAGATCGACCGCGTTCATTGCTGCACCTTGCCCTGAAAACCCGCCGCGCGAACGCGACTCCCTGTCCCACCTATCGGGGCATCCGCGCGCGCCTGCAAGCCGCCGAGAGCCGGAAATGTCAGCAGACCGCCCCAATCGCCCCTTCGACCCGCGCGTCATCTGCGCCCTCGACGTGCCGACGACGGATGAGGCGCGGGCCCTGGTCGAGCGGATCGGCGATGCGGTCGGTTTCTACAAGGTCGGGCTTCAGCTGTTCGCCTCGGACGGCATGGCGCTGGCGCGCGAGCTGAAGGCGTCGGGCGCCCAGGTGTTTCTGGACTGGAAGCTGCACGACATCGGCGCGACGGTGGAGAAGGCGACGGCGGTGCTGGCGAACGCGGGCTGCGATCTCCTGACCGTCCACGCCCGACCGCAGGTGATGGCGGCGGCGGCGCGCGGGGCGGCGGGCTCGGATCTGAAGATCCTGGGCGTGACCGTCCTGACCAGCCTGACCGACGATGATCTGAGGGCGGATGATCATAGCCTGTCGGCGGCTGAACTGGTGGAACTGCGGGTGCGTCAGGCGCTGGAGGCGGGCGTCCACGGCGTCGTCTCCAGCCCGCATGAGGCGGGCCGGGCGCGGCAGATCGCGGCTGAAGCCGGCAGAGAGGATTTCCTGATCGTCACGCCGGGCGTGCGGCCGTCCGGGGCGGCGATGGACGACCAGGCGCGCGCGGCGACCCCCGTCAGCGCCCTGCAAGCAGGGGCGACGCATCTGGTCATCGGCCGCCCGATCACCGCTGTCGCCGATCCGCGCGCGGCGGCGCAGGCGATCACGCAGGAGATCGCGCTGGCCTGAGGGTTAGGAGCCTGATCCTGAAGGGGATCGTGCTTCACGTGAAACAGGAAGGGCGGCGTCCGCAGGCGCCGCCCTTTTTCGTGATCAGCCGCGTTCGCCGCGTTCCTGACGGTAGGGCCGCTCGGTGGGCGAGGGCGGAGGCGGCGGGGGCGGCGGCACGGCGTAATAGCCCTGCTCGAAGTTGACGACGGGCGGCGCAGCCTCGACGCGGGGCGGCTCGACATAGACGTCGGGGCGGGTCACTTCGACCTGGGCCGGGGCGATGCGGACATCGGCGGCGGCGACATGGACCGGCGGCGGGGCGACGTGGACGCGGGCCGGCTCGACGTAGACCGGGGCGGGCTGCACATAGATGGGCGGCGTCTCGACATAGACGGGCGGCTGCGAGACATAGACCGGCGGCTGGCTGACGTAGATCGGCTCGCCGCGATACTGGTGCGTCGGGGCCGCGTAGGCGCCCTGTTGATAGTAGCCCTGCTGCTGATAGCCGCCGCCGTACTGGCCGCCGCTGTATTGGCCGCCGTAGCCGCCATAGCCGTAGCGCGCCCACGGATAGCGGCCGTAGCCGTCAACCGGGTAGCCGAAGGGCATGGAGCGGGTGACGCCGGAATAGCCGTAGCCGCCGTGCTGGATCGGCGGTTGTGACGGAGCGACCACGACGGGCGGCCGCACCCCGGCGCCGCCATAGCCGTATCCATAGCCGTAGCTCTCGACCGGGCCGTAGCCGCCCTGCCAGCCGGTGTCGCTGTACCAGGTCTGGGCGCGGCTCTGGACCACGGGACCGCGGGCGTAGCCTGCGGCGGCGTTATAGCGGGCGCCGGCCTGATGGGCCTCGGCCGCTCCGGCGATGAGGATCGCCGCGCCGGCGGCGGCGTAGAATAGAGCCTTCATGGCTGCGCTCCTTGTTTCGGCCGCAAAGGTTAATGCGCATTTCGCAGGAGCGTTCATTATTCTCCCAGCAAGGGAACCGGCGCGGGATGAGCGCCGTCGCGCGGCGAGCGGCAGCGCCTTAAAAATCTACCGCCAGGCCCTTCTTCTCCCAGTCGCCGAAGCGGGTCGGCTCCGGCCCTTTGCGACCGCCGACTTCGTTGGGCAGGGCAGATGCGTCTTCGGCGGCGCGGCGCTCGGCCGCCTCCAGCAGGGCGCGGCGCGCGGCCTCGCTCAGCGGGCGCTCCGGCGTGGCGTGGGGCACGTCGGCGTTGAAGACGTCCTCGGGGGCGACTTCGATCGGGGGGGTGGGCTGTTCGGTCACAGGTCGCCTGCCTTGAGAGCGGGGATACTGCGGCTCAAATAGACGTTCCGGCCGAACACGCCACCCCTGACGCTCGAAACCTTCGCCCGAAGCCTCCCGCATGAACCATCTGAAGACATTCGCCCTGCTGGCCGTCATGACCGCCCTGTTCATGGGGATCGGCTATCTGATCGGCGGCGCCAGCGGCATGGCCATCGCCCTGATCGTGGCGGCGGGCATGAATGTCTTCAGCTATTGGAACGCGGACAAGATCGTCCTGAAGATGTACCGCGCCCAACCGGTGGATGAGACGCACCCCAACGCCGTGGTGCGCGCCTATGTCGCCGACGTGAAGCAGATGGCGCAGGAAGCAGGGCTGCCCCTGCCCAACATCACCATCATCCCGAACGACCAGCCCAACGCCTTCGCCACGGGGCGCAACCCCCAGAACGCGGCCGTGGCGGCGACGACGGGGCTGCTGGACATGCTGACGCGCGAGGAGATCCGCGGCGTCATGGCGCACGAACTGGCCCATGTGAAGAACCGAGACACCCTGACCATGACGGTCACGGCGACGGTGGCGGGCGCTATCGCCATGCTGGCCAATTTCGCCCTGTTCTTCGGCGGCAACGACCGCGAGCGGCCGGGCGGCATGATCGGGACCATCGCCCTGATGCTGCTGGCGCCGATGGCGGCGGGCCTGGTGCAGATGGCCATCAGCCGCGCCCGCGAATACGAGGCCGACCGCGTCGGGGCCGAGATCGCCAACGACCCGCAGGCCCTGGCCTCGGCCCTGCAGAAGATCGAGGCCTACGCCCGCGGCGCGGTCAACGCCCCGGCAGAGCGCAATCCGGCCACGGCCCATATGTTCATCATCAATCCGCTGAACGGGAAGGGGGCGGACAATCTGTTCTCGACCCACCCGGCCACCGGCAACCGTGTCCGCGCCCTGATGGAACTGGGCGCGAAGATGGGCATGGGGGCGCGCCCGGCGGCGGCCTTCGTCGCGCCTGCGCCTTCCGCGGCGCCGGTTCGGGGAACCAGCGTGCCGACGACCGACAATAACCCTGCGTCGGCGCCGCGCGGGCCGTGGGGCTGAGCTTTCCGCGCGGACAGCCCTTTGCGCGCGAGGCCTTCAGCCGCTAGAGCGAAATCGGTTCAGTTGGACGAGTGTCCAACTGAACACAGATATTCGCTCCAAGCATAATTTTGGACCATTGTTCTGGGTTCAGTCGATTTCGACTGAACCGAAAATGGTCTAGAGCGCGCGCCATGACCGACGAGACCGACCCCAAACCGTCCGACGCCGACCGTCCCGAATGGGCCAAGGCGCATGGCCCGCTGCGCTCCTTCGGGCGCATCAAGTCGCGGCCGATCAAGGCGAAGCAGGCGGCCCTGTTCGACACCCTGATGCCGCGCATCGCCGTGCCGGAACCGGCCAAGGGACCGATCGACCCGCTGGCCCTGATGCCGGAGGCGAAAGCGGCGTGGCTGGAGATCGGCTTCGGCGGCGGCGAGCATCTGGCGGCGCAGGCGGGGCGTCATCCCGAGGCGGTGATGATCGGCTGCGAGCCCTTCCTGAACGGCGTGGCTTCGGCCCTGCGCCACATCGAGGAAGGCGGGCTTGAGAACGTTCGCCTGCATGCCGACGACGCCCGCGCGGTGATGGCGGCTCTGCCGGACGCCAGCCTGGACCGGGTGATGATCCTCTTCCCCGATCCCTGGCACAAGGCGCGCCATAACAAGCGCCGCTTCCTGCAGGACGAGACCGCGGTCGAGATCGCCCGCCTACTGAAGCCGGGCGGCAGGGTGCGCTTCGTCACCGACTGGCTGGACTACGCCGACTGGGCGCTGGAGCGGCTGGCGCGCACGCCGGGCCTCACGCGCATCGAGACGGGCGCCGACTGGTTCGCCGCGCCTGAAGACCACGTCGTCACCCGCTATGAGGAGAAGAAGCTGGGCGACACCGACCCGATTTTCCTGGAGTTCGAGAAGGGCTGAAGCGATGGGCGAGGGAGGGTCGATTGCCGAAAAAGCCGGGCTACATTGGCCCCAGCTTTTGCTCTGCGTCGTGCTCGCTCCGGTGTTGTCGGCGATCTTCTATGGACTGGCGGGGCGTCTGGCCGGCTTCCCATCCGCATTGATCATGTGGTCGCCGGTCGTCTGGATGTTTGTGTTGTTTTACGGCCTCATTCCATCCCTGCTGTTCGGTGGCGTCGGCTGCATTCTGGCTGAGCGCTTTTTGTCGAGGGCGTCGGTGGCCGCGTGGAGCGGGGCGGGCGCTCTGACCGCGTCGGCTTATGTGGCGGCTTCGCTGGGGGCGGTGGCGCTGGGATTGGAGGCGGTGGGCTTCTTCGCGCCCTGGAAAGTTGTCGAAGCCGGCAAGGACGCGCTGGGCATGGGCGGCTGGGCCGCGCCGATCTGCATTATCCTGTCCGGGTTCGTCGCCGGGGCATTTTATCGCTGGATGTCGCAGCCGCGAACTTCGTGGGTTTCGACTAGGGGCTGACACGGCCCCCGCTTTGGCCTATATGACCGCTCACATCGTTAGACCGACGTCCAACGGCGTCGTTTCAAGCGGCGGCCCGGATGGTCCGTCGCTTTTGTTTTCTGGAGTATCCGCTTGCGGGCAAAGACCGCCGAAGACCGCGCTCTGCTGGAGCTGATCGACCCTGTGGCCGAGAGCCTGGGGCTGGCGGTCGTGCGCGTGCGCCTGATGGGCGGGACGCTGCGCCGTCGTCTGCAGATCATGGCCGAGCGCCAGACCGACCACGACATCTCGGTCGAGGAATGCGCCCGCCTGTCGCGCGCTGTGTCCGAAGTGCTGGACGCCGCCGACCCGATCGCCGGCGAATATCTGCTGGAAGTCTCGTCGCCCGGCATCGACCGGCCGCTGACGCGCCTGATCGACTTCGACCTGTTCGAGGGGCTGGAAGCTCGCCTCGAAACCGACCGCATGGTCGAGGGGCGCAAGCGCTTTAAAGGCATTGTCGCCGGGACAGAGGGCGAGAATGTCGCCATCGACCTGGACGGCGAGGACGAGACCGCCCTGATCCCGTTCGCCTGGCTGGCCGACGCCAAGCTGGTGCTGACCGACGAACTGCTGAAGCGCGGCGCCGCCCTGCGCGCGGCGCGCGGCGAACCTGAAGACGATGGCCTGCCTGAGGGCGCGCCGGACGCTGACAACTCCGACTCCACTCAAGACTCCACCAAGGACGACGCCTGATGGCCGTGACCGGAATCTCCGCCAACCGCCTGGAACTGCTCTCCATCGCCGACGCCGTCGCGCGCGAGAAGAGCATCGACCGGGAAATCGTCATCGACGCCATCGAGGAGGCGATCCAGAAGGGCGCCAAGTCGCGTTATGGCGCGCACCACGACATCCGCGCCAAGATCGACCACAAGACCGGCGAGCTGACCCTGACGCGTCACGTCACCATCGTCGCTGACGACTGGCAGCCGGAAGACGAGCTGGAAGAGTTCAACGACAGCGCCATGGTGCGTCTGCGCGACGCCCTGAAGCGCGATGCCGAGGCCGAGGTCGGCAAGGAATACGTCGAGGTCCTGCCGCCGTTCGAGTTCGGCCGCGTCCAGACCCAGATGGCCCGTCAGGTCGTGACCGGAAAGGTCCGCGAGGCCGAACGCGCCAACCAGTACGAAGAGTTCAAGGATCGCGTCGGCGAGATCGTCAACGGCACGGTCAAGCGCGTCGAATACGGCAACACCATCGTCGACCTGGGCCGTGGCGAAGGCATCATGCGCCGCGACCAGTCGATCCCCCGCGAAGTGTTCAACATCGGGGACCGCGTCCGCACCTACATCTATGACGTGCGCCCTGAGGCGAAGGGTCCGCAGGTGATGCTGTCGCGCGCCCACCCCGGCTTCATGGCCAAGCTGTTCGCTCAGGAAGTGCCCGAAGTCTATGACGGCGTGATCGAGATCCGCGCCGCCGCCCGCGACGCCGGTTCGCGCGCCAAGATGGCCGTGCTGTCGAACGACAGCTCCATCGATCCGGTCGGCGCCTGCGTCGGCATGCGCGGCTCGCGCGTGCAGGCGGTGGTCGCTGAACTGCAGGGCGAGAAAATCGACATCATTCCGTGGGTCGACGACGAGCCGACCTTCATCGTCAACGCCCTGGCCCCGGCCGAAGTGGCCAAGGTGGTGCTGGACGAAGAAGCCGACCGCGTCGAAGTCGTGGTGCCGGACGAGCAACTGTCGCTGGCCATCGGTCGCCGCGGCCAGAACGTCCGCCTCGCTTCGCAGCTGACCGGCTGGCAGATCGACATCATCACCGAGTCTCAGGACTCCGAGCGTCGCCAGAAGGAATTCAGCGAGCGCACCGCCCTGTTCCAGGAAGCCCTGGACGTGGACGAGACGATCGCCCAGCTGCTGGTCACCGAAGGCTTCGCCACGGTCGAGGACCTGGCCTTCGTCGAACCCTACGAGATCTCGGAGATCGAGGGCTTCGACGAAGACACCGCCGAAGAACTGCAGACCCGCGCCCGCGAGCACCTGGATCGACTGGCGGCCGAGCTGGACGCCAAGCGCGTGGCTCTGGGCGTCGAAGACGGCGTGCTTGAGGTTCCGGGCGTGACCGCCGCCATCGCCGTCGCCCTGGGCGAAGGCGGGGTGAAGACGGTCGAGGATCTGGCCGACCTGGCCACCGACGAAATCCGCGGCGGCTACGAAGTGCGCGGCGGCGAGCGGGTCAAGGTCGCCGGCGTGCTGGAAAGCTTCAACCTGAGCCAGGAAGACGCCGAAATGCTGATCCTGCAGGCGCGCGTGGCGGCCGGCTGGATCGACGCTTCGGAACTGCCCCAGCCCGAATACGTCGAAGAAGAGACGTTCGAGGGCGAGTTCGATGGTGATTTCGACGGCGAGGGCGAAGAGACCCTGGCCGCCGACGCGAGTGACGACAGCGAGGCGCAGGCCGCCCCCGCTGACGACCTCGACGACCAGTCCCGCGACATGTGATGGGAGCCGCAGCCGTCCATGAGGTCGTCCGAGACGTTGATCGATAGGGATCGTCAGGACCTGGCGTCACGCCAGGCCCTCGATGAATCTCGCCTGATCCGTTTCGTGGCCGGCCCGGACGGCGCGGTGGTCCCCGATCTGGCGCGCAAGCTGCCGGGCCGGGGCCTGTGGGTCGCCGCCGATCGCGCCTCTCTGGAGGCGGCGATCAAGAAGAACCTCTTCGCGCGCGCCGCCAAGGCGCCGCTGAAGCCCGCCGCCGACCTGCCCGATCTGGTCGAAAATCTGCTGGTCCGGCGTTGTCTGGACCAGCTGGGTCTTGCCCGGCGCGAAGGCGTGCTTATCTCTGGCTTCGAGAAATGCGCTGCGGCGATCCGCAGCGGCCGCGCCGCATGGCTGATCGAAGCCGCCGACGGCTCGGCCGACGGGCGCGGCAAGCTTCTGGCCCTCTCCAGACACGCCTCGCCCGCCCCCGAAATCTGCGGGGCTTTCAGCGCGGACGATTTGAGTTTGGCCCTTGGGCTGGAAAATGCGATACACGCCGTCCTGCTGCAAGGCGGGCGGGCTGATCGCTGGACCCTGGAGGTTCAGCGGCTGGCGGGGTTTCGACCTCTCTGTCCCCAGAGCTGGAACCGGGCGGGGCCCGAACACGGCGCAGAGGACGACCGGGGCGACGCCCCGGATGGAGAGCCTTAGGGTTTGAGCGGCTGCGGGCCTGTTTCCGAAACAACGGAGGCGGGGCCGCATTCTGCTATGGGTGATTGAGACAGGCGAAGGCGGAATTCTCCGCCCTGAGTAAAGCGACCGGATGAGCGACGAAAACAACAATTCCAACGACGGCAAGACTCCTGCCAACGCGCCTTCGCAGACGGGGCCGCGCGCCCCGCTGAGCCTGAAGCCGCGCGCGACGGGTTCGGTCTCGACCGGCACGGTGAAACAGAGCTTCAGCCACGGCCGTTCCAAGACCGTCGTCGTCGAGACCAAGCGCCGCGCCGGCGCCCAGGGCGGGCATCAGCGCCCGCAGGGCTTCGATGTCGCGCGTCCGCGTTCCGAAGGCGGCGGTGCGCCGCGCTCGGCTGCGCCGCGTCAACCGATGGGCGGAGGTCTGTCTGTCGAGGAGCAAGAAGCGCGTCGCCGCGCCATCGCCCTGGCGACCCAGCAGGCCGCCGAAAAGGAACGCCAGGCTGTAGCCGCCAAGGCCGCCGCCGAGGCCGCCGAGCGCCAACAGGCCGCCGCCGCTGAAGCCGCCGCCGCCAAGGCCGCCGCCGAAGCCGCC
>KB291737.1:78609-95387 GCA_000318405.1 Brevundimonas diminuta 470-4 | reverse complement strand
GCCCCGTCAGGTCGAACGGATCATCCCAGCAGAACGTCTGGCCCGAAGATTTCTGTGCGGAGGGGGTCGTACCGTCGGCCATGTGTCGTCCTCTTGAGCCTGAAAAGGAAGATTCGTCCGCGCCCGCCTCACGCCGGGTTGAAGCGACGTGACGAAGCGCCCTCTGTTCCTGGCGCGGGTTTAGGCCAGAATGCGGCGGCCGGGTAGAGGGACCGGCGCGAACACGCTAGGCTGACGGCATGTCGAACGCATTCAATCGTCTGTTCCGCGATCACCCGCGTGAGGTCAACGAGACCTATTTCGAACATATGGCCGCCTCCTCCCGCTTCGGCTTCAAACTGCTGCGCCTGGCGGGCTGCGCCTTCATCCACGCCGTCGTGCCGGGCCGTCACAAGACGACAGTGTCTGACGCCATTCGCGGCATGGCTCAGGACATGGGCGGCCGCGCCGCCGAGGCCCGCGAATGCCGGATGCGCGACGCGGGCGTCTGGGACGTCGGCCTCTAGGCGCCGTTCAGCACGCCCACTGACCATAGGGCCAGACTCAGCAGAAGCACGGCCGCCAGGATGGCCAGCCCCGTCCATTGAAAGGCGCTGAACCGGCGCGGCAGGCTGGTGCCGACAAAGCCCGCGCCCGACGCGAACGCCAACAGGGCGAGCCCGCGCGACGCTGCACGAGCCGTTGAATCGGGCGCGTTCAGGTCATCCCCCTCGTCCGTGGCGAACTCTCCGGCCCGCGCGCGTTTCAGCAGGTCGCGCGCCTGTTCGGCCTGATCCGCCCGCCCCATCAGGCGAATGCCCAGCGCCCGCTGCATCAGGGGATCGACCGTGGTCTGGAACCGCTCGGTCACCGACACCTCGATGTCGTGCGACGACAGGAAGGCGGCCGCCAGATCGGCCTCATAGACATCCTGATAACGGGCGATCTCGACCAGGCTCATGCCGTCACCTTATCACCCGCCGCCCAATTGAAAACGGCGGGCCCCGAAGATCCCGCCGTCGTCATTCGTTCGCGTCGTGCGGACCTTACAGGTCCAGCAGGGCGCGCGCCGGGTCTTCCAGCAGTTCCTTGATGCGGACCAGGAAGGTCACGGCTTCCTTGCCGTCGACGATGCGGTGATCGTAGCTGAGCGCCAGGTACATCATCGGACGGATCTTGACCTCGCCGTTCACGGCCATCGGACGCTGCACGATGTTGTGCATGCCCAGGATGCCCGACTGCGGCGTGTTCAGGATCGGCGTCGACATCAGCGAGCCATAGGTGCCGCCGTTGGTGATGGTGAAGGTGCCGCCCTGCATCTGGTCCATGGTCAGGGCGCCGTCACGGGCGGCCTTGCCCAGGGCGGCGATGCCCTTCTCAATGCCCGCCAGAGACAGGACGTCGGCGTCGCGCAGGACCGGAACCACCAGGCCCTTGTCAGTGCCGACGGCGATGCCGATGTCGTAGTGGTTCTTGTAGATGATGTCCGCGCCGTCGATCTCGGCGTTGACCGCCGGGATTTCGTGCAGGGCCTGAACCACAGCCTTGGTGAAGAAGGACATGAAGCCCAGCTTCACGCCGTGGCGCTTCTCGAAGACTTCCTTGTACTGGGCGCGCAGGGCCATGACGTTGGTCATGTCCACCTCGTTGAAGGTGGTCAGCTGGGCGGCCGTGTTCTGGGATTCCTTCAGGCGACGGGCGATGGTCTGACGCAGGCGCGTCATCTTCACCCGCTCTTCGCGCGGCTGGTCGGCGCGCGGCGCGGCCGGAGCCGCAGCCTTGGGCGCAGCCGGAGCGGCGGCGCCGATGGCGGCGATGGCGTCGGCCTTGGTGATGTTGCCCTTCGGCCCCGAAGCCGACAGCGAAGCCGGATTCAGGTTGTTTTCCGAAACGACGCGCTGAACGGCGGGCGACAGGTGAGCAGAAGCGGGAGCCTGCGCCGAACCCGTGTTGGCCGGAGCGGCGGCTGGGACAGCAGCGGCCGGAGCCGCGGCAGCGCCCGAGGCGGCGATCGAGCCGATCACCTGGCCGGGGGTCACGGTAGCGCCGTCAGAAGCCGTGATGGTCAGGACGCCGGCGGCCGGGGCCGAGACTTCCACAGCCACCTTGTCGGTCTCGATCTCGACCAGCAGCTCGTCCTTGGCGACCTTGTCGCCCGACTTCTTCAGCCAGGTTCCGATCGAGCCTTCGGCGACGCTTTCGCCCATCGTCGGCACGGCGATGTCGACCGCGGCGCCGCCCGAAGCGGCCGGAGCAGCGGCGGGAGCCGCAGCCGCAGCCGCCGGAGCCGGAGCCGAAGCAGCAGCCGCGCCGCCTTCGGTCACGGCGCCCAGCACCGTGCCGGGAACGACGGTGTCGCCTTCATCGGCGTTGATCGCGGACAGCACGCCGTCGGCGGGGGCGACGACTTCCAGCGAGACCTTGTCGGTTTCCAGCTCGACCAGGACTTCGTCCTTCTTGACGGCGTCGCCGACCTTCTTGGTCCACTTGGCGATGGAGGCTTCGGCGACGGATTCACCGAGGGCTGGGGTGAGGATATCGGCCATCTTCAGTGTCTTTTCGTGTCTGAACTTTGCTTGTTTCTTAGGTCAGGCGCGGCGGTCAGGCCATGGCCTCGGCGAGGAAGGTCTCGAGTTCCTTCAGGTGGCGGCTCATCAGGCCCGCAGCGGTCGAGGCCGAAGCCGGACGACCGACGTAGCGCGCGCGCTTGGCCTTCACGTCCATCTTCTCAAGCGTCAGCTCGAGCCACGGATCGACGAAGGTCCAGCCGCCCATGTTCTTGGGCTCTTCCTGGCACCAGACCAGATCGGCGTTGGGGAAGCGCGCCAGTTCCGCCGAGATCGACTTGATCGGCCACGGATAGAACTGTTCCAGACGCAGGATGTAGATGTCGTTGACGCCCGCCTTCTCGCGCGCGTCCAGCAGATCGTAATAGACCTTGCCCGAGCAGACGATGACCTTGCGGATATCCTTGTCGGCCCTCAGCGTCACGCCCGCCACGTCCGGACGCAGCTGGGCGTCGTCGCGCAGCACGCGGTGGAAGGAGCTGCCCTCGGCCATGTCGGCCAGGGTCGAGACCGCCTTCTTGTGACGCAGCAGCGACTTGGGCGTCATCAGGATCAGCGGCTTGCGGTACGAGCGGTGCAGCTGGCGACGCAGGATGTGGAAGTAGTTGGCCGGCGTCGTGCAGTTGGCGACCTGCATGTTGTTCTCGGCGCACTGCTGCAGGAAGCGCTCAAGGCGCGCCGAGGAGTGCTCGGGGCCCTGGCCTTCATAGCCGTGCGGCAGAAGCATCACGAGGCCGCTCATGCGCAGCCACTTGCGCTCGCCCGATGAGATGAACTGGTCGATCACCACCTGGGCGCCGTTCACGAAGTCGCCGAACTGGCCTTCCCACATGGTCAGGGTGTTCGGGTCGGCCAGCGAATAGCCGTACTCGAAGCCCAGCACGGCCTCTTCGGACAGGGCCGAGTCGATGACCTCGAAGTGAGCCTGACCTTCACGCAGGTTGTTCAGCGGGAAGTAGCGCTGCTCGGTCGTCTGGTCGGTGATGCCCGAGTGACGCTGCGAGAAGGTGCCGCGCACGGAGTCCTGACCGGACAGGCGCACGTTGTAGCCTTCGTCCAGCAGGCTGGCGAAGGCCAGGCTCTCGGCCGTGGCCCAGTCGATGTTCTGGCCGCTCGACACCGCATCGCGACGGCCGTCGATGACGCGCTTCAGCGTCTTGTGCACGTCGACGCTGTTCGGCAGGGCCGTCAGGCGGTGGCCGTAGTCGCGCAGCTTGTCCGCGGCGACGGCGGTGTCGCCGCGCTGGGCGGCGTCGTCCGTCTTCTCGGCGCCCAGACCCTTCCACTCGCCGTCCAGCCAGTCGGCCTTCTTGGCTTCGAAGGTCTTGCCGGCTTCGAACTCTGCGTCGAGGTAGGCCTCGAAGCGGGCGATCTCGGCGTCGACCTCGGCCTGGGTGACGACGCCCTCGGCGATCAGGCGCTTGGCGTAGATCTCCAGCGTCGAGGGCTGGTTCTTGATCTTGGCGTACATCAGCGGCTGGGTGAAGGTCGGGTCGTCGCCTTCGTTGTGGCCGAAGCGGCGGTAGCAGAACATGTCCACCACCACGTCCTTGTGGAACTTCTGGCGGTATTCGGTGGCCACCTTGGCGGCGAAGACGACCGCTTCGGGATCATCGCCGTTCACGTGGAAGATCGGCGCCTGAACCATCAGGGCCACATCCGACGGATAGGGCGACGAGCGCGAGTTGCGCGGCGCCGTCGTAAAGCCGATCTGGTTGTTGATGACGAAGTGCAGGGTGCCGCCGGTGCGGTAGCCCTTCAGTCCCATAAGGGCGAAGCATTCGGCCACCACGCCCTGACCGGCGAAGGCGGCGTCGCCGTGGATCAGCAGAGGCGCGACCTTGGAGCGGTCCAGCACCCATTCGGTGTCCGGCTTGCCGATGTTGACCTCGGCCTCGCGGATGTCGAACGCCTGCTTGGCGCGCGACTTGCCCAGGACGACCGGGTTGACGATCTCAAGGTGCGAAGGGTTGGCGGTCAGCGACAGGTGGACGCTGTGGCCGTCGAATTCACGGTCCGACGAGGCGCCCATGTGGTATTTGACGTCGCCCGAACCCTCGATGTCCGACGGGACGGACGAGCCGCCCTGGAACTCGTGGAAGATGGCCTTGTAGGGCTTGCCCATGACGGCCGCGAGCACGTTCAGACGGCCGCGGTGCGCCATGCCCAGAACGATTTCGTCGACGCCCAGGGCGCCGCCGCGCTTGATCACCTGCTCCAGGGCCGGGACCATCGCCTCGCCGCCGTCCAGGCCGAAGCGCTTGGTGCCGGGGAAGCGCTTGTGCAGGAAGCGCTCGAAGCCTTCGGCCTCGGCCAGCTTCTTGAAGATGGCCAGCTTGCCTTCCTTGGTGAAGGCGTTCTGCTCGAACTTGTCCGGGCCCTCGATGCGCTGTTGCAGCCAGGCTTTTTCTTCCGGCTCGGCGATGTGCATGAACTGCACGCCGATGCTGCCGCAATAGGTGCGGCGCAGCAGCTCGATCACCTGGCGCAGCGAACCGGTCTCCAGACCCAGCACGCCGTCGAGGAAGATCGGACGGTCCATGTCGGCTTCGGTAAAGCCGTAGAATTCGGGCGTCAGCTCGGGGTTCTGAACCGGCGGTTCGATGCCCAGCGGGTCTAGGTTCGCCTGCAGGTGGCCGTTCACGCGGTAAGAGCGGATCAGCATCAGGGCGCGGATGGAGTCGTGGGCGGCGGCGCGCACGTCAGCGGCCGAAACCCCGGCTTCGGCCGGAGCGGCCGGCCGGGCGCCGGGCTTGCCGGCGGCCTTTGGATCGACCTTGGGCGCAGGCCAGCGGCCGTCGAACACGGCGGTTTCCTCGGTCGGCTCGGTCGCGCCCGAACGGCCCCACGAGCCGGCGGCGGCCGACTGCTTCACCAGATCGGCGTTGTCCTTCAGCTGATCGAAGAAGGCGCGCCATTCCCCCGACACCGAGCCGGGGTCCGAGGCCCATTTTTCGTGCAGGTCCTCAATGAAGGCCGCATTCGCGCCATAGAGGAAGGAGGTCTCGGCAAAGACCTGGTTCAGCCGACCCGCATCGTCCGCCATTTTTCTTTCAATCGTCCCTTTACAACCGCCCGCGCACAGCCGCGCGGAGAGCAGCGCCGTTCATATAGGCCCTGTTTCCTTACTGGTCATGACCGAAGGGAGGCGGAGCGGGTGGAATTTGGTCGATTCCGCAAGAAAAAACGCCTCCGGACGATTCCGGAGGCGTTACAAAAGGTCACACGGCGCGAAAAACGTCCCCGGAACGCGGATCGGCTAGACTTTAGTCCAATCCGCCCCGCCCAACGCCGAACCCACCCTCAAGTGAATCCGGCGCTCAAGCAGCGAGCCGCCGCGCGGCGAGCGTTAGCGCCGCGCCTCCAAAGAGGCGCCGCTGAAGAGCCTTAGCCCTTCAGCACTTCAACCAAGGTCGTGCCCAGACGCGCCGGCGACGGCGAGACGCGGATGCCCGCGGCCTCCATCGCAGCGATCTTGGATTCCGCATCACCCTTGCCGCCCGAGACGACGGCGCCGGCGTGGCCCATGGTGCGGCCCTTCGGAGCGGTGCGGCCCGCGATGAAGCCGGCCATCGGCTTCTTGCGGCCCTTCTTGGCTTCGTCGATCAGGAACTGGGCGGCGTCTTCTTCGGCCGAGCCGCCGATTTCGCCGATCATGATGATGGATTCGGTGGCGTCGTCGGCCAGGAACATCTCCAGCACGTCGATGAACTCGGTGCCCTTCACCGGGTCGCCGCCGATGCCGACGGCCGTGGTCTGGCCCAGGCCCTCGTTCGAGGTCTGGAACACGGCTTCATAGGTCAGGGTGCCCGAGCGCGAGACGATGCCGACGTTGCCCTTTTTGAAGATCGAGCCCGGCATGATGCCGATCTTGCACTCTTCAGGCGTCAGGACGCCGGGGCAGTTCGGGCCCAGCAGGCGCGAGTTGGAGCGGTCAAGGCGCGCCTTGACGCGGACCATGTCCTGCACCGGGATGCCCTCGGTGATGCAGGTGATGAAGGGGATCTCGGCGTCGATGGCTTCGATGATGGCGTCGGCCGCGCCTGCCGGCGGGACGTAGATCACCGAGGCGTCGGCGCCGGTGCGCTCCTTGCCTTCGGCGACCGAGGCGAAGATCGGCAGGCTTTCGCCGTGCGAACCGGTCCAGGTCTGGCCGCCCTTGGCCGGGTGGATGCCGCCGACCATTTGCGTGCCGTAGTAGGCCAGGGCCTGCTCGGTGTGGAAGCTGCCGGTCTTGCCGGTCAGGCCCTGGACCAGGATCTTGGTGTTCTTGTTAACGAGGATGGACATGTGTCTGTGCTCTGAAATCTGTGTGTCTGCGAGGCGGTCGTCGTTAAGGCCGAGCCTTAGGCGATCGCCGCGACGATCTTCTGGGCGGCGTCGTCCAGGTCATCGGCGGCCGTGATGGCCAGACCCGACTCGTTCAGGATCTTCTTGCCCAGCTCGACGTTCGTGCCTTCCAGACGCACGACCAGCGGCACCTTCAGGCCCACTTCCTTCACCGCAGCCACGACGCCTTCAGCGATGACGTCGCACTTCATGATGCCGCCGAAGATGTTGACCAGGATGCCTTCGACCTTGGGGTCGGCGGTGATGATCTTGAAGGCCGCTGCGACCTTTTCCTTCGAGGCGCCGCCGCCGACGTCGCAGAAGTTGGCGGGTTCCTTGCCGTACAGCTTGATGATGTCCATCGTCGCCATGGCCAGACCGGCGCCGTTGACCATGCAGCCGATGTTGCCGTCCAGGGCGACATAGGCGAGGTCCCACTTGGAGGCCTCGATCTCCTTGGCGTCTTCTTCGGTCTCGTCGCGCAGGGCGCGGATGTCTTCGTGGCGGTACAGGGCGTTGCCGTCGAACGAGACCTTGGCGTCGAGAACGCGCAGATGGCCGTTCTCCATGACGATCAGCGGGTTGATCTCGAGCATGTCCATGTCCTTCTCGACGAAGGCCTTGTACAGGATCGGGAACAGCGACTTGCCGTCTTCGGCGGCGTCGCCCGTCAGCTCCAGCGCGGCGTTGATGGCGGCGACGTTCTCGGCGGTCACGCCGGCTTCCGGGTTGATGGCGATGGTGTGGATCTTCTCGGGCGTGGCGTGGGCCACTTCCTCGATGTCCATGCCGCCTTCGGTCGAGACGACGAAGGCGGTCTGACCGACCGAACGGTCGACCAGCAGCGAGCAGTACAGCTCACGGGCGATGTCGGCGCCGTCTTCGATGTACAGGCGGTTGACCTGCTTGCCGGCCTCGCCCGTCTGGGCGGTCACCAGGGTGTTGCCCAGCATTTCCTTGGCGTGGGCGACGGCTTCCTCGATCGAGAAGGCCAGACGCACGCCGCCCTTGGCGTCGGCGCCCAGTTCCTTGAACTTGCCCTTGCCGCGGCCGCCGGCGTGGATCTGCGACTTCACGACGTAGAGCGGGCCAGGCAGCTGCTTGGCGGCGGCTTCGGCCTGGTCGGCCGAGGTGATGGCGACGCCGTCCGCAACCGGGGCGCCGTAGCCCTTGAGGACCTGCTTGGCCTGATACTCGTGAATGTTCATGTCTGATCCGCGCCGTTTAGGGAGGTTTGTGGAAACTTTGGCCGCGCTTATAGGCGTCGCGCCTTCGCCAGCGCAACCGCCTGTCTGGTTATGGCCTCATGAGGATTTTCTTATGCCGGGCGGCGGGCCCTGCCAGACGCGCCGCCCGGACGTTTTTTCAGGCCGTCAGTCGACCCAGTCCTTCTTCAGCGTCCGCGAGGCGCAGATGAACAGGGCCGACGACAACAGATAGAAGCCCATGCCCGTGTAAATGGCCCAGCGCAGGCTCTCCTCGCCGAAGGTCGGGCGCAGCAGGTCGCTCATCCAGCCGAAATAATAGATGCCGACCGCGATCCCCAGCAGGTTGTTGATCAGCAGGAACAGGGCCGAGGCCGTGGTCCGCATGGACGGCCCGCCCAGGTGCTGCACCGCCGCCGTGATCGGCCCCAGCCAGACCAGGTTCAGCCCCGTGGGGATCAGGAAGATCGCGAAAGCCAGAGCCAGGGAAGCGAAGCCGTTGGGGTCCGAGCCTGGCATGACGGCGCCGACCACCGCGCCCGAGTTCATCGCCAGGATGAAACAGGGCACCGAGATCAGGAAGGCGATCGCCGGCGTCAGCGGATAGGCCGACTTGGACTTCCTGCCGAGGCGATCCGCCATCGAACCGCCCAGCCAGATGCCCGCCACACCGCCGACCAGGACGATGGCCGAATAGTACCAGGCCGTCTGCGACAGCGTTAGGCCGAAGCTGCGCATGAAGAAGCTGGGCAGCCAGGCGGCGACGCCGTAGCCGCACACCGAGGACGCCGCCGCCCCGAACGACAGCAGCCAGAAGCTGGGCTTGGGCGCCAGGGTGCGCACCACCTGCATGAAGGGCGGCGCCTTGGGGGCCTCGACAGGGGGCGCCGCGACGCGGGACGCAGCAGGCGCCGAGGGCTCGACGTCCAGCCCGCCGCGCTTAGGATCCTTGACCGTCAGGCGCAGGACGGGCGCCACCAGCACCCCGAGAACCCCGACGACGATGAAGGCGGTGCGCCAGCCCCAGGTCGCCGCCAGCAGGCCGCCCACCAGGGTGCCCGCCGCCATGCCCAGCGGAATGCCGAAGGCGTAGGCCGCCAGCGCCCGCGCCCGCTGCGACTTGGGAAAATAGTCGGCGATCAGCGAATAGGCCGGGGCCACCCCGCCCGCCTCGCCGATCCCCACGCCCATCCGGCACAGGAACAGCGAACCGAACCCGCCCGCCAGACCGCACAGGGCGGTGAAGCCCGACCACAGCGTCAGGGCGCCGGTCATGATCCACACCCGGCTGAACCGATCGGCCAGCCAGGCGATCGGAATGGCCAGGGTCGAATACAGCAGGGCGAAGGCCAGACCGCCCAGCAGGCCGAACTGGGTGTCGCTGAGGTTGAACTCGGCCTTCAGCGGCGCAGCCAGAATGCCGATGATCTGCCGGTCCAGGAAGTTCAGCATGTAGATGAGGATCAGAATCCCCAGCACATAGTAGCGATAGCCCGGCGAGGCGGCGTGCGCATCGCCCGCGCCTGCGTCCGCCTTGGCGGCCTCAATCTGGCTCATGAAGGTTTCCCGACTTGGTTAGCGGCGGCGACGGTAGCGCCCCCGCCGTCCTGCGCTACAAAAAAGAAGGGCGGCGGCTCCAACGAACCGCCGCCCATGATCAAATGATCAGGCGTTCAGGAGAACAGTCCCGATCAGAACTTGTACTGCAGCGACGCCGTCACGGTGCGCGGCGGGCCGTAGTAGGCGATCAGGGAGTCGTTGTAGGCGGCGCCGGCGAAGTTGTAGGCGCCCACGCGGTACTCTTCGTCGGTCAGGTTCTTGCCGTACAGGCCGACGGTCCACTTGTTGCTGGGATCCGTCCAGACGACCGACAGGTCGACCAGGGCGTAGGCGTCCTGATCCAGCACCGGGTTGGGGAACTCGAACTGGCTGTAGGAGTCGCGATAGCTGACCGAGGGCGTCACCGCCAGCGAGCCGCCGGCCACGTCGCCGCGCCACGTCAGGCCGAAATAGCCCGTCCACTTGGGCGCATTCTGCAGCACGACCAGATCGGAGATGTCCTCATACTTCTGGGTCGTCAGATTGTAGCGCAGGAACTCCTCGAACTTCGAGTCCAGGTAGCCGACGGCGAAGTTGGCCGTCAGGCTGTCGGTCAGGATCAGAGAGCCTTCGATCTCGGCGCCGTAGAACTTGGACGAACCGACGTTGTCGACGAAGCTGGCGATGCCGCCCACGGCCGGAACCTGGGTGGTGACCTGCTGGTCCTGGTACTCGTTGTAGAAGATCGCCGAGGCGAAGCTCAGGCGACGGTCGAAAGCCGAGCCCTTCAGGCCGATTTCATATGAGTCGACCGTTTCCGGCTGATAGCCGTTGACCGTGTTCGGCGTCAGGATGGCGTCGCCGCGCATATCGAAGCCGCCCGACTTATAGCCCTTGGAGTAGGAGGCGTAGCCGGTGATGCGGTCCGAGAAGTCATAGGACAGCGAGGCCTTGGGCGTGAACTGATCGAAGCTGTTCGAGCGCGTATAGTCGGTGCGCAGCAGGATCGGATCACGGGCCGTCCCGCCCAGCAGCGGGCTGCGGGTCGCGCCCAGATAATTGGCGCGGAAGACGTGGCCGGTCTTGTCGTCGACCGTATAGCGGGCGCCCAGACCCAGGTGCAGGCGATCGGTCAGGTCCAGGTTGATGTCGGTGAAGAGGGCGACGCTGGTCGTCTTCACATAACCGGCCGTGCCGATGACGATGCCGAAGTTCTGGGCGATGGTGTCGAAGGCGCCCGAGGCGGTGCCGTCCAGGTAGAAGATCCCGGCCACGCCCTGAATGCGGTCGGTGCTGAACAGCGCCTGGAATTCCTGGGTGAATTGGTGGTCGCCGTAGACGGCCGGAACGTCCAGCGTCGGCGCCGGGGTGTTGTCGAAGTCGATCAGGGTGTCGGTGTCGCCCGAACGGTAGGCGGTGATCGACTTGAAGGTCCACACGTCGTTCAGATCGACCTGCGCCGTAAACGAGACGCCCTCGGTCGTGACCTTGTTGCGATCGCCCAGGCCCGCATAAGTGTCGTAGACGCTGCCCGGAACGCCGGCGCCCGGCCCGACGCCCGCCTGCTCGCGGTGACCGTGGCGCGGGTTCGAACGATCCTCGACGCGGTCATAGGCCAGGCGGAAGAAGGTGCTGTCGGTGGGCTGGAACTCGACGCTGACGCGGCCGGCCAGAACATCCTTGTCGTAGTGCTCGGCGCCCGTGTTGAGGTTCTTGCCGTAGCCGTCGCGGTTGTAGCTGGCGACAGCCCCGCCAATGCGGAGCTTGTCGGTCACCGGCATCGAGCCCTGGGCCAGCAGATCGATCTGGTTGTAGCTGCCGTAAGCGCCGCGCAGCGTCAGCTCCGGCGCGTCAGGGTCCAGACGCGACGTGACGTATTTGATGGCGCCGCCGACCGTGTTGCGGCCGTACAGCGACCCCTGCTGACCGCGCAGGACTTCGATGCGCTCGATGTCGAAGATGTCCAGCACGGCGCCTTGGGGACGCGCCACATAGACGTCGTCGACATAAAGGCCGACGCCCGGCTCAAAGCCCCACAGCGGGTCCTGCTGGCCGATGCCGCGGATAAAGGAGATCAGGGTGGAGTTGGAGCCGCGCGCCACCTGCACCGTGGCGTTGGGCGTCTGCTGCTGCAGGGCCGTGATGTCCGAGGCGCCGGTCTGCTCCAAGCGTTCGGCGCTCATGGCGGACACCGACACCGGCACGTCCTTCAGCGCTTCGTCGCGACGGCGCGCGCTGACGATGATGTCGTCGACGGAGGAAACCTGCGCCTCAGCGTTCGGGGCTTGCTGCGCCTGGGCCGCAGAAGCCATCACGCCGAAGGCGGCGCCCGCCAGCAGGGCGGTCTTCACGAGTCTGTTCATTTCAAATCCCAATCTTGTTTCCGGCCCGATCGACGCTTTTTATTCAGCGTTCAATGATTTTTAGCATAGGTGACCGGGTTTCGGCTGGCTGTCAAACGGCCAAGCCTGATTGTCGTCACAGAAACGCCGCCCTGTGGCGCCGTTGCACTACCCCCCGAAGCGCGACTAGCTTCCCGCCATGACGAAGAGCGACCTGCCGCCGCCCCAGATTCCAGCCCAGCCCGCCGCACCCACGCGGCGGGGACGTCCCAAGAAGTCGAAGGCCGCCGCCGCAGGAGAGACCCGCGACGCCATCATGAACGCGGCCGAGGACCTGTTCTCCAAACACGGCTTCTATGGCGTCACCATCCGCGAAGTGGCGCGCGAGGCGGGCGTGGATACGGCGCTGGTCCACTATTATTTCGGGGCCAAGAAGGAGTTGTTCGACTCCGTCTTCAACCGCCGCGCCGAGGTGTGGAACAGCGAGCGCGTCGCCGCCATGGATCGCTACGCAGAGGCGGCTGGCGAGACGATGACGCTGGAGGGACTGTTCGAGGCCTTCCTGCGTCCGCCGTTCCAGTGGTCATTGAAGGGCGGGCCCGGGTGGAAACACTACGCCGCCCTGGTGGCCCAGACGAACGCCCAGCCTGCGTTCGGCGGCGAGACCATGGCTCGCTATTTCGACCCGGCCATCCGGCGCCTGCTGGAACTGGTCAAGCGCATCATGCCCGAGGCCCGGGACGAGCAGCTTTATTGGGCCTGGCACAATCTGTCGGGCGCCCTGACCCTGACCCTGGGCGAGACGGGGCGGCTGGATCGCCTGTCCGGCGGGCTGTGCCGGTCAGGCGATCTGGACAGCGCCTGCGACTACATGGTGCGCTTCGCCGCCGCTGGTTTCCGCGCCGTCTGCGGCCCGGCTCAGGACGATTAGAGCCAGCGTTTCTTGCGGAAGACGAAATAAGGCAGGGCCGCCGACAGGATCATCGCCCCCACCGCCGCCGGATAGCCGTACCGCCAGTGCAGTTCCGGCATGATGTCGAAGTTCATGCCGTAGATCGACGCGATCAGCGTCGGCGGCAGCAGGGCCACGGCCGCAACCGAGAAGATCTTGATGATCTGGTTCTGCTCCAGATTGATCAGGCCCAGTGTGGCGTCCATCAGGAACGTCACCTTGGAGGACATGGAGACGCTCAGTTCGCTCAGCGCCGCCGCGTCCCGTTGCAGAAGGCGCACGGTCTGGCGCGCCTCGCGATCGGCCTTGCTGCCCGCACGGGCGCCGGACACGGCCGCATGATAGGCCAACAGCCGTTGCAGGCTGGCGAGGCTCTCGCGGATCAGCGCCAGAAAGTCGCCCGCCCGGCCGATGTCCTGGATCAGCGCCTGAAGGTTGTGGCTCTCCACCGCCTTGGGATTGCGCTTGCGGAAGATCATCCGCGAGATGGCGTCCAGCTCCAACCCCTTGGTTTCCAGGGCGTCGGCGTAGCGGTCGATCACCGCCTCGATCAGCCCCATCATCACGGCCTCGCCGCTGGCCAGCCGCTCGCCGGGCTTGTGGGTGGCGTGGGCGATGAAGGCCTGGAAGGAGCGCGGCTGGCCGTAGCTGACCGTCACCAGCCGCCCGCCCTTCAGGATGAAGGTCACCGAGGTCTTGTTCGGATCGTGGGTCTCCAGATCGGTGGCGACAGAGCCGATCATGAAGACGCCGCCGTCTTCGGCATAAAGGCGGGCCGACGGCTCGACATCGTCCATCTCGTCGCGGCTGGGAAGGTCGATGCCCGTCAGGATCTCCAGGGCGGCCGCCTCCTCGGCGGTCGGAGAGACGAGATCGATCCAGCAGGCGGGGCCGTGATCCACGGCCGTATCAAGGCGCACGAGCCGATCGGCGCGCCAGTCATAGGCGTTCAGCATGGTTGCTTCCTTTCGCGAGGGCGCTCGCGCGGAAGCGAAGCGTCCTCAGAGCGTCGAAGAAGTTGAAGACAGACTTCGGTCTTCGGGGTTCATCTGAGGGTTTCCAAAAAGACGCCGCCCCACGACAGGCATCTGGGCGGCGCAGGCGTCTTGACGCGTTCGCAAACCAGGGTCAACCGCCCGCCTTTCTCCCGAGGCGGGCCGATGGCGCAGTGTGACCTTTCCGCCCAGTCGCCGCGAAACGACGCCGCGCGCACGAAACAATGCGGAACGCGCGGGCTTGCCTCAGCGGCCCGGCTTGCCCCTCGCCTCGCACCCACGTAAGTCGCAGGGCCATGACCCAGACGACCGCGACCGCGACCGCCCCGCTGATCTGCCCCTCCATCCTGGCCAGCGACTTCTCCAGGCTGGGCGAGGAAATCCGCGCGCTCGAGGCGGCGGGCGCCGACTGGATCCACGTCGATGTCATGGACGGCCATTTCGTGCCCAACCTGACCATCGGCCCGGACGTGGTGAAGGCCCTGCGCCCGCATACAACCCTGCCGTTCGACGTGCACCTGATGGTCGCCCCGGTCGACAACTGGCTGGAGGCCTATCGCGCGGCGGGCGCCGACATCATGAGCGTCCATCCCGAAAGCGGCCCCCACGTCCACCGCACGCTGGGCCAGATTCGCCAGCTGGGCGCCAAGGCCGGCCTCGTCTTCAATCCGGCCACGCCGCTCAGCGTGCTGGAAGAGGCGGTCGAACTGGTCGATCTGGTGCTGATCATGTCGGTGAACCCCGGCTTCGGCGGTCAGAAATTCATCGAGACCTCGCTACGGAAGATCGAGCGCGCCCGCGCCATCCTCGACCGGGCCGGGTCCAAGGCGCACCTGCAGGTCGACGGCGGGGTGGTCGCCGCCAACGCCGGGGCCTGCGTCGCCGCCGGGGCCGATGCTCTGGTCGCCGGCTCCTTCGTCTTCAAGGGCGGCCCGGACGCCTACGCCGCCAACATCCAGGCCCTGAAGGCCGCCGCCGCGTGAGCCCCCTCGGCCCCTTCGCCCCGCGCGACAGCGACGTCCCCCTGGCCGAAGGGCACATCCCCGGCCTGAAGGGCGCCCCCATGCGGACCCCCGTGCGCCCCGCCTCGGGCGCGCGGCCTGACCCGCGCCTGTGGGCCTCGGTCGCCAAGGGACTGGTTGCGCGCCAGGCCTGGATCGAGCTGTATGGCCTGCCCGGCTATGGCCTGACGCTGGGCGGCCCGACCGCCGAGGGCTTCGCCGTCAGCCCGCGCGACTTCCGCCCCCTGCCCGAGGAAGCGCCGCGCCCCCTGCTGTCGGGCAAGCTGACGCTGGCGGGACTGAGCCTGGACGCCGGAACCCCGGCTGAGCTGTGGAACAGTCCCACGCCGAGCCGCGCCTTTGCGGTCGAGCTTCACAGCTTCAACTGGCTGCCCGCCATGATGGCCCAGGGCGATCGCGGCGTGCGCGAAGTTCTGGCCCTGACGCTGGCCTGGAACGAGGTCTTCAGCCGCTGGTCGCCCTTCTCCTGGGATCCGGACATTCTGGCCCGCCGCGTCTATCACCTGGCCTGCGCCGGACGGCGGCTGGCGGGCGTGGCGACCGGGGTCGAACGCCTTCAGCTGACCGATATCCTGGCCCATCAGGCGCGCCAACTGCTGCGTCCGCCCGGCGGGATCATGGGCCGGGCCGAGCGGCTGACCGCCGCCGCCGTCGCCGGCTGCGCCCTGACCGGCAAGACCGGCGCCGCCATCCGCAACAGGGCGCTGAAACGCCTGCCCGCCGCCCTGACCGCCACGGTCGCCCCCGACGGCGGCCACGCCTCGCGCGCGCCGGAAATGGGGCTGGAGCTGCTGCTGGACCTGCTGACGCTGGACGACGCCCTGGCCCAGCTGTCCGAAGTGACGCCCGAAGCGGTCGCCGAAGCCATTTCGCGCCTGACGCTGGCCCTGCGCATCCAGACCCTGCCCGACCGGAAGCTGGCCGTGTTTCAGGGCGGCGGACCCTCGACGCCCGAGCGCGTCGCCGCCGCGCGCGCCCATGACGACGCCCCCGCCGCCCCGCCCAGCGGCGCCGTCGGCGGCCTGCTGCGCGTCTCCAGTCCGCTGCTGACCGCCATGGTCGATGTCGAAGGCCCCGCCCGCAACGCCTGGTCGGCCGCCGCCTGCGGCCAGCCCGCCGCGCTGGAAGTCGTTTGCGGCCGCGACCGCCTGTTCACCTCGGCGGGATGGACGCCGCGCGCCCTGGACCGCCAGGCCCTGCGCCTGACGCCGGGCGCCTCGACCCTGACGCTTGGAGAACAGCCGCTGGCCGAGCCCCTGTCCGGCTGGAAGGGCGAACTACTGGGCCCGCGCCTCGTCGGCCCCGCCCTGCACGTCACCCGCCAGCATCAGGACGGCGACGGCGCCGTCTGGCTGGAGGTCGAGCACGACGGCTGGATGCCGCTGTATGGTCTGATGCACCAGCGTCGCCTCTATATCGACCAGCGTCTGGACGAATTGCGCGCCGAGGAGAGGCTGCACCCGCCCGAGGGCCGCCCCGAAGCGACCCGCGCCATCGCCGCCCCCTACGCCCTGCGCTTCCAGCTGGAGCCCGGAGTCCAGGCCTCGCTGGCCCGCGACCGCCGCTCCATCCTGCTGCGCGGCCCGTCCGGTCGCGGCTGGTGGTTCCGCAGCGACGGC
The DNA here is from genome assembly GCA_000318405.1 of Brevundimonas diminuta 470-4. Classification (GTDB taxonomy): domain Bacteria; phylum Pseudomonadota; class Alphaproteobacteria; order Caulobacterales; family Caulobacteraceae; genus Brevundimonas; species Brevundimonas diminuta_B. The sequence continues at coordinate 78,838 of KB291737.1, read as the reverse complement.
CCCGACGTGGCCATCGAACCCGCCGTCCACATCGACGAAGGCATGACCCGCCGCAGCCTCCAGATCGTCGTGCGCGGCTCAGCCCGCACCGACGCCGAAACCAAGATCCGCTGGAAACTGAGCCCGGCAGGCGCGAGCGGAGATCCGGACTAAGCGCCGTCGAGACGGCGGAGGAAGGCGCTGACGCTTCCCTCCCCCTCTCCGTCATCCTCGGGCTTGACCCGAGGAT
>KB291737.1:67459-78589 GCA_000318405.1 Brevundimonas diminuta 470-4 | reverse complement strand
TCATCCTCGGGCTTGACCCGAGGATCGGGCGCCAGTCCACAAAGGCTGGGATAAAGGTCTTGCCACTGCGGATTGGCCTTCTCGACGAGTTCGAGCTTCCATGTCCGGTTCCAGGCCTTCAACGCCTTCTCGCGCCGGATCGCCTCCGTGACGAAGCCGTGCATCTCGTACCAGACCAGGGTTTTGCAGCCGTATCGTTGAGCGAAGCCTTCGATGCGGTCCTCCCGATGCTGACGAATACGCTCGTACAGGTTCGAGGTCATGCCGACATAGAGAACGCCGAGCGGACGGCTGGCCAGAATATAGGTCGCTATGAAAGGGCGGCGTTCGTTCATGGAACGCCGAGTGGCGGACAACTCGATCCTCGGGTCAAGCCCGAGGATGACGGTGTTAAGGGGAAGGCCAAGGGCTGACGCCGCGCCCGGTTGGTGCTAGAGGCCCCGCCATCTCCCCGCCCCAGCCGTTAACGGACGCCGCCCATGCCCGCCGCTCCCGACTTTCCGCCCGCCCCCGACGCGATCAAACCCGTTCGCGCCCTGATCTCCCTGTCGGACAAGACCGGGCTGGAAGAGGCCGCGCGCACCCTGGCGGGCCTAGGCGTCGAACTGGTCTCGACCGGCGGCACCAAGGCGGCGATCGCGGGCTTCGGACTGCCGGTCAAGGACGTGGCCGATCTGACCGGTTTCCCGGAAATGATGGACGGCCGGGTCAAGACCCTGCACCCCGTGGTGCACGGCGGCCTGCTGGGCGTGCGCAACGCCCCGGCCCACGCCGCCGCCATGGCCGAGCATAATATCGGCGCCATCGATATCGTCTGGATCGACCTCTACCCGTTCGAGAAGACCGTGGAATCCGGCGGCGGCTTCGAGGCGGCCATCGAGAACATCGACATCGGCGGCCCGGCCATGATCCGCTCGGGCAGCAAGAACCACGGTCACGTCGCCGTCGCCGTCGACGCCGAAAGCATCGGCCTGATCGTCGAGGCGCTGAAGGCCGACGGTTCGACCACCCTGGCCCTGCGCAAGCAACTGGCCGCCCGCGCCTTCGCCCGCACCGCCGCCTATGACGCCGCCGTGTCCGGCTGGTTCGCTGCTCAACTGGAAGACGCCGCCCCGGCCCGCAAGTCGATCGCCGGTTCGCTGGCCCAGACCCTGCGCTATGGCGAGAACCCGCACCAGACCGGCGCCTTCTATCGCACCGGCGAGCGCCGTCCGGGCGTGGCCTACGCTGCCCAGATCCAGGGCAAGGAGCTGGGCTACAACAACATCGCCGACGCCGACGCCGCCTATGAGCTGGTCGCTGAGTTCGAGGCCCCGGCCTGCGTCATCGTCAAGCACGCCAACCCCTGCGGCGTGGCCGTCGGCAAGGACCTGTCGGAAGCCTACGCCCGCGCGCTGGAATGCGACGCCGTGTCGGCCTTCGGCGGCGTCATCGCCGTCAACCGCCCGCTGAACGGCGCCGACGCCCGCGCCATCACCGACATCTTCACCGAGGTGGTTATCGCGCCGGGCGCCGACGACGAGGCCAAGGCCGTCTTCGCCGCCAAGAAGAACCTGCGCCTGCTGATCACCGACGGCCTGCCTGACCCGCACGGCCCGGGCGAGGTGTTCCGCTCGGTCGCGGGCGGCTTCCTGGTGCAGTCGCGCGACCGCTCGCTGATCAAACCCGAAGACCTGAAGATCGTCACGCGCCGCCAGCCGACACCGACCGAGATCCAGGACATGCTGTTCGCCTTCACCGTGGCCAAGCACGTCAAGTCCAACGCCATCGTCTACGCCAAGGACGGTCAGACGGCGGGCATCGGCGCCGGTCAGATGAACCGTCGCGACAGCGCCCGCATCGCCGCCATCCGCGCCAAGGAAGCCGGCGAGGCCAAGGGTCTGGCGCACTCGCTGGCCGAGGGTTCGGCCTGCGCGTCGGAAGCCTTCTTCCCCTTCGCCGACGGCCTGCTGGAAGCCGTCGCCGCCGGCGCCACGGCGGTGATCCAGCCGGGCGGCTCGATCCGTGACGAAGAGGTCATCGCCGCCGCCGACGAACGCGGCATCGCCATGGCCTTCACCGGCGTGCGCGTCTTCCGACACTGATAGAACGCTACCGCAGGCGGCGCGGCCGCCTGCTGCTTGAGCTGTTTTTTTGGACGCTAACGCAAGCCGCCCGGCGGCTCGCTGCTTGAGCGCAAAGAAGAGGGCGCTGCCGGTCATCGGCAGCGCCCTTTCTTTTGGCCAAGGCCCGGTCGGGCCTCAATCCTCGATCACCTCGTGCGAGCCGGCGCGGCCCAGGCGCCAGTAGCCGGCGACCTTCATCCATTTCGGGTTGAACGACCGGGCGGCCAGCAGAGCCGTCCGCATCGAGCGGGCGACCGAAGATTCGCAGGCCACCCACACATAGGCGTCGGCCGGGTCGATCCGTTTCGCCGCCGCCACCGCCGCCGCCGTCAGGGCCTCGGCGCGGCCGCGCGGGCCGCCGTTGCGATGCACCCAGACGATCTCGACGTCCGCCGGACTGGGCAGGTCCAGTTCGCCCGCCGCATCATTGACCTCGATGCAGGCGACGGCGCGCGCCCCCTGGGGCAGTTCCTCCAGCCGCCGTGCGATGGCGGGGATCGCCGCCTCGTCGCCGACCAACAGGTGTTCGGCGAAGCTGGTCGGGATCAGGAAGGAGCCGCGCGGCCCGCCCAGGCCCAGTTCGTCGCCCGGCCGCGCATCCTCGGCCCAGGCCGTGGCCGGACCGCCGTGACCGACCGCGAAGTCGATGGTCAGTCGCCGGTTGGCCGCGTCGAAAACACGCGGCGTATAGTCCCGCGCTACCGGCCGGGGCTCGGGGAAGACCGGCCCGTCCGGTCCCAGCGTCGGCAGCACCACCGCCTCGCCGCGCGGCGCGGGGAAGATCTTCACATGGTCGTCAAAGCCGGGGCTGAAGAAGCCCTCCAGCTCATCGCCGGTCAGCACGATCCGTTTCAGGACCGGCGTAAGATCCTGCACGCTCTCGACGCGGGCGCGGCGGAACTTCAGCTCATGCCGCACACGGCGCGGCTGGCGTAAAAGGGCGGGGCTCATGCCTGTCTCACCTTTTCGGCTGCGGCTTCGATCAGATCGGCGATGGCCTCGACCTGGGCCTCGGTGAGCGGCGGCTCCTGGGCCAGGCGGTCGTGGGTCGCCGCGCGGAAGGCCTCAATGGCCTGAGCGATACGGGCCGGGCGGTCGGTGCGGCCGCGCAGGGCCTTCATCTTGCGCTCGGCGTGGGCCAGGGCCTCAGCGTTTTCGACCAGAAGGCGGCGGCCTTCATCGGTGATGGCGTAACGCTTCTTGCCGCCCTCGGCGACGACGTCCAGGGCGCCCATGTCCTCCAGCAGCGTCAGACTGGGGTAGATGACGCCCGGGCTGGGCGTATAGGCGCCGCCCATCCGCGCCTCGACAGCCTTGATCAGCTCATAACCGTGGCTGGGCTTGTCGGCGATCAGGGACAGCAGCACCCAGCGCAGGGCGCCGTGCTCGAACATCCGGCCGCCGCCGCGACGGCCGTGGCCCTCGCCGCGCATCCGGCCCTCGCCCATGCGTCGGCCTTCCGGACGCATCGTCCGGCCGTGACCGCCGCCAAATCCCCAGCCGCGCTCAAATCCGCGACCGCCGCCCTGACCCATACCCATGCCCATGCCGTGGCCGCGCTTTCCGATCCCCTTGGATCCTCTCATCTCGTCTTCTCTCTCACTTAGATATATCGAACTTGCAAACAGATATATCTGAATGAGCGAGGCGCAAGACCCCTTTCCAGAAAAAAACGACGCCCTAAGTTGCGGGTATGGACACCGTCGCCGCCCGCTGGGCCAAGCTTGAACCCCATATCCAGATCGTCGGGCCGGACGACGACCGGCCGCGTCCGACCGTCCTGCTGTTCCACGGATGCGGCGGCCTTCGCGCCCACCTGCCGCGGTACGCCGAGGCGGCGAAGGCGGCGGGATGGCGGGCGGTCATCGTCGATTCCTACGCGCCGCGCGGCTGGGGCCGGGCCTTCACCCTGACCGCCGTCTGCACCGGCCTGGCGCTTCGGGGCTATGAGCGGGCGGGCGATGTGCTGGCGGCCATCCACGGGATTTCACGCAGATCGGACGTGGACGCCTCTCAGCTCGCCCTGGGCGGATGGAGCCACGGCGGCTGGTCGATCATGGAGATGATGAGCGAAACGCCCGCGCCCCGCCGCATGGGTGTAGCGGATCCCGGCGTCGTCGATCTGTCGGGCGTGAAGGCGGTGTGGCTGGCCTATAGCTATATCGGCGCCTGGGCGTTCAACCGGATGAAGCCGTGGCGACTGCATCCGCGCGTTTTCGCCCTGACGGCCGGGCGCGATCACCTGACCACGGTGCGCAACGCCGAGCGCGTCAACGCCATGATCCGCGCGGGCGGGGCCGAGGTCGAAAGCTGGGTCGTCGACGGCACCCACGCCTTCGACGAGCCGACCAACAACGGTCCGATGCGCCATCATCCCGAGCTGGCCGCAGAGGCCCTGCGCCGCTTCACCGCCTTCCTGAAGGAAACCGCGCCGACGGAAGCGACGCCTGAAGCCTGATCAAAGCCCGCCGCGATCCGCACGTCGGCGCGGATCGAATTGGCGATGGTCGCCGCATCCGGAAGCCAAGCTAGGCGCCCGGTTCGCCTTGCGCCAAATCGCCTCTGGTCAACATCCGCATCTGCATCGGCGCGCGAATGGTGAAGCCCAGCGAATGGTACAGGGCGATGGCCCCGACGTTGTCCGCATAGGAGTGCAGAAAGGCCGTCTCGCCGCGCGCCAGGATACGCTCGATCACTGCTCGCATCAGGGCGCCTGCATAGCCGCGCCCCCGCGCGTCGGGGTGGGCGCAGACGCCGGACACCTCGGTGAAGCCGTCGGGTTTCAGCCGCTCGCCCGCCATGGCCAGCAGCCGACCGTCCTGCTTGACCCCGAAGAAGTCGCCCAGCCGGTGCGTTCGCTCGAAGAAAGGCCCCGGCTCGGTCAGGGTCGCCAGCGCCAGCATGGCCGGCGCGTCCGCCTCGGTCAGCGGTTCGATGGCGATGTCGCGCACCTTGGCGGGCGCCAGTTCGACCAGAACCATCTGCGACAGCACCGCCTCCTTCAGCACCGTCAGGCCGGGCGGAACGGGCGTAGGGTCGGCCTCGACCGTGGCCAGCATACCCTCGGGCTGGTCCAGCGCGGCGATGGCCGCCACCCCTTGCGGGGACTGATCAATGCTGGCGGCGAAGACGCCATAGCCGGGCGCCAGACGCAGCGCCCCGCCCGCCCCCACGGCCAGCGGCGCCTGACGCTCAGACGTCAGGGCGCTCCAGACCGGCCGGTCGAGCGGATGCGTCATCGCCGCGTCGCCCCGATCAGCCCTGCCAGAAGCCGACGATCTTCTTGACCTCGGCGATGGTCGGCTCGGCCACCTCGCGGGCCTTTTCGGCGCCGGCGGCCAGGGCGCGGTCGATCTCGGCCGGGTCGTTCATCAGGCGGCGCATTTCGGCGGTGACATTGGCCATCGACGACACGGCCAGCTCGGCCAGCTTCGGCTTGAAGGCGCCGAAACCCTGCCCTGCGAACTCGGCCAGAACGGCCTCGCGCGTGGTGTCGGCCAGGGCGGCGTAGATGGCGACCAGGTTCTTGGCCTCAGGCCGGCCTTCCAGACCCTCAAGCGTTTCCGGCAGGGGCTCCATGTCGGTCTTGGCCTTGCGGACCTTGTTGGCGATGGCGTCGGCGTCGTCGGTCAGATTGATGCGCGACAGGTCCGACGGGTCGGACTTGGACATCTTGGCCGCGCCGTCGCGCAGGGACATGACCCGCGTCGCCGGACCCTGGATCAGCGGCTCGGGCAGGGGGAAATAGCCGGGCGTCCCGAAGTCGTTGTTGAACTTCTGGGCGATGTCGCGGGTCAGCTCCAGATGCTGTTTCTGGTCCTCGCCGACCGGCACCTCGGTCGCCTTGTAGAGCAGGATGTCCGCCGCCTGCAGCACCGGATAGGTGTAGAGGCCGACGCTGGAGCGTTCCTTGTGCTTGCCCGACTTCTCCTTGAACTGGGTCATCCGGTCCAGCCAGCCGAGGCGGCCGACGCAGTTGAAGATCCAGGCCAGCTCGGCGTGGGCGGGCACGGCCGACTGCGGGAAGATGACGGCCTTGGCCGGGTCCAGTCCCGAGGCCAGATAGGCCGCCGCGATCTCGCGCGTCTGGGCGGCCAGCTTCTCAGGCTCCTGCCACACGGTGATGGCGTGCATGTCGGCGACGAAGACGAACAGGGGCGCGCCCGTCTCCTGAAGTTCAGTGAAGCGCTTCAGCGCGCCCAGATAGTTGCCCAGGTGCAGGGCGCCGGAAGCCTGAATGCCGGACAGGATGCGGCGCGGGCCGGTGTATTGGGCCGGGGTCTGGTCAGTCATGATAGCGGATCTCGGAGGTCGAAAGGCGAATGTCGGCGCACGGTTTCGCGTGCGAAAGGCGGGCGTGCAGAAGCCCGAGGCGGCGGATCAGCCGCGCCATCGTCCGTGAGCGAGAAATCGTCCCGAAAGCGCCATGCCCTCGCGCTTATCGGTTCGGGCTGCGAAGGGCAAGCTCACCGCGACCGCCGCACCAGGCCCTTGACCTCGGCCACGGTCACGGCGCGCGTCAGGAAGGCGAGCGCGACATAGGCCAGACCGCCCGCCGCCACGACCAGCAGCAGGGTGATCTCCTTGGCGCCGTGGCCCGAACCCGCCATCGCCAGCAGGTCGGCGACCGGCGCCTGCAGCATGGGCCTCGCCCACGACGCCGCGCCGACCACCGCCGCCAGCCCCGCGCTGGCCAGGGCGATGCGGCCCAGACGCCAGACGGCGCGCGGGCTGGGTCGATAATGCTCGCGCCGCCACAGGGTCGCGCCCAGAAGCAGCACATTGGTCCAGGCCGAGGCGCTGACGGCCGCCGCAATGCCGGACACCCCCATGCCGAGGTTGAACAGGCCGATGGCCAGCACCGCGTTCACCGCCACCGAGATCAGGGCGAAGACCATCGGCCGTCGCGTATCGCCGCGCGCGAAGAAGGCCGGGGCCAGAATGCGGATCAACACGAAGGCGGGCACGCCCCAGCCGAAATGCAGCAGGGCGTGGGCCGTGTTGACGGCGTCCACCTGCAGGAAGGCGCCGCGCGTGAACAGGGCGTCGATCAGGAAATAGGGCATGGCCATCAAGGCCGCCGCCGCCGGCAGGGTCAGGGCCATGGACAGGATCAGCGCCTCGTCCATCGACGCCTGTTGCTGGGCATGGTCCTTGGAGGCCACCGCCGAGGACAGCTTGGGCAGAAGGGCGATGCCGATGGCCACCCCGACCAGACCCAGCGGCAGCTGATACAGCCGGTCCGCCGTCGCCAGCCAGGTGCGCCCGCCGTTGACGAAGCTGGACAGGTTGCCGGAGATGAAGACGTTGATCTGGGTCGCGCTGTTGCCGATGGCGGCGGGGATGGCGGTGATGATGATGGCCTTCACCGCCGGGGTCATCTTTGGCAGGCTGAGACGGATGTTCGCCCCCGCCCTGCGCGCCGCCCACCAGCACAGGCCCGCCTGCGCTATCCCTGCGACCAGCACGGCCCAGGAGGCGGCGTAGGCGGCCTCGATCTGATCGCCCTTCACCGGGATGACGGCGGCCAGCATGATCAGGTTCAGCAGGATCGGATAGGCGCCCGAGACGATGAAGCGCCCCCTTGCGTTCAGCACCCCGCTGAGCAGGGCGGCGATAGCCATGCAGGGCAGATAGGGCATGGTGATCTGGGTCAGGATCACCGCCAGCTTGAACCGCGCCGGATCGTCCAGGAAGCCAATGTTGATGACGGTCATCAGCCACGGCATCGTCAGTTGGGCGACGATGGTCAGGGCCACGGTGACGGCCGCCACGGCGGCCAGGGCGTCGGTCGCCACCTTGTCGGCCGCCGCCTCGCCTTCGCTCTTCAGCGTCTTGGCGTAGGCGGGCACGAAGGCGGCGGCGAAGGCGCCCTCGGCGAAGATGCGCCGGAACAGATTGGGGAAGTTCAGCGCCGTATAATAGGCGTCCGCCGCCGGTCCCGCCGAGGCGCCCAGCGCCGCCGTGATAACCAGATCGCGTGCGAACCCGGCCAGACGACTGAGCAGGGTCATGGCGCTGAAAATGGCCGATGAGCGCGCCACCCCGCCGGCCTTGGCTGTTGCAGCAGACGCAGGCGGCTGGACCACCGGCTCGACCGTGGCGTTTGCGGCCGGGATCGGCGCGGCCGGTTCGATGGGATCGGTCTTGTCGTTCACGGCTGTTCCTGCGCTCGGTCCCGAAACGCCTTAGCGCGCCTGCGGGCCGCTGGATACGGGCGAGCGGCCCAGAGCGCCTTCCAGATCCGACACGTCGCGCACGCTGGCGCGCACGGGGGTGATGCTGCGCCCCGCCGGGCCTTGCGGCGCGCGATCCAGCACCTCCAGCAGGTCCGCCTTCAGCGCCTCCAGCTTCGCCTTGCTCTTCGGTTTCCGGCCGTCGGGGTCGGTGATGTAGAAGCCGTCCACCGCCCGCTCGCCGAAGCTGGCGACGTGGGCCGAGCGGGTGGAATAGCCGTGGGCAGAGATCGTCCGCGCCAGGTCGGCCAGCAGGCCCGGCCGGTCGGCGCCCGATACCTCGATCACCACGGCGCTGGTCCCGGTATCAGCGTCGATCCGCACCACGGGGCGCACCTCGAACACGGCGCGGCGGGCGCTGACGCGCGGCGCCTGCATGGCCGAGGTGCGTGCGCCCTTCAGCACCGCCCGCTCCATCGCCTTGACCAGAAGGGCCAGCCGTCGCGGCTCGCGCCCGCCATAGGGTTCGCCCGCCCCGTCCTGAATCTCGAACACGTCCAGCGCCATGCCGTCGTCGGCCGTGGCCAGACGCGCGCCCACCACGTCGGCGCCCGCCATCGACAGGGTCGCGGCCAGATCGGCAAACAGGCCCGGCCGGTCGCGCGCAGCAACGGCCACCCGGGCTGTGGATTCAAGAGGCCCCTCGGCAGGCAGGGCCTCGACCGCCGCCCCTTCGCGCCGCGCCCGCTCGACCAGGGCCGGATGGTCGGACAAGGGGTCTTCGCGCGTCACGGCGTCGCCCCGGAACAGGGCCTCGGTCGCCTCGAACAGGGCGCGCATCAACTGCCCCTTCCAGCCGTTCCACACGCCCGGCCCGACAGCCCGGATATCGGCCACGGTCAGCACCATCAGCATCCGCAGGCGCTCGGGATCCCCCACCGCCTCGGCGAAGGCGCGCACGGTCGAGGGGTCGGACACGTCGCGCTTCTGGGCGTAGTCGCTCATCAGCAGGTGATGGCGCACCAGCCAGACGACCAGCTCGATCCGGCGCGGGTCGACCCCCAGCCGCTCGCACGCCCGGCGCGCGGCGATGGCGCCGTCCTCCAACTGCCCCCGGTCGCCGCCCTTGCCCACGTCGTGCAGCAGCATGGCCAGCATCAGGGCCTCGATATCGACGATGCGGGGCACGATGGCGGTCGAGGCCGGGTGGTCCGCCTTCAGCTTGCCGCGCGCGATGTCGTTGATGATCCCGACCGCCTGAAGCGTGTGCTCGTCCACCGTATAGGCGTGGTACATGTTGAACTGGGTCTGGCCGACGATCCGCCCCCATTCAGGCAGGAAGCGACCCAGCAGCCCCGTCTCGTTCATGATCGACAGGACGCGATAGGGCCGCTGGCCATGCGCCAGCACCGTCAGGAAGGCCTCGGCCGCGCGCGGATCGCGGCGCAGGGCGGGCGTCACCAGCGTCAGCGAGCGGATCACGGCGGCGAAGGCGTCGGGATGCAGGTCCAGATCCAGCCGGTCCGCCTCGACAAACAGCAGCAGCAGCCGCGCCGGATCGCGCGCGAAGACGTTGGCTCCCGTCACCGTCAGCCGCCCCTCCTCCACAGCCAGACCGTCGAAGGCCAGCTTGACCCGTCGGCGGCGGATCAGGCGCGACAGGCCGCGCGCCAGCCCTTCCGCCTTCTTCTGCTGGCGCGCCTCCAACTGGGCCGAGACGGCGCGGGTCAGCGCCCCGACCTCGCGCGCCACCTGAAAATAGCGGCGCATGAAACGCTCGACCGCCAGTTCGTCGCCGCGCCCCCGCCAGCCCATGCGCCGGGCGATCTCGGGCTGCACGTCGAAGGTCAGCTTCTCCTCAGGCCTGCCCGCAACCAGGTGCAGCAGGATGCGCACCCGCCACAGAAAGCCGATCGCCTCGCGGAAGCTGCGCAGCTCGCGCGCGGTCAACAGGCCCTCCAGCGCCGCCTGCCCCCGCTCGCTGTCCGGGGCCAGCGAGCGAGCGATCCAGAACAGGGTGTTGAGGTCGCGCAAGCCGCCCTTGCCGTCCTTGACGTTCGGCTCGACGCGATAGCGGACGGCGCCGGTCTTCTGCAGGCGCACGTCGCGCTCAGACATTTTGGCGGCGATGAAGGGGCGCGGGTCGGCGCGGGCGACCGCGCTGCTGAACCGCTTGAGAAGGCTTTCGCCGAGGCCCCCATCCCCCGCCAGCACCCGCGCTTCCAGAAGCGTCGTTCGCACCGTCATGTCGTCGCGCGCCAGCGCCAGCGTCTCGCCGATGGAGCGGAAGGCCGAGCCGACCTTCAGCCCCAGATCCCACAGGACGTAGTGGACGAACTCGACCACCGCCCGGGCGCGCGGACTGATCGCCTGCCCCGGCCGCAGGAACAGCAGGTCGAGGTCCGAAAACGGCGCCAGCACCCCGCGTCCGTAGCCGCCGACCGCCAGCAGGCTCAGCCGCTCGTCCGGGGCCGGATGAATCTGTTCGGTCGTGAACCGCCACAGGGTCGATAGCATGGCGTCGGCGGCCTCGGCATAGAGGCGCGCGGCCTCGGCGCCGTCGGTGGCGCTCTCGGCCCGGCGTGCGGCGCGAGCGCGGTCGGCGTCGAAGCTTTCACGCAGGAGCGCGGTGACGGCGGCGCGCGGGTCCGGCGCCGAGGCGGCGTCGAGGATGGCGGACGGGAGCGAAGGCGGGACGGTCACGAAAGGAACATAGCACGCCCTTTTCTAACCGCTCATCCCGGCGGACGCCGGGATCCAGTCCTTTGGCTTCAAGCGCTCGCTTGGACACTGGCAGCTCCATCTCACCGATGGAGAACGAAGCTCTCACTGGATCCCGGCGTCCGCCG